>NZ_BCNS01000200.1 GCF_001528745.1 Marinobacterium profundum | reverse complement strand
CACGGTTAGATTTGGATAAGGGAAATCCCTCGGACTCTATGCTTTCGCATAAATCCTATACTCTTTAATCAATACACGGAAAGGAGCCAAGGATGGCCAGACCGCTACGATTGGAGTTCGCAGGTGCTCTATACCATGTGACCTCGCGGGGCAATCGACGTGAGTTGATCTTCGAGACCGATGACGACAGGCGCTGGTTTCTGGCCGTGGCGCAGTTACCGGGCGACAGTCGGCTACGAGCCTGATCTGAATACACTTGATATAGACTGGATTCTTGCGGCTTTTGATGAGCGGCGTGACCTGGCGATTGAGCGTTATGAGCGATTCGTTGCCGATGGCAAGCATCAACCCTCGCCCTGGAGTCAACTGCGCAACCAGGTGTACCTTGGCAGCGAGCAGTTCGTCGATGAGATGCAGAAACGTATTCAGCGGACTGCTTAACTGAAATACCCTCGACGCAGCGGCGCCCGCTTGCAAAACCCTTGAAACACTACGTCGATGAGGCTTCATCACGTAACGAGGCTATTGTTCAAACGTATGCCAGTGGTGGATATAGTATGAAAGCAATAGGGGGAGTTCTTCGGTCTGCACTATTCGAGGGTAAGCCGGATTATCAGAAGGGCAAAAGGCAAGACCTGTGACCTGCGAACGCCATTTGGCACTGCTCAGGGGTCTTGTCTTTTACGCTTGCTTCTCATCTGGGAGCAAAAGGCAAGACCAGACCCCGTGAAATTCAGACCAGACCCCGTGAAATTGCGAGAACAGGCAGGCCATTGGGCGGTAGTGACTTCGTTGAGCACTGAGACAGTTACTGGAAAGGTACTCGCCCCAAAGCGTCCGGGGCCGAATGTAAAGTCGTAACTGGAAATTGCTATACTGTCCCCGGAGCCAGCCGTTAGGGCTGGTCGTAATGCCCGCCAATGGCGAAAATATAAATTGATCTGTCGTCGAATCGGTATATGAGCCTATCCTGCTGTGAGATGCGCCTTGACCACAAGCCTGACAGGTTATGTTTAAGTGGCTCAGGTTTGCCGATGCCACTTGATGGGTCGTCAGAGCGGAGCATTTCTTTCAGCAGTTTGCAGAGAGCTTTGTGCAGTTTCTTGTCCTTCTCGCGCATTTTTTCATATGCCTCCCAAGTGCTGCCCTCAAATACCAGTGATCTCATTCATCTGCTCATCATCAGGTGTGTATCCTTGGCCACGGTTATGAGTATCAAGGGAGGTCGCAATCTGTTGCATCAGGTCTCGATTCTGAAGAACATACAGTGTTTCTTGCTCCCTTTCCCAGTCCTCAGCGCTCATGATCACGAACGCTTCTCCTGCACGACGTGTGACCTTGAGGGGTTCGTGTCTGCTAACAACCTGCTCTACAAGGCTTTTCAGGTTGTCTCTGAATTTATTTACACTGACGATATTCATAATTTCACCATTACGTACGGGAACTCCGTACAAGTATATCGCGGTGGCCTAACAAGGCCAAGCACAGGAGATTCTAGCGGGATGATGGACTTGTTCGGGTAAAGCCGATGTTAGCAGCCCTGATGCTTATACCCATCTCCGAGCACACGAAACTCCTGAGCATCTCGTATGCCGTCTTCTGCTTGAAAAAAAAAAAGCACACGAAGACAATATAAACAGTGACGAACATAATAAA
>NZ_BCNS01000199.1 GCF_001528745.1 Marinobacterium profundum | reverse complement strand
TAGGGGCTAGGGGCAAGATAACAAGAAACAAGAAACAAGAAACCAAATCTATCAGATACGCACGTCAGGCAGCTGGCGCAGCCAGTCGAAGAATACCCGGATGCGGGCATTATCCAGCGCTCCGGGCCTGTGAATCAGGTAATAGGAACAGCAGGATGGCAAGGCCGGCAACAGCGATACCAGCCGACCACGATCCAGATCCCCATCGATCAGCCGACCGCGGGCCAGCGCCACGCCAAGACCTGCAGCGGCGGCCTCGATGGCGAGATCCGCCCGATTGAAGTAATGCCCACGATCACTCTCGACAGACGTCAGCCCTGCCTTGTCGAGATAATAACGCCACTCCGCATCCCGGCGCGCCTCATGCCAGGCCATGGAGTCGTGCAGCAAGGTCAGCTCCTTCCAGCTGTCAGGATCATTCCAGTCGCGCGCGGCCGCATAGTCGGGGCTGGCCACCGGAAACAGCGTTTCAGCCAGCAGCGGTGTCGCTACCAACTCGCGATACTCCCCGAAGCTATAGTCAATCGCCAGATCGAAGTCCCGCGGTTCGGTGCGCAGCAGGGATTCTTCGGCGAAGGTTTCAACCCTAATATCGGGAT
>NZ_BCNS01000198.1 GCF_001528745.1 Marinobacterium profundum | reverse complement strand
CAGGTGTAGCCGCGGCACCAGCCATTTGAACAGCAGGGAGGGCGTTGATCGAAAGCGTATCTGCCCTTCAAGCATCTCGCGCTGCAGGCGCTGCACGCAACCATCGAGATCCTGCAGACTTTTATGTACCACCACAAACAACTGCTTGCCTTCGCCGGTCAAGTTCAGCCCCCGGGGCAGGCGCTCGAACAACTTGAAACCCAGCTGTGCCTCCAAATGCTTGATCTGCTGGCTGACAGCCCCGGTGGTGACATGCAGTTGTTCGGCGGCACGGGTAAAACTCAGGGTACGGGACGCCACCTCAAAGGTTCGAAGCGCAGCAAGTATCTGGGCATTAATCATCGTTGTCTCCGGCACCAGCTTCAACTAAGGGCAACAGTAAAACAGAGCCCGACGGCTTTGCGTAGCCCCAGAATCCCAGATTGACGCTAAACTTGCTTTAGTTTGCCTAAAATCGCATTGAATATTCATTGATTGCGGATCTTTTAGACTGACTCCAGAATGCGCGCCTCGATACAGCCAGTGACCAAGGAAGAATGGTGCCAACACAAGACGCTTGCTCCATCACTCACAGACTCTCCCTGGGCGCTCCCTTATTCTGGCTAAACCCGGCCTGCGCGCACGATGCCCCCCAACCCGAGATGCGGGAAATCGAAGCTGCTGCTGCCCGCCTGCAGCGCTGTGCACCCCTGCTGGCCCAGCTGTTCCCCGAGCTTGCGGCGGACAAAGGCCTGATCGAATCTCCCCTACTGGCGGTGCCAGCACTGCAACAAGCGCTGGCGCTGCCGGGCACGCTGTTGCTCAAGGCCGACCATGATCTGCCGATTGCAGGCTCCGTCAAGGCCCGCGGCGGCTTCCATGAGGTGCTTTGCCATGCCGAGTCCCTTGCCCTGAAGGCCGGCATTCTGCACAGCATCGATGACGACTACCTCAAGCTCGCCGGCCCCGAAGCCCGGGCCCTGTTTGCACAGCATCTGCTGGGTGTGGCCAGCACCGGCAACCTGGGGCTTAGCATAGGCGTGATTGGCGCAGCGCTGGGCTTTGACACCTGCGTGCATATGTCCAGCGACGCCAAGGAATGGAAGAAGCAGCGTCTGCGCAACTTTGGCGTGCGCGTTATCGAGCATGCCAGCGACTACAGCGCAGCCGTGGCCCAGGGGCGCGCCGAAACCGAAGCCAACCCCCTGGGTTACTTTGTCGACGACGAAAACTCGCCCAGACTGTTCTATGGTTATGCCGTGGCGGCACTGCGTCTGCGGGACCAGCTGACCAAAGCGGCCATTAAGGTCGACGCCGAGCACCCGCTCATGGTTTATATTCCCTGCGGCGTAGGCGGTGCACCCGGAGGCATCTGCTTTGGCCTGAAACAGGTATTCGGTGACGCGGTACATTGCTTCTTTGCCGAACCCGCCCAGGCACCCTGCGTGCTACTGGGCGTGCAGGATCCGAGCATTCCGTCGGTCTATGACATAGGCCTGAGCTGCCAGACCGAGGCCGATGGCCTTGCCGTAGGCCTTGCGTCCGAATGGGTCTGCACGCGCATTCGCACTCTGCTGGCCGGCGTCTATACCGTGACCGACGAGAGCCTCTATCGTGATCTGTACCAGCTTCAAAACACAGAACAGGTTGCCATAGAACCCTCTGCTGCTGCCGGCATTCAGGGGCCAGCCAGACTGTTGAGCGACGGCGCCGACTACCTTAGCGCCCGCGGCCTGGAGTCTCGTCTTGCCCAGGCAACACAGTTGATCTGGACCACCGGTGGTCGCCTGGTTCCGGACGAAGAATATAAAAAGTTCCTCGAAAGAGGAAAAATAGCTTCTAATGAAACATTAACTGATTAAAATAGAATATGTTTCCTACAAGAAACAAACAGCCGACAACACAATGTGCACCGCACGCGTCGAGTCGAACCGTACTGCAGCCACCCTTTTGCTGATCGCCGGGTGACTTCATATCATGCCGCACCCCTACCTGGGGGCGGGTGATAACAATAACAACGAGGAGGCTTACCTCTAATGGAAATGCTCACGTCCATCATCGGAGAGATTAACAGTATTGTATGGGGCCCGCTGATGCTGGTTCTGATACTGGGTGTCGGTCTGTTCCTGTCCCTGGGACTGCGTCTGATGCCAATACTGAAGCTGGGTACCGGCTTCAAACTGTTGTGGCGGGGCCGCAAGGC
>NZ_BCNS01000197.1 GCF_001528745.1 Marinobacterium profundum | reverse complement strand
ACCGTGGGTACCGGCAACATCGCCGGTGTCGCCACCGCCGTCTTCCTCGGCGGCCCAGGTGCCCTCTTCTGGATGTGGATCACTGCACTGGTCGGCATGGCCACCAAGTACGCAGAAGCCGTATTGGCCGTTAAATACCGTGAAGTAGACGAAGAAGGCAACCACGTCGGTGGCCCCATGTACTACATCAAGAACGGTCTTGGCAGCAAATGGGCATGGCTGGGCATGGCCTTCGCCATCTTCGGTGCTATCGCAGGCTTTGGCATCGGCAACACTGTGCAGTCCAACTCTATTGCCAGCGTCATGGAATCCAACTTTGGCACACCCACCTGGGTGACCGGCTTGATCGTGATGGTACTGGTCGGTGCGGTCCTGATCGGCGGTATCCGTCGTATCGGCCATGTCGCAGGCGCCCTGGTACCCGTGATGGCAGTGTCCTACATAGTGGCGGGCCTGGTGGTACTCTTCATTAATGCCGAGCAGATTCCCGATGCGTTTGATCTGATCTTCACCCACGCCTTCTCACCGGTTGCTGCTGAAGGTGGCTTTGCCGGCGCAGCTGTCTGGGCGGCTATCCGCTTTGGTGTTGCCCGCGGCATCTTCTCCAACGAAGCGGGCCTGGGTTCAGCACCTATCGCCCACGCCGCTGCCCAGAACAAGAGCCCGGTACGCCAGGGTCTGGTCGCCATGCTGGGTACCTTTATTGATACCATCATGATCTGCTCGATCACAGGCCTGGTTATCATCACCTCCGGAGTCTGGACCAGCGGCGAATCCGGTGCTGCCCTCACCTCCATGGCCTTTGCCCAGGCACTGCCGGGGCTTGGCAACTATCTGGTGGCGGTTTCACTGGCGATCTTTGCCTTTACCACCATCATTGGCTGGTCTTTCTACGGCGAGCGCTGCGTTGAGTATATCTTCGGCGTCAAGTCCATCGCCCCCTACCGGGTGCTGTGGATTCTGGCGGTGCCCGCCGGTGCGGTACTGCACCTGGATTTCATCTGGCTGCTGGCCGACACCCTTAACGCCTTTATGGCGATCCCAAACCTGATTGCCCTGCTGCTGTTG
>NZ_BCNS01000196.1 GCF_001528745.1 Marinobacterium profundum | reverse complement strand
ATTGCCGGTCCTTTTTTGTGTGCTTCTATATCCGAAGCCTGCTCAGGTTAGCAAGCATCTGCCTTTAGTTGCCAGACTACAACTTCAAACCGAGATCACCCACCGCAGGGCCATACTGCACCTGAACCCGTTGCGGCAATTCGGGATCAAAACCACAGATAAGCCGCATGCCTGCGCTGTCGACATAATATTCCAGAGTGCCTTCACGGCGCGAACGCCAGCGTACATGGGTTAATTTCTGCTCATCCCACAGCTTCCACCAGTTGGCATCCCACTGCGCGGCACGACCGAAACCCGGCGCACAATTACGCTGGGCACGGGCTTCGTTTTGCTTGCCCCAGCACTCAAGATCCTTGCGACACTGAATATCTTCAAGCCGCCCCGCCTTGGACGTTAGCTGCTTGATGCAGGCACCGACAACCAGCGGATTCATGCTGCTGGCCTGACAATCGCGAATGGCCTGCTCACTGGCAGCCATAACCTGCGACGACAGCCCCATGGCACCTGTCAGTACCAGAAACGGTATCAATCCTTTCATCAATCGAATTCCTGAAGGTTTTCAGCAGTGTAGCCTAAGAGGCCGGGAATTTTCAGTGGCAATTGAGTCCCCAGGCAACGCCTTAGCCCGGCATTGCTGCGCGCACCAGGGGCAAAAATACGCAAGTGCTACCGCCCTGCGGCTTTTCGCATACCCGCCCACTGCCTATAATGGCGCCCTTCTTAAAAACGGCGGAGCACCCCACATCCATGCAGCGCATCGACATGATTCTGGTGGCACGGGCGCAGGCCAGTTCGCGCACTCACGCCCAGCGCCTGATCAAGGACGGCCGGGTACGGGTACAGCTCAACGATGAGTGGCAGACGGTCACCAAAGCGGGTCTGAAGCTCGACAGCGATATCGAGCTGAGCGTCAGCACCGATCCGCAGGATCGCTTCGTCTCCCGTGGCGCCCTCAAACTGCTGGGTGCGCTGAATGCGCTACAGCTGGATCCGACCGGACTGGTGGCCATTGATGTCGGCCAGTCGACCGGCGGCTTTACTGACTGCCTGCTGCAGCATGGCGCCGCAGCCGTGGTGGGCATAGAGGTGGGGCACGATCAGCTTGATGCACGCCTGAGGGCCGACCCGCGCGTTACCTGCCTGGAGGGCGTCAACGCCAGAGCGCTGAACGCGGAACAATTGCTGCCTCTGAGCCGTGATGGCGCAGGCTTTGATCTGGCGGTGATGGATGTGTCCTTTATTTCCCAAACCAAGATACTGCCAGCCCTGGCACCGCTAATCCGCAGCGCTGGCCGTCTGATCAGTCTGGTAAAGCCGCAGTTTGAAGTCGGCCCCAGCGGTATCGGCAAGGGCGGCATAGTGCGCGATGAACGCCTTTACACCGACGTTGAAACGAACATTCGAGCGCTGTGCGAAACCCTTGGCCTTGGAGTGCAGCACTACATGCCAAGCCCCATCACCGGTGGCGACGGCAATCGTGAATTTCTGCTGATCGCAGTACAGTCCAGATCAGCCTGAGTCAGACACCGGCGGCGCAAGATCTGTATACTTGCCCCATTCACTACAGAGACAGATCCCATGGAACTGAAACGCACCCTGCCGTCGGCCGTCGACAATGCACTGGAATACCTGACAGAGGCCACAGGCCTGCCGAAAAAGCGCCTTAAGGACGCCATGAACAAGGGTGCCGTCTGGCTGATACGCGGCACCCACGAGCGCCGCCTGCGCCGTGCCAACAGCCCGCTCAAGGCCGGCGACCGGATCGAACTCTATTACGACGAAGCCCTGCTGGAGCTAAAGCCACCTCAGCTCAGCGCCATGGAAGACCGCATGGGTTATACCCTCTGGTACAAGACCGCTGGCGTAATGTCACAGGGTACGCGCTATGGGGATCATATGGCGCTGCCGCGCATGGCGGAGCTGGCCTATGGCTACAAGCGGGAGATATACCCGGTACACCGGCTGGATCGCGAAACCCGCGGCCTGATACTCCTGGCCCACAATAAAAAGATGGCAGCCATACTGTCCAAACTGTTTCAGGATGGCGAAGTAGAAAAGGGTTACCAGGCCGTGGTGCTGGGTGAAGCACCGCTGGAGGGAACTATCGATCTGGCTCTGGACGACAAGGCGGCCATTACTCATTACACGCGGCTGGAATATGATGCCGAGCGTAACACCAGCGTGCTGGAGATTCGCATCGAACATGGCCGTACCCACCAGATTCGTCGCCACCTGGCCCATATTGGCCATCCGGTGATGGGGGATCCGCGTTACGGCGAGGGCAACAAGAACCGCGAGGGACTGCTGCTGGTCGCGTACCGACTCAACTTTATCTGCCCGATGCGCCGCCAGCCCACCGAATTCCAGCTGCCCCAGCCGTTCGTCACCAAAACCAACAGCTGAAGCCTGCTTGTATCACCAAAGCACGGTGGGCTATTCGCCCACCAGCTGCTTCAACTCCCAGCGACCCTGTTCGGGCGCAATCAGGTTCTGCAGCATCGGCAGTACCTCCTTGAGCTCGCCCGGCAGTGTCCAGGGCGGGTTAATCATGAAAAGGCCGCTGGATGTCATGCCGAAATCCTCAGTGTCGGGCCCCAGACCCAGCTCAACCTGCCACAGATTGCGCACACCGGCGCTTTTGAAGCCGCGCACCATGTCGTCGATGCGCGCCCGCACCACCACCGGATACCAGATCAGGTAGGTGCCAATGGGGAAGCGCTTGTAGCCCTCGAGCACAACCTTCTGCACCTGTCGGTAATCTCCCTTGTTCTCATAGGGCGGATCAATCAATACCAGTGCGCGCTTGGACGGCGGCGGCAACAGCGCCTTGAGGCTGACAAAGCCGTCGCTGCGTTCGACCCGCACCCGACGGTCCGTTGCGAAACGCTCGCTCAGCAGGCGATAGTCGCTGGGGTGAAGCTCAAACAGACGCAGCGCGTCCTGCTTGCGCAGCAACTTCGCCGCCACCTGGGGTGAGCCAGGATAATGCTCCAGCTCCCCCTTGGGGTTGATCTGGCGCAACACCGACATCAATGGTGTCAGGGCATCAGGCAGAGGCTGGCCCCAGAGCCGCCCTATGCCTTCTTTATACTCCGCGGTCTTTTTGGCCATGGCCGCGCCCAGGTGATAACTGCCGGCACCGGCGTGGGTATCCAGATACAGCAGCGGCGTATCTTTGGAGGTCATGTACTCGAGTGTGCGAGCAAGCACCAAGTGTTTCAGGACATCGGCATAATTGCCGGCATGATAAGCGTGACGATAGCTGAGCATCGGCTTTCCGGAGGCATTAAAAGACGGGGGGCGCCAGCATACGCCGTCCCCCCGGGGTATTCCACTGTAATTAGTCTGCCGGCAACGGCACAATCAGTACCGGGCGATCACTGTGCTGCATCACGCGCTGGGCGCTGGATCCCATAAACATCTTCGCCAGCGCCGAATGGGTGCGCGTGCCCATGACAATCATATCGACATCCATCTGCCTGGCCGTGGCGAGTATCTTCTCTTCAACATTGCCCTTTTCGATCAGCACCAGAGGCTTGCTAAGCGCCTGAGCTTTGCCCGCGGGCAATTCCTCGGCCCAAAAGCTCTCCACCCGCCGCGTCATCTTGATACGCAAATCTTCAATACCGGTCTTGCGCAGTTCCGCCAGTACCTTGGGGTCGAAATGAGTATCGATCAGAGCTTCGGTTGACGGGCTCAGTACCTCCACCACATGCAAGAAGGTGATAGTGGCACCATGCTCAAGCGCCAGTTTCACCGCCATGCGCAGTGCCGGCACCGAGTGCTCACCCAGGTCCGACGCATACAGAATTTGCTTGATATCAGGCAACATGACTCATACCTCCTTTAGTTAAGAGCCCAGGCCAGTGAAGAGCCACTGCACCCCGCCCACTCAACCGCCAGTTCAATGCAACCACTATAACTCAGTACTGCGTATCCGGAATCTGTACCACCAGACCCTCGAGCTGCGGCCCTACTTCGAGCTGACAACTGAGACGACTGTTGGGCTTGCGCTCCGCGGCCACGAGCTCGAGCATTTCAAGTTCCGCCTCGCCAGGCTCCCCCACCGCACCAGATACCACATAGACATGACAGGTTGCGCAGCTGCATCCGCCACCACACTGGGCCACGATACCTTCGATCTCCTTGTCTATTGCGCCTTCCATCACGCTCCAGCCATCGGGTACAACCAGTTCCTGACGCTGCCCATCCGGTTCGATGTAGGTAATCTTCGCCATTGCCATCCCCCTTTCCCATCTACATACCAAGTGTAGCCAGTGCCGGGCACAGATGCGGCTGCCCCGGCCATAACAGCTGGAAAACAGGCAACAAAGTGACATCCTGCGTTGCACCGCTCAAGCACTTGCCTTAATATCCTCACCGTTCTTGGGGGAGTAATCTTCCGGTCGGCGGCGCCGACCAGAGTGACTGTCAACATGCTTGGGCCCCACGCCCATGGCAGTCACGTCCTGCGGGATTGATGAGACCTGAGACACGACAAGCTGCTCCTGGCGGGCCGGCTTGCTGTGTCTTGGTGTATTCAATTCAAGCCCGCCCAGGAATACGTTTATGGAAGCCATGCTAGCCTCTGCCTCTGCCGTTGCCATCGCCGAGATCGGTGATAAAACCCAGCTCCTGTCACTTTTTCTCGCCTCGCGCTTTGTGCAGCGCAACGCCATCATTGCCGGCATTCTGCTCGCGACCCTGCTCAACCACGCCCTCTCCGCCTGGCTCGGCGTTTGGGTTGCCCACTGGATTCCCGCCACCTGGTTGCCCTGGATCATTGGACTAAGCTTTATCGCTGTCGGCCTCTGGGTGCTGATTCCCGACAAGGAAGACGACGAAAACGCCGGCGTGTTGCGCTATGGCGCCTTTATAGCCACCTGCGTGCTGTTCTTTATCGCCGAAATTGGCGACAAGACCCAGATAGCGACAGTGATACTGGCGGCGCGCTTTGACGATGCCACCCTCTGGGTCATCTTCGGCACAACCCTGGGCATGATGCTCGCCAATGTCCCTGTGATCTACGCTGGCGCCTGGCTGATGCAGCGCCTGCCACTGACCTGGGCGCGACGTGGCGCCTGCCTGTTATTTGCAGGCTTTGGTTTCGCGGCCATACTAATGCAGTAGCATTTTTACCTCGGCGAACTCGGGCCCGAATCTGCAGATGGCACATTCGGGCAATAATTTACGAACAAAACTAAAAAATCACCAAATAAAACTAAAATACATCTCGATAATACTTGTTATTTAATTAAATTTACGTAAATTAACACAACTAAGTTTCATCCTGGTCTACGACCGTTGATCGGTAACCCTAATAAGAGGAGCCCGAGATGGCCAACATCTCAGATTCTGACGCCTGGAAGTTTCTGCAACAGCACGCTGGCGAGATTGGCGACGTTCATCTGCGCGATCTGTTCACCCAGGATCCGAACCGCTACGAAAAATATTCGATTCGAGTACAGAATATCCTGCTGGATTACTCGAAGAATCCGGTCACGGACGAAACCATGCAGGGCCTGCTGGATCTGGCCAAAGCCGCCGGTGTTGAAAACTGGCGCGAGCGCATGTTCCACGGTGACCGTATCAACTCCACCGAAAATCGCGCCGTACTGCACACGGCCCTGCGTAACCGTACCAACACGCCTGTCTATCTCGATGGCGAGAATGTCATGGAAGTGGTCAACCACGAACTCGGCCGCATGAAAGTGTTTGTCGATTCGGTTCGCAAGGGCGAGTGGCGCGGCTATTCAGGCAAGCGCATCACCGATGTCGTCAATATAGGCGTCGGCGGTTCGGATTTGGGCCCGCGCATGGTGACCCAGGCACTGCGCCGTTATGCCGATGACCGCATCAAGGTGCACTTCGTCTCCAACGTCGACGGTGTCGAGATTGCCAACGTACTGCGCCCGCTTAATCCGGAACGCGTTCTTTTCGTGGTGGCCTCCAAGACCTTTACCACCAGCGAAACCATGACCAATGCCCAGACGGCACGTAACTGGCTGATGTCTTCCGCCTTTGACGACCGTGCGGTCAGCAGTCACTTCGTGGCCGTATCCACTAACCACGAGGCGGTCAAAGCCTTTGGTATCAAGCGTGAAAACACTTTCCAGATGTGGGACTGGGTCGGCGGTCGCTATTCTTTGTGGTCCGTGATCGGCCTGCCCATCGCTCTGTGCCTGGGCTTCAAGCAGTTCGAAGAGCTGCTCACCGGCGCCCACGAAATGGACATCCATTTCAGGGATGCGCCCATGGAGAAGAACGCACCGGTATTGCTGGCACTGATTGGTCTGTGGAACAGCACCTTCCTGGGTCGTCAGTCCCAGGCGATTCTGCCCTACGACTGGCCTCTGGCGCGCTTCGCCGCCTACCTGCAGCAGGCAGATATGGAAAGTAACGGCAAATCGGTCGACCATGAAGGCAACCAGGTTCCCTACAGCACGGGCTCGATTATCTGGGGCTCCCTGGGTATCGATGGACAGCACGCGTTTTATCAGTACCTGCACCAGAGCAAGACAGTAGTGCCGGCCGACTTTATCGGTTCTATTGATAGCAGCACCCCGGTGCGTGGCCACCATGAAAACCTCATGGCCAACTTTTTTGCCCAGACAGAAGCACTGATGAACGGCATAAGCGCAGATGAAGTGCGCAAGGATCTTGAATCCAAGGGCATGAAGCCCGAGGCCATCGAGGACCTGATTCCGCACAAGGTGCACGCCGGCGACCGTCCGACCAACACCCTGCTGCTGGATCGACTGGATCCACGCGCTTTGGGTGCCCTGATTGCCATGTATGAACACAAGATCTTTGTGCAGGGCGTCATCTGGGATATCTGCTCCTTTGACCAGTGGGGCGTCGAACTCGGCAAGACCCTGGCCAAACAGATACTGCCGGAACTGACCGGCGGCCCCGTGTCGGACAAGCATGACAGCTCGACTCACAGCCTGATCACCTACTTCAACGAACAGCGACGCAAGTCGGCCGAAAAAGCAGGCCGCTAAGACTTGGGTCAAGGCTGACCCCAGAAGGAGATCCGATGCAGCAGAAAGTGATTCAGATGCCGGCCCGCAAGCGTATTGCGCTTATTGCCCACGACAACATGAAGCACGAGTTGATTGACTGGTCGCGCCAGAATCTGCAGCAACTGAGCCAGCACCGGCTGTTTGCCACCGGTACCACCGGCCATATGCTGGAACAGGAGTTGCAGCTGCAGATCAACAAGCTGATCAGCGGCCCGCTGGGCGGTGATCAGCAGATCGGTGCCATGCTGGTTGATCAACAGATCGACATGGTGATCTTCTTCTGGGACCCGTTCGAGCCCATGCCCCACGACCCGGACGTCAAGGCGCTGCTGCGCATTGCTGCGGTCTGGAATGTGCCTGTGGCCTGCAATCGCAGCACCGCGGACTTCGTGATCGGCTCAGCTTTGATGAACCAGAGCCACGATTACCGGGTACCGGACTACGACGCTTACATCAAGCAACGTATAGGCTAAAGCCCCGATTGCACGAGCTCAGCGCTTATTGCCCGCAAAGCCGGCAACCCTCAGGGTTGCCGGCTTTCTACCTTATCCAGCTCCTCGTCTTCCTGCACCGCCCGATACAACTCATCCGAGCTGTACTGCGAGCCTGGCTGTGGCACAAAGCGAGGTTTGCTCAGTGCCATACCGCGCCGCGCACTGTGGTACAGGCTAAATAGCGCCAGCATAAAGGCCACAACACCGTTAAACACAAACAGACCCGACGGCCCCAGAGCCGACATGGCGGTACCACTGAGAAAAGGCCCGACTATAGCGCCAATACCAAAGCCTGCCAGCAAGGCGCCGGCGGTCTGCATGCGCCGCCCAGGATCACCCCAGTCATTGGCGTGAGCGCCGGCCAGAGAGTAGAGCGTAAAGGCCAGACAGCCGTAACTGAAACTGCCAAGCAACAGCCACTTGACCTCCACTTGCTGCATCACCAGCCAGGCCAGTGTCGCGCAGCATAGCGTGGTGCCCACGGATGCCAGAGCAATCACCTTGCGCCGCTCGATACGGTCCGACAGACGCCCCAGCGGCACCTGCAGCACCAGCCCGCCGAGAATGCCACAGGCCAGAAAAAGCGCTATATCATCGGCCGACAGACCCGCATCCTGGGCCGACAGCGGCCCCATGGTATAGAAGGACGCATTGATCAGGCCGGCGGCCATGGCGCCAAAAAAACCCACTGGGGATGCCTTGAGTACCGGTGAAATGCGCAGCGGTCCGGGCGGCTCCGGTAGCGGCGCCGTGGTACGGGTCAGCAGTACCGGGATCAGCGACACCGAGAATGTAATGGACGCCAGCAGAAAGAGCCGGTAGCCCCCCGGATCATCCAGCATCAGCAACAGCTGCGCCGAGCCCGCCCCCAGATAGTTGATAATCATGTAGATCGACAGCACAGCGCCGCGGTTGTGATCCTCGGCCCTGGCATTGAGCCAGCTCTCGGTCACCACGATGAGCCCTGCCATGCTGAAGCCCGCAACCAGGCGCAACACAAACCAGAGCGAGGGTGATATCACCAGCATGTGCAGCAAGGGCGTAATGGAGATTAGCGAGGCAAAGACTCCAAAGGCGCGGATATGACCCACCTTGTTAACCACCCCGGCCGCATAGCGAGCCCCCAGGAACAGGCCGATAAAATAACTGCCCATAACAAGGCCGATCAGCTCAGTGGGAAATCCCTCCAGCCGGGTTCGCAGGCTGAGCAGAGTGGTAAACATGCCATTGGCCAGCAACAGCAATCCATAGCTGGCCAGCAGTGCGGTCAGCTGACGAATAGGCCCCATTAATCAATCATCCCTGGTCTGTATTAAAAGATACGGCACCTATTTGGTGCATCGCTATCTTGGCCCGTTAAGCTGCGGGGCGCCAGCGTGACAAGCGACTAATAGCCCACTAATTGCGCCAGCAGGACACAAAACGCCCGGGCATTGCTGCCCGGGCGTTTTAATTCAGGTTGCGATCAAGAGCCGGTTCAGAGCATAAAGCCCAGCGCCAGGAAACCGAATGCCGACACCACACCACCGAGCATCGCATAGGGCAACTGGGTCATGGCATGACTCATGGGGCTGATGCCGCAGGCCTTGGCAGAGAGTACCGTTGAGTCACCATAAAAGCAGGCATGGGAGCCAAAGGCCGAGGCTGAAATCATGGCGCCCACTACCAGCGGAATATCCGCATTCACCGCCAGCGCCAGCGGCAAGATAATCGGCATGCCGACCACAAAGATGCCCCAGAAGGACGCCGTGGCAAACGCCAGCGCTGCCATCACCACGAAAGCGACCATGGGCAGCATTTCAGCGGTCATGAAGGCGGTGGTGGCATTGATCACGTATTCGGTGGTACCCAAAGTATCGTTGACTTCGGCCAGCATAAAGCCGCAGAACAGGGTGCCCAGTGGCATGATCATGCCGACAAAGCCCTTCAGAATGCCATCAAACATCTGCCCCATGCTCAGCAGACGCTGAATGCCGAAAAAGGCCAGGGTAACAAAGATCGACGCCATGGCACCGGACATGATGTCGATATCAAAGTACCAGGTGAAGAATATCAGCGAGGCGATGGGGACGAAGAAATTCAGCGTATTGGATTTTTCCACGCCACCAACCATTTCAACGTCATGGGGCTTATCCGCCTCGCTCAACACTTCACCGGTGCTTTCGGCGCGCAGCTCTGCGGCTTTCATGCGCCCCAGCAACGGCAGCTTGCCGCTGATGGCCAGTATCACCACCGCCAGGCAAACCCAGGCATAGAGCATGTAGGGAATGGAGCTGATGAACAGATCAATGCCCTGCCCCTCGAGCGCAACATTGTTTTCTTCCAGCAGGCCGGAAAAGAACACCGCCCAGGTCGAGAATGGCAGAATAATGCACACCGGCGCTGCCGTGGAGTCGACCACATAGGCGAGAAACTCGCGCGATGTTCTGACCCTATCCGTCGCCTTGCGCATGGAGGCGCCAATGGTCAGCGCATTGAGATAATCATCGATAAAGATCACCAGCCCCAATGCCATGGTGGAAAACAGCGTGCCCTTTTTGGTATGCACCCGGGTGATCAGCCAGCGGCCGAAGGCCTCGGCGCCGCCGCCCATGGTCACCAACGCAATCATGCTGCCCATCAGGCCGCAGGCGATAAAGATCCAGGCCACAGTCTCGTTCATAAAGACATCAAGAAAGGTGCCTCCCAGGGCCGGGATAAAATCCGCCACTGAATTGGTCATCACCAGGCCCACCAGCACGCCGATAAACAGCGATTCGATGGTACGTTTGGTATAGAGCGCTGTGACAACCACCACGGCCGTTGGCAACAGACTGAGGCTGCCAAAGCCGCCGTCGGCACCATAGGTACGGTAGCAGTAGAGTGCAAAGGCGATCACGGCCAGCGCTATGGCACCAACGGCTATGGTCTCACTAGGTCGTGCCGGTTCAAGTTTCATGCTCGTGTCAGTGGACGTGCTCATGAGTATCCCTCGTTATACTTGTATTTCGCCGCAACGGGAACGCAACGCCAGCCTCCCCCCGAAACGGCAAGACTGTCGTCGACTTATTGCAACGTTGTTCAGAAGCTTTAAATGCTGGGCTGCTGCTGGGTAATACAGTGAATGTTGCCGCCGCCGAGCAGGATTTCCCGCGCATCGACGCCAATGATCTCCCGCTCGGGGAAAAGCCCCTGCAGAATTTCGCGGGCCTGACCATCCAGGGCCTTGTCCAGCAGCGGAAACACCACCACGGAATTGCCGATGTAAAAGTTGATATAGGATCCGGCCATGCGCTCGCCTTGAGTGCGCGGGTGACTGCCCTCGCACAGATCCACCCCCACGGCTTCCTCGGCGCTCATGTACAGGGGTCCAGGCTGGGGCAACTTGTGTACTTCAAGTTTGCGCCCCCTAGCATCGGTAGCCTGGCTCAATACGTCCAGAGCCGCACGGGAGATGGCGTACTGCGGATCGGCCGGGTCATCGCACCAGTGCAACGCCACTACACCCGGGCGCACGAAGCAGGCGATATTGTCGACATGGCCGTTGGTTTCGTCATTGAAGGTGCCACGATCGAGCCAGATGACCTTGGAAATATTGAGGTACTCATCCAGATAGGCTTCGATCTGGCCAGGGCTCAAGTGCGGATTGCGGTTGCCATTAAGCAGGCATTCTTCGGTGGTCAGCAGCGTGCCCTCACCGTCCACATGAATGGCGCCGCCTTCCAGTACCAAGGGCGCCCGAAAACGCCGATCGCCGTTAATCTCACAGACCTTGCGGGCAACGCGATCATCCAGATCCCAGGGGAAGTAAAGGCCGCCATTGAGGCCGCCCCAGGCATTAAAGTGCCAGTCGATACCGGCCCGTTCACCGGCATCATTGATCACAAAGCTCGGGCCCATATCCCGCATCCAGGCATCGTTAGAGCTGATTTCCACCACCCGCACCTGGGATGGCAGCATGGCACGGGCATTTTCGTACTGGCTGTCGGTTACGGCGACAAAGACCGTTTCGCTGCGGGAAATGGCCTCGGCCACGGCGGCAAAAGCGCGCTGGGCGGGCTTGGCACCCAGGCGCCAGACATCACCGCGCTGGGGCCAGAGCATCCAGCAGGCATCATGGGGTTCAAACTCACCCGGCATCCGGAAACCCAGTATTTTGGGGCTGGGATTATTATTAGCGTCACTCATGGAAGGCAACCTGTTTTCTTTAACTATAGGTCTGGGAGCCTGGCGAACAGGCGCCCACCCGGCAAAGTAGCGTCTCTCAGGCCTGATAATGGCCGTCTTCGATCAGGGACTCGACGGTGGCCAGAATGCTCTGGCGCAAAATGCCCACCACCAGGTCCACCGTCTCGCGGCTCCAGATCAGCGGCGGCGACAGCACATTCAGATGCGCGATGGGCCTTACGATCAGGCCGCGCTTCTGGCATTGCTCGGCGATGCGCTTGCCGACATTAGCTTCCATCGGCAACAGCGCCTTGGTCGCCTTGTCGGCCACACTCTCAATGCACATCATAAAGTGACTGCCGCGCACATCACCGACGATAGGCAGGTCCAGCAGAGTTTTCAGCTGTTGCTCCAGGTAAGGGCCGACATCACGGACGTTGCCACAGATATTCTCACGTTCCATGATCTCGATGTTTTTCAGCGCTGCAGCACAGGCTACCGGATGTCCGGAATAGGTAAAGCCGGTACTGAACACCGCGCCTTCACGCTGCGGCTTGCTGATCACCGCATAGATTTCATCGCTCAGCAGGGTCGCACCCAGGGGAATATAACCAGAGGTCAGACCCTTGGCGCAGTTAATCACATCTGGCTGAATACCAAACACGGCTTCAGAGGCAAAGAAGTGGCCCAGACGCCCAAAGGCCGTTACCACCTCATCGGCGATGTAGAGCATGCCGTATTTTTTGCAAACATCGTACATGCGCCTGTGATAGCCCTCGGGCGCCACCAGCACACCGCCGGCGCCCATAATTGGCTCGGCGATAAAGGCCGCAACCCTGTCGGCACCGCCCAAATCACGGATGCTGCTCTCAAAATCCTCTACCAGATAATCGCAGTACTGCGCCTGGGTCATTCCATCTGGGCGGCGATAGCAATTGGCCTCGGCCACGTGATGCACGAACTGATCGGCGGTATCAAAGCCCCAGTTATTGCTTTCAATACCGGTCAGGCTTGAGGACACATAGGTGGTGCCGTGGTATCCGTTTTTGCGCGAGATAATGATTTTCTTGTCTTTCTGACCCAGCTGATTGAAATAATAATGCACGATACGAATGGTTGTATCATTGGCAACCGAACCGCCACAGCTGTAAAAAACATGATTCAGATTTGACGGCGCAAGCTCCGCCAGTTTGGCGGACAATTCGATAGCAGGCACATTGGAAAGGTTATTAAACGGCGAATAATACGCCATGCGCTCAGCCTGTTCGGCCATGGCCTGGCCCATTTCCTGGCGCCCGTGACCAATATTGACACACCAGAGCCCGGCGATGCCGTCGAGGTATTTATTACCCTTGCCATCGAAAACATATTCGCCACGGCTTTGGGTAATAATATCGCAGCCTTCTTTTTCAAAAACCGAGAAATCAGTAAAGGGGTGGATAAAGTGTGCCTTATCCTGCTCCCACAATTTGTTAATATCATGTGCCATGCGAATTGCCTCGCGGTGTTCTGCGTTATAAAGTTAACCAACAGACCCTAAGGTACTACTGGAGTAAAAACTCCATCTATACCCCCGAAGAGATATACGTAGCGCAATGACTAAAATCGGCCTTGGCGTTTCATCCTCACAAAGCTGGCATAAAGATCTGGCACGGTTGATCGATCATATTCGCATGCGCAATTTTCCCGAGGTGCTGAATGATTGCCTGCAGAGCCTGGTCAGCTTCGACACCCTGCTGATCGCCACCTACAAGCACACTTTCAAGCCCATAGTGGTGCTGAGCAATCACCCGCAGCGCATGGGCCCTGCGCTAAACCGCTACATCGATCAGCTGTATCTGCTGGACCCGCTGTTCAACGGCATGCAGCAGGGACTGGCGGGGGGTGTTTACCGCTTGCGGGAAATCGCGCCTGATGGCTTCGAGAGCAGCGATTACTACCGCAACTGCTATCACGAATTCGATCTGGTGGATGAAATTATTCTGGTGATACCACTGGAAAATGACGTCAGCTTTACACTGTCGCTGGGACGAAAATCGAGCCTGGGTTCAATTACCCGGACCGAACGCAACACCCTGAGTCAAATTTTCCCGGTCATCAGCGCCCTGGTGCACCAGTTCTGGCTGGCCCAGTCATCGGACTATGTGCACAACGAGGAGTCCCGCGATGCGATGGAATATGCCCTCTCGACCTTCGGCAGCGGCGTGCTGACGCCGCGTGAGCAGGAAATCACCGGGCTGATACTCAAGGGACACTCCTCCAAGGCCGTCGCCGAGTTGCTGGACATCAGCGCCGGCACCGTGAAAGTACATCGCAAGAACATCCATGCACGCCTGAACACCTCAACCCAGTCAGAGTTGTTCTCCATGTTTCTCGGCCACCTCACGAGCCTGGCGTCGAACTGAGAGCGCACCGCAGCAAGGGCCCACTCCCGGCTCGATAACAGGCTCAATACCCTTAACCGGATACCTTCACACCTGGGCCGCTGTGGAATTAACAGGCTCGCTGTCAGCACCCGCTTGCCGCCGCGACACCGGCCGCACAACCACACCGGCGCTGACCAGTGCCTGCAGCTGCGCATCATCATAGCCGGCCTGGCGCAGTACCTCTTCGCCCTGTTCGCCTAACCCAGGAACCCGTGCCAGTGCAGCTCCCTGCGTCGCTTCGGTAAGGCTGAACGGCAGGCCCGGAACCTGCACCTCGCCGCCTGTGTCATCGACCACCAACTGGAAGATACCGCAGGCCTGCACATCCTGGCTGGCCTGCACCTGGGCATAGTCGCGTACCACGCCGACGACGACCCCAAAAGATTCCAGCCGTGCCCGCACCTCCTCACCGGTAAACTGTCCTAGGGCCTCATGCAGGATGGCGATAAGCGCCGGACGGTGCTGTACACGCTGATTGCTGCTGGCAAAGCGCCTATCGGTCGCCAACTCTGGCTGACCAATGGCCTCACAGAGGCGCTTCCAGTGATCTTCCATATAGGCGGACAGCACAATATAACCGTCTTTGACTTCGATCAGGTCGGCGGCGGGCGCCACCAGTGGCTGGGCATTGCCCGCCCGCTGCGGCAGCTGATTGGAGCAGCCGTACTCCGCCCAGATCTGCGCCTGCAGCGCGATGGCAACCGTCAGCAGCGAGGTTTCAATCGTCTCCCCCTGCCCTGTGCGCGCATGGCGGAACAGGGCCGCCAGAATCGCATTGGCCGTTGCCGTCGCAGTCGCGGCATCCACCACGGCAAAACCCGTCTTGAGGGGCGTGCCGCCGGCCTCGCCGGTGAGCGACATCATGCCGCTTTCCGCCTGGGCGGCGATATCCAGCCCGGGCCGCTTGCGCGAAGGCCCGGCAGTACCAAAGCCCGAGATGGAGGCGTAGATCAGTGCCGGCTTTTCCTGCCGCAGGCTTGCAGCATCCAGCCCGATGGATGCCATCACACCGACGCGGGTATTCTGCACCACCACGTCCGCGCCCAGCGCAAGTTTGCGGGCAATGGCAACACCCTGGGCGCAACGCAGATCCAGCGCTATGGAGCGCTTGCCACGGTTATAGGCGATAAACATGCCGCTGCGCCCCTTGCTGGCGGTATTCACCCCGAAACGACGACCGTTGTCGCCATTGGGGCTTTCGATCTTGATAACATCGGCACCCAGGTCAGCAAGGATCTGGGTCGCCCCGGGGCCGGCGATAAACTGACCGAACTCCACCACCTTAACACCGGCCAGCGGCCTGTTATCTTGTGTTGTCTGCATGACTCACCTCTTGCAACGTTGCTCTACCCTGTCAGGCACAGAGGCAGCCGCCATCGCAGGCCGCCTCACTCAGGGTTAATTCAGGATTTTTCGGTCTCTGGCCTTGTCGGCCAGTGCTGTTTACCGTCGTCAGTCGCCCGAGACCGGGTGAGCACTGGCGCCACTGCGCTGGCGGCCACGCCACCAGCCATACAAAGGCCAGAGCAGAAACAGGCCCGTAAGCAAAAACAGCACAGCCGCAATAGGACTGGCACCAAAGGCCCAGATATTATCTCCGGTCAGGATCATGCCCTGGCGCAGACTGCCCTCTATCATCGGGCTCAGCACAAAACCGATAACGACCGGCGCCAGGGGGAAAGCCAGCCAGCGCAGCACAAATCCAACCAGCCCCGCCACCAGCACTATGCCCAGATCAAAGGCACTGCTGTTAACCGAATAAGTTCCAACGGTTACCAGCACCACCACGGACGCCATCAAGAGCGGTTCGGGCAATTTGAGCAGGCGACTGAAGGCCGGTGCCAGCAAGGCCCCCAGAACGAACATTGCCAGATTGACGGCAATCAGTGCCAAAAACAGGTAGGTCACCAGATCGCCATTCTCACTGAACAGCCGTGGACCCGGGGTAATGTTCTGGATCGTCAAAGCCCCCAGCATCACCGCCGTCACAGGGTCACCAGGCACACCCAGGGACAGTGTTGGCACCAGAGCGCCGGCCGTGACCGCATTATTGGCGGACTCGGACGCCACTATGCCGTCAGGCTCGCCGCGACCAAAGTTGTCGCGCCGCGGCGAGGTACGCTTGGCATCGGCATAGCTGACCAGAGAGGCCGCCGTGGCACCGATACCCGGCAGGGTGCCAATGCCGGTACCGATCAGGGCGGACTTAACCATGAGCCAGAATCGCAGCCGCAGTTCTGCAAGGCTCGGCAATTCAAAGCCGGCCTTCATGATACTGGCGCCGCCAGGCTCCGCGGGGCCCGCAATGCGCCAGAGCACCTCCGACACCGCGAAGAGTCCCACCAGCAAGGGCACCAGGGAAACACCCGCACTCAGCTCGAAAAATCCGTAATCAAAGCGCATGGCGCCTGTCACCGGGTCTTGCCCCACGGTCGCCAGAAAAAGTCCGAACAAGCCGGCCAGTACGCCTTTGAGCAGGCTTTCCCGCGCCACCGAAACGATGCAGCTCAGTGCAAAGAGTCCCAGGGCAAAATACTCGATCGGGCCAAAACGCAGGCCAAAGCGCGCCAGCGCCGGCGCCGCAACAATCAGGACGCCACAGGCCAGCAGACCACCGAAAGTCGAGGCCACCGTCGCCCAGCCCAATGCCAGGGCCGGGCGGCCACTGCGGGCCATGGGATAGCCATCCAGCACCGTTGCCGCGGACTGCGGCGTTCCCGGTGTATTGATCAGGATGGCGGAAATGCTGCCACCGTAAACAGAGCCGCAGTAAGTACCCAGCAGCAAAGCGATACTGGTGGTCTGATCCAGCATATAGGTAAAGGGCAGGATGACGGTGATGCCCAGTACCGAGCCCAGTCCAGGCAAGGCCCCGACCAGGATTCCGAACAGGGTGCCCCCGGTAACCGCCATCAGCGCCGCCGGCGTCGCCAGCATCATAAGCGCGGTCATTAAGCTATCCATAGGTACTCCCACAGGTAATCAAGGTGATAGGTGCCAGCCTTAAAAAGGCCAGTCCCGCAGCGGAATGAGCAGCAGTCGAGTGAACACCAGCCAGACCAGCGATGTGACAATCAGCGTCACCAGGGCCACTTCGGCGGGCTTGCGATGACCCAGGCCCCAGCTCAGCGCCGGGATAAACAGCAGCGTTGCCACCCAGTAGCCGACGAACCAGAAACCGGCCACATAGAGACAGATCGCCAGCAGTCCTGCGACCATGCGCCCCGGCCGGACTCCAGCTGTTATGCCGGCCGCGCCCTCAGACGGGCCTGCGCGCCGCAACAGGGCCGAAACCATCAGCCCCAACCCGCAGAGCATCGCCAGCACCAGCAGTAACCAGGGGTACCAGGCCGGATTCATGGCGATGGAGGTCTCCATGGCATCCGTTTTCGGCAAGCCCGTGACGTAGAGCAGTGCCGCTATTGGAAGCACCCCTGCGCCTATCCAGAGATCCGTTAATTTCTTCATGGACCCGCCCCTACTGAGCCAGACCCAGCTTATCGATCAGCTTGGCGTTGGCTGCCGACACTTTGCTCACGTAGGCCTGAAAGGCCTCAGCGTCACGGTAGGCGACATCGGTTCCCAGCGATTTGAGCTGCACCCGGTAGGCGTCGCTGCCGGCCACTGTATGACAGGCCTCTGCCAGACGCGCCTTGTGTTCGTCCGCCAGCCCCTTGGGTGCAATCAGACCACCCCAGAGATCGGCATTGAGCGCATAGCCCTGCTCGGTGGCGGTCGCAAGTTCCGGCAGCCGCTCGATACGGCTATCGGCAAAGGCGGCCACCGCGGGCAGCTCCTTGTCCGACACCACGGTGCCGGTCGCCATATAGAGATCGACGTGCCCGCCCATCAGCGCCGTCACGCCAGGGCCGTCGCCGGTAAAGGGCACATGGCGCAGCTGCAGATCGAGCACATCCAGTAACTGCTCCATCGCCAGATGCGGCAAAGTGCCAGGCCCGGGTGAACCATAGGACAGCGCACCGGGATTCTCACGGGCATATTCGACCACTTCGTTCAGGGTTTTGAACGGTGAATCCGGCTTAGTTGCCAGTACCAGCGGGCTGCTGAACAACTGGCAGATGTAGTCAAACGAATCCGCATCATAGGGTAATCGGCGCAGGTTCGGCTGATTCACCAGCGGCGCCGCCGGTACTACCGCAACGGTGTAGCCATCGGGCCTGGACTTGGCAATCTGCGCCATACCAATGGTGCCGGCACCGCCCTGCTTGTTGGTCACCACGACATTGGTGCCCAGCACCTCGCCCAGCTGCAAGGCGGTGGCTCTCCCCAGGGTGTCGGTCACGCCACCCGCTGGAAAGGGGATAACCATGGTTACAGGCCTGGTGGGATAAGTCTCGGCCTGTACCAGGGCCGCGGTGGCACCCAGCACCAGTCCGGTGATTAGGGTGCGAGCTGTAAATCTAAACGTTGTGTTGATCATGGGATCACTCCGCTTTTGTTGTTATAGGATTGCTTGTCACAACCAATAGCCTGACGACTAGGCCCCCTGCCATCGCCGGGGTCCAGGATACTCAGGCGACCTTGCTCGCCTGGGCGCTGCGCAAGACATGCTTGGCAATATTGATCTGATGCATCTGGCTGGTGCCCTCATAGAGGCGAAACAGCCGCACATCACGGTAGAGTCGCTCGATGCAGCTATAGTTGGCGACATAACCGGATCCGCCAAACATCTGCACCGCCCGATCCGCCACGCGCCCGCACATTTCCGAGGCAAAATATTTGCAGATCGATGCTTCCTTGGCGACATCCTCGCCGCGGTCACGCTTGCGCGCCGTTTCCAGGATCAGCGCCCGCGCCGCCTGAATTTCCGTTTCGCTGTCGGCGATCATGGCCTGCACCAGCTGAAAGTCCGCCAGACGCTCACCGAACTGACGCCTCTGCGTGGCGTGCGTAACCGCCTCATCCAGCATGCGGATAGCCGGGCCCGTGCACAGTGCCGCCAGGTGCAGCCGCTGCTTGTTAAGCACCTTCATGGCGGTACGAAAGCCCTGGCCTTCAACGCCGCCGATCAGGTTGGCCGTCGGCACCCGGCAGTTTTCAAAATAGACTTCGGAGACCGGCGAACCGGCCTGCCCCATCATCTGGTAGGGCTCGCCCGTGCTCAGCCCGGGAGTGCCGCGCTCTACCAGAAAGGCACTGATGCCTCGGTAGCTCAGATCATCCGGATTGGTGCGCACCAGCACCGTAAACAGATCCGCTATGGGGGCATTGGTAATAAAGCACTTGGCGCCGTTGAGCACATAACTATCGCCATCGCGCACAGCAGAGGTCTGCAGTGCCGTGGCATCGGACCCGGCTTCCTTTTCGGTCAGCGCAAAACAGCCGGTCCATTCACCCGATGCCAGTTTCGGCAGATAGGCACGCTTCTGTTCTTCGGTACCATCGGCCACCAGCGCCTCTGACCCAATGCCGGTATTGGTGCCGACCCGTGCCCGAAAGGCTACTGAACACTGTGACAGCTCCAGCGCCGCCTGAATCAGCTCTTCGGTGGTCAGCCCGCGACCGCCATAGGCCGTCGGAATGCTCCAGCCAAAAAAGCCGCGCCGGCGCATATCATCCACCAGCTCCCCCGG
Source organism: Marinobacterium profundum (assembly GCF_001528745.1). Lineage (GTDB taxonomy): Bacteria > Pseudomonadota > Gammaproteobacteria > Pseudomonadales > Balneatricaceae > Marinobacterium_A > Marinobacterium_A profundum. The sequence continues at coordinate 1,716 of NZ_BCNS01000196.1, read as the reverse complement.
CACCTCCGCCGTGCGGGCCACCCGGTCCTCATTGGGAATCGCCACAGTGCGCACCCAGTCGCGGACCTCTGCCAGCAACTGACGCTGACGCTGCTCATCACGAATCATGCTCTTCTCCTCTCGATCTTGTTGTATTGCTAACTGCCGGCATCAATCCGGTAGCCGGCCTCGGCCAGGCTGCCACGCAACTGCGTTGCCATGATTTCAAGCTGTGCACGACTGGTACGAAACGCCGGCAGTACGATACTCATAACCGCCCGCAACTGCCCCTGGGCGCCACAAATGGGCACGGCTATACCCGCCGCGCCCTCGACCCGCTCTCCCAAACTGATGGCGTAACCATCGTGACGAATTCGGCTGAGCATCCGCTGGATATCATCCGCCTCAGGCACATAGTCGGTATTGGGCACAAGCTCGGCCTGATCCAGATAACGGCGGGCCTCGGCCGCCGGCATATAGGCCAGCGCAACCTTGCCGCCGGCACCCAGATATAGCGGGAAAGAACTGCCAACGCCCAGCACGTAACGAATCGGCTGCGGGCTGGCCAGGGACACCACCACCGTCTGACGCTCGCCACTGATGCGATAAAGCAGCACCGTCTCGCGGGTCTCGCGCCTCAGGGTTTCCATCATCGGTTGCAGATCCGCGACCAGATCATCCTGCCCGATCAGCGGTGATGCCAACGCCAGACACCCATGGGCCAGGCGCCAGTACCCCTCAGGCGCTTCCTCAATGACCCCCTCGCTGCGTAGCGCCCGCAGCTGACCGGCCAGATCCGCTGCCTCGCAGGCAAGCAGCCTTGCCAGCTCAGTGACCGACAGATTCGCCGGATAGACGTCTCCCAGGGCACGCACTGTGGCGATGGCTCTGAGCACAGTCGCCCCTTCATCCTGTGACTGCATTACAGCCCCATAGGCCTTGCCGGCGCCGTCCTGACGGATCTGACCGCAGGCTTCCAGGGTTTTCAGTATCCGGAAAATAACCGTGGTCGGCTCATTGAGCTGGCGCGACAGCGCCGACAGTGTCACAGGCGCAGCCGCGGCCTTGAGCAAGGCCAGAACTTCCAGTCCGCGGCCCAGTGTCTTGAGCTGATAGGTGTCTTTTTGGGTCATGGTTGTCGTCCTCTGAACAGGATCTTCCCTCTGGCGCGCAGCAGCGTCAAAGGCCTTTTTTCGATTTTTAACAATATTTCCGATAATAGGAAAAATGACAGAAAATATGTAGGAATAAACGCTATGACGGCACAAGCACCTGACCCTGAGGCCACAAAACAAGCTGTGTAACAGCGCTATTTTTTGGCTCCACAGCACAAAAAAGGGCGCCTCCGGATAGAGACGCCCTTTCACCTAAGGGTATGAATCACTAATAATCTGACGGACAAACAGCGCCCCGGCGCATATACCGGCTAGCAGCCTGTCGGACTTAACACTGATCTACTCGGCTCGGGCATCCTGCTTCGCTCTACCGCCTGCATCCATGCAGTCGTGCGGAAAAGCCGATTCTCTCCGGTAAAGAGGGGTCACTTTGTGTTCTCTTTTTTGTTAAATAGAACCACTATTTGCCTTAAAGCACCGCAAAAACCCGCTCAAATCAGTTGGCTCTCGCTACGGCCAGCATTCTCGGACAGCCTCCTAGCTACGCATAGCCCCTTTCGCCTTTTAACTTGCCCCTTGCTCCTGCTTTCCCCTCGGACCGCGTACCTGCCCCTGCTCTCCC
>NZ_BCNS01000195.1 GCF_001528745.1 Marinobacterium profundum | reverse complement strand
CGGTCCTTGATGGCTCCGGGGTTTGTCCGGGTGCCTGGGGCGAATGGATTCAGGATCCGCTGCGTCCTGTGGCCACAGGCCCCGCCTGAGGCCGTCCGACAAGACTCAAACTACTTGGTTTTGGTAATCGAATAGGAGGGAGGGGCATCCTTCGCAGGAATTTGCAAAACAGCCAACTACGGTGACTTTCTGATAATCCCTGTTACGACCTCCTGGTCGCGTTACTTTCTTTGCTCGTGCAAAGAAAGTAACCAAAGAAAGCACGACGGTACGGTTAACCCACATAGGTAACAGTTCAGTTCAATAACATGGGTAACACTTCTCTAGGCTTTAAGCGTCGACGAGGAGGTGCCTATGCCGTGGCTGGAGATGTGTCCTATGGATCAGAAAGTGCTTTTTATGGCGGATTATCTGCGTGGTGGCATCACCATGACGGCGCTCTGTGCGCGCTACGGTATCAGCCGAAAGACCGGGTATAAGTGGACTTCTCGCTACCGAGAACAGGGCCTGGGTGGCCTGGAGAGCCAAAGCCGGGCACCGTTACAGATAAGCGGTAAAACGCCCTATGCTATCCGCGAGGCGATTATCAGCCTGCGCCGGAAGTTCCGCGTACGACTCGGTCCCAAGAAGCTGCTTAAGTTGCTGGAAGAGCAGTTCCCACCCGAGGAGTTGCCCTCAACGACCACCGTTTACAATATTCTGCGCAAGGCCGGGCTCATCAAACCCAAACGGCGGCGTCAGCGAGTACCCGCCTCACGGCATCCTTTCGCCGATGTCCAGGACCCCAACGAGGTGTGGAGCGTCGACTTCAAAGGGCAGTTCAAAATGCAGGACGGGCGCTGGTGTTATCCGTTGACAGTGATGGACCATAGCAGCCGATATTTGCTGGGGTGCCAGGGACTTGTAAGCACGCGCTTTGCGCTGAGCAAGCCTGTTTTTGTCCGTCTTTTCAAAGAGTTTGGTTTACCGTCACGCATCCGCTCTGATAATGGCGTCCCTTTCGCGACGGTCGCCAGAGGCGGGTTATCCAAGCTGTCGATTTGGTGGCTTCACCTGGGTATCCTGCCCGAGCGCATTGAGCCCGGGAAGCCGCAACAGAATGGCCAGCATGAGCGCATGCACAGAACCCTGAAAGAATGGGTACTGCCGGCACCGGCGGCAAACATGGTCGACCAGCAACAGGACTTGGACCGATTCAGGCACTTCTACAATTGCGAGCGCCCGCATGAAGCGCTGCAGCAAACAATGCCTGATTGCGTCTATACACCCTCGCCGCGGCCCTATCCCAGTCGCCTGCCACCGCTGCATTATCCGAGTTACTTCGACGTGAAAAAGGTGCAGCCGAGTGGGGTTGTCTACTGGCGTGGCTGTCAGGTCTATGTGGCGTATTTACTGGCGGGCGAGCAGGTCGGGCTTGAGGAAGTGGCCGATGGTATCTGGGATCTGTACTTCGGGCCTATCCGACTGGGAGGATTTGATATTCGCACGATGAAGGAAAAATCGGCTCGGTATTTAACGATAAAAGTGTAACCTATGTGGGTTATATTCTTTGTAACCTATGTGGTTGATACGTACAGCCCCAGTGAAGCCTTTGCGCTGCGCTCTGAAGTCATTCTGCGGGCGCCGCTAACGCACATCCATGTGCTAATCGGCGGCGATACAGTCCCTGTATCGCCCCTGCGGGCCTGATCGCACAATGCCCTCAGTGCTCGCCGGCTCCATAAGGGGTAGCAGGCCGTTCTGTTATATCGGCGGGTCGGTGATGTTGAGCCAGGGCCGGGTGCAGGCATTGGCTCGGCATCCATGCCTCGCCCCTGCCGGGCCTGATCGAAAAATAGTTTGTAGGTTGAAGATCCGAAGGATCGTAACCCAACAGCGGGGTTGCACTGACTTCTTTCGAAGTTGTCGAGTTATTGGAGCTTTTCTGTTGTCGGATAATCCTGGTTTCGCCTTTTGGCGCGTTACTTTCTTTGCTCGCGCGAAAGAAAAGTAAGCAAAGGCTCTTTACCTTGAAGAATGCGCCCGCAGAAGCCTTTTCGCTGCGCGCTGGACCGATTTTCCGGACACCGGCTTTCAAGATGAGAAATGTCACATCCTTGTGCCGCATCGACGGCTCGGCATCCATGCCTCGCCCCTGACGGGCCTGATCGAAAAATAGGTCCAGTGCTCGCCGGCTTCTAACGGGACCCGGGTGGCAGCATCAGACATAGGGTGTACTGACCACCATGGATGCTGTAAACGCAGGAGCGGTTTACGGTAGATCGGAGCGAACTGCACCGTTTCACTCTACGTCGGCTAACGGCACAAAGCGGACCTAGATGAGCTGGGAAATAGGTATCTGTCCCCGGAATTCCCATTATCAGCCATAATTGAGTAAGGATTACGCTTCTTTGACGAAATTATATACTTCTTCTAACGCCTTCTCTGCTGCCCGGTCTTTATCGAACCCGTCATTGATATTTTTCATGACTAGTGATTCGTATCTTTCTTGAAGGATGTTTGAAGCTTCTTCTTCTGTTAAGCCTCTTTTATCCATAAGCTCCGCCATCATTTCGATATGGCGACCAATGAGAAATCCCGCCGTTTCTTCTTCAGAAGGGGCTGATGTAGAACCAAAACGTTTATCTATTTCTTGTTCGAAATCCTTAATTCGTGAAAAGAGCTCGTTATACTTCTGCATTTTTCCAGTTTTTAATGCTAATGAGGCCCTATCTTCGAATTGCTTTTTATAAACAAGCAATTCTCCATCAGTCATATTTTTAACTTCTTGATAAGGCTTGCCTTGTCCTTTTCCGATCAAAAATGCGACAAAAGCGATAAAGGCAATAATTAAAATAATTTCCATTTTAGCATCTCCGTATTTATAATTATTTCTTCTATGCGGCCCGCAATGAGAAGTCAATTTATATTTTTATGTTTTCGCAGCGTATTAAAATATTTATTCGTTGAGCTCCGCTGCCTTTGAAAACTCTTTCAGGACTTAATAGATAGACGCAATTTTGAGTTTCGTGTAGTTTCGGGGACAGTATACCTAATTCCATCTATGTCTTCCCTTTTGGTCCATGGCCGGAATTCAGGGTGCAGTATACTTAACTTTTGTCTGCTTTGGGTCGATACCGACAATCGGATCGTTGCCGCACTGAACAGCGCCCCGTTCCAGGTCGCCTCTATTTATGCGGCTGAACCGCGGGAGAGCAGCTTTATTCCGTCTGGCCGCAGTTCGCCCTTAGGCGACACATGCCGGTATAGCGTCTGCCGGGTAATCCCTAGTTCTTCGCAAAGATCGCCGACTTTGGTTTCCGGTTGCCCCATGCTGGCCATCGCCAGGCGTAGCTTGGCGGCGGTCATCTTGAAGGGGCGCCCCCCTTTCCTGCCGCGAGCGCGCGCCGAGGCGAGCCCGGCGACCGTTCGCTCGGAAATCAGCTCTCGCTCGAACTCGGCCAGCGCCGCGAAGATCCCGAATACCAGCTTGCCCGCCGCAGTGGTGGTATCGATGGCTGCACCGTGACCGGTCAGCACTTTTAATCCGACGCCTCGAGCTGTGAGGTCATGAACGGTGTTGATCAAATGGCGTAGGTCTCGTCCAAGCCGATCAAGCTTCCAAACCACCAACGTGTCACCTTCCCGGAGGGCTTTCAAGCACGCAGCTAAACCTGGCCGGTCATCCCTCCGCCCTGAGGCCATATCCTCATAGAGATGATTAGCTGCTAGTCCGGCGGCGATCAACGCGTCGTGTTGCAAGTCCATTGCCTGAGAACCGTCCGCCTTGGACACCCACATGTAACCGATCTGCATGAAAGCCTCTGTAATATAAACGTTCGATTATGTGACATTCTTCGGCATAGTAGTCTTTTGGTGAAAAATTGTCACTTAACCCGTTATTTATTGTAAGACCTACAAAGGAGTGAATCTGATTATTATGTGACAAATGTTCGGCGGCTCCCACCTCTGCTATCCAACGCCCCACCCACCATCCCGCCCGCCTGAACATGATGTATGCCAGAATGGCACACAAATTTGACCCTAGACACATTGTGTGCCATTCTGGCATACAGATAGGGCCGGTGATTAAGGTAACGCCCTGTCTACGCGCTGACGGCCTGTTTAGCCGTCCGGCAACACACATGAAAGAAGGAAAGGTGATTTTGTAATGGCGACTACACAACACGCCCCTCAGAGACTCGTAACCAGAGCCTCTGCTGAGGTGATTGAGCTAGTACAAGATGCGGCGGATATTTCCGGGGTTTCGGTATCCGATTTCTTGCGCGAGTGCGCCATCCAGCGTGCCAGAGCTGTGATCTCAGCTCACGAAGAGTTCACGCTGTCTGCACGAGGGCAAGAGCAGATCATGCAAGCACTGGAGAATCCGTCTCCGATCAATTCAAAGCTGCGAAACGCGGCACGGAGACTCAAAGAACATGGCGGTTTCTACTCCACTTGAACTACAGCCACTGAACAAGGCTGTCCACAATCGAGAGGCGTTCGACTGCGGCGTCGACCACCTTAACAAGTGGCTTTGCACCCAGGCTGTCTCTGCAGCAAAGCGCAACCTGTCGCGAACCAAGGTGCTGGTGTCCCCTGATGACCCGGCTACAGTGATTGGCTATTACTCGATAGCCAATACTATGCTGCATGGCCTCGAAAAATATCCAAAACAAGGGGCACCAGCCCTCCTCCTGGGCCGTATGGCCGTTAATCGATCCCACCAAGGTAAACGGATCGGTGAGCAACTGCTACTAGCGGCCATGCGAGATACGGCTTACCTCTCAGCCGACCCACGGCTGGCGCCTGTAATTGGGTTGGTAGTCGACCCAAAGGATGGCGCAGCTGGTTTCTATTTGAGTTACGGCTTTGAAGAAATCGAGATGGATGACGGCATAACACGGCTTTTCATGCCAGCTTCAAAGTGTGTGGAAGTCACCGAAGCAATGAGCTGAGCGGTAGGCTGCTGGCGTGTTTTCAACATCTCTAGCCGCCTTGCTTTCCCTCCTATTGAACCGGTACGCGGTGTTCTCATAAACGACCGTTTTCGAGAGCGCGTTTATCAGCAGCAACCCCGCAAGTGACATTACTAATCGCCGCCTGGCACATGTGACCGATACGGTCGCTAACGGCACTAAAGCAGACATTAATGAGCTGAGAATTAGGTATATTGTTCCCGGAATTTCGCTTAGTAAATTACCATTGTTCAAGCCAAATGAAATTTAACAAGCTGCAGTGCGGTACATGCCACTAGTAGAGTAAATAGAAACATGCAGAGGCTCAAATAAGTTACACATATCAGAAAATATATTGGTTTAGAATTTCTCTAAAAAATAGAATCCCAGAGGTATGGCGGGAAATCGATATTCCTGAGAACTACAATTTTTTGGAGTTGAAAACGGACCTTGCTCCGCTCTGTCCGAATTGCCATTCGGTCGCCCATAGACGATCACCATTTTTCGTGAGCAGACCCCATCAATGCTTACCAGCCATAGCCCTACAGACCGTACAATCCGCCTTTCTACTTAGGATAACAGTCAACTCCACATAGGCATTACTAAAAAGAAGCTGGATTAAGCCTAGGGGGCGGCAATTGAATATAAATTTCCGATCGCAAATTATATTTTGACTGAATTCTTTCCAAACTACTGCTAATTTTTTTTTGCGTCAAATCGTCCACTATAGTTCCTTTGAAAAGCTCCAATACAGCACTATTAAAACTCAAAAAACTTAAATACTGCTCACCGGGGATGCTTGCTTTTTCTTCTAAATCTATAGATACTTTTAAAGCATATCTAGTAATTTCGTTTAACCAAGAGTCAAAAGACTTAAAGTTTGATGAAAACGAGTCCCTCCATCCTAATATATAGCTATATCTTATATACTCTATTACACTTTCCGGTTCTAATTTGTCCCTAAAAATACCGACTAGCCTATCCTCTAGCTGGTTTGAAGGTGTTATTTTTGACATCATCAAATCAAAATCTACATCATAATACCTAATTGGATTATAAGGATATACAAAACCATTCCAATAAAAAACCCAGCATACATCCTTCATACTATCAATGTCTCTTTTTCCATAATATAGAGCTACAACTCTTTCCTGATAGTTTACTTCATCTCCATAGAGATCTTGTCCAAAAGGATCAGTTAAAAACCAATCCTTATCTTCGTTGTTTATATATTCATTCCAGAACATTCTATCCTTAATCGTCAACCCTTTGAAATTACTTGGGAGATATGATTCGATTTCATTTACATTAACTTTATTCAAGTTTTCTATATCTCGAAAAACACCCTGAAAGAAATTTAACGAATCAAAAATATTAATATTGTTAAATTCATAGAAACTGCTGAATTTTTCATCGACATAACTATCCAACAGGCCATTGAAACTTAATATCAAGAAAGTTCGATAGTATGAAATATGTTCTAGTTGGCTAATTTCATCAATTGATATGCCTAGTTTGAATGCTTTACATACGATTTGATTTTTTGAATAATCATATTTATTGTCTTTGTGTATAAGAAACCATGGTAAACATTTTAAATTATGTAATTGTAAAATAATTGAACTATAGCTTCTAAGGTGCCTATCAGATATTTCCGAGATAGGCAGTCCACTATAAAACTCCATTTTTAGAATTCTATATTCAGACTGACTCCATTCCTCATCAGATCTATTAAAATTTTTCATAGATTATCCATTGTTATAAAACTTGTTTTGCATGTAGCCCATATTTTTAAGTTAATTGAGCCCAAGAAAATAAATTTTAATTATAGAACTTGGTTGGCCTAGAGGCGAGCGACCGTGTGTGTGAATTCAGGGGACATTATACTTATTTTTCAGCTCACCAATGTTCGTTACGGCTCAAGAAGAAGCAATGTCCGCTTTGGGTCGTTAGGGGCATTCAGTCAAGCACTAATGCACTCACCGCCAAGCTACCTTTGGCCGGTTACCTCTGTGATGATCGGTCAGTCCGGCGAATCTTCGCTTTCGGGCGGTAACACAACGACTGCACGCACGGCCTTACATCCAGCAATAACGGTTTTGTTACCCGTAACGGCTGTTTTCCTGTTTCAGGCAGCAGTCATTGCGCTGGCGGGTGGTTATGCGCAGCACAGTTGCGTGGTGCAGGAGAAGGGCTTTTGATCCCGGCAGTTCGATTATGACCGGGGGTAGCGACGGCAGGCTAAAAATCGGTTCCGTCGTCACGACCATGATGGCCTGCGTACTGGGCTCGCTGGATTCGGATTTCGGCCAGGCATTGGAGACGGTGGAAAGCTTTAGCGTCGAAGGCGGTGAGCTGTTGCTGGGGCTTGAAGGCGAGGGAGGAAGATTGCGTTTCAGGGCGGTGCCCTGAGTACATCACTGGCTTCCCCGGCGGGGGAGCCAGTGATGTACTGGCCTAATTCAGCAGTACAAAAAAGCCCGAAGTGATCGCAAACAGCATGACGAAGTTGCGCAGAAAACGGCCGTTGATGGATTTGTGTACCCAATGACTCAGCAGCATGCCGGCCAGCAGGGCAGGTAGCAGCCAGAGCATGGGGGTGATGCGGTTGGATTCCAGGTGGCCGCTGCCAGCCAGTACCGCCAGGGAAACAATTTCACCGATAAGAAAGCAAAGCGCGACCGAGGCCCGCAGCGTCGCCACCGGCATATGCTGGTACACCAGCGCCAGCGGCGGGCCACCAATGCCGGTTGCCGTTTCGGTGATACCGGTGATCACGCCGGTGGAGACGAAAGCCCGCTTGCCGGGGGAAAAAACAGGTGCCAGCCAGGTGGCGACCGAGGCGGCAATGGTTGAAACACCGATCAGAATGTTCAGGTAATTGAGTGGCAGTACGATCAGCACCCAGAGACCGCCAAAGGTCCCCAGCACCCGCCCCAGCGTTATCCACTTGGTGCCCATCAGGTCAATGGCATCGCGTTCGCGCCAGGCAACGGCGGCATTAAGGGGCAGCATCAGTACCAGCAGGCCGACCGGCAATAGCGAGGGCTGCAGTATGCCCAGCACCGGGGCGACGATAAGCGCAAAGCCCATGCCGGTGCTGCCCTGTATAAAGGCGCCGCTGGCCACCGCCAGCGCCAGCCAGCCAAAAATGTCCGGGTTCATAGGGGGCATTTATCCTGTGTTGCAGATTGAGGAAAGCATGTGAGTATCAGCCGCTGCATGCTGCGACAAGGGTATCCGCTGGGCCTTGGCTGCCCGGGCTCTGGCGGCTGCGCTCGGCATGCTGTTGCCGGTGCTGATCCGAGAAGCTGTGGATTTTCTGGATCGGGGCGCCGGCAACACCGGCTTTGGCTTCTGCGCTGACCTGGCGCATCAGCGCCCGGGCATCCCAGTCCAGTGGCCAGCCCTGCCATAGCCGCAGTTTGCCATCGACAAAGACCCCCTCGATCTGGTCGCGGTTGGCCAGGCGCACCAGCTCCCAGCTCAGATCCCAGGATGGCACCATCTCCGGAACCTCCAGATCGATCAGCAGGAAGTCGGCCGCCCGGCCGGCGGCAATTTCGCCGGTTTTGCGGCCCAGTCCGAGTACGTCGGCGCCGCCCAGAGTGGCCTTCTCCAGCCAGGGCCAGCCACCGCCGCAGGATGAGTCGCCGGCGGCCATGCCGAAGGCAAAGCGCTGGGCGGCCTCGGCGTAATCCATCAGGCGAAAGCCATCACTGCGGGTGCCATCGGTGCCCAGTCCCAGGCGGATATTGAAGGCGTGCATCAGTTCGGCGTGGGCCACGGCATTGCCTTTCCAGGCACTGGCTACCGGGTTGTAGGAGACAGCGGTATCGGTCTGCTGAATCATGCGGATTTCAGTCGGTGTCAGCAGAGTGGCGTGGGCCAGCAGTGTCTGGGGGCCCAGAGCGCCGGCGTGGTACAGATGTTCAACGGGGCGCTGGCCGCGCTGCTCCAGTGAGCGTTCAACCGCCACCAGGTGTTCATTGGCATGGGTCTGAAAGATGATGCCGGCTTCACGGCACAGGGATGAAACGGCGCGCAGCATCTCGTCCGTTGCAATCTCGGGTATGGGAATGGCCAGGGAGGGGCTGACCAGCTGGCCGGACCCTTGCCAGGCACTGATATGCTGGTCGGCCCTGGCGAGGATGCTGTTTTTGTCCAGCAGGGTCGTGCCCTGCTTGTCATTGCAGACCATGCCAAGCACGCAGCGAATGCCGGCTTCCTCGGTGGCGCGGGCAATGCTGCTCAAGGCTGCGGCCGAGCGGGTGCCGGCATCGCAGACGGTGGTAAAGCCGCCGCGCAGGGCTTCCAGTGCCGCCAGCTTGCTGCTCAGATAGAGGAAGTTTTCATCGAGGCTGGCCTCCAGTGGCACCCAGACACGGCGAAATATCTCCGACGGTTCACCAAACACCAGCGCCTTGCCAAAGGCCTGGGTCAGGTGGTGATGGGTATCGATAAAACCGGGCATGATCAGGCGGCCAGGCAAGGGCAGCAGCGGCACACCGGGCGCCTGACGCTGCAGCTCGGCGACGCTGCCGACGGCGCTGATGTTCCCTTGGCTGACGAGGAGGGCCTGACCCTGTACCGGCTTGTCCCTGAGCAGAAGCCACTCGGGGGCCAGAATCTGTTTAGGCGCGTTAAAACTGTCGGGGGAGTAGGGGGCTGTCATTGGCATTCCACCAGTGTGTTCATTGAGAGTATGTAGCGGGCGCCGACGGGACCTGGGTCCCGCCGGTGCCCTGGACCTGCGGGTATTCGAGCGGGATCAGTTCTGCGACTGGATGTTCTTGTCCAGCGGTGCAGGCTCAGGTTCAGACTGCGGCGCAGACTGGGTGTGATGAAAGATCGCGTTGAGTACCGCAGCCGTAATGGCACCGGCGGCGACACCGTTGCCCAGGAAGGCGGCGATGCCGGTCGGGAAGTTGCTGTAGGCACCGGGCACCAGGATGGGAAACAGGCCCACCGCCAGGGCAACCGAGACGATGTACATGTTGGCGCTGTCACGCAGGTTGGTACGGCGCAGCATTTCAATGCCCATAACGCCAACGATGGCAAAGAGCACAAGCCCGGTACCGCCAATCACGGCATCGGGGATGACCTGAATCGCGCTGGTAAAGGGGGCCAGAAACGAAATGACAATCAGCATGCAGCCGGCCGCCACAGTGACCCAGCGTGAGCGGATGCCGGTTGCCTGCACCACGCCGATATTTTCGCCGCTGGTGATGATCAGCGAGGTACCAAAGAAACCGCCCAGAAAGGAAATAATGGCGTCACCGCGGATGGTACGGGCAACGTCGCGTTCCTTGTCGAGTTCCTTGCCGACCACCTCGCTGATGGCCACGGTTTGTCCGGTGGCTTCCACCATGGAGATCATGCAGAAAATCATCAGCGGCAGGGCGGCGATAATATCAAAGGTGGGCATGCCAAAAGGCAGTACCTCGGGTACGCCGACCAGGGGTGTCAGGCTGAAGTTCTCGGTATGCATGGCGCCGATCAGGAAGGCGATCAGGGTGCCGCCGATCAGGCCGCCGAGAATGGCCAGCTGCTTGAATATGCCCGTCAGAAAGCGCGCCATCAGTACCGTCAGTGCGATGGTTACAAAGGCCAGGAAGATATTGCCGGGATCGGCAAAATCAGCCGCTTCAGGGTTTCTGCCGACGATCAGCAGGCCCAGGATTTTTACCAGGTTGACACCGACCAGCAGCAACATGGTGCCTATGACCATGGAGGGGAAGAACCTCAGCAGGCGCTTGAACACCGGCAGCACAATAAAATAGAAGAGCCCGGTCAGAATGACCGCGCCCGATGCGGTTGCGGCGTCATACTGCTGCGCAATCTGAATAAACAGAATGATCGGGGCGCCCCCTGGCAGCATGATAAATGGCAGACGGGAACCAAAGCCCGCGTAGCCAATGGACTGCAGCAAGGTGCCCAGGCCGCAGATCAGAAAGGTGGCGCTGAGCAGGCTGGCGGTGAGGTCGGCATCGAAGCCCAGAATTCTGGACATCAGGAAGACCGAGGCGATGGGGGAGGCGGCCATGACCAGCACGTGCTGCAACCCGAAGGCCAGCAGTGTGCGTATTGGCAGCTTTTCATCCACGGGGGCGATCTTGCCCACGGCATCTGTGTTTAGCATTTTGATTTTCCTTTGTATTTATTGTCGGCGTTAAGGCATCAAAGCATGTGGCTGCAGGGCACTGGCCAAATCGATTTGGGGTTGAGGTAAAAAATTCCCCGTACCTCGTTCCGGCAGAAAAGAAGATACGGGGTCCTGAAACCCGGAAACCTAAAGGCTAGGCATGCATAAATCGATTTGGGTTGCATTTTGTCGTGGCCTAAATCGATTTGGTAAACCTAACTCCCTTGCTAACTTCTGTCAACTGCTTCTGTTTCAAGGCGAGGGAGTATCGAATTCTTCTGGGGCCCAGGGATTCCAAATCGATTTAGAACAGCCGTGGCTTTGAGTATACTCAGACGCTGTGCAGCCTGAGTTCGAGTGCCCCATGTCTGAATCCCCCGCGCGGGCCCAGTCCCGTTTGACCATTGCCGATGTTGCCAGGGCGGCAGGCGTTTCCCGTACCACCGTCTCCCATGCGCTGAATGATCGTGGCCAGGTTGATCCCCGAACGCGGGAGAAGGTGAAGCAAATCGCACAGCAGCTGGGCTACCGCCCCAACCTGCGGGCGCAGCGATTGCGCACCGGCAAGGCCAACTCCATTGCGCTGGTATCGTCTATGCCCTTTTCCGTGGCCGGTGGCCCGTCGCGGCTGGGTTTCATGATGGAGATCGCGGGTTCTGCCATGGAAGCTGCGCTGCGGCAGGGGCTGGCGCTGGTGCTGGTACCGCCGCTGGATGCGGCAGAGGCGTTGCTGGATGAGCTGGATATCGATGGCGCCGTGGTAATTGAGCCGGCGGCCCATGATCGCAATGTCACACAGCTGCAGCGTCGCGGCGTACAGGTCGTGTCCATCGGTCGCCAGCCGGAGGGGGATCAGGCCCTGCCCTATATCGACCTGCAGGGCTACGAGACCGGTCGCATTCTGCTGCAACATTTGGCGGAGCAGGGGGCCCTGAAGACCGCCTTGCTGATTGGCACCCAGCCGCGTCATTCCTACGTCGATATGGAGCAGGCGTATCGGGATTTTGCCGGCGCGCGGGAGATGCCTGTCATTATCGTACGCGCCGAAGAAGCCGGCGGCGAAAGCGCCGGTCGCGAGGCATGCCGGGCGCTACTGGAGAATCACCCTGGCATAGACGCGATCTGTGCGCCTGTGGATGCCTTTGCCGTCGGTGTGGTGAAGGAAATTCAGGCCAGGGGGCTGCGTGTGCCCGAGGATATCCGCGTGGTGACCCGCTACGACGGCCTGCGGGCCCAGAGCTGCCAGCCGCCCCTCACCGCGGTCAATCTGCATCTGGACGAGATTTCCGTCCTGGCCATTGACCTGCTGTTCGAACATATCAATGGCCAGGTAAAGCGCAGGGTCGTCACCGGCCCCGCACCTAGTCTGGTGGTGCGGGCATCCTCGCGCACCGCGCCAGGCGCTTGAGCCCTGGCCAGTAGTGATCACACATTTATTCGGCTGTAATTTCAGGCGCACCCTCGTATAGCTTTTGTCAGTGCCCCAGGGGTGTCAGTTTGCGATAATCCGAGGGCGTCATGCCCTTGAGTGCCTGAAAACGGCGGTTGAAGTTGGAAATATTGGTGAAGCCCACATCGAAGCAGATCCCGGTGATGGGCAGGTCGCTGTGGGCCAGCAGATCACAGGCTCTGGTAATGCGCAGGCTGTTGATGAACTCCACGAAACGCCGGCCGGTGGCCTGGCGGAAGAATTTCGAGAAATAAGTTGGCTGCATGGCCAGATGCTCGGCGACTTCTTCCAGGCTCAGATCCCGCTTGTAGTGCTCGACAATGTAATTCACCGCCAGGTTGACCCTGTGCTGACTCTTCTCGCCGCCCAGGCGCTGGTACTGATCGCTCGACAGCAGGTCGTACTGCTCGGATTCCGCCAGCAGGCTCATTAAGCTCAAAAAGGCCGCCAAGCGTTTGAGGCCTTCGGTTTGCGATATTTCCTGCATCAGCGCGCTAACCTGGCTGATCAGTGCCGGGCCTTGAAACTGAATGCCGAATCTTGAGCGCTGCAACAGGGCATCCAGAGAGGTGATCTCCGGAAAGACCCCGCGGGCGGACTGAATCAGTTCCTCGGTAAAGGTAACGACTCTGTCGCGTTCATCGAAGGTTTCACCCTGGTCGGTCTGGCTGATCCAGTTGTGGGGCAGGTTGGGGCCGGTCAGTATCAGGTTGCCGGGGTAGAAATTGCCGATGTAGTCACCCACAAATACCTTGCCTGAGCTGTGTGTGATCAGGTGCAGCTCATATTCATGATGGTAGTGCCAACGCACTAAAGAGTTGGGAAAACCATGCTGGCGGTACAAAATCGAGCTATGTTCATTAGGGGTAATTAACTCGTACGCAGGGTCGGCCTTGCGGGCGGGGCTTTGGGGCATGGATTGATCGCCTCCGGCGGTGCTGTGCTGTGCGGATGCCAGATTACCCCGACATGATCGACCTGTACACTTTTGCCCTGTGGGTTTTGGTGTGATTTTTACTTAAAGTACTGATAAATAAGGATCTATTTTATTTATTAGCTTTTTTGTATTCGAGGCTAAAATAAGGAAAGTGCAAGAAAGTACATAAATTAAGTAGTTTATGCATTTGTTTTGATCGTCGCTCAGGCGTGTAATGGACTTACCCTCGCTCCTCGCTGTAGCAATTGAAGGTACAGGGGAGGGTAACAAGAAAGATAATAACAAAGCTGATCAGCGCATCAGCTCAGGAGTGTAACTGAATGAAACAACGTCTTATTCCTACCCTGCTTGCATCCTCCATTGCCCTGGCATCCCTGGGTGCCAACGCTGCAACTGTGACCATCGGCACCGTGAACAACGGCGACATGATTCGCATGCAGGAGCTGTCTACTGCCTTTGAAGAAACTCATCCGGATATCAAGCTGGAGTGGGTGGTACTGGAAGAGAACGTGCTGCGTCAGCGTCTGACGACCGATATCGCTACCGGCGGCGGTCAGTTTGATGTCATGACCATCGGCATGTATGAAGCGCCCATCTGGGGCAAGAAAGGCTGGCTGGCGCCCATGGGCAATCTGCCGGCTGAGTATGATGTGGAAGATATTTTCCCGTCCGTGCGTAACGGTCTGTCGGCCGATGGCACCCTCTATGCCCTGCCATTCTATTCCGAAAGTTCCATGACCTATTACCGCACCGATCTGTTTGAAGAGGCCGGTCTGACCATGCCGGACCAGCCCACCTGGGAGCAGGTGCGTGACTTTGCCAAGGCGCTGCACAAGCCGGATCAGGGTCAGTACGGTATCTGTCTGCGCGGCAAGGCGGGCTGGGGCGAGAATATGGCGCTGGTCAGCACCATGGCCAATGCCTTTGGCGCACGCTGGTTCGATGAGCAGTGGAAGCCTGAGTTCGACGGCCAGGAGTGGAAAAATACTGTCAGCTTCTATGTTGATCTGCTGGGCAACTACGGTCCTCCAGGCGCGTCCTCCAACGGCTTTAACGAAAACCTGGCCCTGGTCAACTCCGGCAAGTGCAACCAGAG
>NZ_BCNS01000194.1 GCF_001528745.1 Marinobacterium profundum | reverse complement strand
CTTCACCCAACCTACCCGGCTGCGATCTAGCCTGATGCAAGCGTTTGACAGCGCCATCGCGTCATAAGACGTGCAATAAATCGTCGCAAGGAACAGCCTTCGCCCGGGGGCCGGGCTCCTACGGTTCAGGCAGCACCGAAGAATAACGGGATGATATACCAATTTCCCAACTCACCAATAAACGCGGCATGCCGAAAACATCCCATTAAAACCCATCAATAAAAAGGGCGATGAGTTCACTCATCGCCCTTTTTATTAACCAACATATTATTTACCGGCCTAGCCTCCGCACTCACCCCACGAGCGGCAAGCGCATCACAGCCTCACTATTAAATCAGGCCGCATCCAGCCGCTGGCTGATGTAACGAATGCTCTGCTCCAGCGCTACCAGAGGTTCGGCCAGGCCGGTGACTTCGCTTGAGAACGGCTCAAACGAAATATAACCGCTGTAGCCGCCCTCTAGCAGCGCCCGAATCTGACCAACATTGCCCAGGCGATCTTTGGGCCCGACCAGTACACGGTGGGCATCCAGCATGTCATCAAAGGAAATGGCGGCATCTTCCACGCCGGAGATATGTACCAGCCCGGTATGCTGCGGGAAGAATTCGGTTTCAGCCGCGCCCTGGTGGTGGAAGGTATCATGCACCAGGCCAAAGCGGTCTTCCGCGTCCAGCGCCTTGATCGCCGCCACGGCATCCTGTTTCAGGCGCAGTGAGGAGATTGGAAAGCCCAGCGGCTCCACAAAGCCCTTGAGATTGTATTTTTCCAGGATCGGTTTGATAGCGGTCAGTGCTTCCAGCAGGCCGGCCGCTTTCTGCGCGTCTGTGGTCTTATAGGCGCCATCGTTCAGCGGGCACATTACCAGACCCTTGGCGCCACAGGCGCTGGCCAGCTGGGCCAGTTTTTCGGCCGCTTCAGCCCGCTCCTCGTTCCAGATATTGAACGGATAGAGCGCATTGATGCTGAGAATCTCGATATCGAGTTCTTCTGCGCGCGCACCGATGGCGCGGGCGTTTTCCAGCTCAGTGACGCTGTTGTGCTGCACATCGTTGCGCAGTTCAACCGCCTTGAGGCCCAGCGCCTTGGCGGCGTCGAGCAATTCGAACGCCGTCATGGACGGTGCGACCATATGGTTAAGGGAGAATTTCAGTGGCTGCATGGACGTTATCCTGGGCAAATTTATCCGACGCCCCCTTGGGTGCAAGGCTCAGCGCCGGATAACACAAATTGATGGAAGGGAAAGATCGCGGCTCAGTTATAGCTGCTCAGTTATAAAAGGCCGGGCGCTCGACCATCACCACCGGTTCCACCTGGCCGCTTTCCTGCGCCGTTACGGCGGCATCGGCGGCAACGGCGGCGGCATATCCGTCCCAGGAGCTTGGGCCGCCAATGGCGTCTTTCTCACAGCCACGAATGAAGTCCTGCAGCTCGATGTCGTAGGACTCGATAAAGCGGTCTTTCCAGTCCATCAGCACTTCGTTATAAAGCTTGGCGCCTTTGCGCATCAGCAGGCTCTGGGGTTCCGGCAGGTTGGCTATGCCTTCTTCGCCCACCACCGAGCACTGGATGTCATAGCCGTACTGACAGTTAACGAAGATTTCCAGGTCGATACGCACACCCTTAAGGGTTTCAATCAGCAGAATCTGCGGGTCGGCCAGGTGGTCGAAAGCATGCCTGGTGCGCCTTGGGTAGACCACCTGCATGGTTTTGTAGTCGTCATCCAGCAACCAGCGCAGGGCATCCAGCTCATGGATGGCCGTGTCGACAATCGCCATGCTGGTAACGTAACGATCCGGCACTGTGGGGTTGCGGTGCGCGCAGTGCAGCATCAGCGGCGTGCCAATGTCGTTGTTGTCGATGCTCTGTTTGAGCTGCTGATAACCCTTGTCGTAGCGGCGCATAAAACCAACCTGCACCAGACGCTTGCCGGCGGCCACTTCAGCCTTGACGATATTCAGGCAGCCCTCGGCGGTTACTGCCAGCGGCTTCTCACAGAAGACGTACTTGCCAGCGGCAATGGCCGCCAGTACGAACTCTTCGTGGGTCGGGCCCCAGGAGCACACCAGCACGGCATCCACATTCGGCGCTGCGATCAGCTCAAGGCCGTTGGCATAGACTTCGGCCTGCAGACCCAGACGCTCAACCACGCTGCGCGCCTGTTCCATGTTCACATCTGTTACCGCTACGATCTGGCCACCTGCCAGCGTCTCGGTAATACGGCGAGCATGATCCTCGCCAATTGCGCCTGTACCTATTACACCGATGTTAATTGTCATAGCGGACTCGTCACTGTTGGATTATTGGTATTTTTTTAAACCGACGGGCACCTTTTAGGGCGCCCATGTGGAACGGATACATGGTGGATCTGTTACTTGAAATACTTGTCGACGTAGCGCTGCATTTCCTCGCGCATGTAGCGCGATGAGGCTTCGGCGCGCTCTTCCCAGGCGAACACGCAGCTCGACAACACGCCATCAAAACCGATTTCGCTCAGGGTGCTGAAGAAGATGTCCCAGTCGATCTCGCCCTCACCCATGTCCAGATGCTGATGCACCCGCGCCTGGGAG
>NZ_BCNS01000193.1 GCF_001528745.1 Marinobacterium profundum | reverse complement strand
GGCGGCAGCGTCGGATGGGTATAAGAGACAGGTTCCAGCGCTTCGCGCGAACCTGTGGAGGCGCCGGACGGTGCGCAGGCACTGCCCATCACGCCGGACGCCAGAATGACGTCAGCTTCAACCGTAGGGTTACCGCGTGAATCCAGTACTTCGCGCGCCTTGATCTGGGAAATGCTGCTCATGTCTGCCTCTGTGAGTATCGTCATGTGTTGTTAGGGCGATTCTGCCCGAATGCATCCGCATCCGACTCGAGCGCATCTTGGCGGTATGCGGCCCTGCGCAGCCGCCTGCGTTCTGGTTAGAATCTAACCGCAATAAAGCGTCCGGTCGAGAAAATTTGGTAAATTAACTAAAATTTTTACCAAAAAATTACTTTATAACAATTATTTTTAGTTAATTAATCTTTATTTCATCATGCCAGCCTGACTTTTGGTCGGGTCTTGCGGTCCTGTTTTTCGGTACTTCTGCTCCGAGTCAGGTGTGCTTAAAAATCGTATTCGGAGCAGTGCAGAGCCGGACTCTGCAGCGGATGCCAGGTTCTGGCGGCCTGCACCACTTCCTGCTGTTCCGCGGCTTCTGCCCGCAGGTTGAAATCGTTGGGCCATTCCTGTGTGCGGTTTTGGGGCTCGGCATCCTGCTGTACTGGGCTTTTCGCGGCTGTGTTATGCATGTTAGTGACCTCTGTTAGCCTGTGGGCTTCCCGACATGAACGATCTTAAGGGCTTGCTGGCGCCGAGGATCCGAACATCGTGCATTGCTCGATAAGGAATATATATTCTATATAATACACAAAAAGAATAAATATTCTATTTGTTTCAGTGTTGTGGCACCCGAGGGTTGCCCGGTATGGCTAGGAGGCTGTCCGACA
>NZ_BCNS01000192.1 GCF_001528745.1 Marinobacterium profundum | reverse complement strand
GGCCAGCATTCTCGGACAGCCGCCTAGGGGCTGGTGCCGAAAAGGTCGGTGCCGAGAGGTGTTGTTAGGGGAAATGAAAAATCGGCTCAGATGAGCCGATTTTGGGTGTTTCACCGCGGGGCCTGGGCCGGCAGTGCCAGCCCAGCTGCTCAGCTAATCAGACGATACCGGAGCCGCTGCTGTTCTTGCTCGCCGGGCGATCCTTGCCGCACTGCGCCCGATAGCCACTGGCGCGGTAGGCACTGATCGGATCTATGGCGCCGTTATCGCGCAGGCGTGCCATCTGCAAAATGGGCTCGACATCCAGGTTGTACGCCGCCTTCAAAGTACCCTGGGCCATAAGGGCATCGTTACCGTCCTGGTAGCCTTCCAGGGTGCTGCGATCAATCAGCAGCGCCTTGATGTAGGCCCGTTGCACTTCAGCTGCGCTGTAAATCAGGCTTTCGATCGGATCTGTGACGTTATGTGACTGATCCAGCATATAGAAGGGGGCAAAGTCAGGGTTCTGCTGCTTGATATCCACCAGTTCATTGAATACCAGGAACAGCTGGTAGGGATTGATCGAGCCGCTGTCCAGGTCGTCATCGCCGTACTTGCTGTCGTTGAAATGGAAGCCGCCGAGCTTGCCGAACTGGGCCAGGCGGGACACGATCATTTCGATATTGACGTTGGGCGCGTGATGGCCGAGATCCACCAGGCACTTGCAGCGTTCACCGATTTGGGTGGCGGCCAGGTAGCTGCTGCCCCAGTCCTGAATCACGGTGGAATAGAACGCCGGCTCAAACATCTTGTGTTCCAGCTGCATGCTCCAGTCATCCGGCAGCGCGTTGTAAATGGCACTGGTGCTGTCGAGGTAGCGCGCGAAGGCCCGGTTGAAATTCTGCTGCCCCGGGAAGTTGGAGCCATCGCCCACCCAGACGGTGAGGGCGTTGGAGCCGAGCTTGCGGCCCAGTTCGATGACTTCGATATTGTGTTCTACCGCCTGATCCCTCACCGCTTGGGAACTGTGGCTCAGACTGCCGTACTTGTAGGATTCTTGCTGGGCTTTCTGGTCCTGGAAGGTGTTGGAGTTCATGGCATCAAAATGCAGGCCGCGATCGTTGGCAATCTGCAGCAGCTCAGACGGATCCGAGGGGGTATCCCAGGGAATATGCAGCGATACGGCAGGTGTGGCCTGGCCGAGCTGGTGCACCACGGCGCAGTCGTCTATTTTTTCAAAAATATTGCGCGGCTCACCGCTGCCGGGAAAGCGCGCAAAGCGGGTGCCGCCGGTGCCAAGGCCCCAGGAAGGCAGGGCAACAGCAAACTGGCGCGCCTGTTCGGTCAGGGCCTCGATATCGCCACCGACACGGGCCAGTCGTTCACCCAGTGCTGCGTAATCGCTGTCCAGAGCGCTTTGCTGGCGGGCATTCTGCTCGGCAATAAGCTGGGCGTCGATCATGCATTTTGTAGTCATTGTTTTTGTTGTCATGGTGTAAACCTCGGGCGGTTCGGGCCCCGTGGGCCCTATGGCTTATCGGGTAAAGGAGGGTGCGTGGCCGGCATCAACATTGAGCACGTTGCCGGTGGACTTGGATGACAGGTCGGCCACGAAGAAGTACACGCCTTCGGCAATATCTTCCGGGAAGACGTTGAGCTTGAGCAGGCTGCGCTGGCGGTAGTGTTCTTCGAGCTCATCGGTGTTCATCTGGTAGGCGCTGGCACGTTCTTCCTTCCATTTGCCAGTCCAGATCTTGGAGCCGCGCAGTACCGCATCCGGGTTGACCACATTGGCGCGGATGCCGTGGGGCGCGCCTTCGAGTGCAACGCAGCGTGCCAGCTGAATTTCAGCCGCCTTGGCGGTGCAGTAGGCCGCAGCGTTGGCCGAGGCTACCAGACCATTCTTGCTGGCGACAAATACAATCGAGCCACCCATTTTCTGGCGCTTCATCAGTGCAAAGGCTTCGCGGGAGACCAGGAAGTAGCCGGTAGAAAGAATATTCTGGTTGAAGTTCCAGTTTTCCAGGGTGGTTTCATCCAGCGGCGACGACGAGGCGATACCGGCGTTGGACACCAGGATATCAACGCCGCCAAAGCGCAGGCAGCTACTGCTGAAGGCCTGTTGTACCTGCTGCTCGTCCGTGACATCCATGCGCACGGCGTCAACCTGGTCGGCGCCGTACTGCAGCTGAAAGTCTTCCAGGGTTTCGTTCAGGCTGTTTTGATCAATATCGGTCAGCATCACGCAGGCGCCTTCATTCAGCATGCGCTGCGCCGTGGCACGGCCTATGCCACCGGCGCCGCCGGTGATCAGGGCAACGCGCCCGGCCAGTGCTTTGGGCTTGGGCATGCGTTGCAGCTTGGCTTCTTCAAGCAGCCAGTACTCGATATCGAAGGCGTCCTGTTCCGGCAGGCCCATGTACTGGCTCACGCCGGATGCGCCGCGCATCACATTGATGGCATTGACGTAAAACTCGCCGGCGATGCGTGCAGTGGCCTTGTCTTTGGCGAAGGTGAGCATGCCGACACCGGGAATCAGGTAGACCACCGGGTTGGCGTCGCGCAGCGCAGGACTGTTGTCGTGCTTGCAGCGCTCATAATAGGCGGCATAGTCGGCACGGTAATCAGCGAGCTGGTTATCCAGATCTTCGATAACGGCGTCCAGGTTGCCCTGTGCCGGGTCATAGGCCAGTACCAGCGGTTTGATTTTGGTGCGCAGAAAGTGATCCGGGCACGAAGTACCCAGCTCTGCCAGGGGTTCAAGCTGGGCGCTGTTGACGAACTCCAGTACCTCGGCACAGTCGTTAAAGTGGCCGATCTGACGCTGCTTTTCGCTGCTTTTGCCGCGAATGATTGGCATTAGTTGGCTGGCGATACGCTGGCGCTCAGTATCGCTCAGAGACTGGTGGCTGGCACCGCCGAAGGAGGCACGACCCTGCAGGCGGTCATCCAGCCAGGACTGGGCGCGGTTGATCATCTCCAGTGATACTTCATAGCATTCCTTGGCGCTGTCGGCCCAGGTAAAGAGGCCGTGGGCTTCCAGTACCACACCCTTGAGATGCGGGTTTTCGCGGGCGATTTTTTCCAGTTCCAGCCCCAGCTGAAAGCCGGGCCGACGCCAGCCGAGCCAGCCTATATCGGCGCCATAAATGGTTTCGGTCAGTTCTCGGCTGTTTTTGCTGGCAGCTATGGCAATCACGGCATCGGGGTGCAGGTGATCGACGTGCTTGTAAGGTACATAAGCATGCAGCGGAGTGTCGATGCTGGCAGCACGGCTGTTGAGGTTGAAGGTGCAGTGCGCCAGGTAGGCCACCATGTCATCTTCGTGCTGCTCGCCCTGGTAAAGATTCTTCAGAGCCTGCAACTTGTCCATATAAAGGGTCGCAAAGCCCGCCAGATCCATGCTGCCGATATCGCCGCCCGAGCCTTTTACCCAGAGGACTTCGGTGGCTTGACCGCTGAGGGGGTCGGTGCATTCTACCTTGGCCGAGGTATTGCCCCCGCCGTAATTGGTCACGCGCATGTCGGACCCCAGCAGATTGGAGCGGTATTGTAGCAGCTCGGGTTCCGTCAGGCTGGCGGCTTTCTGATCATCCCAGTGATTGGGGATCTGGCGAAGGGGGCTTTCTAGTGCAGGCATGGCGGACAACCTCTTTTCTATTAATTATTAGCTGAAGCAAGCAAAACTTGTCACAATTATGACGGGTTTTGCGTTATTGAAGTTATTTGATTGGTGTTGACGGTTTTGAATTTATATCACTACTCATTTGTAGTCAATAGTGGTCATAATCAATCATAAAATGCTTGCAATAGCCTTTTTGATACTCCATATTGATCGACAAGGACTGATTATGCACGAACGTGAGCGACATAGGATCATCCTGGCCGAGGTCGCCGAGAAGCCGGTGGCAACGGTCAGTCACCTGGTGGAGCTGCTCGGAGCTTCGGAAGCGACCATCCGACGGGATGTGAGCTTTTTGCACAAGGCCGGTAAGTTGAAAAAGGTGCGCGGCGGAGCTGAGTCTCTGCATCCGCCCACCACCACCAGTCTGGCGGGAAGGCCCTTCGCCATCAGCCAGACGATCAACGCCAAGGCCAAGCGTCTGGTGGCCATGGAGGCCGCAGCACTTTGTGAAGAGGGTGAGTCGATCATTATTGGCGGTGGCTCCACCGCGTACATGATGGCTGAGTACCTCAAGAACAGGCAGCTGCATGTGATGACCAATTCGTTTGTCATCGCTGACTACCTGCTCAAGCACAGCAAGTGCAGTGTGACCTTGCCGGGTGGCAAGGTGTACCGGGAACAGAATCTGATTCTGAGTCCATTTCCGGAGGATGGCTCGGCCAGTTTTTATGCGGCCAAGATGTTTTTCGGCGCCCAGGGCGTGGGTTCCCTGGGGGTAATGGAAACAGATCCGCAGATAGTGCAGGGCACTACACGTCTGCTGCGCCAGGCCGAACAGCGCGTTCTGCTGGTAGACAGCAGCAAGTTTGCTCAGCGCAGCAGTCTGATTGTATGCCCGCTGACACAGCTGGATATCGTTATTACGGATGCAGGAGTGGATGCCAAAACACAGAAGCTGATTGAGGATACCGGTTGCCGGCTCGTTATAGCTCGGGCCGATGCAGCCAGCGGATAAAAATCGCCCCACGGGCGACTGTCGTGATAACAACAACAAGCGAGACGGAGACCTGAACATGCCTTTTAAAAAATTAGTGGCGAGCGCCCTGGTGGCAGCAGCAATGGCAAGCAGTGGCCTGGTACAGGCTGAATCGGTGCGCATTGGCCTGGTGGTCAAGGCGCTGGGTATCGGCTTTTTCGAGGCCGCCAACGAGGGGGCTCAGGAGGCTGCCAAGGAACTGGGCGATGTGGAAGTCATCTATACAGGCCCCACCTCCACCACCGCGGAAGGCCAGATCGAGGTGATCAATTCACTGATCGCACAGAAGGTGGATGCCATTGCTGTATCCGCTAATGATACCGATGCGCTGGTGCCTATTCTGAAAAAGGCACAGCAGCGGGGTATCAAGGTAGTGTCCTGGGATTCGGGGGTCGCGCCTGATGGTCGTCAGGTGCATCTAAATCCTTCCAGCAATGCACTCATCGGTGAAATGAACGTCAAGCTGGCGGCTGAAGCTGTGCTGGCCTCGGGCGCCGCGCAGGGCGATATCGCCATCCTCAGCGCCACGCCGACTTCCACCAATCAGAATATCTGGATCGATGAAATGAAGAAGGTGCTGCCGCAGTACCCTAATCTGACGTTGGTCACCACTGTCTATGGCGATGACCTGGCCGACAAGAGTTACCGCGAAACTGTGGGTTTGCTCAAATCCTACCCCAATCTGAAAGCCATAGTGGCACCGACCTCGGTGGGTATCGTGGCCGCTGCGCAGGCCGTGCATGATCAGGGTCGGGCCGGCGAGGTCTTCGTGACTGGGCTGGGGCTGCCCTCTGAACTGGCCGGGCATGTGGATTCCGGTGTAGTGAAAAGTTTCGCCATCTGGAACCCCATCGATCTGGGTTATGCCGCCACCATGATTTCCTACAATCTGGTCAAAGGCTCCGCGACCGACTCCAGCGTTGGCATGGGTCGAATCGGTACCGCCAGTCTGGAAGCAGACGGCAGCACCGCCATGGCCGAACCCTTCATTTACAATGCCTCCAACGTGCACGCGTTCGCGGATATTTTTTAAGTCCTGGCGTGCAGCAGGTCCCCCCGGGTTCTGCTGCACCCCGCGCGTTTTTTGCCCCGTGTTACCTATAAGAAGAAATCACCATGTCTGATTCCAACCCCATGTTTTCCTTGCGGGGTGTCAGCAAGTCCTTTCCGGGTGTCAAGGCGCTCGATCAGGTGCAGCTGGACCTCTATCCCGGCCAGGTAACGGCGCTTATCGGCGAAAACGGTGCCGGCAAGTCCACCCTGGTCAAGACCATGACCGGCATCTACCAGCCCGAAGCCGGCGAACTGCGCTTTCGTGGTGAAGCCGTATCCCTGGATACGCCGGAAGCGGCGCGCCAGCTTGGCATTACCGCCATTCATCAGGAAACGGTGCTGTTTGACGAACTCAGCGTCACCGAGAATATCTTCGCCGGTCATTACCTCACCAAAGGGCGCTTCAAACAGCTCGACTGGGCCGGTATGGATGCACGTGCGCGCCAAATACTGCAGGATATTGAAGCCCCTATAGACCCTCAAACCCGCCTCAAGTATCTCAGTATTGGCCAGCGACATATGGTGGCCATTGCCCGGGCGCTGTCCTTTGATGCCCAGGTGGTAATTCTGGACGAGCCCACCGCGGCCCTGTCTCACCACGAAATCGAAGAGCTTTACGCCATAGTGCGCAGGCTGAAAGAGGCCGGTTGCGCCATCATGTTTATCAGCCACAAGTTTGATGAAATTTTTGCCATCGCCGATCGCTATACCGTCTTTCGTGACGGCTGCTACGTGGGTGATGGCCGCATTGACGAGACCGATGAAGCAGGCCTGGTGACCCTGATGGTGGGCCGCACCGTGGAGCAGGTGTATCCCAAGGCCAGCGCCAAGATCGGTGACACAGTGTTGCAGGTAAAACAGCTGAGTCACCCAACCGAGTTTGACGATATCAGCTTCGAACTCAGGCAGGGCGAGATTCTGGGTTTCTATGGCCTGGTGGGCGCCGGGCGTACCGAGCTGATGCAGGCGCTTTTTGGGGTTTCCAGGGGTGTGCAGGGCACGGTTGAAATTGGCCAGGAGAGGGTGGATATCCGTTCACCGGCGGATGCCATCAAGGCCGGTATTGTCTATGTGCCCGAAGAGCGCCAGGCCCAGGGTACGGTGCAGGAAATGTCTATCTTCCAGAACATCAGTTTGCCGCAGCTGAGCCAGATCAACCGCTCAGGCTGGCTAAACGAGGAAGCTGAGTACGCTCTGGCCGATACCTACGCCAGCCGCCTGCAGGTGAAAGCGCCGAACTGGCGCGAGAAAGTTGGCAATTTGTCTGGCGGCAATCAGCAAAAGGTGGTGATCGGCAAGTGGCTGGCAACCCAGCCCCGGGTGATCATTCTGGATGAGCCGACCAAAGGGATCGATATCGGCTCCAAGGCGGCGGTGCACGCCTTTATGTCCGAGCTGGTACAGGAAGGGCTGGCGGTGATCATGGTGTCGAGCGAGTTGCCCGAGGTTATGGGCATGGCGGACCGGATTATCATCATGCACGAAGGTCAGGCGGTGAGCGAAGTGGCGCGCCATGAATTCAGTGCCGAACGCATCGTAAGCGCGGCGAGCGGCGGCTGAGGAGAATACAGATGAAAACAATGCTGCAAAATCGAGAGATCCTGCTGGCCGTACTGATTCTGGTCATGATCCTGCTGGTGGGCGTGATTACACCGGACTTTCTGCTGCCATCCAATCTGCTGGCGGTTTACAACGACACTTCCATTCTGATTATCCTGGCGCTGGGCCAGATGCTGGTGATCCTGACCCGCTGTATCGATCTGTCGGTGGCGGCCAATCTGGCCCTGACAGGCATGGTGGTGGCGATGCTCAACAGTGCCTATCCCGCACTGCCGGTGCCATTGCTGATGGGTGTCGGTGCGCTGCTCGGGCTGCTGCTGGGTGTGGTGAACGGTGCCCTGGTGTGGAAGCTGGGTATCCCGGCCATAGTGGTGACGCTGGGGACCATGAGCATCTATCGTGGTCTGGTGTTTCTGCTCAGTGATGGTGCCTGGGTCAATGCCCATGAAATGAGCGCCAGTTTTGTCAGTATCCCCCGCAGCACTGTGCTGGGTCTGCCGGTGCTGGCCTGGGTTTCGGTGCTGGTGATCGTGATCATGGTGCATTTTACCCGCCAGCGCAGGTTAGGGCGGGAAATCTATGCGGCGGGCAATAATCCCACGGCGGCCTTTTATACCGGTATTCAGGTGGGGCGGCTGCAGTTTGTTGCCTTCAGCATATCCGGGCTGCTGGCGGGCCTGTGTGGTTACCTTTGGGTGTCGCGCTATGCCGTGGCCTATGTCGATGTTGCGGCGGGCTTTGAGCTGCAGGTGATCGCCGCCTGCGTGATCGGCGGTGTCAGTATCATGGGCGGTATAGGCACGGTGCAGGGATGCGTACTTGGGGCCCTGTTCCTGGGAGTCATCAATAATGCGCTGCCGGTGCTGGGCGTGTCGCCGTTCTGGCAAATGGCCATCTCGGGTGCGGTAATCGTTATCGCCGTTATTGCCAA
The DNA here is from genome assembly GCF_001528745.1 of Marinobacterium profundum. Lineage (GTDB taxonomy): Bacteria > Pseudomonadota > Gammaproteobacteria > Pseudomonadales > Balneatricaceae > Marinobacterium_A > Marinobacterium_A profundum. Next base: position 4,581 of record NZ_BCNS01000192.1, on the reverse strand, counting down.
CTCCCGCGCCGAGCGCAAGGTCGGACGTATCATCCTGAAAAAAGCGGCGCTGCACGCCGGCTAATCTGACAATGACAGGTGTGCCCCATGGAAAAAATAATGCATAAACCTATGGCTACCTCAGGCTTGCCCGCGATTGGATTGTCGCGTCGACTACTGTCCTGGGAATTCTTTCTGCTGCTGATGACAGCGGTGGTTTTCGGCCTTAACAGTCTGGCATCGCCGTACTTTCTGGATCCCTGGAACTTGTCGGATGCGACTTTTAACTTTGTCGAGAAGGCAGTGGTGGCGCTGCCGCTGGCGATGCTGATTATCTGCCGCGAAATCGACCTCTCGGTAGCCTCGATTATCGCCCTGGCCTCGGCCGCCATGGGATTTACGGCCCAGGCGGGCGCCGGTACCGAACTGATCGTGCTGGCGGGGTTGGTCACAGGCCTGCTGTGCGGGCTGGTCAACGGCCTGCTGGTGACGCGTTTTGAGATTCCGTCCATCGTTGTCACCATCGGTACCATGAGCCTGTTTCGTGGCATTACTTACATTTTGCTGGGTGATACCGTGCTCAAAAACTATCCAGAGAGCTTTGCCTACCTGGGTCAGGGCTACGTGTACTGGGTGTTCAGCTTCGAGTTCGTGTTATTTGGCGTGCTGGCGCTGCTGTTCTATGGCCTGCTGCACCGTACCAATTTTGGCCGGCGCACCTATGCCATTGGCAACAATCCCACTGCGGCGTTCTATTCGGGCATAAATGTGGCGCGTCACCGGCTGATTCTGTTTGTACTGGTCGGACTGATATCAGGCCTGGCCTCGGTGCTGCTGACTTCCCGCCTGGGCAGTACCAGACCCACAATAGCGCTGGGCTGGGAGCTGAGCATTATCACCATGGTGGTGCTGGGCGGCGTCAGTATTATGGGGGGCGCGGGCACTATTCTGGGGGTGGTGATCGCGGTCTTCCTGATGGGGCTGGTGACCTTCGGTCTGGGTCTACTGAATGTGCCGGGCATAGTGATGTCCATCATTATCGGCGCCATGCTGATTGGCGTGATAGCCACGCCAGTGCTGCTGATAAAATTCAAAGGCAGGAAGTCCGCCCCATGAGACAGGCCTTTGTTATGCAACTCAAGCCCGGCTGCGAGGCGCAGTATCGCCAGCGCCACGATGAAATCTGGCCCGAACTGACGGCACTGTTAAAAAGCTATGGCATCCGCGATTACCATATCTATCTTCAGCCGCAGACGCTGCAGCTGTTCGCGCATTGCTCTGTGCCAGACAACTTTGATGCTGCTGCGCTGAAGCAGGAAGCGGTAATGCAGCGCTGGTGGCACAGCATGAGTCCGCTAATGGAAGCCCTACCGGGCAGTCATGAGCCTCTGTCGATCCCGCTACAGCCTATGTTCTGCCTGGAGTGAAGATGCAGTCGATTATTCTGGTACTGGATATTGGTAAAACCAATGTCAAACTCTGCGCCCTGGATGCCGCGAGCGGAGCTCTGCTCCAGTCGCTCAAGCGCAGCAATGAGGTGATCCTGGCCGAGTCCTATCCGCAGGCGGATATCGAGGGTATCTGGCACTGGTATTGCCAGGGCGTTGCCACCCTGGCGAAGCGCTACGCGATTCGCTTTCTGAGCTTTACCACCCACGGCGCCACGGCGGTTTGCCTGGCCGGCGACACAGCGGCGCTGCCGGTACTGGATTACGAATCGGATCTGTGTGAACAAGCGAATAGCGATTATAACGCGGTGCGCCCGGACTACGCACAGACACTGAGCCCTGCGCTGGGGGGCGGGCTCAATCTGGGCCGACAGCTATTCTGGCTGGCACACGCGAGGCCCGATGATTTTGCCCGCGTCGACTGCATTCTTATGTACCCGCAGTACTGGGGCTGGCGCCTGAGTGGTGTTGCAGCCGGTGAGCTGACATCCCTGGGGTGCCATACCGATTTGTGGCAGCCGCAACAGCAGTGCTACTCATCGCTGGTTGAGCGCATGGGCTGGCAGGCGTTGTTTCCCGCGCTGCAAAAGGCCGGTGCGGTGCTGGGCCCGGTTTTGACAGAGCTTTCCCGCGAACTCGGTTTGCCGGCGGATTGTCAGGTGATTAATGGCATCCACGACAGTAACGCATCCCTGGTGCCCTATCTGCGCCAGCTCGACCTGCCCTTTACGGTGATATCCACTGGCACCTGGACCCTTATGGCGGGCATTGGTGCGCCCCTGGCCGGTATTAGTGAGCAGGACGACATGCTCGCCAATGTCAGTGCTTTCGGTGATCCGGTGCCCTGTATCCGCTTTATGGGCGGGCGGGAATGGGAGCTGCTGCGCGATGCCGACGACTGTGATCTGGCAGATCTGCAACGGGTGCTGGAGCAGGGGGTCTTTGCGCTGCCGTCTTTTTCCAGCCAGGGTGGCCCGTTCCGGCACCGCCAGGGTGGAGTGGTCGGCCCCCAAGACAGTCTCAGCGCCCGGCAACGCACGGCACTGGCCGCGCTCTATTGCGCCCTGATGACGGATTACTGCCTGGACCGCTTGCAAAGCGCCGGTGATATTTTTGTCGAGGGCAGCTTTGCCCGCAATGCGGTCTACCTGAGTGTACTGCAGTTGTTGCGCCCAGATCAGACAGTACGGGCCAGTGATGACAGCACCGGCACGACCCAGGGCGCCGCCCAGTTGATAGCGGGCTTTGACTGGCCGGAGACCGCAGTGCCTGGCGCTGTTGAGCATCCTGGTAATCTGACTGGACTGGCTGAATATCGCACTCGCTGGCTGGATTTGCTGGACGTGGGCGACCCGTCATACGGCGTCTGATCGTTGCCTGGCGATGGACTGGGAACAACAGTAACGGTCGTAACTTTGTGTGCGCTCCTTGAGCACGACAGTTGCCTCTTTATCTGCTACAAAAAAGATAATAACCCCTCCTCGAAAACAGTGCCTCCAGGCAGGCTTAAGCCTGTTGGCACTGCTCCCTGCTGTGTTTTCCTTGGCATGCGTTTTCTACTCAGCACTGCCAGCGTGCAGTTTTTGGTTGCCGCGTAGCGATCTTGACACGCCAGTATAAACTCGGCATATCGTTTTTTATAAATTGAAACTACGTTTTGTTTTTGTGGCTATGGTTGCCCGGCCGAGCTTTGCGGATATTCATTACGGCAGCTTGGATATTGGCAACCCGTGCTGCGCAACCCGCGCCATCTGACCTTACGTGGTCAGGCTGAGCGCGAATAATGGGCCGCAGCCTAACAGACGAGACAGTGTTATATGGCCCCCATCCTCTTCGAATCGCCAGTATCGGCGAATGCATGGTCGAACTGGCGCCCCAGGGCGAAGCCCAGTATTGCCAGAGCTTCGCCGGAGATTCCTATAACACGGCCTATTACTTGCAGCGCCTGCTGGCCGGCAGGGCGCGGGTCGGTTATGTCACAGCGCTGGGCGATGATCGCCTGAGCACTGCCATGTGCCAGCATTTAGCCGACGCCGGTCTTGATACCTCATGGGTGCGCCGGCTGAGTGGGCGCCGACCCGGTCTCTACATGATCGAGAATGACGGTGAGGGTGAACGGGTCTTCCACTATTGGCGTGACAGTTCAGCCGCCCGGGCGTTACTGGATGGCCCCGAGGCGGATGAGATGCTGCAACGTCTGGCGGGGTTCGATGCGGTTTACCTGTCCGGTATCAGTCTGGCAATACTGCCGGAATCCGCCCGCGCACGTCTGGTGGCCTGCCTGCACAAACGCACGGGACTGCTGGCGTTCGACCCGAATTTCAGGCCTGCCCTCTGGGCGTCGCCAGCGCAGGCATCCGAGGCGATGCGGGCTCTGGTCGGCTGCGGTGCGACTGTGCTGACAACTCTGGACGACGAAACACTGCTGCACGGTTACGATCAGCCCGAACAGGTGATTGAACACTGGCAGCAGCGGGGGGCGGTGGAGGTGGTGGTGAAGCAGGGGGCCGAGGGCTGCATTGTGGCCTGTGGCGGCGAGCGCCTGCATATTCCTGCCGAGGCGGGGATCAGGCCCATTGATACGACAGGTGCCGGCGATTCCTTCAATGCCGGCTACCTGGCGGCCCGCCTCAGCGGCCTTGCTGCCCTGGACAGCGCCCGGCTGGCCCATCGGCTGGCCGGGACCGTGATTCAGTATCGCGGTGCAATAGTGCCGCAGACGATCGCGCTGCCGGACATGACCCCAGGCCAGTAAAAACGCTGGATTATTAACCCGGCGGATAAATACATCGATCATGCTGCATACAGAATGTGTCCTGCCCGGAAATATGTTTTTACCCGTTCTGGCCGACGTTGCAATGTGAGCATGCATGATCGAGTGCGTTTCTTCAGGTCTTCAATCGAGCGGACCGCCGGACCACTGTGCACCATGTTTTTCAGGTCGCAGTTCAAGTATTCATCCGGGTTCAGTTCAGGTGAGTACGCTGGCAAAAAGAACACTTCCAGGTAGCGCTTCACGGGCTTCTTTGCGAGCCAGCGCTTCACGATCTTGGCATGATGGACTCGCAGGTTATCCAGAATCAGAAACACTTTGCCGGGCGTCGACTCGATCAGAGCCCGAAGAAATTTGATGAGAACCCTGGCGTTCATCGTC
>NZ_BCNS01000191.1 GCF_001528745.1 Marinobacterium profundum | reverse complement strand
AACTACGTTGACAAACACCGATTCTCTCGCTCTCGCTCTCGCTCTTTTTCTCTTTCTTGCCCCTAGCCCCTAGCCCCTAGCCCCTTTATTCTCGCACCTCGCACCTCGCACCTCGCACCTCGCACCTCGCACCTCGCACCTCGAACCTCGCACCTCGCACCTTTTTCCTCGTCCCTGATCTATAGTTATCCGACGAGTCAATCCTGACCTGTGCCTTAGGCGCGCAGAGGTCATGTGTTTGGAAATTACCTGCGGAGACTAACTATGCGTGCACTACTGGGAGCGGTCAGTTTGAGTCTGGCATCCATGATGGTCATGGCCGAAGGCAATGCGGTGACTTATACGGTCAATGGCCAGGAGTATGAAGGTTACTATGTCAGCTCATCACCGGACGCACCCCTGGTGCTGTTGGTGCATGACTGGGATGGTTTGACCGACTACGAGATCAAGCGGGCCGAAATGCTGTCGGACCTCGGCTATGACGTCTTTGCCGCCGACCTGTTTGGCGCTGGCGTGCGGCCGACGGAGCTGGAGGACAAGCGTCAGCACACCGGCGAGCTGTACAAGGATAGAGAGAAAATGCGTGTGCTAATGAATGGTGCCCTCGATGCCGCCCGTGCCCAGGGCGCCCAGACGGATAATGTGGTGGCGGCCGGTTACTGCTTCGGCGGCGCTGCAGTGCTGGAGCTGGCCCGCTCGGGTGCACCTATGGCGGGTTTTGCAACCTTCCACGGTGGCCTGAGTACACCAGAAGGGCAAAATTACAGCACCGCCAAGGGCAAGGTGTTGATCATGCATGGCTCCGCCGATGCGGCCATCAGCCTGAATGATTTTGCAACGCTGGGAGCTGAGCTGGAAACAGCAAGTGTCTCCCACGAAATGATCACCTACAGTGGTGCGCCCCACGGCTTTACCGTGTTCGGTGCGGACAGCTACCGCGAAGAAGCGGACAAGCAGTCCTGGAAACGCTTCGCATCCTTCCTGGATGAACAGCTGGGGTATTAAAGGCTAGGTGCGAGGAGCGAGAGTAAAGGGGCTAGGGGCTAGAAAGGTGCGAGGAGCGAGGAGCAAGACAAGAAGAGAGATAGCAGGAATTCAGATATAGAAAAGGCCCCGGAGGGGCCTTTTTGTATTAAAGCACGGCTATTGGGTGTTTAGCGCGGTTCGCTCATCAGGCCTTTGACGATGGCCACACAGGCCAGCAGAAGCACAATGGTGAACGGGAAACCGGTTGAGACCGACATGGCCTGCAGGGCTCCCAAGCCGCCGCCAAGGAGCAGGGCTATGGCCACCAGACCTTCAAACACACACCAGAATATCCGCTGCGGAGTGGGTGCATCTATCTTGCCGCCGGCGGTAATGGTGTCGATCACCAGGGAACCTGAGTCCGATGACGTAACAAAGAACACTATTACCAGCACTATACCCAGAAAGGAGGTGATCTCGGTCAGTGGCAGTTGGGCCAGCATGGAGAAGAGCTGCAGTTCCAGCGGCGCGCTGGCAACAGCTTGAACACCATCATTGACCAGCTGGCTGATGGCGGTACCGCCGAATGCAGTCATCCAGAATACGCATACCAGGGAGGGAATCAGCAGCACGCAGGTGATGAACTCGCGCACGGTACGGCCACGGGACACACGGGCGATAAACATGCCGACAAAAGGCGACCAGGAAATCCACCAGGCCCAGTAGAAGGCGGTCCAGCCCTGGCTGAAGTTGGCATCCGTGCGCCCAACGGGGTTGGACAGCGCCGGCAGGTTCTGCACATAGGCCACCAGGTTATGGAAGAAACCGCTGAGGATGGCGACAGTCGGGCCAACGATGACCACGAAGAGCAACAGCAGTACCGCCAGTACCATGTTGATTTCAGACAGCCGCTTGACGCCAGCATCAAGCCCCGCCACTACGGAGAGCAGCGCAATGCCTGTGATGCCGATGATTAGAAAGACTTTGGTAGTATCCGAGGCCGGCAGCCCGAACAGGAACTCGAGCCCGGCACTGGCCTGTTCGGCACCGAAACCCAGCGAGGTTGCCAGGCCAAACAGGGTAGCGAATACCGCCAGGATATCGATGATATGGCCGGTCCAGCCCCAGATGCGCTCGCCGAAAATCGGGTAGAAGATCGAACGCATGGTCAGCGGCAGGCCCTTGTTGTAGGAAAACAATGCCAGTGCCAGCGCGACTATGGCGTAGATTGCCCAGGGATGCAGCGCCCAGTGGAAGATGGTGGCCGCCATGCCTAAGCGCCTTGCGGCTTCAGAGTCGCCAGGTGCGCCCGCCAGCGGTGCCCAGCTATCGGGCGAGCCTGCGTTGTCAGCAACAGAGGATGCATAGTGGGACAGTGGCTCCGATACGCCGTAGAACATCAGGCCTATGCCCATGCCAGCGGCGAACAGCATGGCAAACCAGCCGCTATACGAATAATCCGGCGTGGCGTCGGTGCCGCCCAGGCGAACGCGACCCAGCGGTGATACCACCAGTACAAGGCAAAGCACAACAAAGACGTTGGCCGAGGCAATAAAGAACCAGTCAAAGGTAGAGGTCAGCCATACGCGCATGGCGTTGAACATAGTTCCTGCGCTGTCCTGAAAGGCAAGGGTCAGAACAACAAAGGCAACGATGCACAGGCCAGAGATCAGAAAGACCGGGTTATGTACATCAACATTAACCGGCCCAATCTGGGTATTGATATTGTCCTGACCGATCTCGTAGTCGGTCTCAATTAAAGTGGAGTCCCCATCGGGGGTTATATCGGTAGATTCAGTCATGTTTCTCCCTTGTAGACTGATAATTTAATCATTTCTTGGTTGTAACTCAGCGAACAACCAGAACGGATATCTTGGAAAAAGACGCGAAGTAACCGGCGTTGGACGCAAACACATGTTCCAGCAGACCAGGCACATGGGATGCCATGACAACGAGGTCTGCCCCGGCATCCTTGGAGGCGCGCATCAGGGTGTCGTCCAGGTCTGCAGTGGGGTCGTGGCTGATGTAGGCGGCACTGCTCACATTGGGCAACTGATATTTGGCCGCCTGGGCCTGGCTAAACTTTTCCATTTTGGCGGCAAACTCTTCCGGTGTATGGGCAACGCTGCTGGGCGCACTGGCGGAAACGCCGACATAGCAGACAGATGCCTGATAAAGCTTGGCAAGATCGGCAGCGGTTTGCAGTGCCTTTTGCAGTTGCTCGGCGTGGGCCAAATCAACTGGCACCATTATGTGACTGTACATGTGGATTCTCCCTTAGGGTGGCAGGTGACACTTTTGGAGAGTGAGTTACAGAGACAATTATTACAGATGCTTGAACAATAAGGGGGAATTTTCTACAAACAGCGGGCAGGGGGGCAAGTTTTAGCGTTTTTTGCAGCCTGGAACGCAAAAAGCCGGCACAGGCCGACTTAAATGTTCTGGTTGCCAGCGCCCATGGGGCGCGGCAGCCGGGAATGGTTTAAATGTGGGGTACGGCGCCGCTCAGGCTGCGGCGGTTCTGATAACGCTTGCGCAGTGTCAGTGTCAGCACTGAAGACGACAGCAGGAAGGTCACCAGGTTGGCCAGAAACATCGGCAGATCCTGCAAAATAATGCCGTAGATCAGCCACATCGCAACGCCGAAGGTCAGTATCGAATACATGGCCACGGAAATGCCATCGACATTGCCGCTTTTCAGAATTTGCAGTACCTGCGGCACGAAGGCAGCGGTGGTGCAAACAGCGGCAATCATGCCGATCAAAGTCGTGTTATCCATGCTGAAGCCCTCGGCATCATGTCCAATAGCGCAGGTGGTCACGTCTGGCGTAACCACTGTCATCGTATTAAATAGGTAAATGGGTATAGTGCCGTGATCCATGTGGCTGCGAGCGCAGAAGGTCAGTCACGGTTGTATATGGGCGGCATTCTAGGAAGCAAAACGCCCGTAATCAAGTGATATAAGTGATCCGCAGTGATTATATTTCTTCATGTTTTATGCGGACACCCAAAAAGGCGCAAAACGACTGATCAGGAAGGACTTTTTGGTCCTCAGGCTGTCGTGCGTGCTGCTTTTGGGGTACCTTGATTTGCAGCAGAGCGTGGCAGTGAACCATGGAGTTTGAAATATGGAATTTGTAATACAGGACTGGCACTGGCTGGCCTTTGGCATGGTATTGGTGATGGCGGAGCTGTTTATCCCCAGCTTCACGATTTTCTGGTTTGGTCTCGGCGCCGCTATTGTGGCCGCCGTTCTCTGGCTGGTACCGGATTTTGCGCTCAGCTGGCAGTTGGTGCTCTGGGCGTTATCGTCAAGCCTGTTCGCGCTACTCTGGTTTCGGTTTTTCAAGCCTTTGATGGTGGATCGTACCAAGGCGGGCATTGCCCGTGAGGCGATCAGTGGTGAAAGCGGCCAGGTCATCAAGGTACCGCAGCCCGGCGGACGCGGTGTGGTGCGTTTTACGACGCCGCTGCTGGGCGATGATGAGTGGGATTTTATCTGCGATAGCGAGGTTGCCCTGGGGGATCGTGTGCACGTCAAGGACGTGTCGGGTAATACTCTGATTGTGGAAAAACGTTAAGTCTTAAGGTCTGAAGGAGTAGTGCTTATGTTTATTGATGGAATCGTGTTGGCCGGGATTTTTCTGGTGCTGGTTGTTGTTACTGTGGCTTTGGGGGTTAAAACAGTCCCCCAGGGCAGCAAGTCCGTGGTACAGCGTTTGGGCAAATACCACAAGACACTGGGGCCTGGCCTCAATATCATTTTTCCCTATATCGATGCGGTGGCCTACAAGGTGACCACCAAGGATATAGTGCTGGATATTCCCTCGCAGGAAGTGATTACACGGGATAACGCCGTGATCATCGCCAATGCCGTGGCGTACATCAATATCGTATCGCCGGAAAAGGCGGTCTACGGTGTGGAAGATTACCGTTTTGCCATCCAGAACCTGGTGCAGACTTCGTTGCGCTCGATCATCGGGGAAATGGATCTGGATGATGCTCTGTCAAACCGCGATTCCATCAAGGCCAAGCTCAAGGGTGCCATCTCCGACGATATCGCCGACTGGGGCATTACCCTCAAGACCGTTGAAATTCAGGATATCAACCCGTCAGACACCATGCAGCATGCGATGGAAGAGCAGGCCGCTGCCGAACGTGGCCGTCGCGCGACCGTAACCCGGGCCGGTGGTGAAAAGGCGGCGGCGATTCTCGAAGCCGAAGGTCGGCTGGAAGCGTCGCGTCGCGATGCCGAGGCACAGGTGGTGCTGGCCCAGGCGAGCCAGACCGCAATCGAAAAGGTCACCGCTGCGATTCAAAATAACGAATTGCCGGTGATGTATCTGCTGGGTGAGCGTTATATCGAGGCGATGAAAGATCTGGCCAGCTCTGACAATGCCAAAACCATTATTTTGCCAGCGGATATCCCGGCGGCAGTGCGTGGCATCATGGGCGGCTTTAGCAAGTAGACAGCGGGTAACTTAGATAGAAGGCGGGCGGCAGCATGGGGTTCAGTATCGAGCAACTGCAGGCTTTTGTGGCCACCGCTCAGGAAGGCTCGTTTTCGGCGGCGGCGCGGCATCTGCACAAGGCGCAGTCGGTGGTCAGCGTGGCGGTGAACCACCTGGAGATCGACTGCGGCGTGGCACTGTTCGATCGCAGTGCCCGCAGCCCGGTACTGACGCCCCAGGGGCAGGCACTGCTCGCGGACGCCGAGGCCATTCTGCACCGTTGCAGCGAGATGCGCAGCAGTGCAGCGGCCCTGAGCCAGGGGCTTGAATCCCGACTGACGCTGGCGGTGGATGCGGCCATTCCACTGGAGTCCCTGGTGCAGACGCTAAAAGGGTTCGAGCAGCGATTTCCCCATCTGGAGCTGGAGTTGTTGAACCCCACCAGCAGCGATGTGGCTGAGCTGGTTAGCAGCGGGCGGGTCGATCTGGGGGTGATGTTCGAGCAGGAGTTTTATCCCCGCGGCTTTCATTTCAAGGGTATTGGTCATGTGGATGTCATAGCCCTGGCAGGCCCCTCTCATCCGCTGGCGGCGCTGGAGTACGTGCGTCTGGCGGACCTGGAGCAGTATCGCCAGCTCATGGCGACCACAAGATCGATGCACTTCAGTCGCCAGCCCGAACTTCGGGGTGGTCGCAACTGGCGGGTGGAAAGCCAGTACGGCATTCTGGCGCTGGTGCGCGAAGGCTTTGGCTGGGCCTATCTGCCGCGCCATTTTGTGCAGGATGCGCTGGACCGGCAGGAGGTGATACAGTTGCCGCTGGCATTTCAGCAGGTGGATATCCGGGCCGGAGTGGATTTGATCTGGAGTCGTGATCGCGCACCGGGCCAGGCCTTTGGCTGGCTGATTGATTCACTTACCAGTTTAGGCGCCAACTCCTAGCCCTTAGCCCTTAGCCCCAGGTTAACAGTTCGACAGTCAGCTGATAGCCAGAGTTACTCACTTACCCATGTGCTACCGACTGAAGGTTTTTATGATCCATCACCGCAGCGGGCTGATCGGAGTAGCCATGTTTACGACTAAAGCAATAAACAGCAATAGCGCCTGAGAGTATTCCGGCTAACAAGATAAACAGCATCTGATACTGTTCAGTCGCAGAAAGTTGAGCTGAATCAGCCCACTTAAGTAACCAGCCACTTGCCCCCTGAACTACCCCGACACCGCCCATGCTTATTGCCGTTAACATCGCCATGCCCCGGCCATAATATGCAGGCGCCAGGAAGGATCTGGAATGCGACATCAACAGCGGATAATTAAAACCGAAAAGACCGATTGTGATAAAGCACCACATGGCAAAAATTGACCCTTTGTCTGGATAGTAAGCCAGAAGGATCAGCGGCAACAATGCCAGTACAGAACTATAGAGTACCACCGTTTTTGTTTGCTGCAGTTTGCGGTCCAGCAATCCCAGCAGGAATGTTCCAGAGGCCATGGCGACAGACATTGCCATCAGAATAAAGCCGCGCTCAGTAGTATTTGCCGCAAAGACATCAGCCAGGTAGGGGCCACTCCATAAGCCTCGAATAGCCATCAAGACCCCATAGCTAGCCAGGAACATGGGTAGTATTGGCCATAAATGACGAATGCTACAGATTCTGAGCATGCCTCTAAGCATTACACCCAGTTTTTCATTGGCAGTGGCTGGCCTGTCGCTGGACAGGCCAAAGAAACTCAAGCACGCAACCAGTGCAGTCACCAGCATGACTAACCTCAACGAGGAGCGCCACCCCAACCATTCTGCTAGCATCCCCAGCGGGGTGGTACCCAGTAAATCACCCAGACTACCTATAGCAATAACTAATGCCGTAATATAAGCGAAGCGCTCTGGCGAAAACAGGCGTCCGATAAACAGCATGGTTCCAGTGAATACCGGGGCGCATCCGATTCCGATCAACATCATTGCGGCTAACGCCTGATAGTAATGCGTAGCTACACTGAAAAGCCCGATCCCGAGAACAGCAAACCACATAAAGCTGGCGATAGCCAAGCGTCCACCAAATCGATCCAGTACGATACCACTGGGGATCTGAGCCACGCCAAAACTGAGAAAAAAACTCGATGCAAGCAAGCCTAGCTGAGCACCATTCAATGCCAGGTCAGCAGATATTTCGGGGGCGATAACTGAGATCATGCCGCGATAGAAAAGGCTTATCGAATAAGCGGCACAGAGTACGGTCAGTTCCCGCATTTTAATTCAACCTGTTTTTTAAAATTTGTCTGGATTTAAGGGTATATATCTACAATTAATGTAATGGCGTCTTTTATTTCTGTGTAAAATTTACTTCGATACATCAATTCAGAGGATAACTCTGTTAATGCCTTGAAAAGAGACGAAATTTTAATTTAGGTCTGGAAAGGCTATCCTGCATGGTCGATAAACGACTGTGTTCCTCCATGCGGTAAAATTCCCTGTTATTTTTTAAACTATTTGTGAATGAAGTTAAACTCGATTATGGATCTGGATGCCATAAAAGCCATCTTTCCAGGATCAATAATAGCGCCAATCAAAGCGTAATATAAATTAATAATCATAATGAAGGTATTTGTGGTGCTAATGGAGTGGGCAGAAATTCAACCCCGTCACATCTTCTGCCTCTGCCTCTGCCTCTGCCTCTGCGCTTGTTAGCGGGAGAGTATCCAGACCGAGGAAAACCTGATCCGGGGCCCTAATCGGGCACCGGGCCAAGATTCTCGCTGGCTGATTGATACTCTCACCAGCATCCAGCATCCAGCATCCAGCATCCAGCATCCAGCATCCAGCTTCTAGCGTCTAGCTTCTAGCTTCTAGCTTCTAGCTTCTAGGCTGCGGGTATATTATTGCCCGGATGCACCAGGGCGCCCAGGCCCGCGGCATTCAGCGCCTCAAGTAGCATGGCCCTAATGGTTGTAGCCTGTTCATGCGCCAGTGCCAGGGCAAGCAGTTCCTGGCCCTGCTGGCGGCTGAAGGAGCGGATCACCCACTTGATGCGTGGCAGGTCCCCGGAACTCAGGCTCAGGCTTTCAACCCCCAGCCCCAATAGCAGCAGTGCCACGGCAGGATCCCCTGCCGCTTCGCCGCAGACGCAGACCGGCTTGCCATGCAGTTTGGCGGCGTCCGTCACCTGAATAAGCGCCCGTATGACCGCAGGATGCAGGGCATCAAACCAGCGTGCGACACGTTCGTTGTTGCGATCCACCGCCAGCAGGTACTGGGTCAGGTCGTTGGTGCCTATGCAGAGAAACTCGACTCGTCGGGCCAGCTCCTGGGCCTGGTACACAGCGGCGGGCACTTCGATCATGACCCCCAGCGGTGGCAGCACTACATCGTCCTGCTGATTCTGCAACTCATGGCAGGCGCCGTTGATCAGCACTATGGCCTCATCCAGATCCTCAACGCGGCTGATCATTGGCAGTAGCAGGCGCAGGTTGCCCAGGCCTGCGTTGGCCTTGAGCATGGCGCGAATCTGCGTGAGGAATATGTCGGGGTTGTCCAGTGAGATGCGAATGCCTCGCCAGCCCAGGTAGGGATTGGCTTCCTGTACGGGAAAGTAGGTCAGTGCCTTGTCGCCGCCTATATCCAGTGTGCGCAGTGTTACCGGACGGGGGTGAAAGGCCTCCAGTACCTGGCGGTAGAGCAGATACTGTTCATCTTCGGTAGGGAAGCTGTCGCGCACCATAAAAGGAAACTCGGTGCGATAGAGCCCGATGCCCTCGGATCCACGGGACAGTGAATGGCTCAGGTCTGACAGCAATCCTGCGTTGGTATAGAGCGGCAGGCGCACGCCATCCAGGGTTTCGGCGGGCAGGTCCCTCAGGCTCTGCAACTCCTGCGACAGTTTTAGCTCCTGACGCTGTACGCGCCTGAAGTCCTTTTGCAGGGATTCACCGGGGTTCAGGTAGAGTCGTCCCTGATAGCCATCCACGATCAGGCTGGTGCCATCGAGCTCCCCGAGGGCTATATCACCGCCAAAGCCCATGATGGCGGGTACTTCCATGGAGCGGGCCAGGATTGCCAGGTGCGAGAGGCTCGACCCGTGGCTCGAGACCACACCGGCCAGGCGCTCAGCTGGCACGGCGGCAAGGTCCACCGGGCTCAGGTTTTCGCCAACAAGAATGGTGTGGGGCGGGTAGTCTGTTGCGCAGGAAGTATCACTCGGCAACAGCCGGGTCATCAGGCGGTGGCCGATATCACGGATATCGTGGGCACGCTCGCGCAGGTAGGGATCGTCCATGGCCTCAAACAGGCGCACATGCTCCAGAATGCTTTCACGCAGGGCTCCGGGTGCCCAGTTACCCTGGCGAATGCGATTTACCGTGGCGTCGAACAGCTCCTGGCTGCGGGCAATCAGCGCATAGGCGCGAAACAGCGCCCGGTCTTCAGCGCTCAGGCCCGGCTCAAGGCGTTCGGCCAGCAGCTCGAAATCCGCCGCTACACCATCGACGGCCGCCTGCAGCGCTGCGATTTCGGCCTCAATGTCTTCAGCCGGGCGATCCGGCACCTGATCCAGGTCCACCGTGGAAAACACCAGCACGCCGGTTCCCATGGCGATGCCGGGTGCGCCGGCACCGCCTTCGTACTGGCTTGGGCTGTTCGCCTGGGCAGGGACGCTGGCCTGCAACGCGCTCTGGCTAAGGGAAAGCGCTATGCTGCCGGCCAGCTGTGTGGCCAGGGTGGAGAGAAACGCCTGCTCGGATTTTTTAAAGCGGCTCGGTGCAACCTGCTGTGCAACCAGTACACCCAGCAGTTGCTGGCGGTGAATAATGGGCACGCCCAGAAAGCCGTGGTAGGCCTCTTCATCGGCACCTTGCAGTTGGCAGTAGCGCGGATGCGTCGGTGCGCTGCGCACATTAACAGCCTCCCGCCGCTCAGCGACCCAGCCTACCAGGCCTGTACTGTGTCGCAGGTGCAGCTTGCCCGCACCCTCTGCATTCAGGCCTTCGCTCGCCATGAGTACATAATGACTGTGGGCCTGGTCGCTCAGGTACACCGAGCAGGCATCGGTATGCAGGGTATTGCGCACACCGGCGACTATGGCCTGCAGCGCCGACTCCAGTGAATCCGCCTGGCTGACTTGTTCGATGATCTGGTGCAGTTCGGCCAGTTTCTTCACGGCACCGGCGCTTTTTCGTGGGCTCGTCTGGGAACTCGAGGGCTTGTTCTCTGCGTTATGGCTGGCATCAGCGCCAGCATTGAGCGCGTTTTGCGGTGGATTCTTATTCGACATGATTGCTCCTTCTGGAGAATCAGGAGCCTGGCGCAACCACACCGGTACAACACAGGTGCGGCCTATGCGGCCAGGTTACTGTATGGCCATCACTCTATAGGGACAGTGGGAGCTTGTCATTGTCGGGGAGGGGGCTTCATATAATAAAAGCGGCCATGGTCTCTTTGGCCGCTGCTACACAGCTTTCAGAGCAGTGACAGTTGATCTCCGGACTGGGGCGGCACGCTGAACAGGTCGGTGCGCAGCGGAGATCTGCGATCAGTACGCAGGCTGAACTTGTTGGTCGCCAGTCGAAAGCGCTGGGCGATCATCTCGGCGAACAGGCCCTGGCCGCGCATACGGCTACCAAAGCGGCTGTCGTAGGCGGCGCCGTTGTGGCTTTGCTTGATCAGGCTCATCACATGCTCGGCGCGCTCCGGGTAATGGCAGTCGAGCCATTCCCGGAACAGGCCTTTTACCTCCCGTGGCAGCCGAATAAAGACGTAGCCCGCGGAGCCTGCGCCGGCTGCTGCGCTGGCCTCGAGCATGGCTTCCAGTTCGCGGTCATTGATCATGGGGATCAGCGGCGCCAGCAGTACGCCGACGGGCACACCGGCGTCAGTCAGTGCGCGGATGGCATTGAGCCTCGTTTGAGGGCCGGCGGCTCTGGGTTCCAGCGTGCGTTTGAGCTGTGGGTCCAGCGTCGTCATGCTGATCATGACCGAACACAGCTGCTGCGCGGCCATCTCGGCGAGCAGGTCGAGATCTCGGGTGATGAGCGCGCCCTTGGTGATTATCGTAAAGGGGTGGCGAAAGCGTGTCAGCACCTCCAACAGTTCATGGGTGATGCGCCTGTGCTGTTCCAGTGGCTGGTAGGGGTCGGTGTTGGCCCCCAGGGTAATGGGTCTGCAGCGGTAATTTTTCGCTCGCAGTTCCTGTTCCAGGCGTTCGGCCGCGCCTTCCTTGACGATGATATGGGTTTCAAAGTCGAGCCCGGGTGACAGGTCCCAGTAAGCGTGGCTCGGGCGTGCGAAACAGTAAATACAACCATGCTCACAGCCGCGGTAGGGGTTGATCGACTGTTCGAAAGGTACGTCGGGCGACTGGTTGCGACTGATAATGGTCTTGGGCCTTTCGCTGATCTGCACAGTGGCGATGCGCACCGGCATTTCGCCGTCCTCCACCGGATCAATGTCACTGCGGGTTGGCGCGAAGCGGTTGGCGGGATTGGAGAGGGCGCCGCGACCCTTGAGCGGATTGGACATGACGGAATACTGCTGCAAATAAATACTGTTTAAATATACAGTATTGTGTGAATAAGGCGAATAGCGGATGTACGGTGCAGCAGGGATAGGTGGGTGTGACGCAGAGCTGCATTCAATTCAACGCGCTCGGCCCTGGCGCAGGACTGCGCAACGTCGACCGCTGTGCGCCGACCGCTGGCAACAGACGGTCGTACTCGCGTTTGACCACCGCGTAACATTCGCAGGCCCTGGCTTCCAGTCCGGCTCGGTCCAGGATGCTTATATGGCCGCGCTGATAGTGGATAAGGCCGGCCGCCTGAAGTTTGCCCGCGGCCTCGGTCACGCCCTCGCGGCGTACCCCGAGCATATTGGCGATCAGTTCCTGGGTCATTAGCATCTCGTCCGACGGCAGTCGGTCGTGGCTCAGCAACAGTGAGCGGCAGAGTTGCTGGTCTAGCGAGTGATGCCGGTTGCACACCGCCGTCTGCGCTACCTGAGTCAGCAGTGCCTGGGTGTAGCGCAGCAACAGATGCTGCAGGGCGATGGAATCATGGAAAGCCTGCTTCAGCATTTGTCCCGGCAGGCGGTAGGCATGGCCTGCGCTCTGGACGACGGCCCGGTTGGGCATGGTTTCGCCGCCCATGAACAGGGCAATACCGATGATGCCCTCGTTACCGACCACGGCGACTTCGGCCGATGCGCCATCGAGCATGACGTAGAGCATAGAGATGATGGAGTCAGTCGGGAAATAGGCGTGACGCAACTCGCAGCCGGATTCGCAGAGCACCTGACCCAGCGGTAGCGGGATGCTTTCCAGATACGGACTGAGGCGTGCATATACATCCGTCGGCAGGGCCGCGAGCAAGTGATTCTTGAGTGGGTCATACAGGCAGGGCACAGATGATCTCCTTTGCGCCAGTCGCCATCTGCCCTCCAAGGAAGCCCTGGGTGGCATTATTAACGAATAAGCTACCACCACTATAGTCCCTTTGCTTGCAGGGGGCGGGCAAAGGGCGCAATGGTTCTGGCAGTTCACACTATGAGCGCTGGCGCACAGAACTTTTCTGGTAGCTGCGAGATGATGGTCGCAAGGATCGGCGCTGGAATTGGAAACTGCCTTGGTAACGGGGTCGTGGAAGCCTTGACGACCTGTCCGCTACAGCCACTGAGAGAGGTCATTCCATGAAAACGCTACACAATATTACAGGTTGCACCCTGGTCGCAGCGATGTTGCTCGGTCTGGCGGGCTGTTCCGGTATGTCGCAGCACGACACCAATACCGCCATAGGTGCCGGCGTCGGTGCTGTCGGCGGCGCCGTACTGACCGGTGGCAGTGCTATTGGTACTGTGGGTGGTGCTGCAGTTGGCGGCGTCATCGGCCACGAAATCGACACCAAATAGGACGGGTCTGTTTACGTTAGCCCGCTTCGTCTTGTTCACTTGAGGATTGCCGCGCCCGCTACTTTGAGCGGGCGTGGTTTTTTGTGCAGGTATAACTGCCACTCAGTCCGAACATCTTAGGCACAAAAAAGCCGGTTCCCTGTTAAAGGACACCGGTTTTTTTGGGTCTTGCCGGATGAAAATAAAATCTATCTGCTCGGTCATGGCCCCAGACAGCCAATGCCAGCGATTTCCTGGCGCTGCTGGGGGCCTTTACTGAAGCCCAGGTTTACCTGCGCCTGTTCAAACCCATAACCAGCGAGATGACAAAGAGCACGATAAAAACCAGGAACAGGATTTTTGTGAATTCGACAGCGCCGGCGGCGATACCGGTGAACCCCAGTGCCCCGGCGACAAGGGCGATACTGAAAAATGCCACAGCATAATGCAGCATCTGTTTTTAGCTTCTGTGCTGTGCTCAGCAGGCCAGGGTACAAATCGGTAGCCGCTCAGCCGTCACTTGACCCGCATGTCGTTTTTGACTGACTTTACGCCCTCGATGCGGCGGGTCAAGTTGACCGCTTTGTGAACATCGTCGTGTGAACTGACGAAACCGCTGAGTTGCACCACGCCCTTGAATGTCTCGACGTTGATCTCAGTGGATTTCAGCGTGGGTTCGCTGAAGATCGCCGCCTTCACTTTGGCGGTTATGACAGTGTCGTCAATATATTCGCCGGTTCCTTCCTGCTGAGCGCTGGATGCGCAGCCAACGAGCAGGGCCAGCATGGCGGCCAGGAAGAAAGCGGGAAAATGTTTCAGTAATGGCATGGTTTAGTACTCCGGATAATCAGGGGGCAGTCTGATTAGCTTAAGACTGCACTGGCGAGCAGCACATACAGCCGTACGCGCCCCCGTCGTCGTTCTGATGATCGTTTACTTCGGCGCCGGCGTCTGTGCGCAAGCGCACATTGCATCGGATCTTTGCCTGCTTTGGCCGCAGGGCATGATGCTGATCAGTGACGAGGTCACGCAGATTGCATGATCTGGGTGTAAAGCGAATTGTCGCTACAAAAACAACTGCAGGCGGAGGCTTCCAGGCCGTAGCGGTCGAGGATTTTGATATCGCCGCGGTGGTAGCTGATCAGTTTGCGGTTTTGCAGCATGCTGGCCGCCTTGGTGATGCCGACACGGCGTACGCCCAGAGTCCGGGCCAGGAATTCATGGGTGGCATGAAACTGGTCTGAGTGAGCCCGATCCTGTGCCATCAGCAGCCAGCGGGCAAGCCGTGCCTCCAGCAGATGGAAGCGGTTGCAGGTCGCGGTCTGTGCGAGCTGGCCCATCATCACATAAAGATAGCGTTGCAGCAGACGGTGCCAGGCAACGCTGAGGTCGAGCTCGCGGCAAAACTGCCGGGTCTCCATGCGCAGTGCCTGGCCAGGGCCCAGTACGCTGGCGTGCAGATTAGACAGATTCAGGCCCAGTATCAGCGAGATGCCCAGCATCCCTTCGTCCCCGGCCAGCAGCACCCCAAGGCGGCTGGCTCCGTTTATCGTGGTCGTCTGACAAATGAAGCTTTGCGTCGGGAAGTAGACATGAAGCAGGGGGGCGTCAGGTGTTGCCAGAACCTCGCCGAAGCTCAGCGTCACCGGTTCGCAACTGGCCAGAAAGCGCTGTCGCTCCAAGTCTGGCAAGGCCGTGATGAGTCGGTTGAAGACAGGGACAGGTTGCGTAATCGGCACAATGCTTTTCCTGAAGTGGAAAATACAGCAAGCGGTATCGGTTGCCGTCGAAATGTCACGCCGGTAGCGCCGCCTGACGCTGCTGCGTCCAGTGAAGCTTGAAGCCAAAGCGGGAGGCTGTCTGGACGCTAGCGCACATAGTGTCCCGCCGTGCTGTGCGTTAAGGGTGATGGTAGCCTGTGGGCAAAGGCTGTTGGGGCTGGTGCGTGCTAATGGAGTGGTCTTGATTCGATACAAGGCTATGAGCGCTAGCGTACAGATGTGCCTGCTGAAAGTGGGTGATGATACCCCTGACGATCGATACAGGCCCCGGATTACAGTTGTCCTTGCTGGTGCTGGGTGAGCAGCATTAAGTTGCCCGCAAGGCGTCGCAGGTCAGCTATGGTACGCCGAACTAATCAGAGGAATGGATTATGAAAAGGTTTAAGTCACTCGGCACTCTGCTGTTCACAGCAGTGTTGCTGACAGCATTGTCTGGCTGCGAGAAGGAAGGACCGGCAGAACAGGCTGGCAAGGAGATGGACAAGGCAATGCAGGAGGCCGGCGAAAAGCTTGAACAGGCGGGTGAAGATATCAAGGAGGCGGCCGGCGATAATTAAAATGAGTAGCGGATACCAGGTCACGAGACGCACAGTGGTCGCGCCTCTTGGGAGGTTCGGGTAGTGCTTTCAAGCGCTAAGCTGTGGCGCACTGCCGGGTGCCGGGTGCCGGGTGCCGGGTGCCGGACTAAGCTGTGAAGGTGAAATAACAATCGCAGCAAGCTGCTAAAGGAGCACCGCTCATGAGCGTTAAACCCATCCCCGAAGGCTTTCATACGGCAACGCCCTACCTGGCGATCAAGGGGGCCGCAGAGGCCATCGAATTTTATAAACAAGCCTTCGGCGCCACTGAAGGCTTTCGCTTGAATATGCCGGATGGCGGCGTCGGGCACGCGGAAATCCAGATTGGCAATAGCCGCATCATGCTGGCCGACGAGTGTGGCGAGTCCGGCTTTCAGAGCCCGGCCACCCTGGGCGGTTCAAGCTTCGGTCTGCATCTGTACGTCGAGGATGTGGATACGCGTTTTGCCCAGGCCATTGCGGCCGGTGCTACCGTACTGAATTCGGTGAAAGATCAGTTCTACGGTGATCGCCTGGGCAGCCTGAAAGACCCCTTCGGACACGTCTGGTTCCTGTCGACCCATATAGAGGATCTGAGCGAGGATGAGATCGCCCGGCGCGCCCAGGCGATGTTCGAGCAGCAAGGCTAGCCGCCTGTGGACGGGGCTAAAACACGGGCCCGATACTGCCGCTAAGCGTAACGGGCTATGTCTGTTTGAATCACTTTATTGTGGAGGTCATCATGCATCGGTTGAATAAAAACCTATTCGTGTGGCGGGCGATACTGCTGCTGTGGCTGCTTGTGGCGAGCGCCGTAGCAGTGTCGGAGAGCACACGGGTCTATGAGTTACCGCAAGGTTCAAGGCCCCATGATGTGGCGCCGGCGCCGGATGGCAAGGTCTGGTATACCGGCCAGCGCCGCGGCGTACTCGGGATACTGGAGCCGCAAACCGGCGCCGTGCGCGAGGTGCCGCTGGGGCAGGGTTCTGCACCCCACGGCGTGATTGCGGGGCCGGATGGCGCCGCCTGGATTACCGATGGTGGCCTCAATGCCATAGTGCGCGTTGATCCGGTGACCGAGGCGGTCACAGTGTTTCCGCTGCCGCCGCAAAGGCCCCAGACCAACCTGAATACCGCGGCCTTTGATGGTGATGGCCAGCTTTGGTTTACGGGCCAGAGCGGAATCTACGGTCGGCTGGATCCGGCCAGCGGTGCAATGCAGGTATATGATGCACCCCGGGGGCGCGGGCCCTATGGCATAGCGGCAACGCCCGACGGTGAAATCTACTATTGCTCACTGGCCGGCAGTTATATTGCCCGCATCGAACACAGTACGGGTGATACCACCCTGATTGAGCCGCCGCGGGCGGGGCAGGGTGCACGCAGGGTCTGGCCGGACAGCGTCGGCCGTATCTGGGTAGCTGAGTGGAATTCGGGCTTCCTCAGCCGGTTCGATCCGGGCGGTGATTCCGGTAATGGCCGCTGGAGCAGCTGGAGACTGCCGGGCGCGGCGCCACGGGCCTATGCCGTCTATGTGGATGAGCGCGACATCATCTGGGTCAGTGATTTTGGCGCCAACGCCGTACTGAGTTTCGACCCGAAAACTGAAACCTTTACTGCCTATCCCGGCAGCGGTCCAGGCGCCATGGTGCGGCAAATTCTTGGCCGACCAGGCGAGGTCTGGCTGCCGGAATCCGGTCTGGACCGGCTGGTGCTGATCCGTACCGATTAGCACGGCTCAGGGCTGTGCGAGTCGCTGCTACACATTACGCAGTATCAACGTATATATTGATACCGCAATATTGTTCAACTTAACCCCGCTTTCCATACTGCAGGCATGAGGGGTTTGCGGCCTCTCTCCGATAACTATAAAAACCTGGAGAAAACGATGGCAACACACACCAGCGATCGACCTATCCCTGCTGCCGACACCGGGCAAGCGGAGTTTGCTCAGGACCTTGAGCGCCGTATCGGCATTTACGAAGAGCTGGATGCCCACGGTGATATGGCCGGCGCCCTGGGCTCCGGCGAATATACCGCTATCTTCCTGCTGACCCTTGGCCTCGTTGTCACCTTCTATCTGTGGGGGTACTGAGCATGTCTTCGACTTCAAAAGCGGACCTGAGACTGGCCGCCGAGCGCGGCGATGCGCCCCTGCTTCCCGCCGAGCGGATGTGGGGTTTCTGGGAATTTACCTACGCCAATTCGGCCCTGGCCATAGCCACCTGGGCCTTTCTGATTGGCGGTGCCACGGCGCTCTTTGTTGGCGTCAAGGCGGGCATTGCCGCCATCGTCATCGGCAACGTCCTGGGTGTGCTGATCATGGCGCTGTCGACCTGCGTGGCCAGCGGCAAATACGGCACCGAGCAATTTACCTTCCTGCGCAGCATGTTTGGCCGCAACGGCAGCCGGCTGGTATATCTGCTGGCGGTGGTCTTTCTGACCATGGGCTGGCTGGCGGTACTGGGGCTGATGTTCGGGCGCTCCATCGACAGCCTGGCCGGGCTTGTCACCGATAGGGCGGCTGAGCCCCAGGGGTGGCTGGTATATCTGGCCGCCTTCTTCGCCATAGGCTTGAGCGCCTTTATCGTTGCCAGAGGCCCGACCTCCATCAAGGTGTTCAACACCATCATTGCGCCGACCCTGGTGATCATCATGGGCGTGATGCTGTACCTGATCTTCAGCAACAGCAGCCTGGCCGAACTGATGGCATTGCCGGCGCTGGATGAGCCCTTTGAAGACAAGCAGCTGAACTTCATGATCGCGGTGGAAGTGAACATGGCGGCGGGTTTCTCCTGGTGGCCCTATATCGGCAACCTGGCGCGCCTGAGCAAGAACGAGCGTACGGCTTTCTGGCCCAATATAGTCGGCGTCTTCGGTGCCGCTGTACTGGGGGAAGTGGTCGGCCTGCTGGCGGCGGCCAAGTTTGGTGACAGTGATCCTACGGTCTGGATGACGCAGATCGGTGGCTTTGCCTTCGGCATAATCGCGCTGTGCTTTGTTGCCTTTGCCAATGTCACCAGCATGGCGAACATTCTCTATACCTCGATCGTGGGCCTGCGGCAGGTGGTGGGGGAGAGTCTGCGGCATATTCGCTGGGAGTTGCTGGTGGTGCTGTTCTGCATAGCGCCGGTGATTATCGTCTTCACGGTGCCCGGTATCTATGATGGCTTCTTTATCTTCCTGGTCTGGACCTCGGCCCTGAACAGTGCCCTGGCCGGCATCGGCATCGCGGACTACTTTATCCTGCGGCGCCAGCGGGTCAGCCTGCGGCATGTGTTTGCATCCAATGCCCAGTCCGCGTTTCGCTACTGGCACGGTTTTAACCCCGCAGCCCTGGTGGCGCTGGTGGCGGGCTTTGCGATCTATGTGTGGATCTTTAATCCGCAGACGCTGGACAGCGCAGGTATCTTTGCCTTTATCTCCGCCTCGCTGCCCTCCTGTGCACTGGCAGGGGTAGTGCATATGGTCTTAACGCGGTTCTTCGTGGCCCGCACCGGCTGGGGTGACTATCCCCAGGGGCTTGCCAATAGCGCTGCCCAAAGGAACGCTCAGGGCGACATGCAACCGGTGGTGAGAGCCGAGTGAGTGCGGCGCTTGTTGTGAGCTTTGAAGGCTGAGCAATTAGCCGTAAGCCGTAAGCAGAGCAAAAAGGTGGTGACGTCTTGCGGACGTCGCCACCCTTTTTTGTTACTCCTTGGGTGCGTCCGGGTCTGTTTCCATCTGCTGGCGTATGCAGCGGGTGAAGGCCTGGGCAGCGCGATTGCGTTCGCTCTTGCGATAGGCGAGGTAAAACTGCTCGTGGTACGACAGCGTATCTTCCATCAGTGGGCGCATTTGCCCCGCATCCACCCACTGGGCCGCGTAATGGGAGGGCAGGTAGCCCAGAAAGCTCCCGGACATAATCATCAGGGCGATACTTTCCATATGGGAGGCCGTGGCCTGATGTTTGAATTCGATTTCCTGGGGTGGCTGCCAGTCGCGCATATAGGAGCGACCGGCATAGGCGCACTGGCTGATCATCTCAAGCGTAATGTCGGCGTCCGGCAGCTCAAAGAGGGCGTGGCCGATGCCGCAATAGAGGGTTTGCTGTTCCAGGTAGGTGGGAATAAAGCGCACCGAACTGTGTAGCCGCGACATCGGCGACAGGATGGCGTGATAGTGTTCCTCCATCAGGCCCTGCAGCAGTTCCTGGGGTGAGGACACATTGATATGCAGCTTGACCTCAGGTGCAAGCTGCGCGAAGTCGCCGATGCCCCGGTGCAGGTTGATCTCCTGGTTGCTGGCAATGGCATCGACAATGCCAAAGTGCAGGTCGCCAATCAACTGGCCCCGCGTATTGCCCACCATGCCGCGAAAGTTCTCCACCGCACGAAACAGGTTCAGGGAGGCATCGAACACGATCTGACCTTCTTCAGTCAGATGGAAACCCTTGCGACCCCGCTCGCACAGGCGCATTCCCAGGCGCTCCTCCAGCTGGCCAATCTGGATGCTGATGGTGGACTGTGACACCCCCAGCTCATCCTGCGCAGCGGCAAAGCCCTTGTTGTGTACCACGGCATGAAACACCCGCAGCAGGCGCAGGTCGAAGTCGGCGAGGTTCGGAAGGCTGTAGTGACGAGTGGTCATATGCTTCTTCTTTTATCAAAGTAACTATCAGTACAGCATTATTGCTCAATGTTATGGGTGAGGCTACCGGGGGCAATGTTGTTGTCGGCGTTTGGGCTGATAGCCGGGTAGGTTGGGTGAAGATCCGAAGGATCGTAACCCAACAGCGGGATTTCATGGCCTTCTTTTAATGCTGTCGAATTATTAGAGTGTTACCGATGTTGGATAATCCCGGTTTCGCCTCTCGGCGACTCACTTTTCTTTGCTCGTGCGAAAGAAAGTAACCAAGGCTTTTTACCTTGAAGAATGCGCCCGAAGAAGCCTTTTCGCTGCTCTCCGAAGCCATTGTACGGGCGGCCAGCCCTCAAGGTAAGAAAGTGCACATTAATGTGCTAATCGGCGGCGATACAGTCCCTGCATCGCCCCTTCGGGCCCAATCGAAAATTGCCCTCAGTGCTCGCAGGCTTCAATAGGGGGGAGCAGACTGCTCTACCATATAGGAGGTGATGTTGAGTACTGGTTTGGAAAGGAAAAAGCAAGGCTTGGCCCCCGAAGAGCTGCGGGAAAACAAAAGGTAAGGCTTAGCTCCGGAGGTATTCTGATCCGGAGATGTCTAATTTTTTATATATTTATCTGCGAGTTGTAGTGTCCCAATATAAAATAACAGCCGCTTAAGCTAGAACAAATGAGATGTTCTGATTTCGATCCATTTTTGGCTTTTAATTCAAGAATGGCTTCGTTTAGTGCTGGTAAAATGATCGCTTGTTCTAACGCTGATAACTCTCCTTTTTTATCCCGTTTTTTTAAGCTATCTAGAGCAAAGCGCAGATTATTCTTTAAGTCTGAATACATGCTTGAAATCAAGTCCATATTTTCTGACTTCGATAGTTCATCTTCAGGAGTATCGAAAAGTTCGATTATCGATAATACTTTGTCCAACATTCCTTCGATATCACTTTTATCCATGATGGCTTCCTATCTAAATATGTATAAATTACCAGAATTCTCAGCTGGTTTGGGTTGAACGGAAAATCTATCCGACAACATGGGTTTTTATGTTTCACCGGAAAAATCTTCGTATGTCATGCCGATAATACTTTCTCCACTTCCTACGTCGTATTGAGATGTTACGAAATTCACAAAATTATGAACCAACTCGGGATCTTCTTGATTGCGAAGAAACTCTACGTATTTCTCAAAGTGCTGAATAGTAGCGATGAACATTCTTTCTGGATTAATCACTATAGATTTGCTAGGACCGCTGATATCAATATTTCCATCACTATTAACCCGGCGGATAAATACATCGATCATGCTGCATACAGAATGTGTCCTGCCCGGAAATATGTTTTTACCCGTTCTGGCCGACGTTGCAATGTGAGCATGCATGATCGAGTGCGTTTCTTCAGGTCTTCAATCGAGCGGACCGCCGGACCACTGTGCACTATGTTTTTCAGGTCGCAATTCAAGTATTCATCCGGGTTC
>NZ_BCNS01000190.1 GCF_001528745.1 Marinobacterium profundum | reverse complement strand
TCGTGGGCTCGGCAATTTTTATAAGAGACAGATCCCTTGCCAAGCCTTGCCAGCAGCAATCTGTAATTTTTCTACAGAACGCTATACTAGTGTAGTGTTTCATTCTGTTTAGAGCTTAAGTGGTTATTGGCACGAATGACTTTTTCCAGGATATCGCGGGCACTTTTCGTCCAGATAAATGGCTTTGGATTGGTGTTGTGATGCGCAATGTACTCGTCGATAGTGCCAATCAGTTCGGGTACGCTGGTAAATACCCCGCGCTTTAGTCGTTCAGTCGTGATATCACGAAAGAAGCGTTCGACCATGTTCAGCCAAGAGGCAGAGGTGGGAGTGAAGTGCATGACGAAGCGTGGATGTTTGGCCAGCCACTTCTGTACGTTGGGGTGCTTGTGCGTGGCGTAGTTGTCGACAATCAGATGCAACACCTTGTCCTTCGGGGTCTCGCGGTCGATTTGGCGCAGAAACTTTAGCCACTCAATGTGGCGGTGACGCTGCTGGCATTGAGCGATGACCTTGCCGTCGAGCACGTTTAGTGCGGCAAACAGGGTGGTCGTACCATTACGCTTGTAATCGTGCGTCATCGTTTCCGCGCGGCCCTTCTTCAGCGGCAACCCGGGCTGAGTGCGGTCCAGCGCCTGTATCTGACTTTTTTCGTCGCAACACAACACCAGCGCGTGTTCCGGCGGCGACAGGTATAGCCCAACAATGTCTTCAAGCTTTTCGACAAACTTCGGATCGCGCGAGACTTTGAAGCTACGCTCAAGGTGGGGTTTCAGGCCATTGGCACGCCAGTGTCGGAAAACGCTGGCCGGGCTGACGCCCAGTTTGGAGGCCATTTTGCGCGTGCTCCAGTGGGTGGCGGCTTCGGGCTTACTCTGCGTGGTGAGTTCGACCAAATGAGCCACGTCCACCCTGACCGGCGGCGCGCCACGTGGCAGGTCGCGTTCGATACCCGCCAGTCGTGATTCAGCGTAACGGTCGCGCCAACGCCCAACCAGAGCCCGTGTGACGCCTAGCTGAGCGGCAATATCCCGGTTCAACTTTCCGGTCGCCGCCAGCAGCACAATCTGTGCTCGCTGGGCCAATCTGACACTGGTGCAACTGGAGCGGACCAGCTTGTTCAACTCAGTCCGTTCTTCTTCGGTCAGTACAATTTCTATGGCAACTCGCATACGTGAAATCGATCCTTCCAGGCATTTGAGTTGAGGATATATTAAGATTTATCAAGAGTGAAACACTACACTAGGAGGCTGCCCGAGAATGCTAGCCGTAGCGAGAGCCGACTGATTTGAGCGGGTTTTTGCGGTGTTTTAAGGCGAATAGTGGTTCTATTTAACGCAAAACAGCACAAAAAACAGCCAAACTCAGGTGGCTCGCAGTAGGTTGAGT
>NZ_BCNS01000189.1 GCF_001528745.1 Marinobacterium profundum | reverse complement strand
GGCGGGCCAGATCAAGACCGGCTCCCTGTGCCGCTCCGATCGCGTCTCCAAGTACAACCGCCTGCTGCGCATCGAGGAAGAACTTGCAGGTCAGGCGCCCTACAAAGGCTTGAAGGAAATCAAGGGTCAGGCGTAAGCCGACTCTGCCTGAAATAAGGAAACGGGACGAACAGAATGCAATCACTGGTTATCGGTAACTGGAAAATGAACGGCAGCCTCTCGGCAAACGAGGTGCTGCTCGATCAGCTGCTGCCCGCTCTGGTCGAACTCAAAGGCGTTCAGATTGTATTGTGTCCGCCGTTTCCCTATATCTCCCAGGCCGATTCGCGCCTGCTGGGCAGCAAGATTCTGCTAGGGGCCCAAAGCCTCAATGCCCATGAGGCCGGCGCCCATACGGGTGAGGTCAGCGCGGCCATGCTCAAGGATCTGAATTGTCGCTATGTGCTGATTGGCCATTCGGAGCGGCGCAGCCTTTATGGCGAAACCGACGCTGACACGGCGAAGAAGTTTATCGCCGCCAAGCTTGGCGGCCTTATACCGGTACTTTGTGTGGGTGAAAGCCTGCAGGAACGCCAGAGCGGCAGCACCGAAACCGTGGTTGCCCGCCAGTTACAGACCGTTATCGACAGTCTGGGCATCGAGACACTCAAAGGCTGCGTCATTGCCTATGAGCCGGTCTGGGCCATAGGTACCGGCGAAACCGCAACACCGGAACAGGCTCAGGCGGTACACGGCTTTATCCGCCGCTTGCTTGCCGGCCAGTCTGCGGCCATTGCCGAGCGTTTGCCGCTGCTTTATGGCGGTAGCGTCAAGGCAGACAATGCCGCCGCTCTGCTGGCCCAACCCGATATCAACGGCGCTCTGGTTGGCGGCGCATCCCTGGATGCCGCAGCCTTTGCAGCCATCTGCCAGGCAGCTGCGCTGCACAGCTAAGAGCGCCGCTAAAAGCTAGAGTGATTAAGCAACTCGACTGTTCTCTCTGGACTCCTGCCGGGAAAAGGCCCAACCGGCACTCTGCACTCTGCACAGACGAAAGCGCAAACCCTGCGCCGGGTCAGCTGCGCATCCTTGCGGACATACTTCCCAGCGATAAGCGGTCGGCTAGCAACCTGTTCGCAGCTACGTCAGCGACGTCTTTATCCTGTAGATATCAAGAAGGATAATTTTCGTTAATATACGCAAATAATATCGACCAACCCCAATAAAACGATTACATTCTAACCAGCAGACGGTACACGCCTGCGGATTAACTCACGCTAATTTCTGGAGGGCAATGATTATGACCACGGACCTGTCTCAACTCTTTCCCGCCGCAGCGGATATACCCGCGGACTATCAATCCGAAGCTCCAATCACCCAGCGCGAATATCTGGTCAATGGTGAGCTTATCCAGTGGAACGGGGACCTAGCGCCGGTCAAGAGCCCTATTTTCCTGCGCCAGCCCGATGGCACCCTGCAGCAAGCCATCCTCGGCAGCACCCCTCTGCTGAATGCCGATGCCGCCCTGCAGGCACTGGACAGCGCCGTTAACGCCTACGACCTGGGTCAGGGCGCCTGGCCTACAATGACCGTTGCGCAGCGCATCGGACACGTTGAAAATTTCCTAAATAAAATGAAGCCACAGCGCGACGCCGTCGTGCGTCTGCTGATGTGGGAAATCGGCAAGAATCGGGCGGATTCCGAAAAGGAATTTGACCGTACCTGTGATTACATAGTTGATACCATTAATGCCCTCAAGGCACTGGATCGACGCTCAAGTCGCTTCGAAAACGAACAGGGCACCCTCGGCCAGATTCGCCGTGTACCCCTGGGCGTGGCGCTATGCATGGGCCCTTACAATTACCCGCTGAACGAAACCTTCACCACCCTGATTCCGGCCCTGATCATGGGTAATACGGTAGTGTTCAAGCCGGCCAAGTTCGGTGTGCTGCTGATACGCCCGCTGCTCGAAGCCTTCCGCGACAGCTTCCCGCCCGGTGTTATCAACATCATCTATGGCCGCGGCCGTGAAACAGTGGGCGCACTGATGGAATCCGGCAAGGTAGATGTGTTCGCCTTTATAGGTACCAACAAGGGCGCCAGCGATCTGAAAAAGCTGCATCCCAAACCGCACCGCCTGCGTGCAGCCCTGGGACTGGATGCCAAGAACCCCGGCATAGTGCTGCCCGATGTCGACCTGGATAACGCCGTCAATGAATGCGTGACCGGCTCGCTGTCCTTTAACGGCCAGCGCTGCACCGCCCTGAAAATCCTTTTCGTGCACCGCAGCATTGTCGACGAATTCGTCAGCCGCTTCGTCACCAAGATGGCGACGCTCAAGGCTGGCATGCCCTGGGAAGCCGGCGTGACCCTGACGCCGCTGCCGGAACCCGGCAAGACCGAGTTCCTCACCAACCTGCTGGCCGATGCCTGCAGCAAGGGCGCCCAGATCATGAACGAACAGGGCGGCACTACCCTGGAAACCTTCTTCTGCCCGGCGCTGCTGTACCCGGTATCGGCCCAGATGCGCGTCTATAACGAAGAGCAGTTCGGCCCCATAGTGCCGGTCGTGCCCTACGACGACCTGAGCGAAGTAATCGAGTATGTTCGCAGCTCCAACTTCGGTCAGCAGCTCAGCCTGTTCGGCCGCGATGCCAAGCAGATGGCGCGCATGATCGATGCCTGCGTCAATCAGGTGGGCCGTATCAACCTCAACGCCCAGTGTCAGCGCGGGCCCGATTCCTTCCCGTTCAACGGCCGCAAGGATTCCGCCGAAGGCACCCTGTCGGTCTCCGACGCCCTGCGGGTCTTCTCCATCCGTACCCTGGTGGCGGCAAAAGATACCGCAGACAGCAAGGCACTGATCGGCAGCATTATCCGCGACCGCGAATCCAGCTTCCTGTCGACCGACTATATCTTCTGATGGCCTAACCCTGCGGCGCCAGCCTCTGAGCACCGCTGCGCTACAGCCAGAATGACCCAAAAAGGCCCCGCCCTGGCATTCAGCCACGGCGGGGCCTTTTGCTATTCATAACTCTTGCCCGCTTTTTTTAGCCTAGCCCCTCGCATCTAGCCCCTGCTTTTAATCTCGCCCCTGCTCTTTTAACCTAGCTCCTTGCTTGCTCCCTGCTGCTCACTGCTGCTCACTGCTGCTCACTGCTGCTCACTGCTGCACCCTTTCCCCTAGCCCCTAGCCTCGCACCTCGCACCTGCTTTTAACCTATGCCCCGAAAGGATGCGACTGTGCCTTGACGTGGCGCACAGCCAGCGCTCACAGATCACAGCAAAAGGCCTGAACCGGCCTCACTCCTACCAGAATAATATCGCAAGGCATTGATATACATATACTTAAAAAATACCTGTCATTAACTTGTTTAAGTGGTCAGGTTTTTGCTTATACCAGGGCAGACATCACATTACGCGGGTACGACAGGCGATCAGCCTTAACGTCAATCCCGGTTTCAAGGAGAACCCCATGTCTGCGCCTAATGAACTGCTCTACCCGCTTGATGCCACACCCGGCTTTAGCCAGTCCAGCTTCGCCGCCATCGCCCATGTGCTGGCGAGCTTTGTCGGCATCATAACCCCGACCCTCATTATCGGCGGAGTGCTGGGGCTCGGAGAACATATCCCCTACCTGATCAGCATGGCGCTGTTCGTTTCAGGCGTCGGCACCCTGATACAGGCCTGGCGCCCGCTGGGCATAGGCGCCGGCATGATCTGCGTGCAGGGCACCAGCTTTGCCTTTCTTAGCTCAGTGCTGGCGGCGGGCTTTATTGCCAAGGCCAAGGGCGGCGGCCCAGAGGAAATCCTCTCGCTGATCCTGGGTGTCTGCTTCTTTGGCGCCTTTGTCGAGATTGTGCTGAGTCAGTTTCTGCATCGTCTAAAGCGCATTATCACCCCGCTGGTCACCGGCATCGTCATCACCATTATCGGTATCAGCCTGATCAAGGTCGGCATGACCGATCTCGCCGGTGGCGTAAATGCACCTGACTTCGGCAGCCCGGCTAACCTTGCCCTGGGCGGTGTTGTACTGCTGTGCATCATTGCACTCAACTTCTGCGCCAACCCCTGGCTGCGACTGTCCTCCATCGTTCTCGGCCTGCTGCTGGGTTTTGTTATCGCCATATTCATGGGCAAGGTCAGCTTCGACGGCCTCGCCGCCCTGCCCCTGCTGAGCGTCCCCATGCCACTGCGCTACGGCTTCTCGTTTGACTGGAGCGCCTTCGCCCCCATCGCTGTGATCTACCTGATCACCGCTATCGAATCCACCGGCGACCTGACCGCCAACTGCATTATTTCCCAGCAGCCAATTCGTGGTGACAGCTACATCAAGCGTATCCGCGGCGGCGTGCTGGCCGATGGCTTCAATTCCATGCTGGCCGCGCTGTTCAACACCTTCCCCAATACTACCTTCAGCCAGAACAACGGCGTGATACAGCTAACAGGCGTCGCCAGCCGCCACATCGGTTTCTACATCGCCGCCCTGCTGATGCTGCTGGGGCTGTTCCCGATAATTGGCGGTATCCTGCAGCAGATTCCCAAGCCGGTTCTGGGCGGTGCTACTCTGGTGATGTTCGGTACCGTCGCCGCAGCGGGCGTAAAAATCCTCGCCAACGAAACCCTCGACAGGCGCAAACTGCTGATCCTGGCGGTGTCCTTTGGCTTGGGCCTGGGCGTAATGACCCCCGACCTGCTTAGCCAGATGCCAAAAATGGTGCAGAGCATCTTCGGCTCCCCCATTACTACCGGCGGCCTGGCCGCGATAGTACTGAGTCTGCTGCTGCCGACAACACAAGCGGGCGAAAGTGAGATAACCGCGACAGATGCTGAAGATACGGCAACAGCTTCTAGGAGGCTGTCCGAGAATGCTGGCCGTAGCGAGAGCCGACTGATTTGAGCGGTTTTTTGCGGTGTTTTAAGGCGATAAATCGGCAGGATAGCCGATGTGCACAGCGTTAGCTGCCCACAGGGCAAGCTACAGGGATGTAGCTTGTGAATAGTGGTTCTATTTAACGCAAAACAGCACGAAAAATAGCCAAACTCAGGTGGCTCGCAGTAGGTTGAGTATTGTCGGACAGCCTCCTAGCAGCCTGTCGGGCTTAGCTGAGCGTCGCGAGGGAAAGGCAGGCAGGCTGCTCTAACTCGCGCGCTGCCCGCCCAGCACCTGGGTCACGTCCCCCAGCACTGCACGG
>NZ_BCNS01000188.1 GCF_001528745.1 Marinobacterium profundum | reverse complement strand
AAACGGAGCCGAATGGCTTGCTGTCTGAGAAGTTCTTGTTGCTCTGTGCTGAGCTTGCGTGCGTCGGTATTCATGCGCACATTATATCAGATATAAATTGCCACCGGGTTAATACCTTGCTCCCTACTTTTCCTCGCCCCTCGTCCCTCGCACCTCGACCCTGCTTTTCCTAGCCCCTAGCCTCTAGCCGCTGCTTTTACCTAGCGCCTGCAAAATCCGGGAATCTCCTCAGCAACCGCCAAAGCGCCACAGCTGCGCTGCGGATGTCGGAATTCGCGATGCTCATTACCAACCTACATAAGCCAAACCTTCCCTTCCCTTGGCTTGGCTTTACCTTGCTCCCTACTTTTCCTCGCCCCTCGTCCCTCGCACCTCGACCCTGCTTTTCCTAGCCCCTAGCCTCTAGCCGCTGCTTTTACCTAGCCCCTGCAACATCCGGGAATCTCCTCAGCAACCGCCAAAGCGCCACAGCTGCGCTGCGGATGTCGGAATTCGCGATGCTCATTACCAACCTACATAAGCCAAACCTTTCCCTTGGCTTGGCTTTCCTTTGGCTTGGCTTGGCTTGGCTTTCCTTTGGCTTGACTTGGCTTTACCTTGCCCCCTGCTTTTCCTCGCCCCTCGCACCTCGTCCCTGCTCTTGATCCTGCTTTTACCTAGCCCCTCGCCCCTCGCATCTCGCCCCTGCTTTTCACCTAGCCCCTGCTTTTCAACCTGGCCCCTGCTTTCACAAGCCACCAGCAGAGTCCGGCCAGCAGTATCCCGGTGAGGTTTGCTAGCGCATCCTCGAGGCTGAAATGACGTACGGGTTGAACTATGTGCTGGGCCCACTCCATCATTGGCGCGAGCACTAGTAGCAACCCCCAGAACGGGATGCCCGGTAGTCGCGAGAGGGCAGCCCGGCCGGTGAGCGCCAGCGTGGCGAACGCCAGCAGATGCAACACCTTGTCGGATTCCCTGAACAGGTTTGGCGGAGGTGCCGGCCGGAACAGGCCGTATAAAACAGCCCCTGCGCAAAGCAGAAACAGCAGCAGCATCCAGCAGTCGGTTAAGCGGCTTCGTCGGGCCGAAGACGAATCAGGTACGGTCGCCATAGGGAGCCTTCAATTGCTAGCAGCCTGTCGGACTTGGCCGATCGTAGCGCGGGAAAGTCCGTTTTGAGGCAGTTTTTGAGCTCTTTTGAGGCGATAAATCGGCAGGATTGCCGATTTACACAGCCTTAGCTGCCCACAGGGCAAGCTACAGGGATGTAGCTTGTGAATAGTGGTTCTATTAAACACTTGAAACGAAGTGGAAAGAACCGCTTTAGCGAGGTCGCAGACCGAGGAGCCTGCGACGAGTAAAAAAGAGGACGACAAATGACCAAAATCGGTTTTTCCGCAGTAGATCAGTGGTAAGTCCGACAGGCTGCTAGTATTGACCATTATTATTCCAGTGCAGGCTCCGCCCGCTTGTTGAGTTTCCCAGCCACTCTGCCACCTTTTCCAGTCACTACTCAAACCATACCGGCGACTCGCGCCAGTACAATGGCAACAATTTCGGTATCAGCGCCGCAGTATGCCAGTGTATTGCAGCCAAGTCGTCAGCGGGCAGCCATGTTCGGGTTGATTATCAATAGCCAGAGCCCCGCCTGGGACTAAAACAGCCATCTTGCCGCCATGTTTTTCTGATAAATCATGGATCTGGCTTAGCCTGAAGTTGGTCATCGCCATTGCAGCGATAGGTTTTGCGCTAATCGGCAAAGCGAGGGCTTCTAGCAGGCACTCAGGTACCCTGCTGCAAACTTGTGGCACTTTGCTGAAGCAATGCTGGATCAGGAACTGCAGTCAAAGTATGATTACTGATCAGATTCAAGCGCGAGCCTGCTGTGTCGTTTCCATGCCGTTCTGCCTGCCGAGTAAGGCGGTGTACTGGCTTAACGAAGCGGATTGCGTCTGATGGCTGACAGGGCGATAGCCCTGGCTTGAAACCAGAAGCATCCAGCGCGACCTCCCGTGCGCTGTAGCTGAGATGACAGGTTAAGAGCTTAGTGTGCGAAAGTGCTAATGAACATCAGCTCTTACTGTCACGCAAGATATTAAAACAGTCAAAAAACTATAATAAAAATTTAAAAATAGTCAGACGAGCGCCATGTGCTCGGGGATCCGTGTTGTCGACGGTGCCAGAAAGATACAGGGCTAGCGCACCTTTATGATGCGCGGCTGACGGATGATCAAAGGCATAAACTTTTGCTGTTTACAGCTGGAAACGCAAGTTATCAAGGATGAATTGTCATGAAAAAAGTTAATATCACCAGGCAACACGCACCTGCACTGCTGTTCCCAATTTCCCTGATGCTGGCAGGCAATGCAATGGCACTGGAACCGGCTGCTATTGATGCAGGACCGATTCAGTTCATTCCGCAAATGAATGTTCAGGTGGGATACGATGACAATATATATTCCACAGAAAATGACAGCGTTGACTCAGTTATCAGTGTTCTGAACCCTTCAATTCAGGCCATTCTGGAAAAAGGTCTGAATGTCTACAGCCTGAACTATGCCCTAAAACAGGGCATTTATGGGCATGGCTCGGCGGATAATTATACTGATCACGACCTGAGCGCACAGGCGCTGCTTGATTTCAATATCCGCAATCGCATGGAGTTGCTGGTACGCCGCCTTGATACGCACGAAAATCGTGGTTCTGGATTGAACCAGGGTAGCGCAGCTACCGCGAACGATGCCCCGATCGAATACCATGTTGATACAGTATCTGCGAAGTACGCATACGGCGCTGAAACTGCGAAAGGGATTATCGAAGTTGCTGCCGATCTGAATGATCGCAAGTATGATAATTTTCGCAGCCAGACAGCGGTAAAAGACCGCCAGGTCGCCAATAGCAGCGCGACCTTTTACTATCGAGTGATGCCCAAAACCTCGCTTTTGTTCGAAGTAAGCAAGAAAGATATCGACTACGACCGCTCATCCGTGACGCTGGATAGCCAGGAATCCAAGTACCTGGTGGGTGCAACCTGGGACGCTACAGCCAAAACCTCAGGCAAGTTGAAATTCGGCTATGCCGAGAAGAATTTTGATAGCGCCAGCCGCGAAGATGACGAAGGCATCAGCTGGGAACTGTCCATGCTCTGGTCCCCTAAAACTTATTCTGTCGTCGATATAGCCACATCCAAAGTCGCGGAAGAAACCGACGGCACAGGCAACTACATAGATTCGACTTCACTGGATCTGCAGTGGACCCATAGCTGGTCCGATGTGTGGCGCACCCGGGCGTCTTTCGGTGCCTCCACCAAAGATTATGTATCTTCAGATCGAGAGGATGATCTTCGCAGCTATGGTGCCGGTATCGATTACGATATGCGTCGCTGGTTGAGCTTGGGGCTGGATTACGCTTACACAGAGCAGGATTCCAACCAGCTGGATCTTGATTATGAGAAAAATACGGTTTATCTGACTGCTCAGATTTCGCTCTAACCAAAACAGTTAAATAAGGCCGGCTAGCATGTTCAAACACTTCCTCCAAAAACTTATTTTGCTCACGCTTTGCGCCCTGCCCCTGCTCGGTACAGCGCAGAGCAATGCCGAAACAGTGAACGGGCTTTCGAACTACTCGCTGGGGGCCGGTGACCTGCTGAGCATTCAGGTTTTTGGAGAAGATGAGCTAAGTGTTGAGCTGCGCCTGAGTGATGCGGGCACTATATCCTATCCTTTCCTTGGAGAGCTCAGGATTAGAGGCCTGAATACCGGCGAGCTCGGGCTGTTAATTCGTGAAAAACTGCTAGACGGTTATCTGGTCAACCCTAACGTAAATGTAACGGTTATCGAATATAGACAGTTTTTTATCTACGGCCAGGTTAAAAAACCGGGCGGCTATCCTTTTCAGCCTGGGTTAACGCTGCAGAAGGCCGTTGCCCTGGCCGAGGGCTTCACTGAAAGGGCCTCTTCGTCAAAGCTCTTCGTATTGCGGGATGGAGTCACAGGCAGTAATCCGGAGAAGGTAGAACTGCAATCCGCCATATTCCCTGGTGACACCATTACTGTTGAAGAAAGCTTCTTTTAAACTTTCAAGCTAAAACGGATTTTTTGTATGACGAGTGGAAGCCCTGATCTCTCAATGCAACACCTGGTAGATGATGAAATCGACCTGCGTCAGTTATGGCGCACGCTGATGAGAAATAAATGGGGTATTTTTGGCTTTGCCTTTGTGGTCACTGTGCTTACCACATTAGTGGTTTTCTCCATGCGTCCGGTTTACCAGGCAACCGCAACGCTGATGTTTGAAGGCAAAAAAGCAAATGTGGTCTCCATTGAACAGGTGTACGGGCTGGACAGCAGCGGTAGCGAGTACTTGCTGACGCAGCTTGAAATCCTGAAATCCCGTAATATCGCAGAGAAGGTTGTCACGAAACTGGCACTGCAGGAGCACCCTGAGTTTAATCAGGAACCGGCTTTCTCTTTTAACTGGCGCGATATGCTGCCATTTAGCCTGCCCGGCAACAACACACCTAAAGAGCTGTCAGAGCAGGACAAATTGAATCGCTTTGTCGAGGAATTTCAGTCGCGGCTGAAAATAAATCCTGTTGGCAAAACCCTGCTGGTACAAATTTCCTTCCAGGCAAATTCCCCGCAGCTCGCCGCCGATGTGGCAAATGCCATGGGGCAAACCTACATAGAGAGCAACCTGGACGCCAAGCTGGAAGTGACTGTGCAGGCCTCCACCTGGCTGAGCGAGCGCCTCGAAGGCATTCAGGCCGGGAAAAAGGCTGCCGAGCAGGAACTGCAGAATTTCCTGGATACAGAAAACCTGGTCGGCGATGAAGGCGGGGCCACCATAGCCAACAAGCAGCTGGACCTGGTTGCCAACAAGCTGATCGAAGCAAGAGGAGACCGGCTGGAGCTGGAAAACCTCTACAGGCAGATTCAGGGTGCAAAGGGCTCAATCGCCCAATACGAGCTGGTGCCTGGCGTGCTGCAGGACCCAACGGTACAGGACTACAAGCGCAAACTGCTGGAAATTGAGCTCAAGAGTTCTGAACTGGCCAAGCGTTATGGCCCCAAGCACCCGACACTGATTGGGGTTCAGTCCGAGCTGAATCGCGTGCGCAGCTCGCTGGACAAGCAGATTTTAAGCGTGATTAATGGCATTAAAAATGACTACCTTGGCGCCCGCGCCAGTGAGAATTCGCTGGAAGGCACCATGGCGAACAGCCGTGTCAGCATTCAGGATATACAGCGCAAGGAATTTAGAAGGAAAGAACTGAAGCAGGAAGTCGATGCAAAAACTGCAATCTACGACACCTTCCTGCAGCGTTTCAATGAAACCAATGCGACCGATGATTTGAATACGGGCAACGCCCGCGTCGTCGACCCTGCGGTTGTGCCAGGCGACCCTGTCAAACCCAACAAAAAGCTTATAATTTTATTGGCGTTTATGCTCAGTGCCATGGCGGGTGTCGGATTTTCTCTCCTGCTTGCGGCTTTGAACAACACAGTGCAAACAGCGGAAGATGTGGAAAACAAGCTGGCGTCGAGCATATTGGGGATTCTGCCCCTGCTGAAGATCACCAAGAAAAATCCGCATCCCTCCTACCATGAGTTTCTCGACGACGTTCAGTCCTCTTTCGCCGAGTCGGTCAGAACCATTCGTACCGGTGTGGTGCTGTCCGGGCTGGATAATCCGCATAAAATCATCGCGGTCACCTCCACTGTGCCGGGAGAAGGCAAAACCTCTGTTGCCCTGAATATGGCCTTTGGCCTGGCCCAGATGGAAAAAGTGCTATTGATTGGTGCGGATATGCGCCGCCCCTCATTGGCCAAAGCCCTTGGGCTTGATGCCAGCGCACCTGGGCTCTCCAATTTGGTCGCCGGTACCTCCAGTCTGGAAGACTGCATTCAGCATCATGCATCTTCAAATATCGATGTGATTACGGCGGGCCTTATCCCACCCAATCCACTTGAGCTCTTGTCGTCAAACCGCTTCGCCACAGTACTTGAAACACTGGGAGCCAAGTACGATCGCATTCTGATCGATACGGCGCCCACACAGGCGGTCAGCGATGCGCTGGTGCTGGCCCCTAAAGTGGGTGCAATGATTTATGTCGTTAAAGCGGACTCAACCAGTTACCTGCAGGCCAAAGCCGGCCTGAAGCGCCTTAGGGAGATTAACGCACCGCTGATTGGCGTTGTGCTAAATCAGGTGAATACCCGCAAGGTGTCCAAGTATTATGGCGGCGACTACGGTGGCTACTATGATAACTACGGTTATACGGCTGCGAGCCAAAACGCAGCATGATTGATCTGCATTGCCATCTGTTGCCAGGTATTGATGATGGCGCTTCCTCGATAGAGGATGCGCTTTCCCTGGCGCGTATGGCGGTAGCGGATGGCATTACCCATGCCGTACTGACGCCCCATCTTCACCCAGGGCGTTATGACAATACGCCCGAGATCATTCAGGCTGCCGTCGAGGCATTCAGAGCAGCATTGATTGATGCCCAGATTCCGCTGGAGGTTAAGGCTGCTGCCGAAGTGCGCCTGTCCGCTGAGCTGCTGATGCTAATTGGCAAGGGCCAGGTGCCTTTTCTGGGTCGCTGGGATGGGAAAGACGTTCTTTTGCTAGAACTGCCTCACAGCCATATCCCCCCCGGTACTGAAAAGCTGATTAAGTGGCTGCAGGATCGCAATATCCTGCCGATGATCGCTCACCCTGAACGCAACAAAGCCATAATGGCAGACATCGGCAAATTATCCTGTTTTGTCGATATGGGCTGCCTGTTTCAGCTGACCGCGATGTCGATCACCGGCGGCTTTGGCGCCAAAGCCCAGGCGGCATCACAGGAAATGCTGCACAAAGGCTGGGCTACAGTGATTGCATCCGATGCACATAATACGGATCACCGCCCCCCGCTTTTATCCAGAGCTTTCAAAGCAGCTGCAGAGTTAGTGGGCGAGGCAGACGCAAGACAGCTGGTTTTGGACAGACCTGCCAAGATTGCCGGTTTTGCGTTGTGAGTCGAGCTGATGGCTAAACGGATTTTTCTATTTCGCGTTATACCCCTGCTACTGATTGCATGCTGCCTTCTCGGCATCTATCTCAGTGTGCGCTGGGCCCTGGGCGATATGTATGCCTACAAAGTTCGATATGCGATATCTGAGTGGGAGAGAGAGCCTTCGCAACCCGCACAAGCACCGCTGGATTCATCCCTGGATGATATTAATACCGCATTGTTTTTCGAGCCCCGCAATCCGGAATACATAGAGCTTAAAGCTCGCCTTATTTTGTACAGCGCGCTGAATAAAGACAGCTCGTCTGATGGGCTTGCAGAAATAGCCAAGGCAAAACAAGCACATCTGGCAGCCATCGAGCTTAGACCCCAATGGCCATACAGCTGGGCAAACCTGGTACTAATGAAGGCCTACCTGGGTGAATGGGATGGCGAACATGAGCGCGCACTGCGCAATGCCGTCAATTATGGCCCCTGGGAAACGTCAGTACACCAAACCCTCACCTATGCCGCTTTGCTTTCCTGGAATTCCCTAACCCAGGAACAGAAACACATACATGCCGAAAACATGGATCGCGGCCTTGCCTACAATTATAAAAGCATCAGCGGACTCATTATTAACTCTAACAATACGAATGCCATTTGCGCCTATCTAAGCAAAGGTCCCCAGCAGGAAAAGCTCTGCAATTCATAACGAGCTCAATGACTTATTACCGATCTGAGCATTTTTTAATATGCGCAGATTGCAGGTTCGAATGAACCACCGACTGATGGGTTTCACTTCACTGCACCAGATCCCACTTGAAAGAAAGGCGCCGGTTATATGTAGGTTGGGTGCAGGCCCGAAGGGCCGTAACCCAACAAAACTCAACAATGAACCACCGACTGATGGGTTTCACTTCACTGCACCAGACCCCACTTGGAAGATACGCGCCGGTTATATGCAGGTTGGGTGCAGGCCCGAAGGGTCGCAACCCAACAAAACTCAACAATGAAACCACCGACTGATGGGTTTCGCTTCGCTCCACCGCATCCCACTTGAAAGAAAGGCGCCGGTTATATGCAGGTTGGGCGCAGGCCCGAAGGGTCGCAACCCAACAAAACCTAACAATGAACCACCCATCGATGGGTTTCGCTGCGCTGCACCGCATCCTACTTGAAAGAAAGGCGCCGGTTATATGTAGGTTGGGTGCAGGCCCGAAGGGTCGCAACCCAACAAAACTCAACAATGAAACCACCGACTGATGGGTTTCGCTGCGCTCCACCGCATCCTACTTAAAAGCAACGCGCCGGCTCTATGCAGGCTGGGTGCAGTATGTAGGTTGGGTGCAGGCCCGAAGGGGCGTAACCCAACAAAACCCAACAATGAACCTGGCTACAAAATATTTAATCAGTAACTCGAAGAGCTACCAGCCGCTGTGCGAGATTTCATAAACACAGATATCCATGCGAATGCCATTATCACCATAAAGGTAAGCGCATTGGCGGGCATTTGCAGGTTAAAATCCACCGTTGCATGAATCAGCATCGCCAGTATCGACATTGAGGCACCAAAGGCGATTCCCTTCAATAACTTGTTACGTCTCTTGTACTGCGCATAAAGGCCGGCACCCAAACTGGATAATACCGCCAACCCCAGGGCTATAGTCCCCGGCAGGCCCAATTCTGTACTGAATTCCAGATAATCATTATGGGCATTCACGTAAAAGCCACGCCCGCTTGTTTCGGTTCTGTATTCCGGGTAGGCAGTGTAGTAGGTGCCGGCACCTGTGCCTGCAATCGGCTGCGACCTTATTATCTCAAGCGTATTGGTTGCAACTTCATCCCTGGACTCGCCATCCAGACTGGTATTTTGCAAGCGATCCGCTACCTTTTCGATACCAAAGAAAGTGCCGACCACGAAGATGTCCAGAATCAGCAGGCTGGAAAGCAGAATCAGCATACTGCGTGTGGTATTCCGGGTAAGAACAAGTGCAATTATTCCCATTACCATAAGGCTGACAAAAAAGGATGTATTGCCCATGCGGGAGCGGGTCATCACTAAGCCGGTAACAATTATCAACAAGGCGATACGCAAGATAATTTTTTTACTGAGCAAAGCCGTCAACCAGCGCCGCCCTCTCTCCCGCCAGTGCCCAGAGCGCTGCGCATTGAGCGTCGAAAACATCAGCCCAATACCAATAGATACGCACATCACCAGGTAAGCCGCCTGGCTATTTCGGTTAACAAAGGTTCCGGTTGATACCCCAAAATAGGTTTCTTTAGGAACCAGAAAGCTATATTCAATCCCGGAGAGAGTCATCAGGCTGCCATATACCGCCTGGAAAAAAGCGGAACCCACAAGAACATAGCCCGTAAGCAATAAACGCTTTTTCGATTTCACCAACTGTAGCGTCAGGCAGAAGTACGCAAGTAGTGCCCAGCCAAGCACGCTATCGTGCAGGCTGTCGGTAGGGGATATGGATAAATTTAAGTGCGGAACAGCCTGCAGCGTGCTCCATAAAACGGCACTACCGATAAGACCGGCAACAGGCCAGGATTTTCTCAGCACCGTTGAGATCTGTTGCTTGCCCGTTATGAACTGCAAGAGCAGCAAGGCGCTGAGCAGCAGAACCA
Source organism: Marinobacterium profundum (assembly GCF_001528745.1). Taxonomy (GTDB): domain Bacteria; phylum Pseudomonadota; class Gammaproteobacteria; order Pseudomonadales; family Balneatricaceae; genus Marinobacterium_A; species Marinobacterium_A profundum. The sequence continues at coordinate 4,799 of NZ_BCNS01000188.1, read as the reverse complement.
GAAAGCACAGTAATGAAAGCGACCAGAGGCGGTTGCTGGCCAGCGGCAGCGGAGCCCAAATCAGAATTCCGATATAAAAAATGAAGAGCCCGCGGTCTGAGGGGGTATGCATACGTCAACGACTTGAAAAAATTAGGAAAAGTGGAAACCTGAGCTAAATAAAAAAGCGCTCTTTCGAGCGCTTTTTTTCGATAGAAGAGATCAGCTTGGGCTGGGGTTGCCACCGCCGCCGCCGCCGCCGTTACTTCCAAAGGGCGGGGGCGAAACAGGACGACCCGTTTGGCCGGGTGCAATACCCAGACCCTGGCCCTGTCCTTGCGGATTACCGGCGGCAGTTGCTGCAGTCACTGCAGAGGGGTCGGCGCCGCCAAGAATGGCTGCGATTTCCATCGCCGCACGATCGCCACCGGCAGCTTCGGCAGCTGCAACCACAGCGGCTGGATCCATGCCTGCTTCTATTGCAGCGGTAACTACAGCCTCAAGCAGAGCGGTATCGACGGCGGCAACCTGCTGCATGATCTGCTCAATGGTCAGCCCTGCGGTTTGAGCATTGGCAACAATCCCGCTTGCCGGCAGCTGGGCACCTATGTCACTGGCTATATCCGCAAAACTGACGGATACCGGCAGCAACAAGCCAAATATTACTGAAATGATTCTGCGTTGCATCTGAACACTCCCTGTTTTGAGCTGTTCTGCTTAACTAACTCGAATATCCACTATTTCGAAATCGATATTAACACCGGCATTTATAACATAAAAGCAAGCAGAATACAGTTTTTATTGTGCGGTCGCACAATATTAATACAGCAGGCTACTACTTACAGTTATTACACCTCGTGCACTACGTCTTTCGTAGTAACCTGGGGCCAATGAGAACACCAATCATTGCTTTTGGAAGGCCCTGCATACCGGCACCCTGATGACTATTTTTTATGGTTGAAAATTCTGCTGCCGGAACCACAAATATCCAGACAAGCTATTTGTTCCGCCGGCAAATAGTCTGGTAAAATGCTTAAAACCGCTGGCTTCGGCTGCGGGCTTGGTGATATGAAAGGTGCGCACATATTTGGTTCACCTCACGCCCTATACAAGTGCATTGTAATTCGCGTGTAACAATTTCCACCAATGGTACCTACCGATAGAGACTAGACGTAGGAATTATGCAAACGGGTATTATATTTGGATATTGATAGCCGTTAGCACTGGAATAAGGATCTGAATATGGATATTTCTGCCCCCAGGCTGGGGAACCCTGTTTCTATACGTCGTAGCAAGCGGCTGCTCAAAAATCATGATTCCGTGGTCGCTTTACTGCAAATGATGGGCGATATTTTTATCGCCATTCTGTCACTTCAAGCCTTTACAGTATTGAAAATAGGCGACTTTACCTCTGCCTACCGCGTTTTGGCGGTCGTAACGGTGTTCTGCATCTGGGTTATCTACTCCTATCGTGGCGTTTACCGGCAGTCATCGGGTTATCTGGGGGGCTGCTTGCGCATAACCAGTGCCTGGCTGGCGGTTATATTTTTGCTGGCATTTATCGGCTTTGTTACCAAAACATCTTCGGTATTTTCACGTGAGGTACTGCTCAACTGGGTTGTATCGGTGTTGGTATTGCAGAACGCCTCCTTCTGTTTGATCAGTTATCTTTGCAAACGCTACAGGCAGAATTTTGGCCATTCCATTCCGGTCACCGTCGTCGGCACGGGCGTGATGGCTGAGTATTTAATTGATAACCTTAACAAGAACAGATGGCTGCCCGATAATGTTGTGGGCTGCGTCAGGAGCCTGGACGAAGATCAACGCAAATCCGTCAGCGGCGTAAAGGTTCTGGGGGGTGTGGAAAATATCCGCGACCTGATCAAGCAACACGATATACGCCGCGTTTACATTGCCTTGCCAATGAAAGCGTCTGAGCAGATCGAGGGGCTGAATTTTGATCTGCTGGATCTTAATGTCGATATTATATGGGCACCCGATATTTTTGCTGTAAACCTGCTCAACCATTCTGTGCGCGAAGTCGCGGGCGTGCCTTTAATCTCGATCAACGAAAGCCCACTCACCTCATCGAAAGTGGCCATGTTTGTTAAAAACCTGTTGGATCGCTCCCTGGCAGCGGTGGGCTTGCTGACGCTTTCACCGGTATTGCTATGGATCGCTTACAAGGTAAAGCAGTCGTCACCGGGGCCTGTATTTTTCAAACAGGATCGCCATGGCTGGGATGGCAAGGTCATCAAGGTTTGGAAGTTCAGAAGCATGAAACTGCATGCTGATACTGATGGCACCGTCACCCAGGCCACAAAAGAAGACCCAAGGGTCACCAAGATAGGCGCTTTCATCCGCCGCACCTCCCTGGATGAACTGCCGCAGCTGGTCAACGTACTCCAGGGCACCATGTCACTCGTAGGGCCCCGCCCCCACGCGGTGGCGCACAATAACTACTATTCCAATAAAATTAATGCCTACCTGGCACGCCACCGAATTAAACCCGGCATTACCGGCCTGGCCCAGATAAGCGGCTTTCGCGGCGAAACCGATACCATCGACAAGATGGAAAAGCGCGTCGAATATGACCTGGCCTATATCAACAACTGGTCAATCGGACTGGACATAAAAATCCTGATCAAAACACCCATCACGCTTTTTTCTAAAGATATTTATTGAAAATAGGGGCTAGGGGCTAGGGGCTAGGTGCGAGGTGCGAGGTTGTCAGTATGAGCGCAGCGAATAACGAATAGCTATTGGTAATTGACTAAAATTTCGGGCCATTCCTAGCACCGGCCTGGGGGAGCCTTCGTCATCGTCCTTTAGCTTGGCTTTTCCTCGCCCCTCGATCCTCGCCCCTGCTTTTATCTGCTTTGCTCCCTCGAACCTGCTTTACCCCGCTCTTGATCCTGCTTTACCTCGAGCCTCGCGCCTCGAACCTCGCCCCTGCTTTTACCCCGCTCTTGATCCTGCTTTACCTCGAACCTCGAACCTCGAACCTCGCCCCTCGAACCTGCTTTTACCTGCTCTTCACCTGCTTTTACGGGTATTAATAAGCCCGCCGAGCATTCTGCTAATGGCTTCGGTTTCATCTATCCAGAGTTTTCCCTGATCCCTGTCTATATAACCAATTTCCATACCGATATAGATCTGAGTTTTCAGCTCTCCTGCAGAGCCCTTGGCGTAGGAAAGGAACTGAACACATTCCTTATTGGAAAGTCGCTCAAATCCCTCGGCAATGTTCGACGGAACCGAAAGCCCAGACCGGGTGATCTGATCCTTGAACCCCCAGTCCTTCAAGGCAGCAAGCCCTCGATACAACTCAGCGGACAACCGTGCCGACCGCTTCCAGACCTCAAGATCTTCGAACTTCATCCCTGAACCTCCTACAAACCCAGCCGCTTGCCCGTTTTATTTGCTGTCACTTGGCTTTCTTGCCCTGCTCTTTTACCTGCTCTTGACCCTGCTTTTGCCTCGAACCTCGAACCTCGCCCCTGCTTTTACCCCGCTCTTGATCCTGCTTTACCTCGAACCTCGCACCTCGCACCTCGAACCTCGAACCTGCTTTAATCCTGCTTTCCCTCGAACCTCGCCCCTCGCCCCTCGAACCTGCTCTTCAATACCCCCCCGGATTCATGGACTGCCAGCGCCAGGTATCGGCCATCATCTGGTCGAGGTCGAGCTCTGCCTTCCAGCCCAGATCTGTGGCGGCCTTGCTGGCATCGGACCAGCATTCGGCGATATCGCCGGGGCGGCGGGCAACTATTTCGTAGGGAACCTTGCGGTCGCTGGCCTTTTCCATCGCCCGCACCATATCGAGCACCGAATAGCCCAGGCCTGTGCCCAGATTCCAGATACCCACACCGCTGTTGTCCTGCATCCAGTTCAGCGCACAGAGGTGGCCTTTGGCCAAATCCACCACATGGATATAGTCACGCACCCCGGTGCCATCCGCCGTTGGGTAATCCCCGCCGAATACCGACAGCTGCTTGCGCGTGCCTATGGCCACCTGGCTGATATAGGGCACCAGGTTATTCGGAATGCCCTGGGGATCTTCGCCAATCAGGCCACTGGCATGGGCGCCCGCAGGGTTGAAATAGCGCAGCAAGGCAACAGACCAGCGCTCATCCGAACGGGACAGATCCTGCAGCAGTTCCTCGACCATCAGTTTGGAGCGGCCATAGGGATTGGTGGGCACACCCGTGGGGAAGTCTTCGCTGATCGGCATTTCCAGCGGCTCGCCATAAACAGTGGCCGACGAGCTAAACACCAGATTGAAGACCCCCGCCGCCTGCATGGCCTGGCAGAGCGTGACGGAACCCGCGACATTGTTTTCGTAATACTTCAGCGGCTGCGCCACGCTTTCACCCACCGCCTTGAGCCCGGCAAAGTGAATCACACCATCAAACGCATTAGCCGCAAAGACCTTATCCAGCGCCCCGCGGTCACGGATATCCGCTTCCACCGCCTGCAGCACACCGGCCTTGGCCGTTTTTTCTGCAAGCGCAGTATCCGCCACTATCTGCCCCACCCGCTCCAGCGCAATCGCCGAGCTGTTGCAGTAATTATCCAGCACCACCACATCGTGACCAGCACTCAGCAGCTCCACCACAGTGTGCGAGCCAATGTACCCGGCACCGCCGGTGACCAAAATCTTCATCTTAAAATCCTGTCGTTTTTAAAAATTGAGGCTGTTGCTTTATCTTACCCTTTGAACCTGCCCCTGCTCTAACCTGCTCTTGTTATTCCCTAGGAGGCTGTCCGACAATACTCAACCTACTGCGAGCCACCTAAATTTGGCTGTTTTTTGTGCT
>NZ_BCNS01000187.1 GCF_001528745.1 Marinobacterium profundum | reverse complement strand
TCGGACAGCCTCCTAGCAGCAGTACGCCGCTATTACCAAGCATCTAAGCTGTATCCACACAAGAGGCGAACTGGGCGAGCAGAGTACATGTTCCATTTTGGAAAACATGGCCGAGCACGGTCAGCGCTACAAAACCAAACACTACAATCTGGATGCCATCATATCGGTGGGTTACCGCGTGAACTACAAGCGTACTACGCAGTTCCGCCAGTGGGCCACCAACGTGCTGAAGCAGCATCTGGTTATACGCTGAACCAGCCTCTTCACCACTGGAAGTCTTGGCTAGGTGTACCTTGTACACTTAGCATCTACAGGCAGGGAGCTTCAACGGTGAGTCACGCGATAGAATTCATTGAGACACCCGTCTTCACAAGGCAGATCAGAGAGCTGCCTCGGACGATGAGTTGAGGGCGCTGCAGGAAGAATTAATTGCCCAACCTGACAAAGGTAATCTGATTCAAGGGACTGGAGGACTCCGTAAAATCAGGATCGCAACGGGTGGGCAGGGTAAAAGCGGGAGTATCAGAGTTATCTATTTTCTGGCTACCCCTGACGTTATTTATCTGGTACTGGCCTATCCCAAAAGCATGAAGGACACCCTGACTGCTACAGAGAAGTCAGAACTGAAGAAGTTGACCAAATTACTGAAGGGCGAGGTCTGACATGAGCATATTTGACGAACTGAAATCATCGCTTGAAGAGGCTGCCGAGATAAAACAGGGCATCAGACGCCCGGCACGAGTGGCCCGTTACGAGGTCGCCAATGTGAAGGAAATTCGGGCACAGCTAAATGTTTCTCAGCAAGAGCTGGCGGCGGCGCTCGGCACCAGTGTAGATGCAATCAAAAGCTGGGAAAGCAATCGACGAAACCCCACTGGACTAGCGGCCAAGGTGCTGGCCACCATCAAAGATAACCCAGCCTTTTTCCACGAGCTTGCGGCGCACTGACCAAAACGGCCCAGCCCGCCCTGCGCGAGCCTGTAAATAATTCTGTGTAACTGCCCACTCCATTACAGGTGACCGTCCAGGCGGTCACCGAACTCGATAATAAAACGATTCAGTGCTGGCTTCCAATTCCGGATTGGCATGGTCCATTTTTTGGAGGCCTGTTGTATGGCGAGGAAGGCCACTTTCAGCGCTGAGTCATCGGTGGGGAAGAGTTTCCGCCGCTTGGTCGCTTTGCGGATAACGCTGTTGAGTGACTCAATGGCATTGGTGGTATAGATCACCTTCCGAATGGCCGGAGGATAATCGAACAGGGTGATCAGGTTCTCCCAGTTGTTACGCCAGGAGCGGGTAATTTGAGGGTACTGACTGTCCCAGCGTTCTCCAAAGACCTCCAGCGCCTGCTGAGCCTCGCGTTCCGTGGCAGAGTGGTAGATCTGTTTCAAGTCAGCGGTCACGGCCTTGTAGTCCTTCCAGGACACATACCGTAGCGAGTTGCGGACCATGTGCACGATACAGAGCTGAACCTTAGTCTGGGGATACTCTGCGGCAATGGCATCCGGAAAGCCCTTGAGGCCATCCACACAGGCGATCAAGATGTCCTCCAGGCCGCGGTTCTTCATTTCGGTGAGCACCGATAGCCAGAACTTCGCACCTTCGGTTTCGGCCAGCCACAACCCCAGAAGCTCTTTATGACCGTCCATGTTGATGCCCAGTGCCAGATACAGGGACTTGTTGATCACCCGCTTGTTCTCGCGGATCTTCAGCACGATGCAGTCGAGGTAGACGATGGGATAGATCGGGTCGGTGTTTGTCAACGTAGTTGTCGTGCCGACCATTTTGTTATGCCGCCTTATTCTGAGTCGCTTCCTGCTTCTCGGGGTTGAGCATCACCGTCCCTACCGGTTGCCAATTACGCGTGTTGCCTGACCAGCGTTCCGGTCGTTCAGCGCGGGCTTGCTGGTACAGCGCACCC
>NZ_BCNS01000186.1 GCF_001528745.1 Marinobacterium profundum | reverse complement strand
CGTTTCCGTTATTAAATGCTTGGCGATGACCTACTCTCACATGGGGAAACCCCACACTACCATCGGCGATACCGCGTTTCACTACTGAGTTCGGGATGGGATCAGGTGGTTCCACAGCTCTATTGTCGCCAAGCAAAACTTGTACAATATGGATTCTGGCCTCGACAGCGTATGGCCTGTCGCGACGTACCTTAATTCGAGGCTGAGCGTTCACTCTATGTCTGTCTGCAGCACAAGCTCGTGCCAATGCTAAAATCTTGTCTCTCGTGCTTTTCGCCTGCTGGCCTTTCAACTCAGCAGGCAACCAAACGCCTTGGGCGTTATATGGTCAAGCCTCACGGGCAATTAGTACGGGTTAGCTCAACGCCTCGCAGCGCTTACACACCCCGCCTATCAACGTCTTAGTCTTAAACGGCCCTTTAGGGGGCTCAAGGCCCCAGTGAGATCTCATCTTGAAGGGGGCTTCCCGCTTAGATGCTTTCAGCGGTTATCCCGTCCGAACGTAGCTACCCGGCAATGCCACTGGCGTGACAACCGGAACACCAGAGGTTCGTTCACTCCGGTCCTCTCGTACTAGGAGCAACTCTTCTCAAATCTCAAACGCCCACGGCAGATAGGGACCGAACTGTCTCACGACGTTCTAAACCCAGCTCGCGTACCACTTTAAATGGCGAACAGCCATACCCTTGGGACCGGCTTCAGCCCCAGGATGTGATGAGCCGACATCGAGGTGCCAAACACCGCCGTCGATGTGAACTCTTGGGCGGTATCAGCCTGTTATCCCCGGAGTACCTTTTATCCGTTGAGCGATGGCCCTTCCATGCAGAACCACCGGATCACTAGAACCTACTTTCGTACCTGCTCCACGTGTCAGTGTCGCAGTCAAGCACCCTTCTACTCTTGCGCTCAATGCATGATTTCCGACCATGCTGAGGGTACCTTCGTGCTCCTCCGTTACTCTTTGGGAGGAGACCGCCCCAGTCAAACTACCCACCACACAATGTCCTCGAACCGGATTACGGTCCAGAGTTAGAACCTCAACAGTGCCAGGCTGGTATTTCAAGATTGGCTCCACGCAGACTAGCGTCCACGCTTCAAAGCCTCCCAGCTATCCTACACAAGCAATGTCAAAGTCCACTGTGAAGCTATAGTAAAGGTTCACGGGGTCTTTCCGTCTAGCCGCGGGTAAACTGCATCTTAACAGCTATTTCAATTTCACTGAGTCTCGGGTGGAGACAGTGTGGCCATCGTTACGCCATTCGTGCAGGTCGGAACTTACCCGACAAGGAATTTCGCTACCTTAGGACCGTTATAGTTACGGCCGCCGTTTACCGGGGCTTCGATCAAGAGCTTCGCTTGCGCTAACCCCATCAATTAACCTTCCGGCACCGGGCAGGCGTCACACCCTATACGTCCACTTTCGTGTTTGCAGAGTGCTGTGTTTTTAATAAACAGTCGCAGCCACCTGGTATCTTCGACTCCCAACAGCTCACCCCGCAAGGGGGTCACCATCAGGAGCGTGCCTTCTCCCGAAGTTACGGCACCATTTTGCCTAGTTCCTTCACCCGAGTTCTCTCAAGCGCCTTGGTATTCTCTACCTGACCACCTGTGTCGGTTTTGGGTACGGTCAGCGGTAACCTGAAGCTTAGAGGCTTTTCCTGGAAGCGTGGCATCAACGACTTCAGTTCCTAAGAACCTCGTCATCAGATCTCAGTCTTAAGGGGGACCGGATTTGCCTAATCCCCCAACCTACATCCTTAAACGCAGACAACCAACGCTGCGCTCGCCTAGCCTTCTCCGTCCCCTCATCGCAGTTACCGCCGGTGCAGGAATATTAACCTGCTTCCCATCGACTACGCATTTCTGCCTCGCCTTAGGGGCCGACTCACCCTACCTCGAATAGCGTTGGATAGGAAACCTTGGTCTTCCGGCGTGGAGGTTTTTCACCCCCATTATCGTTACTCATGTCAGCATTCGCACTTCTGATACCTCCAGGATGCCTCACAGCTTTCCCTTCAACGGCTTACAGAACGCTCCTCTACCATGCCATAAATGGCATCCACAGCTTCGGTGTATCACTTAGCCCCGTTATATCTTCCGCGCAGGCCGACTCGACTAGTGAGCTATTACGCTTTCTTTAAAGGGTGGCTGCTTCTAAGCCAACCTCCTAGCTGTCTGAGCCTTCCCACATCGTTTCCCACTTAGTGATAACTTTGGGACCTTAGCTGGTGGTCTGGGTTGTTGCCCTTTTCACGACGGACGTTAGCACCCGCCGTGTGTCTCCCATGATTGCACTCACCGGTATTCGGAGTTTGCATCGGGTTGGTAAGTCGGGATGACCCCCTAGCCGAAACAGTGCTCTACCCCCGGTGGTGATACATGAGGCGCTACCTAAATAGCTTTCGAGGAGAACCAGCTATCTCCGGGCTTGATTAGCCTTTCACTCCGATCCACAGGTCATCCGCTAACTTTTCAACGGTAGTCGGTTCGGTCCTCCAGTTGATGTTACTCAACCTTCAACCTGCCCATGGATAGATCGCCCGGTTTCGGGTCTAATCCCAGCAACTAAACGCCCTATTAAGACTCGGTTTCCCTACGGCTCCCCTATACGGTTAACCTTGCTACTGAAATTAAGTCGCTGACCCATTATACAAAAGGTACGCAGTCACGGTCTCAAGAACCGCTCCCACTGCTTGTACGTACACGGTTTCAGGGTCTATTTCACTCCCCTCACAGGGGTTCTTTTCGCCTTTCCCTCACGGTACTGGTTCACTATCGGTCAGTCAGGAGTATTTAGCCTTGGAGGATGGTCCCCCCATGTTCAGACAGGATAACACGTGTCCCGTCCTACTCGTTTTCATTGATAAGGCGTTTTCGCATACGGGGCTATCACCCACTACGGCGGCACTTTCCAGTGCCTTCTGCTAACACCAAACCAACTTAAGGGCTAATCCCCGTTCGCTCGCCGCTACTAAGGGAATCTCAATTGATTTCTTTTCCTTCGGGTACTTAGATGTTTCAGTTCCCCGAGTTCGCCTCTTAAAGCCTATGTATTCAGCTAAAAGATACCCAGTAAACTGGGTGGGTTTCCCCATTCAGACATCTCCGGATCAAAGGTTGTTTGCCACCTCCCCGAAGCTTTTCGCAGGCTACCACGTCTTTCGTCGCCTCTGACTGCCAAGGCATCCACCGTGCACGCTTCGTCACTTGACCATATAACCCGAAGGCGTCTGGTAAGGACGAGAGTTCGATAAGATTTTTCGCCATTGGCGCTTGTACTACAGTACAAGACATATCTCGAATTAATTCGAATCCATATTGTTAAAGAGCGTTTAAAGCTGAAAGCTTTAAATCATGCACCCTGTGAACAGGACACACTGTTTAAAGCTTGCTCGCTTCAACT
>NZ_BCNS01000185.1 GCF_001528745.1 Marinobacterium profundum | reverse complement strand
TTATGTGGCTCCTAGTTTTCACCTTTCGTGTCTTCGTCGGGATGAGCGCGTCGTGGTACTTACAATCCCAGCGCGTATGCGCCAAACTTTCATAGTCTCGCATAGGGTTTCCTTCTGCTTTCTTGGTCGAAAGACGAAGGTACATTGACCGTAGCCTCGGTCAAACCTATGCGAGTCACCCCGGCATAGCCGGGGGTTTACCCCTGATTAATTACCGCTTCATCCAGATCCGAGTTACCGGCAAGACGCTGGGTAATATCGGCCAGACCTTCGTCCATGGGCGACAGCGCCGGCGCTATGCTGCGCGCCAGCGGCATGCCAAGCAGCATCAGCAGGCGGTAGGTCTCGATTTCCAGCAGGCGCTGCATAAGCCGCCCAAGCTGACTCGGCGACATGCCGCGGTTGTACACCAGAAAACGCCCAAAACCATCGCTGTGCAGACGAAAGCTGGTCCATATATGGGCATCGCCCTGCTGCGGGCTACTGCCAATCAGGCGCATACCCTCAAAGTTGCGCTTGGCCTGGGGCAACAGCTGCTTGCCTTCCAGCTCACTGTATTCGAAAGCGACATGGAAAGCGCCCACCACACTGCCATGCAGCTGGTCCAGCCAGCCGGGCGGCAACAGCGACAGCGCTGTGCAGGCAAAGGGCTGATCGCAGGCGCCGCTCGGACTTGTCGCATCAAGGTAGATAAAGGTGTAGGCCACAAACTCCATATGAGTTTCACGCCTAACCCGCAGCGAACCAAAGTCCTGTTGAAAGCAGCTGCTGTCCTGCTCCGGCACGGGGGCATTCAGCTGCTCGCACAACGCCTGTAGATGACGAAACTGCTGCGCCCGCCCGGATTCGGGACATAGCACCGCCAGGTGCGTAACGCGGGCCGGTGCCTGAATCTGCTGAAACGGCCGCGAGTGCAGCTCTTCATACAGCAGCTCGCGCAGCGGATGCAGATTAAACCCGGTTTGGGTAGGCAGCGCCTGAATTAGATCGGTCATTCCTTGGTTCCCTTTCACTGAGCGGCTATTGAAACCCGGCACGGGAGCCCACTCAATACTGCGAATGTACCCTTGGATATGCAACTTGTGGGCCTGCTAACCCTCACAGTTATACTTAGTCCTGCAGCGGCGCCAGCATCAGCGGTTTTGATGACAGGTCGATGGCCATTAGCTGGGGCTGCAGCTCGAACCAGGCATCAAACAGCTCAGCACTCAGATTCTCAGGCCAGTGATCGCCAAACTCATCCCAGGCCGACAGTTCGTTTTCGAACATCTTGCGCCAGTGATCCAATTGGGCGGCGGCAAAATCATCTTCGCTGAAGACTTCATCAATCAGATAGAGCGTACCCTCGGTCCGAAGCGCTGCGAGGCTCAGCTCCTGCTCGTCCTCCGAGGCCTCACCGGCGTCGGCGGGCAACCCCTTTACCCAGTCGGCAAACGGCTGGCGCGGCAGCAGTGCGAAGGCCGCACGGTTTAACAGTTTCATGGTTGCCTCTCCTGATTTTCTTTTAACCTGACGGACAAATAGGTTCCCTCCCTATTTGTCGTTATGTACAGGAAGTGCGACAGAAAAATGCTCCTGCATTTTCTGCATTCCCGCCATCCATGGCGATCGTATGCCGCGCACGCATGGATGCGAATGTGCGGTCACGCCATCACTCTTTAGCCTAAAAGAATGGGCGCAGGTGCGTGGACATGCTGGTTTTGCTGGCGTTCGCATTGGCCTACGGCCAATGATGAAGCGTCCATGCTTCATGTATCAACCCGCCGGGTTAATATATACTTTTCGATCCCGTTCACCTCACCACCTGCGTACCCCATGCTGATTCGAGTACTACCCACCCTCAACCACCGTGATCACTGGATCAGCCTGTGCCAGCGCGAATCCCCCTACTGCTTCGTCGAAACGCCGGAAAGCCTGGTAGACTTTCAGACGGGCTTTCTGCAGATCACGCAGTTGAATGGCGCGGTGCGCGACGGGCGCGAAGCGGTCAAATTCAGCCTCGGCTCGCGCCTGTCGCTGGAGCCCGCCTGGGCGCTGGTCAAGGCCTGCAACTGGCGGCTGGACACGCTCATCGAGGGCCTGGAGACTCTGGATTTTCGCAGCAACGTGCGGGATAACTCCCTGCTGGGCGTACATACCGATCTCAGCGTTCGGCGCTACTTCGCCCGTGAACGACATATCAGCTCACCCTCACGCCTGGGGCTGCTGAAACCGCTGCTGCAAATGCCGGATATCTGGGACGGGCACAACCTGAGCCGCCTGCTGGCCAATGACCAGTGGCAGGACCTGCAGCCCGCCAGACACAGCTCTGCCGTGACATCAAACGCAGCTTCCATCGACTGCAACAGCCTGCTGCTGCAGCTGCTGGATACGCCAGAACACTGGCTCGGGCTGAGTCGTAATGGTCGCCTCTATCTGCTACACCAGCGCAATGCCATCGCCAGCCTGATACCCGACCTGCAGCCGCCACAACCCAGGTTGCAGCAGCCGCCTATCTGACAGCTTTTAGCTGACACCCAGCCGGCTTATGCCGGCTCCAGCGCTGCGTTCTGCGAACCTTCAGCCATAGCGGCCAGCAGCGTGCGCGGATGATCCGAGTTCAGCAATATCTTGCCCTTTGCGGTGGGGAACTCCACATCGATATCCACCACGCGGCCATCACGACAGACGTTGATGATGGTATCCATGCAGGAACTGAGCAGCGAGTACTTCTCATCCGGTGCTGCAATAATGGTCTGCAGCCCCAGGTCGTTCATGAAGGCCAGGGAGGTCATGGTGTTTTCGGAGTCCAGCTTGTTAAACGCCTCATCAAACACCGACAGACTCATGCCGCCGAGCGGACGGCCATCCGCGCCTTCGCGCAGCCGGTAGGTCGCGCCCATGGCGGCGGCCATGGCCACATAGAAAGGCACCTGGTGCTCGCCACCGGAACCGGTCTTGATGCGCTGTGTCAGGGTCGTCTTGCGGTTGCCGTCCAGATCCTTGACCACCAGTTCGAAGTTGTAGAAGTTGCGGTAATCCTGCAACAGGCTGCTCTCGCCCTCATCCTTCAGCACGTCATGGATTTTTTCCAGCGCCTTGTGGTGCGGCTTGTCGCCGTCGTTCTTCAGATCGAACAGAGAGCCGACATTCGCCTGATCCATGCGCGTGTAAGCCTCAACCAGCTCCAGAATATCCTTGAGCTCAGGGTTGGGCATCATCTCGAAACTGTACATTTCCTTGTGGAACGGACGGTTCTTGAGATGCGAATTCAGTTCGCGAATGAGGTCCTTGATCTTGTCAATCTGATCATTCAGATGCGCCACAAAGTCGGAACGGAAAGCCGTTTCGGCTTCCAGGCGGGCGCGCTCGGCTTTCTTGGCGTATTCGGCCAGCTCTGAATCAACCAGCACCGTAACGGTCTTGTCGACAAAGGCCTCAAGATCCTCGTGGGTGGAATCAGCGCTGATCATGTCCAGCGCCTGGTGACTCAAGCCGCCGCCGTGGTAACGCGCCTTGTACTGAGCCACGGCATCACGCACGCCGTTTTTCTTTTTCTCGTGCAGCTGCAGTTCGGCCTGGGCCTTTTTGGCGGCCTCAAAGATGACGCGCTCCAGCTCGCCGACGCAGGTTTCATCCAGATAATCGCGTTTTTCCTGCGCAGCCTGAGCATCGAATATCGCATTTTCCTGGCAACGGGCACGGGCAGCGCTATGTTCGACCAGTTCTTGCTCCAGCACCTCAACGGCCGCGTTGTCCTTGATCATGGCCGTGCGGGCCTTCTGCAATCGATCCATCAGCTGCTTCTGCTCGTCACCGGCCTTCTTCTGCGCGGCAACAAGCTCGGCAATCGCCTGCTGAATACCACTGTCGTCCTGATTGCGCAGATCTTCGACCGCCTGGCGCTGACCTTCAATCTCGGTGTTTAGCTGCTCACGCTGATTCACCAGATCAAACACCCGCGCGTTCACACCCAAGAGCGCATGCGCCAGACTGATCAGGTTGTCGCGCAACTTCTCCAGCGCACTGTGCTGCTTGCCCAGGGTGGTAAACTCATTGACCATCTGATCAACCTGGCGACCCTGAACTTCCAGCTGACTGGCGCGACGCCGGATACCCATGATGGGCTGCATCTCGTTGATAGAGGTGGTAGAGCCCTCGGACTGGAGCATGCAGTCGTAGGTCAGAGCACGTTCGTGGCGCAGCAGTTCGGTTTCGGTTTCCACCGCCATCACCGATCCCAGGGCGCGGTTCATGTACGCCCGCGCATGATCGCTGTCAGTGTCGATAAAGTGCGCCAGAGACCCCGCCTTGTAACGCCCCAGCCAGTCATCGCTCTTGGTGGTGTTGATGATACGACTGCCCTTGAGGTGGCGCCCCTTGCGACGGTAAATGGTGATGGCTTCCTTGACCCGGTCCGGGTCCACCACCAGTGCCTCGCGCCTGGCACCCAGGAAAGACTCTATAGCCACACGCCACTTGTCGTCATTGATATCGACCAGCTCGCAAATGGGCATGGACTCGATACCGTACTCAGCCAGCAGCTCCATCAGCTCCTGGGTATTGCGGCGCACCGGCGCCCGCCCCTGCTTGAGCTGCTCCACCGCGCCCTTCTGGTTCTGGATTTCGGAGCGCAGCTCGTTCATGCGAATCACCGAACGCTCGAACTGACGGGCGATCTCGCGCCGCACGCCATCCACATGCTTTTTCAGCTGATCGAGATTATTATCGACCTCGACCGGCGACTCGGGCCAAAGATCCGCCATCATGTCGCCCCCCTCGCGCCACAGGCCAACAGACTGCTGCACCACGGGGCGGAAGTTTTCCGGCATCAATTGTTCGAAGCTGGCGAAGCCGACTGTGGTGCGCAACACGCCATGGACATGCTGAATACGGTCCTTGATACCACCCAGTTCATGCTGGCGCGCAGTCACGGCCGATTCCAGCGCCTTGATCTGATGCGCACTGTCGGTATTGTTCAGGCGCGCGCGAGCTTCGGCCAGGTCCTGCATGATCTGGTTAAGCTGCTCGGACTTCTGTTCCAGCGAAAGCTGATAACTGCTCTCTTTTTCCTGGTTTTCTTCCAGCCGCTCGGCAGCCGCCTCTTTCTTCAGATCGGTATTCTCGAAGCGGGATTCATGTACCACCCACTCATACTCGACGGCATTGCGCACGTTGCGCGCGATGCCCTTGCACAGCTCCTGTACCTTTTCGAGCTCTTCGATGCGCCGGGAGACTTCCAGCGTCTTGTGCTCCATGGCCCGGTATTCGTCGAGGGACTTGCGAAAGGCCCCCACGTGCACAATGCTCTCGTCCAGCACAAACTCACGGATAAAGCGGGTTGGGCTGTCGATAGGCAGGAACTTGAGTGCGTTACGGAAATTTTTGACGAACTTGTCGTCATCGTTGGGCATCTGCGGATCATGGCTCAGATGCGTGACCATCTCGCGAATAAAGCGATTCGCGCGTTTTTCGAGCACCATATCCGGGCAAGCCTTGAGCATGCTGGCCCGCACCTCGTTCCAAGGCCGCGGCAGACGCCCTTCGCCGTCGCGGCGGGTGAAATCATCCAGCGATACCGAAAAGTCCTGCAAAATAAAGCGCCCCAGAATATCTTCATCAGGGGAAGCCGTGGAGGCACTGATAGCGATACCAACACAGCTTTCACGCGCTGATTCGGTATCGAAAAAGCTCAGCGCCATATAGCTGAGGGCATCTTCACGGGCGTTACCTTTCTTGCCACTGTCATCCATCATGCCCAGGCAGTAAGTGCGCAGGCTGCGCTCGCTCTTCTCGCCGGCCGAGGCGTTGAAGCTCAGGTAGCGTTTGTGACCACCCATCAATACCGTCTGGATGGCATCCAGCAGGGACGACTTGCCCGAACCGTTGGGGCCAACGATAGCGACATTGCCCTTGATAGGGATTTCGATGGCACCGAGTACATACCAATTAACCAGAACTATTCTATTGAGCTGCTTCATCAGCGGACTCCTCGGCAGGCGCCATTTCATCGCGGTTATCCGCATCACACAGGGCTTCCAGCTGACCGATAAAGTCCTCGACCACCACCTGACGAATGGTAGGATTGATTCCCAGCGGAAGGTTTTTCGGTTCGGTTTCCAGCGGTTTGCCGCGCTCGATCAGGCCATGGCGCGAGAACAGCGACAGAATTTCCTTGAGGCGGGTTTCGTTGGGAATCTCCTTGCCGGTCAGGTTTTCGTAAAGCCCTAGAAGCGAGTCGGTACTGGTGTAGCCCTTGCCGCCTTCGACCTCGAAGTTCTCCAGCTTCTGCTCATACTGCTGGCGCAGACAGAGCAGCAACAGCGACTCATCCAGACGCAGCCGCATGACCCGCTCCTCTCCCTTGGGCAAGACGCCCAGGTAGGCTTCATCTGGCTGATAGATCAGCGACCAGCCAATAGCCTCGAACAGGTTGGTGAAATAATCGATATGGGACGTCACCAGGAAATAGCTGTCACGGTGCCCCGGCCGCTCGGCGTAGAGGAACTGACTGACCAGCAGCAGATTTGCCGCACGGGAAAAGTCGTCGGCCTTGTACTGGTCGTTTCGACCGATGATTTTCTGCAGATCACCCAGCATTTATAGTTTCCTTTGAATCACAAAATCTCGGCACTCAACCATATCCGCGACATTGACATAGTTGTCTTTGAAGCGAACCGAGTAGGCCTGCATGGTGCCCTTGCCCTTTTTGCCAAGGGAGGCCAGATGGCGCACATAACTGAAACAGATGTAGTCTTCGATCGTTTCGATACGAAAGCCGCCAGCTTCAAGACTGCTGCGACTGCCCAGATTGCTCTCCAGATAGACATCAATACGCTCCGGAGTCACTTCCCTGCGGTCCTTGTATTCCTTGAACAGACGCCGCAATTCCAGCACCTGTGGATCGATCTCGGCCTGGTGAATCACCCGGGGCTGAGCTTCAATGCGCCGCCGTATCGGCGAACGAACACTGGAGGGCGACAGGAAGCCAATGGACTCCAGGGTATCAATACGGGGCACCTGCGCATCCGGCCGCCGGGCAATTTCGCCGATCACGCGCGATAGCCGCGCGGCCATGCCAGGCGTGGTTTTATCCATGTAACGCACGGTATCAGCCACGCGTTTTTCCAGCCGATAGCGGAAGTCATCGATGGTGGCCAGGCGCTTATCCACCGAATCGAAGATGCGGATAATACGATTGATATGCTGATGAACCCGCGCTTCGGCATCATCGTGGCCAACCTCAAACTGCATCTGATAATGCACGGTCAGCTTCTCGAGGCGCAGACTGTCGAACTGCAACTCCCGCAGTAACGACAGTATCTGACGCCGAAAGCGAAAGGGATTGTTCTTGGTTTTCAGTGTCTTGTAATCCGACACCAGGATGTGTTCAACGAAGCGGTCAAAGAAACGCCGCACGATCTCCTGGGCATTATTGGTGGCAGCCAGACTGATCTTGAGCTCGCGCAACCCCAGCAGCATATCGGTCAGATGGGCGCTGAAATCCGCCGCTGTCTGTGCCGCTTCCGCCAGCGTAATACCACGCCCCACCGGATCATTGATGGCGGATTCCAGCGAGCTGAGCACGTTCAGTACAGCACCGCCGTAGGAGCGTTTTTCCAGGTTGGCAATCGATACCAGCGAGCGCAGCAGGTAGCTGATGGAGGGCGATAACAGCACAAAGGTACGATAGATGCGCTGCTCTTCCTCCAGCCAGCCAGTTTGCACCAAACGGCGATAGACGCGGTTGGCGTACTCGGCGGCCGAGCGCGGCGGCTCGCCACCCTCATTTTCTTCATCGTCTTCCGGCTCCCAGCGACGCACACCCAGGCGCACCACTGCATCTTCGATCGACGAACGCACCAAATCCTTGGGGATAAAAGGGTCGATCAGGTCCTCATCGAAGAACAGATCCGCCAACGCGAGCATAACCGCCTGATAAATATGGCGATTCTGACCCGAGAGCGGCAGAAATAAGTCATCTGGCAGCTTGTTGAACAGCATTCGTTCCGGTTCCCCTGCCGCCCCTGAGGGGCAAAGCCCGTTGCAATGGAAAACAGAGGATTCTAACGGAAAACGGACCTATTAATAACCCTGATTAAGCGGGAAAAACGGCAAGATTGAACACCGGACCAGGCGCCGAGGCACCCGACAAGACAGAGGTAGTATCAGGAAACCCAACAGCACGCTGCTTGCAGAATTCGTAACGCCAAACATAAAAAGGCCGGCAATCAATGGCCGGCCTTTTACTCTCCAGCGTAAAACTTAGCTATCGATGTCCAGATTGCCATTACTGATCAGCGTCGCGAGGTCGACGCCAGTCACACCATCCAGCTGTATCACCTGATCAGCTGCGTTCGCGGCATCCGCAGCATTAGCCGCCCCCGCCATGCCTCCAGCAGTACTTACATAAAGCACGCTATTCCCGCCGGTTTCATCCACAAAAATGAAATTACCGATGGTTCCTGCGGTCTCGCCTGTTAGCAGATCTGACAAGTTCAGCACATCGCCCTGAGCCGTATTGAAATCGGTAATGCTGTCTTGCGCATAGTTACCGACACCCGCAGTACCCTCATCACCGGCATTCCAGACGAAGATATCGGCACCATCTCCACCGGTTAGAATCTGATCCCCTGAGCCGCCGACCAGCACATCGGAATCAACTGAACCATCAAGGGTGCCATCACCTTCAACCGTTACCGCAATAGAGCCTGATACGGAGTCACCATCCGCATCGGTACCCGTGATACCAAATTCAAGCTCGGCGGTGCCGGTATTGGTGAAGGCGCCAACCGATGTCACTACGATACCAGTGTTGGCACCGACTCCCCCATAGATCGCGACGTAGCTGATGGCGCCGCCGTCGTCATCCTTGATTACAATTGGCGTATTCTTAACCGTGGTTAACGTCTGCGAGCTTAAAACTGAGCCATCGTCGCCATAAGCAACCCACGTGATTTCACTACCGTTTTTGTCTGCCTGAATTGTTACAGAGTTGACCTGCGGACCATCAAAAGCGCCAGGCACAGGCTCAACGCCAAAGTTATCCGCATCGAAATCCAGCAATAGCAGCTCCGTTGAGTTCACCAACGGATTCGAAACCCCGTAAGAGTTACTGTTCAGGTTGACTTGAGCCTGCGTCAAAGCACCCTGAATGGTATTGAAGTTAGTGGTCGTATTAAAAGCGCCAGCACTATCAATGTAGCCAGATATCAATACCAAATCGGCGTTCGCATCAGCGGCATCCGGGATGATATACCCCGTATTCGGCCCCGCACCGAAGGAACTCCCTTGCCCCGCCAGCACTTCTTCCGGCGTCGCTATCAGCTGCGGGCCGAAGATTTCGAAGTCGTACGTTTTGGTATTGGGGTCAAGACGAAGCGCGAAGATATCGTGTTCGGTGCCATCATCAAAATAGGCACGTACCTGGTTTTCGACACTGATGTCGTACTGGACCGGAAGCCCCTCAGGAAAGGTAACAAGATTCTGGGCCAGCAGTGCAGACAGATCAAAGGTGATGCTATCAACCGACCGAGCACCGTCGGCACCAAAGGAGAAGTCGAAGGCGCCTTCAGCTATATTCCCAATGGTATTGGCCAGAATCAGATTCTGGGCACCGCTAAATACCGGTGAGTCATCTTCGATGGTTACACTGATATTCGCAGGCCCCGAATCGTTAACACCATCTGACGCCACTACCGTTAAATAGATAGACAAGTCATCCTCAAGGTTGGCATTCAGATGGTCTATCGGCCCCTGCAGATCAGCCGACCAGGCACCTGTGGCCGCAACCATTGTCAGCACCAGAATAGTCGCACCGCCCGCAGAACCAGTGAGGACGGTATCTCCATTGGAGAATGTCCAATTGATATCCACATTATTTGACGTTAATGCCCCATCCACCGGCTTACTGTTGAAGCGATAGCTCAGAGCATCGCCATCAAGGTCGCCTGCAGTCACAGTACCGCTGTTGTCAGTTGCACTGTCAGTAGTGTCGGCGCTGCCGACTGTATCCGGAACCGCACCGCTCAAACCCTCTTCCGACACAACGACATTGGTTATCGCTGAAATAACTGGGCGGGTATCGTCATCCAGAATGGTTCCGATGCCCTGATCATCCGCGATTACAGCACCATTAGTCGCATTGGTCAGCGTTACCTGCATCGTTTCGCTGCCTTCGATCAACTGATCCGCTAGCGTAGCCACGGTGAAGGTCTTGCTGGTCTCGCCCTGGGCGAAGGTCAGGGTCTCACTGTTACCGGTGTAGTCGCCGCCGGCGATGGTGGCGCTGCCATCCGAGGTGGCGATGGTCACCGACTGGCTCGCCTGGGCATCGCCTGTGCGGGTTACGGTGAACACCAGGTTGCCGCCCTCATCGGTCGAGACGTCATTGACGCTGAAGCTTGGCGCAGCATCGTTATCCAGGCTCTGTCCCTTATCCAACTCTGACGTGGCCGCCGACCCCTTACTTTTACATACCAGCT
>NZ_BCNS01000184.1 GCF_001528745.1 Marinobacterium profundum | reverse complement strand
TTTGTTGCCGTTGACCTGGGGATGAACCTGTTCGGGCCGCAACATCCAGACATCAACACCGGCACGGCGATAGAGTTCCAGTGGCAACGGCTGCAGAACCGGCACGGCGACAGAATCAAAGGGATTGAAGTGAGACTGAATCATGGACACCCAAGCTGGGTATTGAAACGCATTGGGAAACTGCGCAAGGCAAGAACCACTAGGAGGCTGTCCGACAATACTCAACCTACTGCGAGCCACCTGAGTTTGGTTATTTCTTGTTCTCTTTATTGTTGAATAGAACCACTATTCGCCTCAAAAGAGCTCAAAAACTAACTCAAATCGGTCTTTCCCTCGCTACGACCGGCCAAGCCCGACAGGCTGCTAGTGTAGTGTTGCACTCTTGGTGGTGCTTTAGAACGCGCTCATTTTTTCGCCAGCCAAGGCGTGAGGCAGAGTCATAGTGGGGCTACGGCGACAACGAACAACGCAGGATGGCGGAAAAAGGGGCCGTTATAAGCTTCATATAGCGTGAAACACTACACTAGCTAATCTGGTCCATACTAAGCCGGGTCGGCAGCATCTTTCCGACGCCCCCTATATTGGACAAGCCCATAAATATGGATGGTTTTTATGCAACTTAAATCAACACTGCTGCAATCAAGCCTGCTTTGTGTCGCACTGCTGGCACCACTGAGCGCCACCCTCGCGCAGGCCGAAACGCCCACCGCCTCAACCGAAGGCGCACGCGTCTATATTATTTCGCCCGCCAATGGTGACACTGTGCCCACGACCTTTACGGTGCGTTTTGGTCTCAGTGGCATGGGCGTGGCACCGGCCGGTATCGACAAGCCAGGCACGGGTCACCATCACCTGCTGATTGACCGCACCGAGATACCACCGGCCGGTATGACAATGGATGGTACTGTGCAGCATTTTGGCGGTGGCCAGACCGAAGTGGAACTCAGCCTGGAGCCCGGTGAGCACAGCCTGCAGCTGCTACTCGGTGACATGAAACACGTTCCCCATGAGCCCGCAGTGCTGTCGGAGAAGATCACCATTCAGGTGAAATGATTCCGTGCTGACACAGCTGAGTCATTACCAGCCGATCAGCATGCGGCTGTGCCGCGGCCAGAGGCGCCGCACCAGCCTGGCCACAGCGTAGCTACCCGCCGTCGCCAGCACCAGTGACAGCAGGCTCGCGGCCAGGTTAACCAGAGCTCCTGGATGCATGGCCTTGAGCCCTGGCAACAGCAGGTTATGTACCTGTGTCAGCACCATGGGGTGGATAAAAAAGAGCGCAAAACTGGCGGCAGACACCTGCAACAGCCAGGGGTTTTCCGGTCGCGTCGTCAGCCAGCTGGCAAACTCCAGCAACACTATGCACAAAAAGAGTTTTTGCCAGAACATCAGGTCGACACCGTTAAAAGTCAGCGCCGCCTTGTGATAATTGGCCAGGTGCGGGAATACCAGCGTCTGCAGAACAACAAACAGCGAGACGCCCAGCAGAGACACCGCAAAAATCAGCCGATGATGCCTGTTGAGCACAGCGAAGTGCATCGAATACAGGATACCGGCCAGGTAATAGGGCGTGAAATAAACCAGTGACTGCAGCACATTGGCATTGCCCAAAGGCCGGTGCACGAGCATTGCAATGAGCGCAAATTCCAGCAGCAAGAGCAGGCGCGCCACCAGGCTGGCGCGGATAAAGAGCATGTACAGTGGTGACAGCGCGAACAGCATCATAACAAAGGGGATGTACCAGTGCGGGTATAGAATATAGCCATCGTTGACCTGCCAGTAGATATTCTCGACAAACTTCGCCACCGTCATGCCTGGCTTGCCAAGCCAGACCTGCATCATTGGCAGTAACGCCACCAGCGAAATCACGAGAAACGGATAGAGCACGTTCTGCACTTTCTTGCGCATAAAATCGCCGTACTCAAAGCGACGATAAAATACGCTGTGAAAGAAAAAGCCCGAGATAAACACGAACACGGCCGTGCCGCCGGCGAACAGATTCTGCAGCGCAAGCGGCAGCGTTCTGTCGACATTTACGACCGCATGCCCGAGAATGATCACCAGAATGGCAATACCGCGCAGGTAGTCGAACTCCAGATAACGCTGTTTCAAGCTTGTACCTTTCCTTGCGCCCAAAACGGCGCTTAGCAACCTGTCGGACTTAGCACTGATCTACTGCGGATGATTCGAAATCCGGCTACCCGGTCACGGCTAAAATACCAGAGACGAAACTCTGGCGTGGGGGATTATCAACCCGCAAAGTACGACAGCAGACAAACGACTGCCGGGCGGGCTCAGTTCGGATAATCGTCAAACTCTGGCAGCGTTTCTGTCGATGCGTCCCAGGCGGCCCGACTGGCGCAGAAGATATGCGCTTCGGGTGGTATTCCCGGCTCATCATCCAGCGACCCCGCCGGTACCAGCACGTAGCGTCCGTCGTCACTCACATGGGGCACCGGTGCGCCACAGGTACGACAGAAACTGCGCGCAAAGCGCTCAGCCTCATTCAGCCTGAAGTGCTGCACCTGCTCAGTTCCATCCAGCCACTGCAGCTGATCCGGCTTGCAGAACAGATTGCTGGCATGGGATGAACCTGTAGCATGGCGGCAGCGGCTGCAATGACACATTAAAAAGCGCCTGAACGGGCCATCGATACGATACTGCACGGCGCCGCACAGGCAGCGCCTCTGCTTGACGAAGCTCATAATGAATCCTCGCGGAATGCGCCTGAATGCGGCCTGAAAGATCCGTTTGCATCAGACATCTGTGGCAGAAATAACAGCTACCCAGGGCAGCGCAAAATCAGTCGCAGGGCACCGTCCTGTTCTGGGCCCATTGCCGCAGCTGTGCCACGGGTTCAGCCATCAATACCGACAACGGCCGGGTCTGCGCCAGTTCCTGCAGCAACACTTGCGTGTCCAACATACCGGCCTTGGCATGGGCGGCATAATAAGCCGAGACCACGGCCTGTTCAATCTCGGCGCCCGAAAAGCCGTCACTGCGCTGTACCAGGGCATCCAGGTCGAATTCGCCGGGCTCCGCACCGTGGCGGCGCAAGTGAATACGCAGCGTTTCGGCCCGCGCCTGGTCTCCTGGCAGGTCGACAAAGAACACCTCGTCAAAACGCCCCTTGCGCACCAACTCCGGTGGCAGCGCCTTTATGTCATTGGCCGTCGCTACCAGAAAGACCGCACCACGCTGCTCCGACATCCAGGTCAGCAGAGTGCCGAGAATACGCCGCGAGGTGCCCTGATCCCCCTCCCCGGCGGCCAGACCCTTTTCGATCTCGTCGATCCAGAGTACGCAGGGCGCCATCACCTCGGCGGTGGCCAATGCCTCACGCAAATTGCGCTCCGACTCACCGATATATTTGTCGTAAAGCGCGCCGGCATCAAAGCGCAGCAAGGGCACACCCCAACTGCCTGCGACCGAGCGGGCCGCCAGGCTCTTGCCACAACCCTGTACGCCCAACAGCAATACACCGCGGGGGCGCTGTCCGCCAGGTGCACCCACCTCGCCCAGAAAAAACGACCGCCTTGTCGCCAGCCACTGTTTCAGGCGCGAAAATCCCGCCACCTGATCAGGGTGCACGCTGTCATATTCAAACTGCAATACACCGTCGCTGCCAAGCAAGCGATATTTGGCCTCGGTGACCTGGGGCAGATCAGATGCGGTGATGGCGCCGTCATCCGCCATCGCATTACGGGCCAGTCGGCGCACGTCGATACGGGGCAATCCCCTCATATTGCGTACCAGCAATGCCAGCGCCTGGGGGCTGGTTTTCACCTGAGTACCGTTTTGCTGGCTCCACAGACGCGCCTCCTGACGCACTATATCTTCCAGCTCAGCGGCGTCAGGTAACGCCAGCCGCACCCGGGCGCTGAACTTTTCCAGCTCCGCCGGCATGCTGACCTCATGACTTACCAGCACCAGGGTATGGCGCTCATCCAGGGCAATGTCCTTCAGCAGGCGTATATGCAGCGGATCATCAAGAAAGGGGTGCATATCAGCCAGCATATAGACTCCTGGCTCGCGCACCGCGCGTATATGTCCCAGCGCATCCACCGGCTGCGCATGCAGCCGCTGCGCCGGCATCTCAATATCCAGACGTGCCAGCCCCTCCGTCAGGCTCCATTTGAACAGCGGCCGACGCTCATGACGTACCAGATCGCATAGCAGCTGCTGCACCCCTTTTTCATCGTGACTGCTGATGGCAATAAACGCGATGCGCGAGCGCAGCAGCGCGGCTATGTCCTGCAGTTCAGAATGGGAATTCATAGATAGAGGGCTCCAGCGGCTTTATTCAGGCGGGCCATGTCGTGCAGGCCATGTCAGCGCGATTATTTTAAACGCGAGTTTTCTGACCAGAGCGGCGCCTTCAGTGCCGGCCCCTGATAGGCCCGCACCGGCAGGAAGCGCCGATCCGCATTCCAGTCATCAAGTGCGGCACGAATGGTTTTTTCTTCAGATGCGAACTAAAAAGCGCCAACAGCTTTACCACTCTGGAATCACTCTCATCCTCGACCACTCCTGGTGCTATTGTAACCGGGCAATTTCAGCCCGCTTATTTTAAACGAGAGTTTTCAGACCAGGGCGGCGCTTTCAATGGGGCACCCTGATAGGCCCGCACCGGCAGGAAGCGCCGATCCGCATTCCAGTCATCAAGTGCGGCACGAATAGTTTTTTCTTCAGATGCGACAAAGTTCCACCACAGTTTAACCGGCTCGGCAAAGGGCCTGCCACCCAACAGAACGCAACGCGCACCCGGTGAGAGCGACAGCGACAGACCGCTGCGCCCACCGCCGAGGAAGCAGAAGTCTCCTGCCTGCAACGGTTCCGCTGAACAGGCCTCCCCCTGTAACGTCACAGCACCCGTCAGCACACAGAGGCCATGATCGAACACAGGATCCAGCGTCTGGTCCAGTTCACCACCAGCATCACTTAAAAACTCAACCGCCAGCAGCGGCGAATAGGTGCGCGCCGGAGAAATCAGATGATCCAGAGATCCCATAATCACGCAGCCCTGCACGCCATTGCGCTCAAATCTTGGCAGGTCACTCAGATGTTCAAAAGCAGGCTCGCAACACTCGGCGCTTTGCGGCAGCGCCACCCAGAACTGTACCCCGAACAAGGGATCCTGGCTGTCCGGCGGGCTTTCCTCGGAATGGGCAATACCGGCGCCGGCGGTCATCAGATTCAGCTGGCCTGGTTCAATGCGCTGTTCATACCCCAGGCTGTCCTTGTGCAGCACCGCTCCGCTTGCCAGCCAGGTTACCGTCTGCAAGCCGATATGGGGATGGGGCCCCACGTTCAGCCCAGTGCCGGGGGCAAAGGTCACAGGCCCCACCAGATCCAGAAAACACCAGGGCCCCACCATGCGCAGCGCCCGCTGCGGCAATAAACGGTTCACCACCAGCCCGGCCCCCAGATCGCTGCTACGCCCCAGCAGTCGCGTCATCTGCGCCGGCGCCACCGCGCCGTAGGCATCCACCACCATGCTCACCTCCTGTGCAAACCCTGGCAGACATCAAGGACCGCCGGCCTGCTATGATTCATAGGGATTTAACAAACCCTAAGCATAGAAGCCGGTCGCCCTGGGCGCCCTGCCCACAGAAGGCCAATATGAAAAAGAATTCCCGACTGACCTGGTGGATACCGGCACTGCTGTACCTGGCCGGCTGCAGTTCCCAGCCGCCCTCCGATCTTGGATTGCACGATGGCCGGCTCGCGCCCTGCCCCGGTACACCCAATTGCGTGGGCAGCGAATATCCCGATAGTGCAGAGTGGATTGCACCGCTGAACTTTTCAGACCCCGCGCCCCAGGCTTGGGCGCGGCTGCAAGCGCGCGTTCAGGCACAGGGCGGGCAGATTGAAAGCGTCAGTGATATCTATATGTGGGCGACCTATCGCAGTAAGCTGCTGCGCTTTATCGATGATGTAGAGTTTCGCCTGGATGCCGAACAGCAACAGATTCAGCTGCGTTCGGCCTCGCGCCTGGGCTACTCGGATCTGGGCGTCAACCGCAAACGCATCGAGACCCTGCGAACAGCCTTCGCCACTGACTAGCCCAGGCACGGCTCACCACATCAGGTTCGGCAGCCAGAGCACGATCTGCGGCAGGGCCATCAGCAACAGGGTGAACAGCAGCATGATGCCAGCATAGGGCAAAGCGCCCCACATCACATCGGCAATTGGGCCGCTGTCCTTGCGCACGCTCTGCACCACAAACAGGTTCATGCCCACCGGCGGTGTGATCATGCCCAGCTCGCACATCAGCACCACGAAAACGCCGAACCAGACCGGATCTATGCCCAACGCCACTATTATCGGGTAGACCACCGGGATTGTTACCACCTGCATGGACAGCACATCCATGAACATGCCCAGCAGCAGATAAAACAGCATCAGAATCAGCAGCAAACTGATCTGGGACAGGCCGAAGCCACTGACCCAGTGCGTCAGGTCATCAATGACCCCGGTAATGCTGACCGTCAAATTTAGTATAAAAGCCGCCGTGATGATCAGCATGATCATGCCGGTAATTCGCGCCGTCTGCATGAAGCAGGCTTCCAGAAAAGCGCCACTCAGGCGGCCGGCACGCCAGGTGAGCAGGAGCGCGGCCACCACACCCAGCGCTGCAGACTCAGTGGCCGTGGCAATGCCGAAGTAAATGCTGCCCATGACAATGCCAAAGATAATCAGTGGCGGCACCAGGTCCACCGAGGCACTGATCTTTTGGGCCAGCGGCAGGCTGGCTTCACGCAAGCCACCCTGGTGACGATTGCTCCAGAAGATATAGGCCATGAATGCCAGGCTCAGCAGCAGCCCAGGCAGCAGACCCGCCATAAACAGCTTGCCGATGGAGTTATTGGTCATGGAGCCGTACACCAGCAGATTGACGCTCGGCGGAATCAGAATCCCCAGGGTACCTCCAGCCGCCAGACTCCCCAGCGCCTGACGCATGGGGTAACCACGATCCTGCAACGGCGGCAATGCCACTGTGCCTATAGTGGCGGCGGTCGCCACGGATGAGCCTGAGGTGGCCGAAAACAGTGCACAGCAACCAATATTCGTATGCAGCAGGCCACCGGGCAGACGCCCGAGCCAGGCGGCCATCGCCTGATACATCCTATCGGCGATGCCGCTGCGCAACATCAGTTCTCCCAGCAGAATAAACAGCGGAATGGCCGTCAGAATATTCTCGTTCTGCACACTCCAGATCACAGCACCGGCGGACTGAATAAAGGGCCAGCCGAACACCAGCGCACCGGAGATACCGCCCACCGCCACCATGCTCACAGCAATGGGCATACCTAGCAGAATCAGCCCCAGCATCAGACCAAAGGCAACGAACACCAGCATTACGGTCATAAAACCACCTCGGATACTTTTGACGCGGTTTTTGTCGAAGCGGGCTCCAGGACCTGTGAGCCGTTGCGCCGGGCCAGGTCAGCCAGCTCCTGCTGCAACTCCTCATCCAGCCCCCGGGGACTGAACTGGCAGGTGAATTCAGCCCCCCGCCCTCCCAATAGCAACCACAGCGCCCGCCCCGCCAACGTCAGGGCACAGAGCGCAAACAGCAGCAAGCCTGCAAACCAGGCTGACTGCGGATAAATCAGCGGCGTAGCCCAGGGTGTCTGGGCCCGGCTGCCATAATCCAGAGTTTCGAAAATCACGATCCAGGCCATCCAGCACAGCACCACGGCCAATGCGGCCAGCAGCAGCGCCGACAGCAGATTCAGGGCCGCACGCCCACCCGCAGGCAAGCGGCGGTGAATCAGATCAATGCGAATATGATTACGATCCAGTAACGCCAGGGTAAAGGCGATGGTCGAACCGATCGCCAGGGCATAACCACCCAGTTCATCGACACCCTGCAGCGAGGTGCTGAACAGTTTTCGCAGCAGAGTTTCCAGCGTAATCATCACCGACAACCCTACAAAGATCGCGCCGAACAGCAATGCGGCCACGCGTTCCGTGTTCTTCATCCTTCACTCTCCCAGCGATATCCGGCTGCAGCCGGGGTGGCGTTAGTGCATCAACGCCACCCCGGCTGCTAACCGCCTGCGATTAAAGCCCGACCCTGGCACCGAGCGCTGCACGCCAGTCACTGGAGCATTCAGGGTTGGACTGATCACAAATTTCAGCCCAGGTTGGATAGGAAATGGCCTTAACCGCATCCTTCACCAAAGCAATGTCCGCGGCCGTTACCGGCACTTCGACCAGATCAAACTTGTTGTTGTACAGGCAAGGCTCCTGACCGACATTGCAGCGCTTGGCATCTTCAAACAGCTCTTCGGAGTACTGCCAGATATCATCGGTAAGAGTGCTGAACGCCTGCTCCAGCGTGCCCTGCTGTTCGGCGTTGAGCTTGCTCCAGCTGTTCAGGTTGACGCCATAGCCATTGATCGCCATCTGGAAGCCCAGCGGCAAGACATGGGTTGTCACTTCAGGCCAGCCGGCTGAGTTGGCCGAACTAGGGCCCGTAATGGCGCAGTCCACGACACCCAGCGCCAGGCTCTGGTGTACCTCGCCAAAACTCAACGGCACCGGAATACCGCCTACCGAATCGATCACCGCCGCCAGGTTCTGGTCATAGACCCGCACCTTCAATCCCTTGATATCACTCAACTGAGTAATAGGTGCATTGCAGAACAGCACCTGGGGACCAAAGGGCCAGATGCCCAGCAATTTGGTATTGAAGCGCTCCTGCAAGCGCGCATCCACCACGGGGCCATACGCCTTGGTAGTGGCAAGCCCTGCTTCATAAGTCGGATTCAGACCCACCAGGTCGAGCCCGAGAATGGTCGGTTCGTCCCGCGATACCTGAGAAAATCGCAGTGAAACTATGTCAAACAAGCCGGACTTGAGCGTACGCAGCTCTTCCACATCCTTGATACCGGTGGTATCGAGGGGCTTGAAATTCACCTCCAGAGGCAGCCCGGTACTCTGGGCGAGGTTTTCAAAAAACGGCTTTTCCTTTTCCTGCTGAATCAACCCGGTTGCCCCCGGCTGTCCCAGCACCTTGAGCTCAATGGTTTCGCTCGCCCACACTGGTGTAGTAGCGAGGCCAACGGCCAAAGCCGCGCTGATAACTGTCTTTTTCATAGTCAGGTCCCCTGCATGCGTAAAAGTACTGCCATCCGTGCGACAGCAACTCTGTTGACGCAGCCCAGCTGCACCTGTGCCGGTCTGCGTGACTGCCAGGGAACAGAGCAAAGCCCATACCAATTATGAATAATGAATTACGATCAATATTAACTTATTGTTTTAAATGAATTTAATACCTTCACACACTGGCGTGATAGCAAACGAGGACTTGGAGCCCTGTTAGGGCCGCACCATGATTGTGCATTTGCAGAACACAAAGGTGCAGGTGTAGCATGCTGGCCGCTACGTCGGATCGGCGCCGCGCTCGCACAGGGAACAGGTGCCTTAACAGTGGCCGACAGATTGTCTCTGTTGCTATCTGTACCCCCTGACCTGTGATTGGCAGCCGGGTTCGATAGCCTGCAGGCGGCCGTTGCCGCACAACAATAAAAACCCTTTCAGTGGGCGAGGATCGCAATGCACTGGTTCTATCTGATAATTGCCATAGTTGCCGAGGTTATAGGTACTTCGGCGCTCAAGGCCGCCGACGGTTTCACTCGACCAGGCCCTTCGGCGCTGGTCGTCGTCGCCTACGGCATATCGTTTCTGTGCCTGTCCCTAACGCTGCGAACCCTTCCGGTAGGTATTGCCTATGCGGTCTGGTCCGGTGTGGGGGTTGTACTGGTCACCATTGTTGCCTGGTTCCTGTATCAGCAGCGCCTCGACTGGCCCGCGGTACTGGGTATAGGCCTGATTCTGTCGGGCGTGATGGTGCTGAACCTGTTTTCCAATATGTCCGGCCACTAAGCCGCTGAATAATCTGGTAATCTTGGCAGCAATCAGCATCTGACAAAGGCTGCTCAATGCCACTGACATCCAGACAACTCACCCTGTGCTGCCTGCTCGCCGCCTCGCTTCTGGCCGGCTGCAGCAGCTCGCCGCCCCGCAAACCCGATAATCTTTGTGCCATTTTTGAAGAAAAAACTGACTGGTATGCCGCCGCGCTGGATATGAACAAGCGCTGGGGCACGCCGGTGCATGTGCCCATGGCCATCATGTATCAGGAATCCGGTTTTCGACATGATGCCCGCCCCCCAATGCGCTGGTTCCTCGGCTTGATTCCCTACGGCCGGGCCAGCTCCGCCTATGGCTACAGCCAGGCCAAGACCACGACCTGGAGCGACTATCAACGGGAATCTGACAATGGCTGGTCGTCCCGGGATAATTTCGCCGATGCCATCGACTTTGTCGGCTGGTATACCCATAAGACCCAGTCACAAACCGGTGTTTCCAAGTGGGATGCACGCAACCAGTATCTGGCCTACCACGAGGGCTGGGGCGGGTACCGCAGTGGCAGCTACAACCGCAAAGCCTGGCTGATCGGCGTCGCCAACAAGGTCGACCAACGCTCAAAACGCTATGCCAGCCAGTACAGTCAATGCAAAGACAACCTCAGCACCGGCGGCTGGTTCTGGTAATCCAGACTCGGCTGCCCCAGCCCGATGTTTGTTCTTCTGCCTTCGCAGTAATCCCGTTATATACAGGGCCTGGTTAACGCCTTCCGACCGACGGCCGCTGATTACCCTTTTGTTCGCCTTCTCCCTGTTTTCCCTCTAGTTCATCTACCCGCTCTGCTCTTTCGACCCGGCTGAGCCCGTTCATGGGGCAGCCGCGTTGCTTCAACACGACAAAAATCAAAATTAATATAACGATTAATCAAAAATATTAAATTGAAGAATCTATATATGCATTTATGTTCTAAAAACCTGCATTATTTATTGCTATTTTATTTATATAAATCAATGACTTACAAATACCATTAAAAACCAATAAGACAACCTGTAAATTAATTTAAAAATCCTTTAATAACAATAACTTAAAGACATTATATCAGCGCCTTAAACTTGCGATAAATCATCTATCTATATATACTTATCACTAATCTATAAATGATTAATCAAATAGGAATTAAGAGAATGCAGGAAAGAGAGATAAAACTTCTTTTCAAGGCTGGAGTATTCGATTCCTGCCAGGCCATTCCGGTATCGATGGCACGGGGCTGGACGCTCAAATTTGTCGCCAAGGACAATGAGGTGGTGACGCTGGATCTGCAGCGCAGCAAGTCAGAGCGTGAATTCAAGAGCCTGGATGGCGCAGCGGCCGTGGCCCGGCGCATCGGTTTTGAATGGCTGAATGTGCAGATTGGGGATTTGAAGTGGCGTGAAAAGATGTAGTCAGCGGCATTGCACCGCCGACTATTGTCGCCTAAAACCTGAAAATACTGTGGAGTCGCCCTGGTTCAACGCCAACAGAGGGCCCTACAGAGCGCCAGAATCGCGCAATAGCGCCACCAGCTGGTCCGCTATAGCGGCGTAGCCCGCTGCATTGGGGTGGATCTGATCGGACTTGAGCGCAGGATCGGACAGGGCGTCAGCTATGGCGTCAGGCAGATATACCAGGCCGTATTCATCTGCCAGATCGGCGTAGAAACCCGCAGTTCTCACCAGTAATGTAGGTTTGGGCACCCCCAGCAAGACCACCTGCGTACCCTGCGCCTGGGCTAGCTCGATCATGCCGGCCAGCTGGCTACGGATAAGCTCCTCAGACTGCCCGCGCAACAGGTTGTTACCGCCATGACACAGCAACACCAGTGCCGGAGACTCTGCCTGCAGCAATGACTGCAACCGTACCAGCCCATCTTCGGCAAGCTCCCCCGGTACACCTGCGTTACGCAGATCCCAGCCCGTCGCCTCGGCCACCCGCGCAGGATAGCTTTGATCGGTCTGAGCGCCAGTACCAAAGGTCAGGCTATCGCCAAAGGCCAGCACCCGGGTGCCGGGGGCAAAGTACGGCAACTCCGGCTCCCGACTGCAGCCCGCCAGCAATACGCCAAGGCACAGCAGCCAAAAAACGCCCCGTGCCGGTCGGCGCAGCCAGCGCGCTGCACCTGATGTAGCGCGCAGCAAGGACCTCATGCGGCTGTCTCTTCCAGCCGCCCTCTGGCGATCTCTGCCTCGGTCGCGGCGCGCACAGCGACTATCTCAATTTCGAAATCCAGGGTGCGACCAGCATAAGGATGATTACTGTCGACGGTGACGCCTTCCTCGTCGATATCCACTACTGTGGCCAGCTCCAGCGTGCCTTCGTCATCTTCCAGCTGACAGCTAAAGCCGATGCCGAAATCCTCCAGCCCCTCAAAGAAGGAAGGTTCCAGGGTGCGCACCTTGTCATCGTCATAGAGACCGTAGCCCAGCTGGGGCGCGACCTTCACCCGCAGGGTCTCGCCTGCCTGGTGCCCCGCCATGGCCTGCTCCAGCCCGACAATGATGTTGGCGCGACCATGCAGATACGGCAGAGCATCGCCATCACGGGTATCCACTTCCAGCACACCCTCGTCGTCGAACAGGCGGTAATGGAAGCTGACAACGGTATTTTCGGCCACTTTCATGGGTTTATTCCTTTTCAGACAAATGCTGTGTTAACCAGGCGCCCAGCTGCTGCAGCTCGGGCAGGCAGACCTCATGGGCCATGGGGTAGTCGTGCCATTGCGGTGCCAGGCCAAGGCCCTGCAGCGCTTCACGCGCGCGCAGACCTAGCTGCAGCGGCACCACATCGTCCTGATTGCCATGACAGATCAGAATCGGCAGCTCAGCGTTAGCGGCATTCATTTCGGCCGCCATGCGGTCGGCCGTGGCCAGGTAGGTTGATAGCGCTGCCACACCGCCAAGCTTTCGCGGATAGCGCAGTGCTGTGTGATAGGCCACGGCGCCGCCCTGGGAAAATCCGAACAGGAAAATGCGCTCACTCGGCACGCCGCTGGCGATCTCACGCTCGATCAGATCCCCGATTTGCTGCGCCGAAACATCCAGCGAAGCCTGATCAATCTTGCGGTCGATTTTCATTTCCAGAATGTCGTACCAGGCCGGCATGCGCATGCCGCCATTTACCGTGACTGGGCGCACCGGTGCATTGGGAAACACGAAGCGCACGCCGGCATCGGCGGGCAATTCGAGATAGGGCACCACGGGCACAAAGTCTCCGCCATCGGCACCAAGGCCATGCAGCCAGATAACGCAGGCCCTTACCGGGCCTTCAGGTTCGCGGGTTTGACAGGGTAAATAAGTCGTCATGGTCAATCCTCAGGGCTGAAGTCGTTCGATTATCCAGGCATTGTCCTGCAAGCGGTAACGCATACGGTCATGCAGCCGGCTTTCGCGACCCTGCCAAAACTCAAAGGCCAGGGGCTGGAGGCGATAACCGCCCCACTGTGCGGGCTTGGGCACCTGCTCGTCTGCGTGCTGAGCGCGCAAGGCCTCGACCCGCTGCTCCAGCGTCGCCCGGCTGTCGACCACCGCGCTCTGCTGCGACGCCGCAGCACTGAGGCGACTGCCCAGCGGGCGCGCGGCAAAATAACTCTGGGCCGACGCATCCGGCAGGCGTTCAACCACACCACAGATACGCACCTGGCGCTCCAGCAGCGGCCAGTAGAACATCAGCTCTGCCTGCGGATTCTCGGCCAGATCCTGCCCCTTGTGGCTGCGGTAATCGCTATACCAGCAAAAACCTTCGGCATCAAAATGCTTCAGCAGCACAATGCGTGCCGCCGGCATGCCGGTGGCATCAGCCGTCGCCAGAGTCATGGAGGTTGCATCCGTGGGCATCAGCACACGAATTTCGCTCAGCCAGCGCCCAAACTGTTCCACCGGATCGGCCGCAAGATCCGCCTTATCCAGCGCCTGGGCCTGATACTCGCGCCGCAACGCCTTGTAGTCACCTGTATTGTCGGTCATGTAAATCCCCTGTGTCGCGCCCGCTTGCCGGCAGGCGCAGGCCTGATAATGACAAGCGCAGCACTATAGCGGATCAGGCTCAAGGCACAAGGGCTCAGGCCGGGCCATAGATGATGCAAAGCCGTAGCGCAAAGACCACAGCTGCCATAATTTAGTGCCATCCTGTGCAGAAGGGGCGCTGGGCAGCGCAGGGGAATCTGGCATACTGGAGCCTTTGGTGCTGTCGGGCCTATGATGCGCGACAACGTCCATCGACCTTACGGAGACACAGACCCATACCATGGAAAACATGATCGCCTGCCACGACTGCGATCTGCTGCTGATCCGGCCAGAGGTGCCGCCCGGCAGCCTGGCGCTGTGCCCGCGCTGCGGCTCCACCCTGATTTCCCGCAGTATCAACAGTATTGAACGCACCCTGGCCCTGGCTGTCGCCGGGCTGATACTGTTCGTGCCGGCCAATCTGTATCCACTGCTGACACTGGAAGCCGTGGGCATGCGCCAGAGCCAGACGGTGTTTTCCAGCGCCATGTCGCTCTACAAGGATGGCCTCTGGCTGGTGGCACTGCTGATTCTGCTGTTTGTTATGCTGGTGCCGCTGATCAAGCTGCTGCTGCTGCTCTACGTCAGCGCCTCGCTGCACGGACGCCGCTACTGGCGCGGTACAGCACTGGCACTGCGCAGCTACCAGCATCTGGACGAATGGGGCATGCTGGAGGTCTACCTGCTCGGCATTGCAGTGTCGGCGGTCAAGCTGGTTGATGTTGCCGCCATTGAACCCGGCCTTGGTCTCTACAGCCTGGTAGCACTTATTCTGGTGACACTGCTCAGCTCCACCATGCTTAACAAGGATCTGTTCTGGCATCTGATTGGCGCACGCCAGTCACACCCGCAGCTCGATTACAGCCAGCATGAGGCAACCGATGCAGCCCCCATCTGCTGTCACGACTGCAGCCTGTTGTGCCCCCCTGCGCTGGAAGGCACCCCCTGCCCGCGCTGTCACGCCAAACTGCATGCCCGTACCCCAAACTCCCTAAGCTGGACCTGGGCCTTGCTGGCATCGGCCCTGTTTCTGCTGTTACCGGCCAATCTGCTACCGATCATGACCATCCGCACCCTGGGCCGCGGCGACCCTAGCACTATTATCGAGGGTGTGATCGAGCTGACCCAGCACGGCCTGTTCTGGATCGCCCTGGTGGTACTGGTTGCCAGCGTGGTGATTCCCGTCGGCAAGCTGATCGGCATGCTCATTCTGCTGCTCAGCGTGCAGCGCGGCTGGACCACCAATCTGCGCCAGAAAATGCTCATGTTCCGTTTCGTGGAATGGGTGGGGCGCTGGTCTATGCTGGACATCTTTGTCGTCGGCATCCTGGTGGCGCTGGTGCAGCTGGGCAACCTGACCCATATCATCGGTAACCACGGTGCCACGGCCTTTGCGGCGGTGGTCATCTGCACCATGATGGCGGCGCAGAAATTTGATACCCGACTTATCTGGGATCGCCATCTGGAAAATGCAGCCCGCAATGAAAGCCCGTCCACAACCGACGTTTGCGAGCCACCGCGATCATGATACAAAGCCGACACCACACTAAGCCTGACACCGACACCCTTATTGAGGCTGTACAATGACCGACGCTACACCCCCCACGCCAGCCCTTGTTCGTCGCCACCGCGGCCCATCGGCCGTGTGGATACTGCCATTGCTGGCGGCGCTGATCGCAGGCTGGCTGGTCTACAAGAGCTACCGCGAGGCCGGCATTCAAATAGAAGTGGTGTTCGACTCGGCCGAAGGGCTCGAAATCAACAAGACCAAACTGCTGTACAAGGGTCTGCCCGGCGGCACCCTGAAATCCCTGCGCCTGAACGAAGATCTCAAGACAGTAACTGCCATGATAGAAGTCGCACCCGAGGCTGAGCAGCTGCTGCGCGAGGGTACCGAGTTCTGGCTGGTCAAACCCCAGGTTTCGCTATCCGGTGTACGCGGCCTGGAGACCCTGCTGTCAGGCTACTACATCGGCATCAAGCCAGGCGAAGGCGTGCCGACGCGCTATTTCAGCGCCCGCAGCGATCTGCCACCGCCGGACAAGAACGATGATGGCCTCTATATCACCCTGTTCGCCGACAGTGCCGAATCCATCAACCGCGGTTCCCGCGTCTACTACCGCCACATCGATGTCGGCGAGGTGGTGGACTACCGGTTATCAGGCGAGGCCGACGACATCCAGCTGGATGTCTATATAGAGCCGCGCTACACCTATCTGGTGAAGAAAAACTCCCGATTCTGGAACGCCAGCGGCATCCAGATAAAAGCGGATCTGCCCAAGGTGGATATTCGCATTGGCTCCCTGGCAGCCATCATTGCCGGCGGCATTCACTTTAGCAACGAAGACTACGAATCCCCCCAGGCCAGCAGCGGCGATCAGTTCAAACTCTATTCCGACTTTGAAGCGGCCGAGAATGGCATAGAAGTGGAGCTACTATTCCCCGGCACCACCGCCATCAGCGAAAACACCGACGTGATGAGCCAGGGCATCCGCATCGGTCGTATCCGCAGCCTGCAATTGAGCGACGATTTCAGCCAGATGCGTGTGCAGATGCTGATCGACCCCCGCGCCCGCAACCTGCTGCGCAGCGGCTCCCGCTTCTGGCTCGAGCGCCCCGAACTGACACTGGATAGCCTGGGCGACTGGCGCAAACTGGTGAAAGGCAGCTATATCAACCTGGAGCCCGGTACCGGCAGCGAGCAATTCAGATTTACCGCACTGGCTTCAGCCCCCCTGCGGGCAACAGTGCAGGGAGGCCTGGCAGTGGAGCTGACCACCGACCAGCTGGGCTCCATATCCCGAGGCTCGCCGATCCTGTTTCGCCAGCTACCGGTGGGGGAAGTGGTCGGCTATGAACTCATCGACAAAGGCCAGCAGGTGCTGATCCACGGCGTTATCCGTGAGCAGTATCGCGACCTGGTGGCGAGCCACAGCCGCTTCTGGAACAGCAGCGGCGTTCGCTTTGCCGCGGGACTAGAGGGCGTTAAAGTGCAAACTGAGTCGCTACACACCCTGATCAATGGCGGCATCAGCTTCTTTACGCCCGATGTGCGTGAAGCCCGCGCCGCCGAGACCAGTCAGCGCTTCACACTGTATAGCGATTTCGATGCCGCCTCAGGCCAGGGCAAACTGCTCTACGCCGAGCGGGCCGACAAGCTTAAGGTGAAACTGGAAGCCCAGAGCCTGGGCTCCATCGCCGTAGGGTCCCCGGTGCTGTACCGGCAGCTGACTGTCGGGCACGTCAACCACTACCGCCTATTGCCTGCAGCCGACAGCGTTGAAATCGAGCTATTGATCGACAAGCCCTACCGCGGGCTGATTACCACCGCCTCGCGCTTCTGGAACGCCAGCGGTGTGTCGGCGGACTTTAATCTGCAGCAGGGCCTGAGAGTTAAAACCGACTCCCTAGCCAGTCTGGTCACCGGCGGCATTGCCTTTGAGACGCCGGAGGGCGGCGACGCCCTTGGCGCCAGCCCGCGTTTCCAGCTGTATCCCGACCATGCGCGCAGTGTCGAGCAGGGACTGGAAATACGCATTCTGTTCCCGCCCGACCGCGAGCTGCAGGCCGGTGCTCCCATCCGCTACCGCGGTCTCCAGGTGGGGCGTATCGAACAGGTACGACTGTACGATACCCAGGGCACCATTGATGCCACCGCAGTGCTGTTCAGCGAAGGACACTTTCTGGCCCGCAAGGGCAGTCGTTTCTGGATTGAGCAGCCAGAAGTGCGTCTATCCGCCATCAGAAACCCGGCGGATATCCTCTTCGGCAACCATGTTGAAGTCAGTCCCGGCGCCACTGATGCCGACCCGAACCAGTATTTCGTCGCCTCCGCCAGCGCACCACAAGGCGCCCGCGGCTACGGGCTTAACCTGGTGCTCAATGCGGATCAGCTCGGTACCCTGGAAAAGGGTAGCCGGGTGTTCTACCGCCAGGTGCCGGTAGGGGAAGTCACCGGATTCAGACTTACCGGCGATGGTCAGTCGGTGGATATCTTCGCTCATATCCAGGCCGAGCACGCCCACCTGGTACGCCAGGGTAGCCAGTTCTGGAATATCAGCGGTTTCAGCGCCGAATTCAGTTTCACCAAAGGACTGAAGATCGACGGCGACTCACTGGAAAGCCTGGTGGGGGGCGGTATCGCCTTCCAGTCGCCACCAGAGGGTGAGCGGGCCGGCGACGGCAGTCGTTACCGGCTGCTGGAGAAAAAGCCCGGCGCAGACAAAGAACGCAAGGAACAGGAGGCAGCGGCACCGCAGTCATCCGCAACCCAGCCACCGCAGCGACATTCCCCGACCACCGCAGACCCGACTAAACTCGAGCTGGAAAACGGATAATGACACCATGAAGCGATCGCCGCCCATACTTCTGGCGCTGCTGCTGGCGCTGGGGCTCAGTGCCTGTGCTACGCCCCAGCAGGAGCGCCCATTTCAGATGCGCAATTTGGCCAAGTCGGATATTGATATGGTCACCGATGCCCATATCGCCGAGGTCAACCGGCTCAGCCGTGAGCTGATGCTCAAACTCTACCGCCGCAATCCCCGCGAACTTGCCAAAGCGCCCCCCGGCACCACCGTGGCGCAGCGCATGTATCAGCTATTCGAATTTCCCCGCAAGACCCGCTTTGACGAGCTGCACAACCGCTACGGCATCCATGCCGTACCGCTGGCCTTCGATCCCGCCTTTCAGGGTGATCGCGTACTGGCGCTGATGGTGGGCATCAGCGGCATGATCCACAGCGCCTACAACGGCCAGGACGAGTTTTTTCTGCTGGATGAAATAGACCAGCAAAAGCTCTACAACAGCGCCCGCAACCTCGAGAAAATCGCCTGGCAACTGAATAACGCCCACCAGGCCAATGGCGAGCCCTTTCTGTACAGCAACGGTTTAAGCGAGGTGGGTGTGGGTAATCTGAGCTTTGCCCGTACCTTTGGCAAACTGATTGCATTGCAGGACATGATGGCGCGCATCGTCGCCGATACCCAGAACCGCACCATCAACAAGGTGCTGCACGGCGTGACCTCGACGGTATTGCTACCCATCTGACACGGCATTAGCCTTGTCAGCCGGCTAACAGGCTCAGTCGCCGCAGTCGACCAACGGGCGGTTGATGCTGATATCGCAGATTTTGTGGTTGTCGTTCAGGTGTAGCGTGACATCGGCACGCGCGGGCATCTCATCCAGCATGGCCCTGGTCAGGCGCTCGTAATGCTGGATAAAGCGCTGAATTTCCGCCTCCCCCATAATCCGCAGATGCCCCTGCGACTCGCCGGCTTCGCGCAGAAACTGCATGCGCTCGGCCAGTTTTTTCTCCTGCAGCGAGCGCCATTCGTACACCGCCTCCATGCTCGGCACCTTTAGCATCAGCATCACGTCCACCAGCGCAAACAGCTCGGCATAGGGGCCCTTGAGTTGCTCATTGACGTAGCTGCGCCAGGTACCCTGCGGATCCTCCTGCCGCTCCAGCGCGTTGATCGGTTCCAGCAGAGCCGTATCCTGCTGGGGCCTGGCCCCCACGCACCAGCCCTCCAGCAAAACCACATCGGCACCGCCCGACCACTCGCGCCAGATGGACACCGGGCAGCGGTCATCAATTGATTTATCGAATACCGGTATGCGGGTCGCGGCGTTGTGCTCACCGCGCTTGAGCGCCTGCAGCAGTTCGATACCCAGCTGCACATCATGACTGCCCGGCACACCCCGGGTTTGCAGCAACGGATGAACCTCAGCGCCCAGACGCTCGCGCTCGGCTCTTGTCTTGTACAGGTCGTCGATGGAAAAACTCGCCACGCGCAGGCCAAAGCCTTCGTTCAGGGTGATCTCCAGCAACGTAGATAGCGTGGACTTGCCAGCGCCCTGGGCACCATTGAGCCCCACTACCAGCGGCGCGCCCTGACGCCGGTGATGACACTGGATCCAGGCGGCCAGCGGCACATAGATGGCCTCAAACATCTCTACCAGGCCGATATCCACCTTGAGCGATGCCAGGGTGGAAGCAAAGGCACGCTGCAACGCCTGCACGGCCTCCTGCCGCTGCGCCGCACTCAGGCACAACTGGTCCTCTGGCCAGCGGGTTAGAACACTCATTCAGACTCCAATTTCAGCGGGACTGGCTAAGGGTTTGAGCCTCCCAGATCTGTATCACAGATGCTGATGGGTGCGCAGCCAGGCCACCACGGCCTCAATCTGCTGGCTATCCATCAGCGACGGTGCATGACCAATACCCGGCAGACTCAGCAGCTGCATGGCAGGATTTTCTGCCCCCATCCGCGCCACCGTCTCGGTTAGCAGCACATCCGACTCCTCGCCCCAGATCAGCATCTGCGGACAGGCGATCTGCTGCCACAGCGCCCACAGATCGACATCCTCATCACAGGTCAAACGCAGGCTCTCGGCGATGGCAGGGTCATAATGCAGAGCAAGCTCGCCGTCCGCCAGTACCCGGGTGCTCGTCTGCGCCAGGCGGCGCCATTGACGGGCACTGAGATCGCCCAGCGCCGGGTAGGTCTGGCGCAGCCAGGCCTCACAGGCCTCAATACTGTCGAAGCGGCGATCTTCCAGATAGGCGGCGATGCGCTGCAGTGCCGCACTGGGCACAAAGGGACCTATGTCATTCAGCAGCAGTGAGCGAATGGGGCTGTTGGGCAATGCCGCCAGACAGATGCCAATCAGGCCCCCCATGGAGGTGCCGACCCAGTCGACCTTGTCGACATTCAGACGTGCCAGCAGGGTCACCATGTCATTCATGTACTGGGGAATCTGATAGGCCGCCGGAGGATTCAGCCAGTCGCTCTGGCCACGCCCGGCAATATCGGGGCACACCACGCGATAATCCCGCGCCAGTGCCTGCGCCAGGTCGTCAAAATCCCGGCTATTACGTGCCAGCCCATGAACACAAACCACCACGCGGTCGTTTTCGGCGCTGCCCCACTCGTGGTACACGAGCCGATGAAAACCTGTGCCGCTCAGCGCCTTGATTGATTCTGTCCGCATTGACTGCCTCTCTTCGGGATATGGTGTGTCCACCCAGGCCTTAGTTACTCAGGCCTCCATGGCCGCTCTCTTATCGCAAGTTACGTTAGCATGATCCCAATGACAGCAACATCTCACTTCATCTGAGCTTCT
This sequence comes from Marinobacterium profundum, assembly GCF_001528745.1. Lineage (GTDB taxonomy): Bacteria > Pseudomonadota > Gammaproteobacteria > Pseudomonadales > Balneatricaceae > Marinobacterium_A > Marinobacterium_A profundum. The sequence continues at coordinate 31,317 of NZ_BCNS01000184.1, read as the reverse complement.
ATATAGCTACTCAGCAGGCCCTGACTCTCGTTTGGGATACTGAGAATTTTCATGCCGATCTGAAAACGATCCTTTTCCAGACGCCGGCTGTGGATCAAACGGCAATGGCAGTGCACAGAGGCCTGCTCGAGCCCAAAATGCAGATTCAGCTCCAGTGGCACACCTGAGGCAAGGCCTGGACGTTCGCCCAGCAAGGTTTCGAGTTCAGCATTGCCTTCGACCAGCACGCCACTGAGGCTCAGGTGAATCAGCCGCACATCCATACAGTCGCCGCGAAATGGTTCCAGTTCCGCCGGCAGATCCACCCGTACCCGGGGGTGCAGCCGCATATCAACATTCATAATGTTATCCTCTGTGATCTTCCATCCCGCGTTCAGTGCTTTCATCTCCGCGGACTTTTGACCCGTCAACTATAGCGCGAACTATAGTTAGGTGTAGCAGCAACACCCGTTAGCTATAGCAACAACACCTGCAGCGAGCAGGTAAGCCAGCAGCAACATCACCCGATGTATTCAGCAAGGAGACCTGCCATGAGCCAGTTCCGTACTGAGCAAGACAGCATGGGCACACTGCAGGTGCCGGCCGACGCCCTCTACGGCGCCCAGACCCAGCGCGCTGTGGATAACTTTCCGATCAGCGGCCTGACACTGCCCGAACCCTTTATCCGCGCCCTGGGGCTGATCAAGGCCGCCGCCGCCCAGTGCAACGTCGAGCTGGGATTGCTGAACGCCGAAATCGGCTCTGCCATACGCCAGGCCGCCATGGAAATTGCCACTGGCAAGCATCTGCAGCAGTTCCCGGTGGATGTCTTCCAAACCGGCTCAGGCACCAGTTCCAACATGAATGCCAACGAGGTTATCGCCCACCTTGCGAGCAGTTATTGCGCACAACCGGTGGACCCCAACGATCACGTCAACATGGGGCAAAGCTCCAATGATGTGATCCCCACCGCCATTCATCTGAGCGCAGCCCTGGTGCTGGATGACTCCCTGCTGCCGGCCCTGCACCATTTGCAGGTTAGTATCGATAGCAAGGCACATAGCCTCAAAGGCCTGATCAAGACCGGGCGTACCCACCTGATGGACGCCATGCCGGTGCAGCTATCGCAATCGATGTCCGGCTGGTCCGGGCAGATACAGCTGGCGATTAGAAGGCTTGAGAGCAGCCGTTCGCGCCTGCATCAGCTCGCCCAGGGCGGCTCGGCCGTGGGCACCGGCATCAACGTTCACCCGGAATTCAGTGCCCGCTTTGCAATAAACATCAGCGCTCTGTCCGGGCTGACATTGCAACCGGCCGACAACCTTTTTTGCGCCCTTGCCTGCCAGGATACGGCGGTGGAGCTATCCGGCCAGCTCAAGGCGCTGGCCTGTGCACTGCTGAAAATCGCCAATGATCTGCGCTGGATGAACTCGGGCCCGCTGGCGGGCCTGGGCGAGATTGAACTCCAGGCACTGCAGCCAGGCTCCTCGATAATGCCCGGCAAGGTCAACCCTGTGATTCCAGAGGCCGTGATGATGGTGGCCGCCCAGGTCATCGGCAATGACGCCGCCATCACAGTGGGAGGCCAGCACGGCAACTTCGAGCTCAACGTCATGCTGCCCCTCATTGCCCATAACCTGCTGCAAAGCGAGACGCTGCTGGCCAGCGCCGCCCGCCAGCTGGCCGACAAGGCGATTACCACCTTCAGCGTCAACGAGAGCAACATAGGCGCTGCGCTGGCGCGCAATCCCATACTGGTGACAGCCCTGAACCCCATCATCGGCTACCAGAAGGCCGCCGCCATCGCCAAGCAGGCCTATGCCCAGGGCCGCCCCGTTGTAGACGTCGCGGCTGAAGTCACCGGCATGAGCCACGACGAACTGGCGCAGCTGCTGGATCCCGCACGCCTGACCCAGGGTGGTATTCAGGGTTCAAGCTAAAATTGCGGGCTGATGTTCAAGGATGAGTCGGGACAGGAGGGGGATCCTTCGCAGGGATCCGCAATAGTGAAAAAAGCTCTGCTGATTTTTTCGAGCCTGCATTTCGCCTTTCGGCGACATACTTTCTTTGCTCGTGCAAAGAAAGTATCCCAGACTTTTTACCTTGAAGAATACGCCCCGATGAAGCCTTTTCGCTGTGCTCTAAGATCATTCGGCGGGCTGCGCTGACAGTACATCCATGTACCTCATCGCAGGCGCATCAGTCCCTGTTGCGCCCCTTCAGGCCTGATCGCCGAATGGCCTCAGTGCTCGCCGGCTTCATAAGGGGGATCGGAGCCGTTCTGATATATAGGTGGTAATGGTGGGAAGTTCGTAGGATGAAATCCACTTCCGGCGATACAGGGCTTAATCGCCGGGGCCAGATTCGCTATAATCCCGTACCATTTTTTAAATCCATTGCCCGGCCCATTCAAGGCCGTAACAGCAGCAGGGACATTATTTGCCATGAATCGGGATCTCGACAAGCTTCAGCCCTACCCGTTCGAAAAGCTGGCCACCCTGAAGGCGCAGGTCACGCCGCCCGCAGACAAGGCCCATATAGCCCTGTCCATCGGCGAACCCAAACACCCGTCGCCGGCCTTCGTGGCCAAGGCGCTGACCGACAACATCGGCTACCTGGCGAATTACCCGACCACCGCCGGACTGCCTGAACTGCGTCAGACCATTGCCGACTGGTGCAGCCGCCGCTTCAAGCTTGCCGCTGGCAGCCTGAGCGCCGAGCGCAATGTGATCCCGGTGAACGGCACCCGCGAAGCCATCTTTGCCTTTGCCCAGGCGGCCGTTGAACGCAAGGCCGATGCCCTGGTGTTGTCGCCCAACCCGTTTTACCAGATCTACGAAGGTGCGGCTTATCTGGCCGGTGCCGAGCCGCTGTTTCTGAACTGCAATGCCGAGCGCAACTTCATTCCGGACTTTGACGCCATCTCCGCCGACGTCTGGAAGCGCTGCCAACTGCTGTTCCTGTGCTCGCCGGGCAACCCCACAGGCACTGTGATCGGTCGCGACGTGCTGACCAAGCTAATTGTCCTGTCAGACGAGTACGACTTCATCATCGCCTCGGACGAGTGCTACTCCGAGATCTATTTCGATGAAGCCGAGCCTCCGGTGGGCCTGCTGCAGGTCTGCGCCGAGCTTGGCCGGGATGACTACCGCAACTGCGTGGTTTTCCACAGTCTGTCCAAGCGCTCCAACCTGCCAGGACTGCGCTCGGGCTTTATTGCCGGCGATGCCGCCCTGATGATGCCCTTCCTCAGCTACCGCACCTACCACGGCAGTTCCATGCCGGTGCAGCATCAGCTGGCCTCCATCGCCGCCTGGAAGGACGAAGCCCATGTGCTGGAAAACCGCGACAAGTACCGCGAAAAGTTCAGCAAGGTCATCGAGATTCTCGCCCCGGTGATGGACGTGCGCATGCCGGATGCCGGCTTCTACCTCTGGGCGCCTACGCCCATCGAGGATGACCGTTTCGCCCAGGGTCTGTTCGAGCAGCAGAACGTCACAGTGCTGCCGGGACGCTACCTGTCCCGCGAAGCCGATGGCCGCCTGCCGGGCGCGGGCTTTGTGCGCATGGCACTGGTCGCCACGGTTGAGGAATGTGTTGAAGCGGCGCTGCGTATCCGTGCCTACGTTCAAAGCCTGAATGCCTGAAAAAACCGGAGCCCGCATGATCAGCCTGTATGGAATCAAGAACTGCGACACCATCAAGAAGGCCCGCAAGTGGCTTGAAAGCAACGGCATAGATTACCGCTTTCACGATTACCGCAGCGACGGTCTGGAGCCTGCCCAGCTGGAAGGCTGGGCGCAAGAGCTGGGCTGGGAGGCGCTATTGAACAAGCGCGGCACCACCTGGCGCGCCCTGCCGGATACGGTCAAGGACAACATTGATGCCGCCAGCGCCATCAGCCTGATGCTGGAGCAGCCGGCCATGATCAAGCGGCCGTTGCTGGATACCGGCACGGCACGGCATCTGGGTTTCAAGGACACCGATTACGCGGCCTGGCTGCAGGGCTGATCCCGCGCCCCATACGATTATTCAAACGATTACGGAGTAACAGCATGACAAATTTTGCATTCGGCCTGGGTATCGGCACCAAATCCGCCAGCGGTGAATGGCTTGAGGTGTACTACAACGCCCCTCTGCTCAACGCCTCGGCCGAGCTGATCAACGCCATTAGCAGCACCGCAGGCTATACCGGCGGCAACCAGACGCTGGAAATCGAACAGTCCCAGCTCAAGGCACTGGAAGCAGCCTTCCTGTCGGTCGATGCTGAAGATCAGGCAGAAATCGTCGAGATTCTCGAAGGCACGCGCCAGCCGCTGGTCCTCTGCATTCTGGAAACCGACGCAGAGCCCGCCACCACCGCTGAGGTTTACCTCAAGCTGAGCCTGCTGTCCCACCGCCTGGTCAAGCCCCACGGCCTGAATCTGGCCGGCATGTTCGGCAAGCTGCCCAACGTCGCCTGGACCACCGAGGGCGCCATCGCTCTGGACGAGCTGCCCAAGCGCCAGCTGGCCGCCCGCGCCCAGGGTCGCGTGCTGGATGTGCACTCCGTCGACAAATTCCCCAAGATGACCAACTACGTAGTGCCGGCCGGAATCCGTGTGGGCGACGCCGCGCGCATTCGCCTGGGCGCCCATGTGGGCGAAGGCACTACCGTGATGCACGAAGGCTTTATCAACTTCAACGCCGGCACCCTGGGTGTCTCCATGGTTGAAGGCCGCATCTCGGCCGGCGTTGTGGTTGGCAATGGTTCGGACCTGGGCGGCGGCTGCTCCACCATGGGTACGCTGTCAGGCGGCAACAACGTGGTGATTTCCGTGGGCGAAAACTGCCTGCTGGGCGCCAATGCCGGCCTCGGCCTGCCATTGGGCGACCGTTGCACCATCGAAGCGGGCCTCTACCTGACCGGCAGCTCCAAGGTCGCCCTGCTGGACGACCAGAACAACGAAGTCGCCGTACTCAAGGCATCCGAGCTGGCCGGCAAGCCGGACATGCTGTTCCGTCGCAACTCGCTTACCGGCCGCATTGAGGCCAAGACCAACAAGAGCGCCATCGAGCTGAACGCCGAGCTGCACAAGCACAACTAAGGCCCGCGTTACACGCCAGCCCCGGTGGTCAGACTCTGCCCACCGGGGCTGTGCACCGGCGCCAGACCTGATGCAATTCCCCTTCGATTTCGGACCCAGACTGCCATGACCCCATTGTCACCGACTCTCCAGCTCGCCAGCGACCTTATCAGCCGCGCCTCAGTGACCCCCGAGGACGCGGGCTGTCAGGAACTGATGATTGCCCGTCTTGAAGCCATAGGGTTCAAAATCGAGCGACTGCATTTTGAAGATACCCTGAATTTCTGGGCGCGCCGTGGCGACACGGGCCCCGTACTCTGCTTTGCCGGCCATACCGATGTGGTACCCACAGGCCCGGTAGAGCAGTGGCAGTTTCCGCCGTTTGAGCCCCAGATCAGCGAAGGCATGCTGTGCGGTCGTGGCGCGGCAGACATGAAAGGCAGCCTGGCCGCCTTTGTCACCGCGCTGGAGCGCTTCGTGCACAACCACCCGGATCACAAGGGCTCCATAGCCCTGCTGATCACCAGCGACGAGGAAGGCCCCTTCATTAACGGCACCACTCGGGTAATCGATCACCTGGAAGCCCGTAATGAAAAAATTACCTGGTGCATCGTTGGCGAACCCTCCAGCACCCACAAGGTTGGCGATGTCATCAAGAATGGCCGTCGCGGCTCTCTGAGTGGCAGCCTCAAGGTGCAGGGTGTACAGGGCCATGTGGCCTACCCGCATCTGGTGAAAAACCCCATCCACCTGGCAGCGCCTGCGCTGGCGGAACTGGCGGCTGAAGTCTGGGATCAGGGCAACGAGTTTTTCCCGCCCACCAGCTTTCAGATTTCCAATATCAATTCGGGTACTGGTGCCACCAACGTGGTCCCCGGACATATGGACGTGGCCTTCAACTTCCGCTTCTCCACCGAAGTCACCAGCGACGAGCTCAAGGTACGGGTACGGGATATCCTCGACAAGCACCAGCTTGAGTGGGATATCGACTGGATTCTGTCCGGCAATCCCTTTCTGACCGCCGCCGGCGATCTGGTGGAAGCCTGCCAGCGGGCCATCCAGGCCATCACCGGGCTGGAAACAGAGCTGTCGACATCCGGCGGCACCTCCGATGGCCGCTTTATCGCCCCCACAGGCGCTCAGGTAGTGGAACTGGGCCCCTGTAACGCCACCATCCACAAACTGAACGAACGTGTCAGTGCCAAGGACCTGGATACGCTGTCGGACCTGTACGAAAACATCCTGGCACGACTGCTGGCCCAATGATGCAACTCGTCTGCCCGCTGTGCCGCGAGCCGCTCGAAGAACAGCCACGCCAGCTACGCTGCAGCAATGGCCACAGCTACGATCAGGCCCGCCAGAGCTACTGGAACCTGCTGCTGGTTCAGCGCAAGCGCTCGCTGGATCCCGGCGACAATGCCGCCATGGTGCAGGCCAGACGTGCCTTTCTGGATCAGGGCCACTATGCGCCGCTGTCCGACCGGATCAACGGCCTGCTGAGCCAGGCGCTTGCAGGGCAGAGCACGGCTGTCGAACTGCTGGATCTGGGCTGTGGCGAAGGCTACTACAGCGCCCGCATGGAACAGGCGCTGCAATCCACCGGGGTTGATATAGCCCTGACCGGGCTGGACATCTCCAAGCACGCGGTACGCGCCGCCTGCCAGCGCAGCCGCACGGCACGCTGGCTGGTGGCATCCGGCGCTGACATGCCGCTGCCGCCGGCCTCACTGGACGCCATCACGCTGCTGTTCAGCCGCCTGATGCCCGAATCCATGGCAAAGGTGCTCAAGCCCGGCGGCCTGCTGTTGCTGGCCTGGCCCGGCGAGCAGCACCTGATTGAACTGCGCCGGCATATCTATGCCGACATCCGCCCCTCGGACTACGACCCGCTAAGCCAGTTGAGCGAATATTTCAGTCTGGAGCAACAACAGGCGGTGCAGTATGGCTTCAGTCTGAATGACAGCGACAGCATCCAGACACTGCTCGGCATGACACCCCACAGTCAGCGCCTGGCGGCGCAGCCGCGGGCAGACCTGGCGGCACTGGCACAGCTGGATTTGACGCTGGATGTCAATCTCGCCGTCCTCAAGCGCCTGTGACAGCTTCAGCCGTCAAACGCTGGCTGCTGCGCCGCGCGGACCAGCCACAACAAAACCTGCTACTTTTACTGCTCGGGTTCGGCCTTTTCGCCCCCGGCATTGGCCTGATTGTACTGGCCGAATTCCTGCTCGCCGCATCCTGGCAACAGGAGCTGCTGGCGCTGCTCGGGTTGATCCTCAGCGTTGCGGGCAGCATACTGGCAGCCATTGGCTATATCAGCCTGAGCCTGCTGCGCCTTTACCGATTCCTCAACGACGATCGAAACCATGACTGATCCACGCCACCCCGATATCGAGATCTACGTCAAAAATTGCTCCCTCGAGCAACTGGAAGACTGGATTAAATCCCACAGCTCCAGCCTCGAAAGACGCTCCAATCAAGGCCTCATCTATGAGTACAGCTGCACCATGGACAGCGCTGTGGTAGAGGTGATGATCCACCAGAAGGTGGTCGGCAAGACCTGGACCAGCGTCTGGTTCAAAACAGACCGCACCCCCTGGAGCAAGGACCTGGACTGCGCGCTCGATGCTTTCGCCGCACTTGAAACCGAAGTTCGCTGCATCGCCGCCGGCTGGAGCAATGGCCAGGATCCCGATGAATGGTGGGAAATAACCACCGGCCAACCCGAGAAAATTCAATGGCGTACCGAATAGCACCCAGCACCCGAACCCTGCTCTGTGCGGCCCTGCTGACACTGGCTGGCTGTGCCGCATTGCCCCTGCCTGTCGGCACCCTGCCGGCAGACCCAGTGCGGGCCGAGCAACAGTACCGTGAAGGCCTGAACTTCACCCAGGGCGTCGGCGTCAGCCAGGACTACGCCCGAGGCATGAATGCCTTCAAACAGGCAGCACGCCTGGGCTCGGCCGATGCCGCCTATATGGCGGGCATGGGCTATCTCACCGGCAGAGGCGTGGCGCCAGATGATGCCAGCGCCGCCCGCTGGCTCGAGATTGCCAACCGCGCCGGCCACACGCCAGCCACCTTTCAGTTGGGCAAGCTCTACCTCAACGGCAAGGGCGTTGAACAGGACAGAGCCTGGGGCGCTCTGTTGTTGGGTTTGGCCGCCATCAACGGACATTCTCAGGCCATGCTGGAGCTGGCCGTCTGCTATCGCGCCGGCATTGGTGTGCCGACAGATGCGGGTCTTGCCTGGTACTGGGCCGACCAGGCCGGGCGCAATGACAGCAACCCGCTGATACAAACCGTTACGGCAAGACTCTATCAGGACAGCAGCCTGGCCCAGCGCCAGAACGCCAGCTCCCGCGCAGCCTCCGCCCAGAAACGCCCGCTAGGCCTGGCCAGTGCAACCTACACCCAGCAGCTGTTGAAACAGCAGGGGTACAATCCTGGCCCCGCCGATGGTCTCTGGGGGCCCGCTAGCAGCCGGGCGCTGGATGCATTTCGCAGTGCCCACTCCCTGCCCCCAGGCGGCCCAGCTAACAATGCGGACCTGCTACGTCTGCGCGCCCTTTCCAACTGAGTGGCGGCTCAGAACAAAAGGTCATGGCAGTAGTACTCCAGAACGAAAACAGCGCCCGAGGGCGCTGTTTTTACGACTGTTTTTACCGCCGTTACTTTCCGGCAAAAAATCCAACAATTTAAGGCTGTACCGCAACCTGCTCTTCGGCGATGCCTAACAGGGATTGCAGTTCGGCAATGACTTCATCGGGGATGTCTTCCACACTGTCATACTTGTTAGCCGCCGCCGCCAGAGATTCAGCTTCGGTCACGGCCGCCGCTTCAAGCTCGTCTATAGCAGTCATCTTTTCGTCTTCCAGTGTCGCGATCTCACCCTCAAGTGCCGTGGCCTGAGTCTCGACCGCGGCATTCGCTGTATTGATCGCTTCCAGATCAGCGGTCAACTCGCCCAGCGTTACTGTTTTATCAGCTATTTCCTGCTCGTCAGCGACCGGGTCCAGCGATGCGATGTCATCTTCCAGGGCCTGAATATCAGCTTCCAGGGTCGTGGTATCGATGTGCTCAAGCTCAGCCAGATCAGCCCGCAAATCTGCCAGTTCGACATCAAGATCCGCAATTTCTGCACTCAACTCACGTCCTGCCAGTACCGCCTGCTCATACTGCGCAATCAGACCGACGCGGGAATTAGGGTTGGCATTAAGACGCGCATTAGGTGATGCATGGGCCGCGTTCAGGCTGCCCAAAGCGCTGGCGATGGCACCATGGTTGTTACCCAGGGATTTGTGCTCGCTCTTTGAGCCCTTATCAGACTTAGCAGACTTGTCGGATTTAGCCGAGCGGGATGAAGCCTGACTCTTGTCATTGCCACCGTTGTTGCCGTTGTTGCCGGAGGAACTGCTGCTGTCGGAGCTGCTACTGTTGCTGTTGCCGCCGCCATTACCACCGCCATTGCCCCCACCGTTACCACCGTTACCACCACCATTGCCGCCACCTTCACCATTTTTGGCAAAGGCGCTGGAAGCACCACCAAGGCCCATCAACGAATCCAGCACTGGAGGCATCACCAACAGGGCTGCTGCCAATGCCACGCCATTGAGGCTCAAAATATTCTTGGTCAGTTTCATTATTATGTTTCCCCTTTTCACTGCGGCCCAGTGAAACAGCTTTCACGGGCTTAAGCCAGTGTCTCAAATCAGCGGCAAAGGCCGCACAGTGCCCCATTCGGGCTGTCAGCTACAACCGACCACTACTACGACCTCCTTGCCAACCATGGATCAAAGCGAAAACCATCCACGCCTGTAGCCTGCATCGCACACCCAACTGTAGTCTTAATGGTTATTTAATCAACATAAAAGACGCGATCATGTTCCCATATGACGACAAAATCTGCAGCCTGCCCGGCGACGCCTCAAGCACGCCGGAACTGTTGCAAAATCACACCACCCATAATCAGTCCCAAGCCTGGGTAGACCGAAGGATGAATCGACTCACCCAGCACCTGGGCAATAAAGATCAGAGACAGAAACGGCGACAGGAAAATCAGGTTACCAATACGACTGGCATGGGTTGCTGTTTTTAGCGCCGACAGCCAAAGCATAAAGGTAATGCCCATCTCAAACAGACCCACATAGACCGCCGCTCCCACACCGCTCCAGCCTGCCGGCACGCCATCGCTAAACCAGGCCGTAACCAGCACCCAGGGCAACCCGGTCAAAAAGCACAACAGCAAACCCACCACGGGGGCATCGTCACTGCGTGCGTTATAAATCCAGTACAGCGCCCAGAGCACGGTGCTGCCCAGCGCGAGCGCGACCCCCAGCGGGCTGTCGAACTGCAGCGACAGAATATCGCCGCGGGTAGCGATCACCAGTACCCCGACATAGCCCAGCAGCATGGCCAGATAATCACGCCCATACAGGCGCTGCCCCAACAACGGCACCGCCAGCAGCGAAAGGGTCAGCGCCCAGGTGTAGTTAAGCGGCTGCGCCTGTTGTGCGGGCAAAAGGTCATACGCCTTGAACAACACCAGGTAATAGAAGAACGGATTCAGGAACCCAAGGCCCAGGTACCGCCAGCGGTTGTGCCGCCAGGCAAGCGCCAGCTCGCCCCAGCGCCGCTGAATGCTGACCGCCGCCGCCAGCACCAGGGTCGACACGACCGAGGCTACCGCCAGCAACTGCAAAGGTGTGAGGTGCGCCAGCGCCAGCTTGAACGCCGTGGCCACCGTGGACCATAACAATACAGCGCCAAGCCCCAGTACCAGTGCCCGCCCCTGTGACTTTGTACTCATGCGTGTCTCACTCCCTTGATTCGGGCTAGCTGCCAGGGCGGGCAGTCTAAACGGGATCCACGCAGAATAGAATTCAACAGACGCAGGACAGGACTCAGGCGGACAACTGCACACGGGATCCGACGATCTGATCCAGCATCAGGCGGCCGCTGGACATCAGTGCCACCTGCTCAAACTGATCCTGCGCCTGGCGTGCCTGGCCCGGTGTGCGACCAGCGGTATCCAGGTAACTGCGCAGCATCGCAAAGTCTCCGGTCTGATGTTCGCTGACCGCCTGGTTCAGCTGCCCGGTAAGCTCAGGCGTATACAGAGCATTCGGGTCGGGAAAACCTGGCTGCGCCGACACAGGCGCCTCAAGCAAAGACTGGGCCGGTAACGCGCGGTACTGCAGTTGATTGACTGAAATCAGGCTGAGCAGCAGCGAAAACTCGGCGCCATTGCCCGACTGCACCGCCGGCGTAAGGCCAGAGGTGTAGGTTTCGATACGGTTCTGAATCGGGTCGGTATACATGGGGCATCAAGCTGCTGTTGTTAACCTCTGTATCGGCCGTCAGGCCGAAGGCTTTAGCTGCAAGTCGCAGTGGCACCAATCGATATAGCCGCGTGGCCCTTCCGGTCGACAGCACGCTGCCCTATAAAGTGAGACTTTTAAGTCCAAAATACAAAAAATAGCGGTTACCGGGAATAAGTCAGAGCCTGGTGACGCCCTAAGATAAAACCTGTTACAGATCTATGCTCAGGCGCAGGAAAGACGATGGATCACGCCCGCCAAAAACAGCAATTTCAATCCCTGACGCGCCCCTGGCGCGATCGGCTGTTTAGTGTCGCCCGCCGCCAGACCCGTAGCCAGGAGATTGCCGAAGACTGGACTCAGGAAACCCTGCTGCGCGCCTGGCGTGACTTCGGCCAACTCACCGACACTATGGCGGTCTACGCCTGGTTACTGCGTATTCTCAACCACGTGGTCGCCGATGACAGCCGGCGCGAGGCGCGCAGGCATCGTCTGGCCCCCATGCTGATGATCGCCGATGATGACTTTCTGCAGGATCACCCCTGCGCAGCCCCAGGCCCCTTCGAGCAAATCATGCAGAGTCGTAGCGATGAACAGGTCATCGCCGCGATCCAGGCACTGCCGGACAACTTCCGCCAGGTGGTCATGCTCAGGGATATCGAGGGGCTGAGCTACCAGGAAGTTGGCCAGGCACTGAGCCTGCCGGGCGGTACAGTAATGAGCCGACTATCCCGTGGTCGGCGTCTGCTCGCCGGCCTGCTGATAAAGACTGCCGCCGCCCAGGCTCTGGCCACTAACGCCACTGGAAACAAGGAGCCTGGTCATGAAAAAAACTGATGGTAGCCACGACAACATGACCGATCACCTGTCCGAGCTGCATCTGCAGCTGCAGGACTGGCTGTCGGGCTACGCAGATGGCGAGCTTGACGCCCAGCAAACACTTATTTTCGAAGCACACCTGGCCGGTTGTGACGCCTGCCGCACAGAGATCGAGCGCCAGCAGAGCCTGAGCCGCCGACTGCAACAGGTAGCCGTCAACCGCATGCCCGGCGCGCTACACCAGCGGCTCGACACTATGCTCGACGAGGCTCAGCACTCCCCTGCACAGAATGCCATGCCTCGACCCTGGTTGCGCCGGCTCGCCTGGGCACGCCAGCCCGCCGCGATAGGCGGCTTTATTGGCGTCACAGGCTGGGCACTGGCCGCCCTGCTTATGGCAGTGCTGCTATTGCCCGGCACCGTGACTTCGATGACACCGGGGTCGATCCCCATGATGAGCGACGTGCTGCAGGAGTACCAGAATCTGTCTCGCACCAACCTGGTCCAGCAGGAGACGCCCCCCAGCAAGACAGAGCTGCCAGCCCGGCTGGCCGGGTGCAAACTGGTCGCCCGCTGGAAAACCCGTGTGGGTGGCGAGCCTGCTGAAGCTTTCGCTCTGCAGCGTGGCAATCATTTGATTATCGAGTACCGCATCACCGAAAACGTCTTCTACCGCAATCCGAATGTGCGCCAGGCGATCACAGACTACGGCGATTATCGTATCCGCGAGCAGCAATTGGAGGTACTGGCACTGCCGCTCAAGGGGGCCGGCCTGCTGATCGTAGGGCCCGCCGGCGCCATGCCGCACCGTCGGGAATTTATTCTTTAGAGCAGCAACCCGTTGCTAACCCGCCAATCGAATACAGCGTATTGATGCGGACTTCCACAGTGAGATCCGTTTCGACAATGAGACCAACAACAAAGGAATAAGCCATGTCGACATTCAAGAAAAGCTCCACCAACGCTGCAGCGGCTGTCAGCCTGAGCCGGCGTAATCTGCTGGTCGGCAGCACCGGCGCCATAGCCTCGGTCGGCCTGATGGGCCTAGCTCCGCTGTCCATAGCCGCAGAAGAACCCAAGTCTGCTCTGCCGGAGTACGCCAGCTGGAAAGATGAAAACGCCGTTATAGTACATAGCGCAAACACCCTCGAAACCCGCCGCGACGCTATTGCCAGCGGTGTGGTAACACCCAGCAATCATCTCTATGTACGTAACAACCTGCCCGCGCCTGGCAACGAAATTGTTGCCGACCCTGATGCCTGGGAAGTGCGTATCGAAGGCGTTAACAACCCGACAACACTGACGCTTGGCGAGCTGAAAAAAATCGGTATCGAGTCTGTGACTGCGGTACTGCAGTGCTCCGGCAACGGCCGGCAGTTTTTCACCCATGGCCCGGGCGGTACCCAGTGGGGTGCAGGCGCAGCTGGTTGCGTCGTTTGGACCGGCGTACCGCTGCGTGAGGTGGTAGCTAAACTGGGCGGCGTCAAGGAAGGTATGGAGTACATCACCGGCACCGGCGGCGAAACGCTGCCTGCGGGCCTGGACCCCAAGACCATCATGGTTGAGCGCTCCATTCCGACCCGCGCCCTGGATCAGGCCATTCTGGCCTGGGAGCTCAACGACGAAGCCCTGCCCCTGACCCATGGCGGCCCGCTGCGCCTGGTAATACCGGGTTACTACGGCGTGAATAACGTCAAATACCTCAAGCAGGTTGCTTTTACCGAGACCCAGACCGACGCCAAGATTCAGGCCTCCGGTTACCGTATCCGCGACGTCGGCGTAAAAGGCGCACCGGATCAGCCGTCCATGTGGGAAATGCCGGTTAAATCCTGGGTGACCACACCGCTGGAAAAAGCAGGCAGTGGGCGCAGCATGATCCACGGCGTTGCCTTCGGTGGCAACAACCCGCTCGACAAGGTTGAAGTTTCCATTGACGGCGGCAGCAACTGGCTCGAGGCGCGCCTGCTCGGACCGGATATGGGCCGCTTTGCATGGCGCCCCTTCGTGCTTGCCGTCGACCTGGCACCAGGTGAATACCGCATTGTTAGCCGAGCCACTGATTCTGAGGGTAATGCCCAGCCACAGGAGCGGACCGAGAACGAACGCGGCTACGGCAACGCCAGCTGGAGCGATCATGGTGTAAGCGTTACTGTCAGCTAAAAAACCGCCGCCGCAGAGTCCCTCTGGAACACTGCGGCCATTCCAACAGCAATATGAGTACCCTAAAGATGCGCATGATTTTCACCCTCGTGGCCTGTGTTAGCCTGATGTCCGGCCCCATCCTGGCGGATGAGCTGTTCGACCAGGGCAAGGACGTCTTTCAGCAACTGGCGCAGCCATCCTGCACTATTTGCCACACCCTGAATGATGCCGGTTCCAGTGGCGAAATTGGCCCCAAGCTGGACGACCTGAAACCCACCGTCGAGCAAGTCGCCAATGCGGTGAGTGGGGGCGTGGGAATCATGCCTGCGTTTGAAGAGATTTTGTCCGCCGAACAGATCAAGGCTGTAGCGCACTACGTTTCCACCGCCAGCCGCCAGTAACAGCGGCAATACACCCTCCCTGCGACCGGGCTTCGACTGTCGAGCCCTGCGTCGCCCGAATCCTCCTGCGGTTACAATTCCAGTGGAGGCAGCATCAGGCTACAATTCGTGGCTTACTTGCCAGCTTGAACCTGAGGATCAGTCGTGAAAATAGCCGTAACTGCAGCATGAGCCGATGGCGCCCAGCCCAGCCCCGCAGCGCCTCGTACATCACCGCCGAAGGCTATCAGAAGCTTAACGAAGAGCTGAAATACCTGTGGCGCGTCAAGCGACCGGCCATTACTGAATCGGTGCGCGAAGCCGCCGCCCAGGGCGATCGCTCCGAAAATGCCGAATACATCTACGGCAAGAAGCAACTGCGCGAAATTGACCGCCGCGTGCGCTACCTGTCCAAGCGCCTGGACGACATGACCGTGGTTGACCGCATTCCGGAGGATCAGAGCTGCATTTTCTTCGGCGCCTGGGTGACCCTGGCCGATGAGGACGACCAGCCCCATCGCTATCGTATTGTCGGTGCCGACGAAATTGATGCTGCCCAGGGCTACATCAGCGTCGACTCGCCACTGGCACGCCTGCTACTGAAGAAATCTGTCGGCGACGAAGTATCACTGCAAAAACCGGACGGCAGTGAAGTCTGGTACGAAGTTATGCAGGTGGAATACCAGCGCTACGACACCGGCCTCTGAGGCCGACCAGGCATAAACCGCCTGCTAACGTGCCGTTGACAGATAGCGACCACAGCCAAGATATTCCTGACCATCAAGCTGCAGCCTCACCCTGGCTTCAAAAGCCGCTCCGCTCATACTGTCCTGGCAGGCTCTGGGCTCGATATTCAGCTCTACATCGTGCGTCTTTGTCCGGATCGAGTAACGTACAATGCCGCCCTCAAAACGCGGCGCAGGGGCCGGCAGATAAAGGCTGCGCTCGCCGTAATCCGTCACCAGGCGCAGATCCTTGCCCTCGTCGACTTCCAGTAGCCAGCCAGGTTCATTGCCCAGGGCCCGGAAATCGACACCGCGATAAGCCGCATCCGCCCAGGGTGCCTTTGCCGCATTGCTGCGACAGCCCCCGTAGCGCTGCCCATCAATTTCCAGCAATGCCGCTTCGCCCTGAGTCCAGAACAGCCGCCCCTCGCCCTCATAACGCACACCAGAGGCGCTGGGAACCTGCTCAAGCCGGCTTTCCGACCCCTGAGCCAACAGGGTTAGCCGGCCAGGCTCGGTATGCACGACGGCGTCAAGCTCGCCACATTCATAGACATAGGTTCGCGCGGCTTCGACATTGACCGCCGCAGGCTGTTGCGCTGCGACCTCTAGCGCCGCCGACTGCAACACCAGCGTCAGCCCCTGCCTCGGCTGATTGCTACCCAGAATTCCGTGAAAGCCCGTAGTGACCCAGAGCAACTGTCCATCTGCGGCACGGATTTCTGCCCGCAGCGCGTAGCGATGCCGCGGTTCAATGACCTCAGGATCATAACTGAGGCGAAACGGAATAGGCACATTCGTTGCCGACTCGATTGTTTGCTCGGCCAGCAACACAGACGGTGCATCAGCCTTGCTCACATCCTCCAGCAAGACCCGAGTGCGGGTGCCAGGGGGCAACGCCATGCGCTCTCTATAGGTCACTTCACCACTTATCTGCGATGCACTCCCATTTTTAATCCACTGACCACACCCCTGCAGCAGCCAGGTGAGCAATATCACCCCCAAAACAGGTACCGCATTTCCCTTCCCCAAAGCCATCCCCTTAACCCATTATCCGCAGATTTGATAAAGCCTGACCCACGTCAAGTGAACAGGTGCCGGCCCAGACAAGCAGAAAAAAGCAACAAATAAAAAATGGATGCAACGCAGAAAAGACCCAATTAAGAGTCGTCACTACAAAATATCAAGACAGGATATTACAGAATTTGTGAACCTTCCCTCAGAAAGAGGAAAAGTGGTGGGTCGTATAGGGCTCGAACCTATGACCAATTGATTAAGAGTCAACTGCTCTACCAACTGAGCTAACGACCCATAAAGGGCAAAACTGGTGGGTCGTATAGGATTCGAACCTATGACCAATTGGTTAAAAGCCAACTGCTCTACCAACTGAGCTAACGACCCAAAAGCGGTAAAACTATAACACGATAAAACTGGTGGGTCGTATAGGATTCGAACCTATGACCAATTGGTTAAAAGCCAACTGCTCTACCAACTGAGCTAACGACCCACATATGGCTCCCCGAGCTGGACTCGAACCAGCGACCAATAGATTAACAGTCTACTGCTCTACCAACTGAGCTATCAGGGAACGACAGCAATACTCCTTCAATGGCGGAGGGACTGGGATTCGAACCCAGGGAGCCTCTCGACTCGCCGGTTTTCAAGACCGGTGCTTTCGGCCACTCAGCCATCCCTCCGAAGGAGTGGCGCGTATATTACCCGAATGAATTTCACTGTCAACAGCCTAAGAGGCTGTTTCTTATAAATATTTAGCTTTTGTTAAAATACCGCTCAATATTGCTCCCAAGACCAGGCCGCAAAGCTCTCACAGACCCGGGCATGGCCGCGTCATGCGCAGGTACCTGCGGCCTACTTTTGGTAGAGTCCTCGAAAGGCATCACTTTTGCGATATTCACCCGGCGTCATTCCAGTCCATTTTTTGAAGGAGCGAAAGAACGCCGATGGCTCGTCAAACCCCATCAACGCCGCCACATCGTTAATCGCCAGCTGCGGCGAGTTCATATAGTTCATGGCGGCAGCCTTGCGACAATCATCCTTTATCTTCTGATAGGACGTACCTTCCTCAAGCAGGCGCCGACGCAGAGTCGACACCGACATGTTCACCGCCTTGGCAACCTCCTCCGAACCTGGCAGCTCACGGCTGAAATCCTTGCCTATCATCGCTACCACCTGCGCCTTGAGGCTCTGGTCATCATCCACCATCACGATTAGCTGATAGGGCGCCGTTTTCAGAAAACCCCGCAGCGTTTCTTCCGTCTGCACCACGGGATAATCCAGAAAGCGCTGCGGGAAAATAATGGCATTCTCGTGCTGACTGAACTTCACTTCAGACTGAAACAGCGTGCGGTAATGATCCACGACCTCGGGTCGGTCAAACATGAAGTAAGCCGCTTTCAACTCCAGCCGGTTGCCGATCAGCCAGCTGATAAAGTGGTGCCACATCGACAACGAGGTACGCACCTTTTCCGCCGGCTGCTCCTGCAGCAGGCCATTGAAACTCTCCAGGTCGACATGATCAACCGGCGACAGCGACAACTTGGCATAGCGCCCCTTGCGCACCAGCACTGGCTTGGCCAGGGTGCCACGGCAAATATCCAGAAAGTCGCCACAGCGCCAGATGGCACGCTCCAGCGACCGACAGTGAATGATGCAATGACACATCAGACGAAAGGTGCCATTGGGCACCTTGCCGGAACTGAGCATGCCAAAGAACTCATCCTGGGCACTCTGCATAAATTGCTGATAGAGCGCGCCGAACTTAACGGCAGAAAGCGCCCCGTCCTGCTCAATTTCCTCAGCATCAAGGCCCACCTGCTGCAGCAATCCCGTCACATCCAGGCCCTGGGCACGCGCCTGTGACAAAAGATGACGCGCATAGCCAGCGGGAACTGTCATCTTGCGATCCATAAATACACCTCTAGAATGCAACTTATCTACTAATTACAGTCGCATACAGTAATCACTAGCCACGGAGGGCAAGAGCTCGCGTTCATTTGTCAGTTAATCTGATGTTTAATGTCATTGTTCAACGACACTAAATTCGTCAAAACTGGGGACTCTAATCAACAGCTACAGTTTAGCTGACCGATTATAAGTAACCGTTTTTATAGAAAGAACAGAAACTGTGGCTTCTAAAAGCGCAGTTACCGAACAACAATAAGAAGCCAAGGTGAACGAAATGGCAATAAATAATGGGGTTAGTACAGTGGCGAACCTGAAAGCCCCGGCCTTCATGCTCCACCCCCTCGCCTGTGCCCTGCTGCTGGCCGGCGCCGCGGCACCGGCCGCTGCAGTTGAATTCCAGCTTGGCGAAATCGAAGGCCGCTTCGACTCGCAAATATCGGTCGGCGCCAGCTGGCGTCTTAACGATGCCAAGCAGAGCCTGATTTCCCAGCCCAACGGTGGCACCAGTAAAGGTTCCGGCAGCTACGATGATGGCAATCAGAATTTCAAGCAGGGCGAAACCTTCTCCAAGACCGTAAAGGGCATACACGACCTGGAGCTGCGTTACGGTGATATGGGGTTCTTTGCCAGGGGCAAGTACTGGTTCGACGCCGAGCTTGAGAACGGCAGCCGAGACCACGGCCATGCGCCTAACGGCTATGAGCCGGGCGCCGAGCTGAACGACTCCAACTTCGATGACTTTTCCAAATTTTCCGGCATCGAACTACTCGATGCTTACTGGTACGGCGAATATGATATCGACGGCAAACCGGTCGACCTGAGACTCGGTCGCCAGGTCGTCAACTGGGGCGAAAGCAGCTTCATCCAGGGCGGCATTAATGTCATCAATCCCTTCGATGTTAGCGCCTTCCGCCGCGCCGGCGCCGAGGTTAAAGAAGGCCTGCTGCCGGTTAATATGGCATTCGGCTCCGTCGGCCTGACCGACAACCTTAGCCTTGAAGGCTTCTATCAGTTCAAGTGGGAAGCCACCTCCATTGATGGCTGCGGCACCTACTTCTCCAACAATGACTTTGGTGCCGAAGGCTGTGATGGTATCCGCATCAACAGCGGTTCGCTGAACTTCCTCAATGATGAGGCCTACTTCAACTCTGCCTTGCCGCTGGTAGTGAAGCGCAATGCCGATGGCCACCGCGACGCCGACGATGACGGTCAGTTCGGTTTTGCCCTGCGTTACTTCGCAGAAGAGCTCAACAGCACCGAATTTGGCCTCTACGCAGCCCAGTACCACAGCCGCCTGCCGATCAGCAGCGGCGTGAAGAAATTCAATCCGGCACTCTCAGGTTTCGGCCTGCCAGCAACCCTGGCGTCCGAATATTTCGTCGAGTACCCGGAAGACATACGCCTGCTGGGCCTGAGCTTCAATACCAGCCTGGGTGATCTGGCCTGGTCCGGTGAAATCAGCCACAAGCGCGACCTGCCAATTCAGATCAACGGGCCACAGCTGGTCGCCGGCATACTCACCAACGGTGGCACCGGCAACAGCGGCATCGATCAGCACACCGGCTCCTCGGTTCCCTTTGGCTCGGAAATAGACGGTTACACAGCATTTGATGTGACCCAAGTGCAAACAACCTTCGTAAAGCTCTATGACCGTGTACTGGGAGCCAGCCGCCTTACCCTGGTGGGCGAACTGGCCTGGACGCACATTCACAACTTTGATGAAAGCGCCGACGAGCTCAAATACGGCCGCAATGGCGCCTTTGGTTACACGGCTGGTGACAACGATGGCTTTGTAACGGCCGACTCCTTTGGCTATGTCGCCAGGGGTTCGCTGGAATACCCTAACGCCTTCGCAGGCATAAGCCTGACACCCGAAGTGAGCTTCAAGCACGGCGTTAAAGGTTACGGGCCTCAGCCTGGTGCCGCATTCAGTGAGGATCAGAAAGCACTCAGCCTGAGCCTCACCGGTGAATACCTGAACCAGTACTCGGTACAGCTGGCCTACACCAACTTCTTTGGCGGCGATTACAACGAACTGGAAGACCGGGATTTTGTATCGCTCAGTGCCTCGGTGGCGTTCTGAATTCTGACTGCAAGCGGAGACACAGCATAATGATAAAAATGATTCCCCTTCTCACGGCCACGGCCCTGACCAGCTTTCTGAGTAGCGGCCTATATGCTGCTATCTCGGAGCAGCAGCAGGCGCGCCTGGGCACTGATCTGACTCCGGTCGGGGCAGAGAAAGCCGGTAATGCCGCGGGTACCATCCCGGCATGGGACGGCGGCATGCCAGCCTCCAGCGGCGATCGTTACAGCGATCCTTATGCCGGTGAAACGCCACTTCTGACCATTACCGCAGCCAATGTCGACAGCCATGCCGACCAGCTGTCACCCGGGCAGCTGGCGATGTTCAAACGCTACCCCGACAGCTACAAAATGAATGTGTACCCCACTCACCGCACCGCGGCCTACCCGGACTCAGTCTATGCTGCGATCCGCCAGAATGCGCTCTCAGCAAGCCTGACGGACAACGGTTACGGCGTGCGTAACCTGCAGGAAGGCAGCGCCTTCCCGATACCGGAAACGGGCCTGGAAGTGATATGGAACCACATGACCCGCTACCGTGGCGGAGCTATGGAACGTACCTTCGTGCAGGTACCCGTACAGAGCAATGGCAACTTTACGCCGGTGAAGATCAACGAAAAAATGACCTGGCCGACCTACCTGGAAGGCGGCGCCGACAAGGCCAAGGATGACAACATCCTGTTCTATTTCGTACAGGAAGTGGAGGCGCCCGCTCGCCTGACCGGCAACATCCTGCTGGTGCATGAAACTCTGGATCAGGTCAGCCAGCCACGCCAGGCCTGGACCTACAACGCCGGTCAGCGCCGCGTTCGCCGTGCACCTGAAGTGGCCTATGATGCACCGGGTACAGCAACCGATGGCCAGCGCACCACCGACAACCTAGACCTGTTTAATGGCGCCCCCGACCGCTACGACTGGAAGCTGATCGGCAAGCAGGAACTTTATATACCTTATAACAGCTTCAAGCTGGCCGACCGCGGACTCAAATACGAGGAAATCCTGCAGCCTGGCCACATCAACCCAGAACTGACCCGCTATGAGCTGCACCGGGTCTGGAAGGTTGAAGCCACGCTCAAGAGCGGCGAGCGGCATATCTACGCCAAACGCGTCTTCTACATAGACGAGGACAGCTGGCAGGCCAGCATCGTGGATCATTACGATGGTCGCGGAGAACTCTGGCGTGTCGCTGAAGCACACCAGTTCCAGTACCGCGATGTACAGGTGCCCTGGCTGGTAGCCGAAGCCCTCTACGATCTGCAGTCCGGCCGCTACCTGGTCGGCAGCCTGACCAACGAAGAAGGCATCGGCTTTGACTTTAGCCAGCGTTTCTCCCACAGCGACTTTACGCCCCAGGCGGTACGTCGCATGGGTAAACGCTAGCAGCCTGCTAGCCTAATCGACTCAATAGCCCCCTACCGCGCCATCTTGCGGAATACAGGGCATCGTGGCGCCACAAGCGCCGCGATGCCCTTTTTTTTATTTTGCGCCCCTGCTCAAAATTACCCGGTCAAGAACAGAACAGAAGATAGACGATGCCGAGTCCTGCAGGCCGCTGACTTTTTTCAGGGTAAAAAAAAGCGGCCACTGGGGCCGCTGAAACTTGGAAACTCTGCTGGAGAACTTCTCGCTTGCATGGGGTATGACACAAGGCTCAGGCGTATGGTTCCCGTCATTTGCGAATAAATTAAACAATTGTTCGGATCATTTAGCTGTATCTTCAGTGTGCAGACAAGGCTTCCCTGTCACCGCAGGCAAGGTACAATTGGCCGCTGAAAATTTCACCTCGTCAGGAAAACCCATGTCCTCGATGCTCGAATACTTTGCCGCCACCGATTCGGACGAATCGCATCGGGCCATCCGCAACTCCCTGCCTGGTCAGGAACTCTACCGTGCTTACGACGAATGGGGCCCGGTCTGCGTGCTTGAAGACGGGCCACGACGCTACCTGTCCTTTGGTGATGGCGGCGAACAAAGCTGTATCGATATGACAAACCCGGCACTGCCGGTGTTTGAATATGTGCAGGCCATGTTACTGGCCCTCCTCTATATGCCGAATCCGGCCCATGTATCTCTGTTTGGCCTGGGCGGCGGCAACCTCAGCAACTGCCTGCAGGCCTACGATGCACAGATGCAACTGACCGTTGTCGAGCTGCGCCAGCAGGTGGTGGATATAGCCCGCAACTGGCTTTCCCTGACCGAAACCGACCGTTTTGAGCTGCTGATCGACGATGCCGAAGCCTTTGCCGCCCGCGGCACAACCAAGACCGACATCATTTTCAGCGACCTTTACCTGGATGATGGCATGCAGCTGATTCAGCTGGAACAGGATTTTCAGTCCGACTGCTACAATCTGCTGAATGATCAGGGCATGCTGGTACTGAACCTGTGGGATCAGGGCCAGGCCCGCAATCGCTCGGCGCTGACCCGCATGAAAGACCTGTTCGACGGCCAGTGCCTGCTGTGCCCGGTTAATGGTGGCAACCTCATCGTACTCGCCTTCAAGGGAGGCCTGCCGCAGAGCAACCCAAGGCGCTTGCAGCAACATGCCAAGCAACTGGGCAAGACTCTGGGTATCCCACTGCAGCGCCTGCTCAACCAACTGAAACCAATCTAAGCTATAGCTTCCAACCAAGCTGCTGCACATCCCGCAGACACCTGGTGTCTGCGGTAGTATTGCCTGCGCAGGGCTGGGATAATGGGCGTATTCGGTACCCCATCGACACGTTTTTAGAGGACACAAGATGCCACTGCTCGACAGCTTTACCGTAGACCACACCCGCATGGCGGCGCCGGCAGTACGTGTCGCCAAGTCCATGACCACGCCTGGCGGCGATACCATTACCGTATTCGACCTGCGCTTTTGCGTGCCCAACGAGGAAATCCTCAGCGAACGCGGCATTCACACCCTGGAGCATCTGTTCGCAGGCTTCATGCGCGATCACCTCAATGGTCAGGGCGTCGAGATCATCGATATCTCTCCCATGGGCTGTCGCACCGGCTTCTACATGAGCCTGATCGGCCAGCCCGATGAAGCCCGTGTTGGCGCCGCCTGGCTTGCTGCCATGGATGACGTGCTCGCCGTGCAGGATCAGAGCAAGATCCCCGAGCTGAACGTTTACCAGTGCGGTACCTACGCAATGCACTCGCTGGATGAGGCCAAGCAGATCGCTGAAAACATTCGCAGCCGCGGCGTGGGTGTCAACAGCAACCAGCAACTCAAGCTGGACGAAGAGTTTCTGGCCAAGCACTCCTGAGCGAGCGCACTCCCCGCCCCATCAATGAAAGGACAGCCCCATGGTCGCAACCGGCCGCTACAACACCCTCAGCGTCATCAAGCAGAAAGAATTCGGTGTTTACCTTGATGGCGAGAACCTCGGCGAGATTCTGCTGCCTGCACGCCACGTGCCCGACGACTGCAAGGTCGGCGATACGCTGGAGGTTTTCGTCTACCTGGACTCAGAAGATTTTCTGATCGCCACGACGGACAAGCCGCTGGCCCAGGTGGGGGACTTTGTACTGCTGCGTTGCGCCGATGTAACTCCGGTCGGCGCCTTCCTCGACTGGGGGCTGCCCAAGCAGCTACTGGTACCCTTTTCCGAGCAACCCGTGCGGATGCAGAAGGACAAGAGCTATCTGGTATACATTTACCTGGATAACATCACCAACCGCATCGTTGCCACCACCAAGCTGGATCGTTTTCTGGACAGGGTCCCGGCCGAGTACAAGGAGGGCGAAAGCGTAGAACTGACCATCGCCAACCGCACGGACCTGGGCATCAAGGCTGTGGTAAATGGCACCCATTGGGGTCTGATTCACCAGTCTGACCTGTTTCGCCGGCTGCATTTCGGGCAGAACCTGCAAGGTTACATCAAGCAGATTCGTCCCGACGGCAAGCTCGACCTGTGCCTCGACAAACCGGGCTACGGCAAGGTTAGCGGTCTGGCAGGCCAGGTGCTGGAACGCCTCAAGGCCGAAGGCGGCTACATGGCCGTGAACGACAAGACCGACCCACAGGTCATCACCCGCCTGTTCGGCAGCAGCAAGAAAGCCTTCAAAATGGCCATAGGCACGCTCTACAAGCAGCGCCTGATCGAGATCAGTCCCGACGGCATCCGCCTGGTCGAGGACGCCTGATCGCGTCAGCCTTGCCCGCAAAGCAATGCCTCTGACCCGCCGATTCAATACAAGCAGATCAGAGGCATTTTCTCTTCACTGCGCATGCCCCCGTACCTTGTTACTCCTCTATTTTGGTCGTCATCACGCTCAGGTCAAATGGCGTGATCTGGTAGACGTAATAGTTCAGCCAGTTGGCAAACACCAGATTACCGTGGCTGCGCCACCGGTTCTGCGGCGCCTGCTCAACATCATCGTCAGGAAAGTAATTCTGCGGGGCTGTCGGATCCAGGCCTGCCAGCAGATCACGCTGATACTCCTGGGCCAGCGTCAGGGCGTCGTACTCCGGATGGCCGGTCAGATACACCTGACGTCTATCCGGGCTGGCCATCAGGTAACTGCCGGCCGTCTCGGAGCTGGCCAGAATTCGCAGATCGGTATGCTCGCGAATAAAGTCCACCGGGAAGTCGGCATTGCGCGAATGCGGCGCCCAGAAGGCGTCATCAAAGCCACGCACCAGGGGGTCACTGGGCAACAATGTATGGTGTTCGTACACGCCTGAGAGTTTCTCATCCCGCGTACGCTTTGGCAGGTCGTACAGCACTTTCAAACCCGCCTGTGCGGCCCAGCACAGAAACAGTGTCGAGCTGACATGCTGGCGCGACCAGTGGATGATTTCCTCTACCTGGTCCCAGTAGAGTACGTCCTCAAAAGACACCAGCCCCAGAGGCGCACCCGTAATGATCAAGCCATCGTAGTTGTTATCGCGCACCTCATCGAAACTGCGATAAAAGCTGTCCAGATGCTCGGCGGGCGTATGCCGGCTTTCACGGTTATCCACCCGCAGGAATTCGATCCCCACCTGCAGCGGCGTATTGGACAAGAGCCGCACCAGCTGATTTTCGGTTTCGATCTTTTTGGGCATCAGATTGAGAATCAGCACTTTGAGCGGACGCACATCCTGATGCATCGCACGGCTTTCACTCATTACGAAGATATTCTCGCTTCGCAACAGATCGGCGGCAGGCAACTGGTCAGGAATCTTGATGGGCATTTCTGGGGGCTCTCCTCTTATTATCACGGCAATAACGATGACCGGAACAGAATAGCGAGATGCCTGGCGCGAAACAATAATTCCATAACGGTGCTACTGCAGCGGTAACGCCTCTCCAGGCGTCCGACTTGCTGTACTGCCATGGTCATCACCTGCACTGCTTGGCTGATGCGCGGTAAAAACCTCAGCGGAACGCCTGGATAGCACGTCGTCAAGCCCGTTCTTTTCCACGGAATCTGTGGATAACTCTATGGAAAAGATATACACAACTCCAATACACAGCGCCTAGCCCAGTAATGACGGGGCCTGCGGCTGGCTGGTGAATCTTCGTCCAACCCGCCTGCACAGGAAAAAATATAGTGTTTGACTTAGGCGGCAAGAGCCCGAAAGACGCGGCTTTCACCGCTACCTGCAAGTGCAAATAAATTTTAAATAGCTGTGCTGTCAATATTGACAGCACATTGATGCCTCAAAAATTTCAAATAATGGAACCTGGCCAGCGCTCACTTATACACAGAAGTGGCCTCGATAGATCGCCAGGCGCGGAAAAGCCCGCAGGCGCGGGCTTCTATCAGGGCAATCCTGAGTACGTTAAATAGGCGCTTTAGCACTGTGCTGGCACAGCCCCCTCGACTACGGGGAAGACGCGGTCATATGCCAGGTTGTAGAGATAGGCGAACACCAGGTAAAAGAGCACCATCCCGATATCCATCGCCAGCGCTTGCCACAGGCTGACCTGCAGCCACCAGGCAATAACCGGCAGGGTGACCAGTAACAGGCCGCCCTCAAACAGCAGCGCATGGACAACTCTATCCCGCTGACGCTTGATACTGGTACCCCGACGGCGCAGCAGCCACTGGTCGAACAGGCGGTTATAGTAGTAGTTCCACAACATGGCCAGTAACGAAAACACCACTGCCAACGCCCCGAAATGCTGCATGTCGAAGCCCAGCAGGAAGCTGCCAAAGCCTGTCAGCAACACTAGTCCAATCAGTTCAAACCCCACCGTATGACGAATCCGGTCTGCCCTGCTTCTCATCGCTCCCCACTCCATGTCTGCCGTTTCTTTAAGTGACACCATAGTATCGACAAACAACGAGGTAACTAAGTCAGCTTCTATCTATAAAAGCGATAGGTTAAAAATAAATGCAGCGACTGCCAGGCCAAAAAACGAAACCCCCGCGACGCAGGGCGCCCGGGGGTTCTTGCAGCGACTGACTTTACCGGGTCAATCAGGCGTTGGCCGCCAACCACTGCTCCAGTTCATCTGCCGTACCCACATGCTGACCATCGATGTAGATTTGCGGCGTTGTACCGCGGCCAGAAATTGCCGTCAGGCTGGAGTAGCTGACGCCTCCCTGTCCCAGCACGATTTCTTCATAGCGGAACTCACGTTCACTCAGGGCCTTCTTGGCACGGGTGCAGTGTGGGCAGCCTGGCTTGGTAATAATGGTGACGCGCTTGGGTTGCTGAGCCTGCGGGTTGATGTAGTTCAGCATAGTGTCGGCATCAGACACTTCAAACGGGTCGCCAGGCAAGTCGGGCTCGATAAACATCTTGTCGATGACACCATCTTTCACCAGCATGGAATAGCGCCAGCTACGTTTGCCAAAACCGAGGTCCGCCTTGTCCACCAGCATGCCCATGCCATCGCTGAATTCGCCATTGCCATCGGGCAGTACCTGAATGTGTTCCAGTTTCTGATCTTCAGCCCAGGCATTCATGACGAAGGCATCGTTAACCGACAGGCAGATAATGCTGTCGACACCGTTGGCCTGGAAGACCGGTGCCAGCTCGTTGTAGCGCGGCAGGTGGGTAGTCGAACAGGTCGGCGTGAAAGCGCCTGGCAGGGCAAACAGTATGACGTTCTTGCCAGCAAAGATCTGGTCACTGGTCAGGTCCTGCCAGTCATTGCCCACACGAGTACGAAAGGTAACCTGGGGTACGCGCTGTCCTTCTTTGTGCTGCATCTGTATAGCTCCTGTTGCTGAATTCTTAATGGCTTGCAGGCTCACCTGCTTAAGGAATGCAGCCAGAATACCCAAGGTCTGCCTAACAATGAAATTAATTAACACAATTCCTTCGATAGATTTTACATATAAACCTGCGCCGTTCATCCCGCCCTGCACCCGCTCGGCCGGGAACACGCCAGTACCCTTCGGCAGGCCTGCGAATATTGATTCTATTTCAGCCCAAAGAGTGCGATAAAGATCCCTTAATTTGCTAAGTGCATCGCGCCCCTCGACACAGGTTATTGAACACCTTGGACAACACTACCCTCACACTGCTACTGGATATAGCTCCCTTTCAATGGTCCGGCATTCTGGCCAGCGTGCTGGCTGGCAGTATTGTCGGTACCGAGCGGCAGCTACTGGGCAAACCCTGCGGTATAAGAACCAGCTCACTGATCGTGCTCGGTACCTATCTGTTTATCGCCCTCGCCGGCGCGCACTTTGATGGTGGCGATGGCTCCAGGGTACTGGGCCAGATAGTCACGGGGATTGGCTTTCTGGGTGCCGGCGTGATTCTCGCCAAAGACGGTATTGTACTGGGTGTCACCTCGGCGGCAGCTATCTGGTCACTGGCGGCCATCGGCGCCACCATTGGCGAGGGCCACCACCTGACAGGCGTTAAACTCGCGGTGCTGGTTGTGATAGTACTGGTGGGTGTGGATCTGCTGGAGCACAGTTTCTCCGTTATGCGTCGTGGCGTACATGCCCAGTTTGGGCGTCTGCGTCGCAAATAACGGCGGCAGAGGGAGCCCAATACCCTGCCCGCAAGTCCTGACGTTCAGGCTTGTTTCAGTTGTTTGACGTAAGCTCGCCCGAATAACAGGAGCCTGCTTCCTCGCCCTTACACCCGCCGTTAAATCCGGAGCCCCCATGGATTACAGCCTTTCGATTCTGGTCGCCGCACTGGCACTGATCTCCCTGGGACTGTCCCGGCCTGCGCGTTCGGTCAATGCCTTTTTTCGCGGCCAGTCCGAAAACGCCGAACCACCTGGACTCCTAACGCTGACCTTCTCCCAGGTTACGACCTGGATTTTTGCCCGCTCCCTTATGAATGCAGCCATCCTCGGCTTTTTTTACGGTGTCTGGGGGACTCTCGCCTATGCCGCCTACTACCTTTCGTTCTGGATTGGCGGGCGCATTATCGACAAGTTGCGCTTTGAACAGGGCTTTGAGAGCGTGCAGGCCTTCCTGCAAAACCGCTTCGGTAGCTGGGGCACTCGCTGTTACAACCTGGTCATCGGCATCCGGCTGATCAGTGAAGTTTTTGCCAACCTGCTGGTGATCGGCATTTTGTTCGGCGCCACTGGCAGCAATGCCTATACCCTGGCCATAGTCGCGTTTTCCGGCATTACGCTGCTGTACTCGATTCTCGGCGGTCTGCATGCATCCCTGCGCACCGACCTCTTCCAGATGCTGCTGTTCCTGCTGGTGCTGGTAGTGCTTGTATTTGTGGCGTTTGGAGCCCCAGATGTGAATCTCGATATGCTGCTGTTCAAACCGTTCGAGATAGATCAGCCTGGCCCCATACTGCTGTTGGTGGCACTGCTGCAGGTGTGGAGCTATCCCATGCATGACCCGGTCATGATGGATCGCGGCTTTCTGGCTGACCGTGAAACCACCCGCCGCAGCTTTTTTCACGCCGGCTGGATCAGCATTATCTGCATCACCGCCTTTGGCAGCCTTGGCGTACTCGCAGGTGCTCAGGCAGCCGCCGGCGAAGCCATGAACACAGTGCTGGCCCGAATACTGGGCGAAACCCCGCTGCTGCTGTTCAATGCCGCCCTGGTGATCTCCGCCATGTCGACGCTGGACAGCACCCTGTCGAGCTCCGCCAAGTTGGTGGCGCTGGATATGAAAGCGGTACCGACCACGGTGCAAAACGGGCGCCTGGTAATGGTTGTCTTTATGCTGCTGGGGCTGTGCTGCGTCTTCCTCGGTAACAAGGATCTGTTCAGTGCGGTGGCCGTCAGCGGCACCGCCTCCATGTACCTTGCTCCCGTGGTGCTTATTTCCCTCTGGGGCGGACGCACCGATGTGCCGCTGTGGAGCTATCTTGCCAGTTTCGTGCTCGCGATCTGCGGTGCCGTGCTCTATTTTACCGAATCATCCGGTTACAGCGCCGTACTGGGTGATGCCCATAAATACACCAAGCTGCTGTGGATTTCGGCCACTCTGCTGACCAGTGGCCTGCTGCTGTTCTGGCTCGGTTGCCTCAGTGCCGGCACCCCAAAATTGCAACAGGCAGAGCACGCCGGATGAATGCACAAACAGACATAAAGAATCTCGGCGCCCTGCCCGGTCCCTTAATGATATTTGGTGGCCCCTACAGCAATCTGCAGGCTACCCAGGCACTGCTGGAGACGGCGAACAAACTGGGACTATCTGCCAATCAGCTCATCTGTACCGGCGATGCCGTGGCCTATTGCGCCGATACCGAGGCCACAGTCCAGCTGCTGCGCGATGCAGGCGTGCACTGGATTCAGGGTAACTGCGAGGAATCTCTGGGCAATCGTATTGATGATTGTGGCTGTGGCTTTGAGGAGGGTAGCAGCTGCGCGATTCTGTCCGACAGCTGGTATCGCTACGCCGACAGAACCATCAGTGAGGACAGCCGATCCTGGTTGCGTACTCTCCCTGCCCAGCTGCGCTTTACCCTTAACGGGCGACGTATTCAGGTGGTACATGGCGCTGCTGATCAGACAAACCGCTTCGTGTTTGAATCTACATCACAGGGCGAAAAACAGCAGCAGCTGAATCTCGTTCAGGCCGATGTGCTAATCGGCGGCCACTGTGGCCTGCCTTTCGGCCAGGCCTGGGGCTCAGGCGCCTGGCTCAATGCGGGTGTGATCGGCATGCCGGCCAATGATGGCACCACTGACGGCTGGTACATGCTGCTGACACCGGACGCTGAACGTATCAAGGTCAGCTGGCACCGGCTCAGATATCGGGCGACCGAAGCGGCAGACGCCATGCGCGCGGCAGGCCTGCCAGCGGCATATCGGGATGCATTGCTCTGTGGGCTCTGGCCCAATATTGATATTCTGCCCGCCACGGAACAAAGCCGACGGGGCCAGCCACTCCAGCCGGCGCCGCTGCTGGTTTAGCACACTTTCACGAAACACCAATCTGTCGATCGAGGTTGTTTGAGTGCTGCCACTGAAACGTCAGAGCGGCTCTTGTTTCCCCTTATGAAGCCGGCGAGCACTGAGGTTATTATGCGATCAGGCCTGAAAGGTTGATACAGGGACTGTATCGACGCCGATTAGCACATGGAGGTGCGTTAGCGGCGCCCGCAGAATGACTTCAGAGCGCAGCGCAAAGGCTTCATTGGGGCTTTGTTTGGTTACTTTCTTTGCACGAGCAAAGAAAGTAACGCGTCATCAAACCGCTCCGATACCCCATCCTGCACCTCCAACACGGTCACCTTAATCTCGTCTCAACGACCGCAATGAGTCGATGAAAGATGGAAGTGCTCTAGGAGGCTGTCCGAGAATGCTGGCCGTAGCGAGAGCCGACTGATTTGAGCGGGTTTTTGCGGTGTTTTAAGGCGAATAGTGGTTCTATTTAACGCAAAACAGCACAAAAAACAGCCAAACTCAGGTGGCTCGCAGTAGGTTGAGTATTGTCGGACAGCCTCCTAGGAGGCTGTCCGAGAATGCTGGCCGTAGCGAGAGCCGACTGATTTGAGCGGGTTTTT
>NZ_BCNS01000183.1 GCF_001528745.1 Marinobacterium profundum | reverse complement strand
GTATGCAGGCAATGCAGGAGCAATTGCCTGCGCTAACGGGAAATGGGTGGCAGCGTCAGCGCTCTGGAAGTGGTTAGAGGAAAAATCAGGGCTTATCCCTGCCGAATTCGGCTGATAAATACGAATTTCAATAGCGGTTTAAGTCAAAGTGAGAGACTATATTCGGTGAAAATAAGGAATGAAATCTGGATCGTAAAAAGAAAAGTTCTACCCCTAATTTAACTAGTGACGACAAAAAAGAAAAGCAGGCCACAGATGACGATGGTTATAGAAAGGCCAATAGCGATACGAGGGTTAAACTGAGCCTGAGCTTCAGAAAGAGGTGTATAAGCGTCATCAGATTTAGATTCCACACCAGCCAATCCTGACTCGGAGGAGTCAAGAGGTGGGTTCTCACCAGTGATCTGGCCGCTACTATTGCTCGCACCGTAACTGATAATTGTAGCGTTTTCTGAATTACTGAGGCGCTCGGCTATTTCACCACACCCAAGAAGGACTGCGCCACTAATAAACGACCCTAGGGCTAATAGCATGACCATCAGTTGTTGACTGGCCTTGTGCATGTTGTAGGTCCTGTCATAAACTCCCGAAGATACGGTTACATCCATATTCAGGGCTACCACACCAGCGAGTCCCCCAAGGATTAAAAAAGCAATTCCAAATCCTTTCATAGTATATAACCTCCTTGTTCAGTTCGTACAGGCACGATGGTCAGGTATTTATTTTAGCCCATCAGATAAGAAATTAGTGTAAAAGACAAGGCCTGACCCTGATTTTTCGAAATCTCCCAGATTTGAGAAGTGTTATCGTTGTCGGATAATTCCCATTTCGCCTTTCGGCGACTCACTTTTC
>NZ_BCNS01000182.1 GCF_001528745.1 Marinobacterium profundum | reverse complement strand
GGTGATAGCGTCAGCGCTCTGGAAGTACTTGGAGTCACAAACGGTAGCTTGTCCAAAGGTAACAAGCTATTACAGGAACTGAAAACAGCTTCAATTAAGTGTCGAGGTCGGGTTACTGTGCAGAGCGTACCTTCAGCGAATGGGGGGGCGCTGGATAAGCAAAAGGCAAGTTTTGACCCCAGGCACCCGGACCCCAGGCACCCGTTCATGAATCACTGACTTTTCCCCTTTGTGTCATGTCGACGACAATAACATCTATTGCTTCAACTCCAGGGTATTGGCCAGCGATACTTTGCCAATAATTTTTTAAGGCGCTGGATAGGTCGCTCAAACCAACACTTAGGCCATTAATCCTCCACCGTTTTTCTGGACCTAATCTTTGAGAGGCAAGTAACATCACACCACATCCTGCTGTTTCCTCTCGGAGATAATCGCCCGCCAACTGGTTTCGTAACCGCTCGCATAGTTTTGGGCCGCTCCACTTCTTGTCAAGCAGTTTTAGTTCGATTGGCACTGGTGAATGTACCTTTGTGTTCTGCATCCAAATATCCATGCGCTGGCTATTTGACAGCTCCGGTTCCTGTGCGGTGGTGTATTGTTCACGACACTGCTGATTGAGCCAACCAGCTATCAGTGTACGCATCTCGGTTTCGCCACCAGCGCGTTGCCAAGTCTGCCAAGGGCTGTCGTTTCCTCGCTCCAACCAGTTCTTCAGATCCAGTAGGCGATGCACCGTGAGGTCGAAGAGCTGACGATGCGTTCTGGGTGTGATTATCTGCCCCCGACTAAACGCACTAACCTGTTCGGCAGTCCAGGGGTCCAGATCACTATCCTCTTCGGCTCGCTTGTAGGCCCGCTTAGCCATCCAAACACGATAGTCGGGATTGGGGTGCTCATGAACGAGTTCCTTGATGACTGTATAACTCTCTTTTCCAGGAATTTCTGATAGAAGGTTAAATAGCCTGTTACGTGCATCCTGTGCGTCATCGCGTAGGTCTGGAGAATAGATGCCGCTACCTGCACGATTATTGTCCTCTTGTGCCCGAATATAGCTGTGCATCAGGACATATAGTGATTTCAGATGCTCTGTTGTTCGGAAATGACCAATAGAAAGCCCTCGCTCACTTAAATGCTTGTCACCCATCAGAGCTGTGATAAAGGTCTGGGCGGCATGTACCGCCAAATTCTCATCGAGACTTAATAGCCACTGTTGGACTTCAGGGATGCCATTGACCGGATCGCAATCGACGCGAAGCGCGTACCACCAGGGAACGCTTTCCGGGTCGTTGGTCTGCGCTATCTGTAGGCTAGCCAGCACCGCTAGCCTATCAGGGTCGGTTCCGCTATTCACCAATATATGAATGCAATAATCTCGGTTGGTATTGATGCGTGTGGGGTTAGTCTCCATCCACTCCAGTATTACTGGAGCAATGGACGCATGGAGCCAAGGCGAATGGTAGGCCAGATCGTGTAGAATATAGCGCATCGACTTGTCCGAGCCAGTGTTATCAAGCTCCCAACGTAATTCCTTAATCACGGTTTCACCGACTAAGGTTGGAAATGTCTGATACATACGCTCGAACCAACCAGGAAATCCATTAAGTTCCCAAGTGATATAGCGCAAAGCATGGCGTACCTGAGACTCGCTCAGATGGCGAGGAAAGTCGGAGCTCTCAGTTGCCTCTATCTCAAGTCCGGCCATAGCGAATATCAATGACCATGGTGTGGAGTTATCTCTATAAACCCCTTCAGATTGCAGAGTCGGGTTATAATACCTCCAATAATTGATAGCAGCATTGCGGTAAGCATGAGCGACGGCGTCACCGAACTCTGGTATAAGCCCCCTCCAGTCCGAAAAGGCATAGCGCTCCGTCGATAGAGGACGATCTATAAGCTCCTGCATCAACCAATAGATATCGTTGGAAAGTATATTCGGCTCTAAGTTCGCGGGGCTGCATATCCGTTCAGGATCCGCACGTAACTCTGCTATCCATGTATCACGATCCTGCTTTTCTCGCTCTTCCCTCTCATTTTGTTGCCGTAAAAATTCCTCATGCTCTTCGTCGCGTTCTAGCGCTGCCTCTGACACCGGCGGATTTAACAGAATATCCAACCGCTGTAGCAAGACGGCCTCGCTAGTCGTGACTTCTTGCAGGCTACTCAGAATGTTTGCTGGCCTGCCTGCTTGCGTATAGACGCGAAACGCGGTGCTAAGAGCTACTAACCTATCATCTTGAAGCCTGCGAGAACGGATGTAGTCGAGCAATCTTGATATGCTATCCGTGTCGAAGCACCAAAAATGTTCGAGCCAAGCAACAGACCAGTCATCGGTCATCGGTTCTCTTGATCTTGCAGCGTTATAGGTTCTTGCTTGTTCGATGCTAGCCCAGTAAAGGGCATCATTAAGTTCAGGCCAATGGGGAACGAGCATCTGCAAATTTCCTTTATGCTCGCTGAAATAGGCTTCCCTCCAAAAACGTAATGCTGGAACCATCAACACAATAGATAGGGCCGTCACTTCTAACGCCACGGCGCTTCGTGCTTCAACCAGCCTTTCCACTGCATGGGTAGCGGGACTTAGTAACCATGCGTACTCCTCCGAAACATGGCACTTTCCTCGCCCTACATAGGGCGGCCTCTCGAGGTAGCCATGTAGCCCGAAAATTAGCTGGGCGATGACCTGTTGTTCATCGATAATAGGTAATCGTTTTACAAATTCATGTAGCGAACGATTTAGACCAGTAGCCTTGTATCGTTCGTAAGGTGGCAGTTTATCCAGCGAGGTGATCAGTTGGACGACGCTATTACTGTTTGGAGCTGCATTATCAACCAGCTCAGCGAGCAATTCGCGCGGAATATAAACCTCGCCTTCGTTAATCTGTTGCCACAAGCTATTTTTCTGTCCGAAAGAACCACAAGTCATTACTGCGCGGGCCGATGCCATGCGGGCATAGATACCACGCGAGTTGTCTGCGGCAATATTAACAAAAGAGGCGGTGCAACATGCCATCTCACCCTGCCAGACCAGCCTACCGAGAAAGAAAATGGCGTCGTCATTATCAACGTATTCGTTGATAAGCTGTTGCGTGTCATCCGAGAGATCTGGATTTGCGATTCGTGCAATTGCGCTGTTGTCTCTCGCAGATCGGTCGTCCTCGTCCGAAACGATCCGACGGACGATGTCAGCCAAAAGCCTTTGTCTTTCCAGCAACGGTAGTTGGGATGGATCACCACCTTCAACAGCAATTTCTGGGTGTGTTCCTAATGCCGTGCGGCGAACCTCTTCATCAAACAGAATTAGCCACGGCAA
>NZ_BCNS01000181.1 GCF_001528745.1 Marinobacterium profundum | reverse complement strand
GTCGGGGGGCGATAACCTTTTCCCCATATTGCTCGCGGAAGAATAGAGCTTCGACCGAGTGGCGGCTGTTGCCCGTCTTCAGTAGACTGTCAAACCATTCAGCAGCCAGCAGCTCACGAACGTCCCTATGCCGAAACCGTACAGCTCCATAGATAATGTCGTTGAAGACCCCTCGCTCCAATAACGCACGCACATCCCGAGGATCCCAATCAGCAAGGACCGACTCTGCCTCTATGCCGAGTTTCATCGGTGCTGCATCGGGTACATTGAGACCTGCTTGACCGCTTAACACAACCGCAGCCGCCAAGCGACGCACTCCTTCTCTTGCTTGTTCGAGATTCAGAGGCTGGCGCTGTACTCGATCACTGTTGTGGTCGTCGCGTAGTCGCTTGTCGATGTTGTGACGGAGCAACTCTAGGCGGCCGCCGAGGACACCGTCTTCGGCCCATTTCACTAGAATGCCTTCGAGATCAAATGGGCGCTCCGCGAGACTCCAAAGATTGGCTCGTTCAATTTCCTGTAGCAGACGATCTATATCTTTCGCTTCACGCTCTGTGCAAAATCGACGAATTTTCTCTTCATTCAAAGGAAGCATTGTGTATATCGTTAGCGCGCTTTGAGGTTCAGGTTTCTGATTTTCTTCATTTTTTTCCTCTTGTATCGTCGCAAGGAAAAGAATTTTATTTAATAGTCGCCGGTCATCTCTCGGACGCCATGAATAGGGACGACTGGATAGATAGATGTGCGCTCTGTGTGCAGCAACTTTTATGCCTTTGGCAAAGCGGAGTAACGCTTTTTCAAAGGTTCTCGGATTTTCTAGCCGCGCCTCATCTACAGAGTCGAGGAAAAACCAGGCTTCCTCCGTAGATTCTAACCATTCCTTAAACTGTGTTTCCTCACCTATCTCAAATGCCTCGTAGAAATCGGTTTTGATATCTTCAATGCGGATGAAGAAAGATGGCTTGCCTTGTTCTGCTAAAAAACTTGCCCGATATCGCAACTCTTCAGTTTTTCCCGAGCCTGCTTCAGCTAAAATGACACAACGGAATTGACGCTCCATATCATCCCAGGTTTTTGGTTCAACATGTCCAAAAATTGAGTGCATTTCATCACTCTCTGCCTCTTTTTGGTTTGTTGTGGAAGGTGAAAATTGTCGATTTAAAGGAACATGGTTATCCATATGTATACTCTACATTTTATATTTCGTTTAAACGTTAATAGGCAGGGGCAGAGCACGAAATGCTATTATTTTTTGAATAATTGTACTCAAATATGTCTTTTCAGACGGAACGCAATATTTTTATACTATACGATTTCTATCTACAAACCAGGATAGCGCGAAGAAAGGCTAAACGACTGAAAAGAAAATATATATGAGTATTCACAGCCATCTTCCTCCGTTGAAAATGATCTTGTGCGTTTTCGAATTTTGCAGCGGCAGTATCCGCCAGCCTGTAATCCCTAGTGAGCTGATATTGCCCCATTTCAGTCAGTCGTGCCAGCAGGAATTGACTTGTATGCAGGGCATTAGCTTCTACCCTAATTACGGCTTACGGCTTACGGCTTACGGCTCCAAATCCCCAACCTATGCGGGCTATACTCAAGGCAGGCTGAATTTCGGGCGGCGCAGTGCGCGCCCGCAGACATCTGGCGACGCCACAATACGGACGTACAGGTCGCACTAACCCGGCTACCGGGCCCCAGGGCCAGGAGATTTCATGGTTGCCAAGGCCGTGCATGCGGCAGACTCCACTCTTTCCAAGGCTGAACTGACACCGGCTGCGTTGCTGCTGCAGAACGAGGTTTTTCGTGGCAGCGGCGGGGTCAGCGATGAAAACCGCAGCCTGGGTTTCAGACCGGCGTTTTACGATATGGAAACAGGCGCGGTGCATCCGTCCTGTTTCGCCAACGGGCTACCTGCCCCCATGCATCTGCTGGATGGTTTGCCGTCTGAATTGGTGCTGGCCCGGCTCGACAGTGGTCGAGTCACGGCGGTCAAATCCGGCATAGTGGCGGGCTTTATGCGCCAGGGGCAGTTCTTTACCCGTGTCCAGGCCGCACAGGCCAGCCAGGATTTGCGTTGCGCCTCCCGTGAGTTGAGTAATCCGCTGCATAATCATCGCCTGCTAGAGGTCTGGGAGCGTTTTATGCTGGGCCAGGATTATGCTGATGAAGCCATTCGGCCTGTGGTGGAAGATTCCTGGCGCCGTTGTCATGCCAGCTGCATTGATCCGCAGCTGGGTCATGCGCCCCTTGGCGCTGACTCTGAACAGGTAGAGTACCGCCGCTATCGCCAGGCTGACTTGCGCGATGCTGCCTACCCGGTGCTGCAACGGGCGCAGGAGCTTCTGAACCGCTCAAGCAGCGTGATTCTGCTGACGGATGAGCATGGCCTGATCCTGGATGTGGCCGGTGAGCAGCGTAGCCGGCATGCTGCCCAGGATATAAATCTGGTGCCCGGCGGGCTCTGGAGCGAGGAGGCCGTGGGCACCAATGCCATAGGCACGGCGCTGGCGGCAGGCGAGGCGGTGCAACTCTATGGTGCAGAGCATTTCTGTAGCGGGATCAAACACTTCACCTGTTCTGCTGATGTCATTCATGACCCTCATGATGGCCGCGTTATAGGCGCGGTAGACCTGTCGGGTCTGACGGAAACCTATCAGCGTAATGCGCTGGAGTTTGCCATGAATGCCGCAAGGCTGATTGAGGCAAACCTTGCCGCGGCCTATTTCAGCTCCAGAGAACAGGTGTTGCAATGTAGCCGGGCACTCTTTGGGCGCTGGAGGGAACAGGGTCTGCTGGCGTTCGACAGGCGCGGGCGTCTGGTGCGGGCCAATGGCCTGGCGCACCCGCAGCTTAAAGCGCTGGATAGCGCGTTCGAGCTCAGCCCCCAGACGCGCCTTGGGGCGCTGGATCTGGATGACGACAGCCAAAGTGCTGCTGTCGCGCCTTCGTGGCTGGCATCCCAGCCGCAGCACGCCATTGCGCAACGGGGCCGTCGCATCGGCACTCTGCTAGTGCTGGAAGGTGTCGGCGGATAACCGCCGGTATTTGCCTGTTATCGGCAGCTTGCATGATCTGCATCAGTACCTCGGCCTGGGTTCTCGGGCATCCTGTCTGTATTTAACCTTCTGGCATTTATTCAGGCTGACGCCGTAATCTCTCTATCGAGGTGAGGTGCAGGAGTGATGGCAGGGTATAACGGCAACTAGTGTAGTGTTGCACTC
>NZ_BCNS01000180.1 GCF_001528745.1 Marinobacterium profundum | reverse complement strand
AGCGTGAAACACTACACTAGTACCAAGGGGCAGGGCATGAGTCTTTCAATCGATCTGAGTGGCAAGAAGGGCATTGTTCTGGGGATGGCGAACGATCAGAGCATCGCCTTTGGCTGTGCCATGGCGCTGCGCCAGGCGGGTGCACAGCTGTGTATCAGTTATCAGAATGAAAAAGCGCGGCCCCATGTTGCGCCTCTGGCGGAACAGCTGGAGGCCGAAATATTTCAGGCCTGTGACGTCGCCAAAGCCGGTGAGCTGGAAGCGCTGTTCAGCGCGGCCGGGGAGCGCTGGGGCAGTATCGACTTTGTGGTGCATTCCATCGCCTGGTCGCCACTGGATGAACTGCATGGCAGGCTGCTGGATTCATCCGCCGGCGGCTTTGCCCGGGCCATGGATATTTCCTGTCATTCCTTTGTTCGTGCAGCACGCCTGGCCGAAGCGCTGATGCCGACGGGTGGATGCCTGCTGAGCATGAGTTATTACGGTGCAGAGAAGGTGGTCGATCACTACAACATGATGGGACCTGTCAAGGCCGCACTGGAAAGCTCGGTGCGTTATCTGGCGGCGGAGCTGGGTGGCAAAAACATTCGCGTGCATGCACTCTCGCCGGGCCCCATG
This sequence comes from Marinobacterium profundum, assembly GCF_001528745.1. GTDB lineage: Bacteria > Pseudomonadota > Gammaproteobacteria > Pseudomonadales > Balneatricaceae > Marinobacterium_A > Marinobacterium_A profundum. Next base: position 6,082 of record NZ_BCNS01000180.1, on the reverse strand, counting down.
CCCACCCGGGCGGCATCGGGCATTGCGCACTTCGACCAGCTGATGGACAGCAGTATCGCCCGTGCGCCGCTGCACCGGCTTGGCACACCGGCGGATGTTGGTGCCATGGCGGCGTTTCTGGTCAGCGATCTGGCGGCGAATCTCACCGGTGGTACGCACTATGTGGATGCCGGTGATCACATCATGGCATAGCGCAAAGGCACTTGCGCCTGAGCGGCGCTGAGCTTGCTAGCGTGGATCCAGTTTGGTGCTGCGCTTGAACAGCAGGGTGCCATAGAGCATCAGGATATACCCCAGTAGCTCCAGCCCTTCCTGTACGGTGTTTTTGACCAGTGCTGCGACTGAATTGTCCGCCAGCAACAGCTCCCAGAAGGATCCGGTGCCCATGACACGGCTGAAAAACAGCAGTATCGCCAGCCCGACGAGAATGTAGGCAAAGGGCACCGATCTTGTTGCTGCGGCCATCGCCGGCATTATGGTGCGGCGCTGAAAGGCGGCGATCAGCAGAGTGATCAGTGTCATCAGCAAGGCGGGATAAACCCAGAAACCGTGGGCGATAAGATCGAAAAAGGCATCCTGCTCACGTATGAACATGCAACTGAAGAATCCGGCCACCAGGGTATAGAAACCCCGCCCGAAGGGACGACGTGCAGACAGAAGCCAGAACAGCACCGCTGAGCACAGCAACAAGGCTTCCTGGGACAGCTCGGTCACACTGACTTCGGATACCTCATCATTGAAAACGGAAGTGTCCAGAATCAGGGCCAGTGGCACCCAGAGTATGGCGACGACAAGCACAAAAAATCGGAACAGGGCCCGCAGGACGGTAACGGTATGGGAACGGCTTTGCATAAAAATAGTATCGATTGAAGTTCGCGGTAGAGGCGGGGGTCACTGTGTCTATTCGGCTAGCAGCCTGTCGGATTTACCACTGATCTACTGCGGAAAAGCCGAATTTGGTCATTTCATGTGCTCTTTTTTGTTAAATAGAACCACTATTCGCCTCAAAAGAGCTCAAAAACTGCCTCAAAACGGACTTTCCCTCGCTACGATCGGCCAAGCCCGACAGGCTGCTAGTGTAGTGTTTCACGCTATATGAAGCTTATAACGGCCCCTTTTTCCGCCATCCTGCGTTGTTCGTTGTCGCCGTAGCCCCACTATGACTCTGCCTCACGCCTTGGCTGGCGAAAAAATGAGCGCGTTCTAAAGCACCACCAAGAGTGCAACACTACACTAGCGAGCGGATAACTCAGGAATATGTGATCCCTGCAGTGCTGACCAGAGTGCTTTGGTCGTTACGCAGCTTCAGCTGTGCAGAGCCGATTAAGTGGTGCAGTATACCCAAAGATTATTGAGCAGGCGAGAGAGTGTACGCGAGTGCACTGAGGTCTAAGGGCCGGGACTCAGCGCAGCAGAAATACCAGCGTCATCACCAGGCCCACGCCTATAACTATGCCCCGAACCACCTGCACTGGCAGGGCGCGGGCGATACCGGCGCCGCTATAACCACCCAGAGTTGCAGCGACCATCATGATCAGCGCTGGTTGCCATTCAACGATGCCGGCGACGGCGAAGGCGACCACCGAGATGGACGACAGCACGAAGGACAGCAGGTTCTTCAGACCGTTCATCAGGTTGAGTTCTTTCATGCCGGCGGCGGCGAACTGTGCCAGCAGCATGATGCCAAGGCCGCCATTAAAGTAGCCGCCATAAATGGCCACCAGCAGCAGGCCGGGTGCCATGGGCAGCGGCGTGCCCGAACGGCGCAGCAGGGACATCAGGCGGTTGCCAAAGGCAAACAGCAAGGTGGCACCAAGCAGCAAAAACGGCACGGCTATATCAAATACCGCCGCCGGGGTGACCAGCAGCAGCAGGGCGCCGCTGATACCGCCGACCAGCCCCAGCAGGCTCAGGCGCAGCAGCATGGCGCGATCCAGGGATTTGAGTTCGCGCTTGAAGCCCAGAGTACCGCCCAGATAACCCGGCAATACGGCTACAGCGCTGGTGGCATTGGCGGCAATGGGCGGGATGCCGGCGTAGACAAGGGCCGGAAAGGTCAAAAAGCTGCCACCACCAGCGATGGTGTTGAGCACGCCAGCAAAGTAGCCGGCCAGAATCAGCAGCAGATAATCGAGGGGCGTCATGACCTGGGGGTCCTTGTGCGGCAGCTATGGGCGGACGATAGCCTAACCGCCGCGCCTAGGCAGCGCAATTGTGTTGCCGCTAAAAATGGAAATGATTTCCATAAACAGGTCTGCAGGCGTAAAAAAGCCAGAGTCCCATTCGGGCTCTGGCTCAGACTCTGCACAAGAGCAGGCTAAACCATGGGCGCCGCTATCAGGCGCTCCGGGCTTCGTTTTTCATGACCTCGAACAGAATACGGGCGCCGCTGGCGATCTGCTCAGGGGTCGAATACTCGCTCTCATTGTGGCTGATACCCCCCACTGAAGGGACAAAAATCATTGAGGTGGGTGCCACAGTGCTGATGTTTACCGCATCGTGACCGGCACCGCTGGTCATGCGGCGGTAGCTGCAGCCACTGTCGGCGACCGCACGTTCCACCGCATTGATGCAGTCGGCATCAAACACCGTAGGCGGCGAATCCCAGATGCACTCCAGCGTGACTTCCACCTGAGCCTGGGTGGCGATGCTGTCGATCAGGCTGCGGGCCTGCTGTTCCATGGCCTCCAGACCCTCGAGGCTGGCATTGCGCAGATCCAGGGTAAAGTTAAGATCCCCCGGAATCACATTGCGTGAGCCTTTGGGAATGCTGAGCTCGCCGATGGTGCAGCGGCCGTCTTCCTCGACCCGCTTGGCCGCCATATCGATCAGCGCACTGATCATGCGGGCACTGGCGCCCAGGGCATCGCGGCGGTAGCTCATGGGAGTGGGGCCGGCGTGGGCCGAAACACCCTTGACGCTGACATCGTACCAGCGCATGCCGAGCACACCTGTGACCACACCGATCTGATCGTTTTCCCGCTCCAGCACTGGTCCCTGTTCTATATGCAGCTCGAAGAATTTGGCGAATTTGCGTGCGCCCACCTCCAACTCGCCGTCGTAGCCGATGGACTTGAGTGCATCTCCCAAGCGAATACCCTGGGCATCGGTTTGATTAAGGGCGTAATCGAGGCTGAATTTGCCGCTGTAGACGCCCGAGGCCACCATGGCCGGGGCGAAGCGCGAGCCTTCCTCGTTGGTCCAGATCACCACTTCCACCGGGCGGCGGGTCTGAATACTGTGATCGTTCAGGGTGCGGATGACCTCGAGCCCGGCCAGGCAGCCGTAGATGCCATCGAACTTGCCGCCGGTGGGCTGGGTGTCGAGGTGACTGCCGGTGCTGATGGGCAGGGCCTCGGGATCGGTGCCTGGGCGGCGGGCATAGATGTTGCCAATGCGATCGACATGAATGTCACAGCCGGCTTCCCTGCACCAGCGCACGAAGAGGTCGCGGCCCTGGCGGTCGAGTTCCGTGAGGGCAAGGCGGCAGCAGCCGCCGGCATCAGTGGCACCGATCTCGCCCATTTGCATCAGGCTTTCCCAGAGTCGCTGGGCATTAATTGTATGTATGGGCATTGAGGGCTCCCGCTTGAATGTGGCTGAAAAGTGCGTGCTGTTAAAACGCTGTGCAGATGATGCAATGTAAGTAACAAGGCCGTAGCGCCGCTATACCCACTGGGGGATAGCCGCTATCGGGGTTGGCATCAGCTAGCCAAGCTCCACAGCGGGCGCTGCGGATGTCGGAATTCGCTACGCTCATTACCAACCTACGGGGTGCAGTTTGTAGTGCAGTTGTAGCCTGGAATGAGCCTGCGAATTCCGGGAAATGAGCCCCGGGCGAATTGAGTCAATACGGCATAAAAAAATGGCCGCCAATTGGCGGCCAGCAGCTTACAAGGAATGCTACAAACAGGGTAATGAGCACAGCTGACACGCGCGGATGAGCCAAGGGTCCGTCAGTCTCAGGCGTGCAGCCAGAATCTGTCGAGCTCTGTCGTTGTCAGATGTGGCCACAGTATCTCCGTCGCGCAGAAACGGCGCCATACCTCTGTGGGGGTAGGGGCTCCTGAGCCTGGGTCAGTGCTGCGGGATATACCCCCCATGGGATATTCAGCCGCGGCTATGCCCCGCGTAGACTGGACGCAATACTAGCCAGAACAGCGACGGATAAAATAATGGCGAACAAGAGCTATGACGACTGGAAGGCGCAGGCCGCGGATCTCGCGTTCTGCAATCAGGCCTGGATCGACGGACGTTTTGTCCCGGCCATCAGCGGTGAGACGTTCGCCACTGTGAACCCTGCCACCGAGCAGACTCTGGCCGAGGTTGCTGCCTGCGACAGCGCCGATGTCGATGTGGCGGTGCAAAGTGCCCGTGCTGTGTTTGTGCGGGGAGACTGGTCCGAGCGCTCGCCCGAGCAGCGCAAGCAGGTGCTGCTCAAGCTGGCCGATCTGATCGAGCAGCATCAGGATGAACTGGCGCTGCTCGATACCCTGGATATGGGCAAGTCCATCGCTGAATCCACAGGCCTGGATCTGCCCTCCAGCATCGGTTGCTGGCGCTGGACCGCAGAGGCCGTCGATAAAATTTATGGTGAGATTGCCCCCACCGGCAATGATGCCCTGGCGCTGATGAGCCGCGAGCCCATCGGTGTTGTTGGTGCCATAGTGCCCTGGAACTATCCGCTGATGATGGCGACCTGGAAGCTGGCGCCGGCACTGGCGGCGGGCAATTCCGTGGTACTCAAACCCTCGGAAAAATCCCCGCTGAGCGTACTGCGCCTGGCCCAGCTGGCCAAGGATGCAGGCCTGCCCGATGGTGTGCTCAACGTAGTGCCGGGCTACGGCCATACCGCCGGCAAGGCGCTGGCGTTGCATATGGATGTGGATGTGCTGGTGTTCACCGGTTCCACCCGGGTGGCGGGCATGCTGATGGAGTACGCCGGTCAGTCCAACCTCAAGCGCGTCTGGCTTGAGGCCGGTGGCAAGTCGCCTAATATTATCTTCGATGACTGCGACGACATCGCAGAAGCCGCCGCCAATGCGGCGGCGGCCATCTATTCCAACCAGGGCGAGGTCTGTATCGCAGCCTCACGTCTTTATGTGCAAAAGGGCATCAAGGACGAATTTCTGGCAGCACTGCAGGAGGCCGCCAAGGCGTATAGGCCGGGTGATCCGCTGGACCCTGCAACCACCATGGGGCCGCTGGTGGATGCTGCTCAACTGGAGAGCGTAAACCGTTATATTGCCTCGGGGCTGGACGAGGGCGGCACCCTGGTACTGGGTGGCGTGCGCGCGCACCGCGCCGGAGAGGGCTTTTATGCCCAGCCCACCTTGATCAGTGATGCACACAATGGCATGACCTTTGTGCGCGAGGAGATCTTCGGCCCGGTACTGGCGCTGTGTGAATTTGAAACCGAGGACGAGGCCGTTCGCCTGGCCAATGACAGCGTTTATGGTCTGGGTGCCTGTGTCTGGACCTCGAACCTCAAGCGCGCCCACCGCGTCAGCCGCAAAATTCAAAGCGGCATGGTGTGGGTCAATGGCTGGGGCGATGGTGACCAGACCGTGGCCTTTGGCGGCGTCAAGGGCTCGGGCAATGGCCGTGACAAGTCGCTGCATGCGCTGGAGAAATACACGGAGCTTAAAACCATCTGGATCCGGCTTTAGTCGCCAGGGGCGAGGTTAAAAAAAGGGGCTAGGGGCTAGGAAGAGCAGGTACGAGGGGCGAGGGGCTAGGGGCTAGGGAGAGCAGGAGCAGGTACGAGGGGCGAGGAGCGAGGGAGAAGGGGCGAGGAAGAGCAGGGGCGAGGGATAAGGGATAAGGGATAAGGGGCTAGGGAGAGCAGGGGCAGGTACGCGGTCCGAGGGGAAAGCAGGAGCAAGGGGCAAGTTAAAAGGCGAAAGGGGCTATGCGTAGCTAGGAGGCTGTCCGAGAATGCTGGCCGTAGCGAGAGCCAACTGATTTGAGCGGGTTTTTGCGGTGCTTTAAGGCAAATAGTGGTTCTATTTAACGCAAAACAGCACAAAAAACAGCCAAACTCAGGTGGCTCGCAGTAGGTTGAGTATTGTCGGCAAGCCTC
>NZ_BCNS01000179.1 GCF_001528745.1 Marinobacterium profundum | reverse complement strand
AGAATGAAACACTACACTAGCCCCTTTCATCTGCTCTTTTCTCTCGCTCCTGTTTTTCACGTCACAAATATTTCATAAGATATATGTTATTTCATATATGCGATTAGCCATATGTTAGATATGATGCCTGCATTGAGGCATGCACCAGCTTCTGGTGCTGGTCTGCCTGCTAACCATTAAGGATAACGATGATCGATTCGCTAACGCCGACCCAGGTTTTCAAGTGTCTGGCAGATGAGACCCGTGCCCGCATGTTGCTGTTGATACAGCGTGAGCAGGAACTCTGTGTGTGCGAGCTGATCTGTGCGCTGGATGAAAGTCAGCCCAAGATATCGCGTCACCTGGCGCAGTTGCGCAAGTGTGGCTTGCTGCAAGACAGGCGCCAGGGACAATGGATCTATTACCGGCTGCATCCGGAGCTGGCTGCCTGGGTGCGGGAAGTGCTGGCCACGACCCTGGCCGCCAACCAGTCCTGGCTTGAAGTCAGCCAGCAACGTCTGGACGGCATGGGCAAGGTGAAAAGCAGGTGCTAGGTGAAGAGCAGGGGCGAGGTAAAAGCAGGTACGAGGTGCGAGGGGCGAGGTAAAAGCAGGTACGAGGTGCGAGGGGCTAGGGGCGAGGAAAAGATGGAGCAAGAGCAAGAGCAAGAGCAAGAGCAAGAGCAGTCTTCGTTTTCTTTCTGCTTGCGCTTTAATCTTGCCCCTAGCCCCTAGCCCCTAGCCCCTGCTTTTTTAATAAAAACTTAAGGTAATCAAAAACATGACCATCAAGATTGGTATTAACGGTTTTGGCCGCATGGGGCGGCTGGCGTTGCGGGCGGCCTGGGGCTGGCCGGAAGTTGAGTTCGTGCAGATCAACGATCCGGCGGGTGATGCAGCGACTCTGGCGCATCTGTTGACCTTCGATTCGATTCATGGTCGCTGGCAGCATGAAGCCGGCAGCGAGGGTGATGCCATTCTGGTGGGAGAGAAGCGCATCCGCACCAGTCGCAACAGCGCCATCGGCGAGACCGACTGGTCGGGCTGCGATCTGGTGATTGAGGCATCCGGCAAGATGAAAACCTGCGGGCTGCTGCAGGCTTATCTGGATCAGGGTGTAAAGCGGGTGCTGGTGACGGCGCCGGTGAAGGAGGCGGGTGTGCTGAATGTGGTGATGGGCGTGAACCATGACCTTTATGATCCGGCACAGCACCGCATAGTCACGGCGGCGTCCTGCACTACCAACTGCCTGGCGCCGGTGGTCAAGGTGATTCAGCAGGGGCTTGGTATTCGCCATGGCTCCATCACCACCATCCACGATCTGACCAATACCCAGACCATACTGGATGCGCCCCACAAGGATCTGCGCCGGGCACGTGCCTGCGGCACCAGCCTGATCCCGACCACCACCGGTTCCGCCACGGCCATCACCGAGATTTTTCCCGAACTCAAGGGGCGCCTGAACGGCCACGCCATCCGGGTGCCGCTCGCTAATGCCTCCATTACCGACTGTGTGTTCGAGGTCGAGCGCGCCACCACGGCGGAGGAAGTTAATGCCCTGCTTAAGCAGGCGGCCGAAAACGAACTCAAAGGCATTCTCGGCTACGAGGAGCGCCCGCTGGTGTCGGTGGATTACAAGACAGATCCGCGCTCCAGCATTATTGATGCTCTTTCGACCCTGGTGATCAACGGCACCCAGGTGAAGCTCTATGCCTGGTACGACAATGAGTGGGGTTACGCCAACCGGGTGGCGGAGCTGGCGCTCATGCTGGGCCTGCGGGATAAGGTCGCCTGACATGCTGGCCTCGCTTTCAGACGGAGTGCGTCAGTACCTGCTGGTGACGGCCAACTACTGGGCTTTCACCCTCACTGACGGCGCCCTGCGCATGCTGGTGGTGCTGCACTTCCACGCCCTGGGTTATAGCCCGTTGCAGATTGCTCTGCTGTTTCTGTTCTATGAGCTTTTCGGCGTGGTAACCAATCTGCTGGGGGGCTGGCTGGGCGCGCGCCTGGGCCTGAATCGCACCATGAATCTGGGCCTGGCGCTGCAAGTGGTGGCGCTGGCCATGCTGTTAGTGCCGACGGCCAGCCTGACGGTGGCCTGGGTGATGGCAGCCCAGGCGCTGTCGGGTATCGCCAAGGATCTGAACAAGATGAGCGCCAAGAGCGCCATCAAGCTGCTGGTGCCGGTGGAAGCCCAGGGCGCGCTCTATCGCTGGGTCGCGCTGCTGACGGGATCCAAGAATGCGCTCAAGGGCGTGGGTTTCTTTCTGGGCGGTGCCCTGCTCAGCCTGCTGGGCTTCCAGCTGGCGGTGGCTGTGATGGCGGTGATGTTGGCGCTGGTCTGGCTCGGCAGTGTTGTGCTGCTTAAGAAGGATCTGGGGCGGGCCAGGGTCAAGCCTAAATTCCGCGATCTGTTCTCCAAGAGCGCGGCGATCAACCGCTTGTCGGCGGCCCGGCTGTTTCTGTTCGGCGCCCGGGATGTCTGGTTCGTGGTGGCGCTGCCGGTGTTTCTGGCGACCTCCCTGGGTTGGGATCACTGGTCGGTTGGCAGCTTTCTGGCGCTCTGGGTTATCGGTTATGGGTTGGTGCAGTCCGTTGCGCCCTGGCTGACCGGGCGCAAGTCCGGGCAAGTGCCCGACGGGCGCAGCGCCTTTGTCTGGGCGCTGGCGCTCTCGGTGCTGCCGGCGGCAATCGCCCTGGGGCTCAATACCGGGCTGGACACCGCCACTGTGCTGCTCGGAGGCCTGATGCTGTTTGGCGTGCTCTTCGCGATAAACTCATCCCTGCATAGTTACCTGATTGTCAGTTACGCCAGTAGCGACGGCGTCTCGCTGGATGTGGGCTTTTACTACATGGCCAATGCCATGGGGCGCCTGGTCGGCACTCTGCTGTCGGGCTGGCTGTATCAAACCGCGGGCCTGGAGGCCTGCCTCTGGGTGTCGAGTCTGTTTGTTGGCTTGGCTGCATTGCTGTCTGTCGGCTTGCCGCGAAGGGGGTGAAAAGCAGGGGCTAGGTAAAAGCAGCGGCTAGAGGCTAGGGGTTAGGGGCTAGGGGCTAGGAAAAGCAGGTGCGAGGTGCGAGGTGCGGTGTTTGTCAACGTAGTTGTCGTGCCGACCATTTTGTTATGCCGCCTTATTCTGAGTCGCTTCCTGCTTCTCGGGGTTGAGCATCACCGTCCCTACCGGTTGCCAATTACGCGTGTTGCCTGACCAGCGTTCCGGTCGTTCAGCGCGGGCTTGCTGGTACAGCGCATCCCGCCGCGCCAGCACCTCATGATCTTCTCCGCGATGGCGCTCGGCCGGTGTGACGAAGCGGATGCGACTATGACGATGTTCGTGGTTGTACCAGCGTATGAAGTCTCTCACCCAGGCCCTGTCCCTTCTACACCTCTTCTGCTGCCGACGACCCCTCACCTCCACTCCCCCATCGTCCTG
>NZ_BCNS01000178.1 GCF_001528745.1 Marinobacterium profundum | reverse complement strand
GGGTCGGTGTTTGTCAACGTAGTTGTCGTGCCGACCATTTTGTTATGCCGCCTTATTCTGAGTCGCTTCCTGCTTCTCGGGGTTGAGCATCACCGTCCCTACCGGTTGCCAATTACGCGTGTTGCCTGACCAGCGTTCCGGTCGTTCAGCGCGGGCTTGCTGGTACAGCGCATCCCGCCGCGCCAGCACCTCATGATCTTCTCCGCGATGGCGCTCGGCCGGTGTGACGAAGCGGATGCGACTATGACGATGTTCGTGGTTGTACCAGCTTATGAAGTCTCTCACCCAGGCCCGTGCCTCATCTAGGCTGGTGAAGCCATTATGTGGCCACTGCGGGCAGTATTTCAGCGTTCTGAACAACGACTCCGAGAAGGCGTTGTCATTGCTGACCCGCGGTCGCCCACGCGACGGTGTGATCCCCAGGTCGTACATTTTGCTTAGCAGTGTGACGGACTTCATCGGCGCGCCGTTATCCGAGTGCAGTACCAGCGGCTGATGCAGGCACTGCTCGCTGAGCACGCTGCGTTGCAGCAGAGCTGCGGCCTTATCGCCGCATTCCTGTTCATGCACCTCCCAACCCACGCCCTTGCGACTGTAAAGATCCTCGATCAGATACAGATAGTAATACTGGCCCCGCACCGGCGAGGGTAAATACGTGATGTCCCAAGACCAAAGCTGGTTCGGCCCGTTCGCAGCGTGCGTCGTGGGTGCCGGATGCCTTTTCGGGCGCTGAACGCGGCCCCGGCGATGCTGCTGATCGGCGGCATGCAGCACCCGATAAAAGCTGCTTTCAGACGCGAGATAACGGCCCTGATCGGCCAGCCGGGGCACGATCTGGCTCGGTGGAAGATGCGCGTATTCCGTGCGGGGCCATTATACACCGCTGAGGCATCCAACAACCCCTGACCTGGAGACACATGGCGGCGCAGGCCAGTAGAAAACCACAA
>NZ_BCNS01000177.1 GCF_001528745.1 Marinobacterium profundum | reverse complement strand
GTTGTCTTTGTCTACGTGTGACGCGTAGCCGCTCGGTGTCTACACGTGATGAGTCGGCGGGAGCGTCAGAGGTGTAGAAGGTCCAGGCCTACTATCAACAGATACCTGTCGGGCATGTCGAAGCCGGGCTTCGGACCGGCGATCTGTACTCTCCCTGGCCGGAAGAGGCGAATCGCAAGCTTACTGGCGCCCTCGCGGACCTGCATTTTTCACCCACCGAGATGGCCAAGGCTAATCTGCTACAAGAGGGGGTTGCAGAGTCCCGTGTCCTGGTCACCGGCAATACCGTGATAGATGCACTGCTCGCTGTACAGGGACAAATCAAGCGAGATCCACAGTTGCTAGCGCAGATGCAACAGCAATTCCCCTTCCTCGGGCCGGTTGATCACGAAGGTGGCGGGGATTCAGGCGGCAAGAGAATCATCCTGGTGACCGGCCATCGCCGGGAAAGCTTTGGTGAGGGTTTTGAGCGAATCTGTAGCGCGCTGGGCGAGTTGGCGAGCCGCAATGATATCGAGATCGTCTATCCTGTACACCTGAACCCACAGGTTCGTGAGCCGGTTTACCGCTTCCTGAGCGGAAAAAAGAATGTCCACCTGATAGAGCCCCTCGATTACCTCCCCTTTGTTTTCCTGATGAGTCGGGCTCACATTATTCTGACTGACTCGGGCGGGGTTCAGGAAGAAGCGCCGTCACTGGGCAAGCCGGTGCTGGTGATGCGTGAGACGACTGAAAGGCCAGAGGCAGTCAGCGCCGGGACGGTCAGGCTGGTCGGTACCGATATTAACCGGATCATGACTGAAACCTGCACACTGCTCGATGATGAGGACGCCTACCGAACAATGTGTTTTGCCCATAACCCCTATGGGGATGGGAAAGCCAGCGAGCGTATTTGTCAGATGATCGCGGATGCTCATGGCCAGACGACTAAATAGAGCGCTTCGATGGAGCGCATACACTTTTAGCATGAAGAGGCATCGTGATGAGCAACGAAGCAGACGGGAAGTTTAACACCGTATCTGTGGTGGGGCTGGGTTATATAGGCTTGCCGACGGCGGCCGTGCTGGCGTCGCGAGGACTACAGGTGATCGGCATCGACGTGTCCGAGCATGCTGTTGCGACTGTCAACGCTGGTAAAATTCATATTGTTGAGCCGGACTTGGACATCGTTGTCCGTAGCGTGGTCTCGACCGGTAATCTAAAGGCCACACTGATTCCGCAAGCGGCCGAGGCGTTTATCATCGCCGTACCGACCCCCTTTAAAGAGGATCATCAACCGGATCTCAGCTATATCAAGGCCGCCGCTGAAACCATAGCGCCTGTTTTGCAGCCCGGCAACTTGGTGATCCTGGAATCGACCTCGCCGGTTGGCACCACTGAGCAGCTTGCAGGCTGGTTGGCGCAATGTCGTGAGGACCTCTCCTTTCCCCAGCAACAGGGGGAGAAGGCCGACATCAACATTGCCTATTGTCCGGAGCGGGTTTTGCCCGGGAATGTGCTGCAGGAGCTGGTGGCGAACGATCGCATTATCGGCGGCATGACCCCTCGCTGTGCCGCAAGGGCGGCGGGGCTTTATCAAATATTCGTGCGGGGGGAATGCCTGCTCACCCATGCCCGTACTGCTGAAATGGCCAAGCTGACGGAAAATGCCTATCGTGATGTGAATATCGGCTTTGCCAATGAACTGTCTGTTATTTGCGACAGGCTGAAGATCAATGTATGGGAACTGATCAGGCTCTCGAACCGTCATCCGCGGGTCAATATCCTCAAGCCCGGGCCCGGCGTGGGGGGGCACTGCATTGCGGTGGATCCCTGGTTTATCGTCAGTGCGGCACCGCAGGAAGCGCGCCTGATCCGCATGGCCAGGGAGGTCAATGATGGCAAACCGAACTACGTGATCAACAAGGCTCTCAAAGCCGCCAATCAGTTCAAGCAGCCAGTGATCGGCTGTTTCGGCCTATCCTTCAAGCCCGATATCGATGATCTGCGGGAAAGTCCTGCGCTTGCCATCACGCTGGCGCTGGTCGATGCAAAGGTGGCTGAAATCCTGGTCGTGGAGCCCAATGTTAAGCAGCTGCCAGATGCCTTAACCAGGCGGGAAGTCGAAAAGGTCCACCATAACGAGGCACTGGAGCGTGCCAATATCATCCTGCTGCTGGTGGCGCACAAGGAATTTAATGGATTATCCAGTGACTTTCTCAATGAGAAGGTAGTGATCGATGTCGCTGGGGTACTCAATCATTGAGCAATGGGATCGAGTGATTTCGCAGAGCGAGGATATGGGCCGTGAATACGATTGACGACGTGAAGGTGGCGGTAATAGGTCTGGGTTATGTGGGGTTGCCACTGGCGGTGGCGTTCGCCAAAAAGTTCGATGTAGTGGGATTTGATATTAATGCAGAGCGCATTAATGCGTTAAAGGATCAGATCGACAGCACGCTTGAGATGAGCGTAGAGGAGCTGAGTGCCGTGCCGGCTCTGAGCTATAGTTCGGATCCAGAAGAAATCAGGAACTGCCAGGTCTATATCGTCACTGTACCGACGCCGATTGATCGTCATAAAAGGCCCGATCTTGGACCGCTGCAGCGCGCCAGCGAGCTGTTAAGCGGGCTGATTCAGCAGGGGGATGTGGTG
>NZ_BCNS01000176.1 GCF_001528745.1 Marinobacterium profundum | reverse complement strand
GGCACTTACAAAGCGAGCAGTATTCGCGTCGCCGAGGCTGCCAAGGCGATTGAAAATACCCAGCGCGATATCAATATAGCGCTCGTCAACGAGCTCGCGATGATTTTCAAACGCCTGGGAATCGACACCGAAGAAGTGCTGCGCGCGGCGGGTACCAAATGGAATTTCCTGCCCTTCAGGCCAGGTCTGGTGGGCGGTCACTGTATCGGAGTCGACCCCTACTATCTGACCCACAAGGCCCAGGAGGTGGGATACCACCCGGAGATGATTCTGGCTGGACGTCGCATCAACGATGCCATGGGCTGCTACGTGGCCGGGGAGCTGGTGAAGGGAATGCTCAAGCGGGGCATTCAGGTGACCGGCGGCCGGGTGCTGGTGATGGGCCTGACGTTCAAGGAGAATTGCCCGGATGTTCGCAATACCAAGGTGGTCGATATCCTCACCGAGCTTGAGACTTACGGCGTTCGTGTAGATGTCTACGACCCCTGGGTGGATGCTGAAGAAACGCAGCGTGCCTACGGTATCCATCCGTTGCAGGAACTCGAGGCGGGAGTCTACGACGGCATCATTCTGGCCGTGGCCCATGAGCAGTTCATTGAAATGGGGGCCGCACGGATTCGCGTGCTGGGTAAGTCCGAACATCTACTCTACGACCTCAAGTATGTGCTGTCGTCGAGCGAGTCTGATATGCGGTTATGAATCGATTGTGAGGTGAAGGTCGCGGCCCAAAATGGAGAGGGCTCGTTGTCTTTCGCCTTCACTCCAGGGACGTCGGCCCCGGTCCGCTGCAGCTTTTGGTAAAATAGACGTTTCAACTTTATTTTAAAGAGTCTCGAACCCTGCCAGAGTCAAAGCCGTTTCTGCATAATTTTGAAAGTAGCAATTTGTACAAGGCTTCAACCATACCAGGCCTTACAAACTCAACGTATAGGCACAATGCTGGTATGTATTAACCCGGCGGGTTGATA
>NZ_BCNS01000175.1 GCF_001528745.1 Marinobacterium profundum | reverse complement strand
TACCGGGATGTAGCTTGTGAATAGTGGTTCTATTTAGCGCAAATCATCACCAAAAACTGCGAATTCAGACGCTTCACCTTGGCTTCAGAGTTGCCGGACAGCCTCCTGCACGAGCAGAGAGCCCGCGGTTCTTCTACACTGTGACAAACGGTAGTGCCTCAGTAGGACAAACGGAGACAGGAAATGCCCGCAGCTTTGGAAAAAGCGATTCAGCTCTGGCAGCAAGTTCTGAACTCCGATCAGATTGTGTTGGACAGGGAAACCTTGGCGCAATACGAAACGGCTACCTACAAAACATCGCAGACTATCCCTGTGATCCTGCGCCCCCAGACGCGGGAACAGGTACAAGACATTGTTCGCATTGCCACCCAATGTGAAACCCCGCTCTATCCGATTAGCACGGGCAAAAACCTTGGATACGGTTCGGCGGTACCGACGGCAAATGGATGCGTTCTGATCGATCTGCGCGCAATGAACCGCATCCTAAAGTTTGATAAGGACTTGGCCTATGTCACCCTCGAGCCGGGCGTTACTCAGCAACAACTATACGACTTCCTTTTAGCGGAAAAATCTGGGTTGTGGATAGATGCTACCGGCGCGCCAGTCGACACCAGCATCATGGGAAACACCCTGGAAAGGGGGTTTGGGCATACTCGTTACGGCGACCATTTCCGCAATGTAAGTGGGCTGGAAGTCGTGCTACCCAATGGCGACTGTATCCATACCGGTTTTGCCCGCTACCCCAGCGCCACTGCGTCCGAAGTCTACCAATGGGGGGTTGGTCCCTACCTCGACGGACTTTTTAGTCAGTCCAATTTCGGTATTGTTACGCAAATGACCGTCTGGTTGATGCCTGAGCCTGATTACATGCAGGCTTTTTTCTGCAGTGTCGACAAGGACAATCTCGGTGCCTTGGTTGAGGCATTGAGGCCATTGCGCCTGGATGGCACGCTTAAGAGCGCCATGCACATCGTCAATACCGACAAGGCTATTTCGGCATTTGGTCAGTACCCCTGGAGTGAAACCAATGGTGTCACTCCATTGCCCCGCGACTGGCTTACGCGCAAAAGCAAAGAGATGAATGTCGGCGGATGGAATGCATCTGGGGCGCTTTATGGCACGCGTGCCGAAGTTGCGAGTGCCCGTCGGAAATTAAAGCGCGCCTTGAGTCATCTTAAATCGAAAAGACTCAATTTCCTGGATGATACTACGTTCAAGCTCAGTAAATATATTAGGATCCCGTACAAGTGGTTGACCGGAGTCGACTTGGATCAGGTTTTAGAGTTAGTCGCCCCGATTTATAATCTTAAACGTGGTATTCCCAGTAACGCCTTTCTACCTAGCGCCTATTGGCGTAAAAAAAAACCGCCTCCCTCTGCGGATCAGGCAGACCCTAATCGAGACCGCTGTGGGCTGCTCTGGTTAGCCCCCATAGCCCCGATGACCGGCGAGCACGCCACAATAATCGAAAGCATTGTCGAGGAGACTTTGTTCCATTACGGGTTTGAACCCGCCATATCGATGACGTTGCTTACCGAGCGCTGTATCGACAGTGTAATCTCCATCACATACGATCGAGACATTCCCGAAGAAGAAGATCGTGCACTCCAGTGCCATGACGAACTGCTCAAGAAGTTGATTGCGAAAGGCTACTACCCGTACCGTTTATCTACTCGAGCTATGGGGCAGCTACCTGCACCTGAAGCGAGTTACAGCGCAATGATCGACAAGATTAAAGAGTCCATTGACCCTGCCCGAATCATTGCGCCAGGTCGGTATGAGGAGAACAAGAATGACTAGCTACCGCTTAATAGGTTTAGGGCAGGGCGGTGAGTAACTCAAGCCAAAAGGAGTCTTATGAGGCTGATTGATCGACGTGTTAGCGCGGAGTTTACGTGGCTTGATATCATAGTCGCTCATCCAATCCGTTCAGGAAGAGTGCTGGAGTTGGCTACTGAAGCAGGGCCAAAAGAGAAGGTCGGGTCGGCGCTGAAGGCTTTATTACAAGTTTTTTGATGGTTCTGCATTGATGGTGGCTGCGCCGGCGATAGGGCCTTATCCGTTTCGATGTGGTTTTTTGTCAGGAATGTTTACAGTTTTTCGGAGGTGGGTGTCACCTACGTTATTCAAGCCTTTGAAATTACACTGGAAATAGTAAGGGCTCATTTTATGCATCGTTATTGATGATTGTGAGTTTCTAGATTGTGCAGAGAATTCTTTCGATGGAATATTGTGTAATGCTCAGTGGCCTGCAGCTCCAGGCATCGGCTCGACCTGAAACTTGCTGTAAGTGGATTGGCGGGTGCTTTCTCAGGCTTGTTCAGTGAAGGGCTTGGGGTCGCTAAGCGAGAGTGAGTTCAGCTGATCATGATGGGTAGTGCACAGCGGTGGAGGAGGAGGACCGATGCAAGAAGTCGTAAATAATTTCAAAAAATATTTCAGCGTTCGTTTAGCCGATACGCAAGAGTTACGTCGAGAGGCGTTCAAAATTCGCTATGAGGTCTTTTGCGACGAGCTGGGATTCGAGGACAAGGACGCATTTCCTGATGGTTTGGAGCAGGATGAGTTCGATGTTACCTCCGATCATCTGCTGCTTGTGCATAACAGTACTCAGGCTTTTGCCGGTACAGTGCGATTCGCGCATACCTCAGTATCGGAACCGGGACAGATACTACCATTGGAAAAATATTGCAGGCATGCCTTTGATCCTGTTCTTTTTGATTTGGATGCTCAGGAGCGTGGCACTTTCGGTGAAGTTTCACGGTTGGCCGTTTCCCCTCAGTTCCGACGCCGTTCTGGCGAGAGGGGCAAGCCGTTTATTTTCGAAGGGGCGCGGTCGGATTTATCCGGTAAGGCTACGAATTTTCCCTATATCGCTATAGGCTTGTATTTGGCAGCAGGGTCGCTTTGTGTGCTGAACAAGTACCACTATGTGGTGGTGATGATGGAGCCCAAACTAGCCAAGGGGCTATCCAGGGTAGGCATTCAGTTTCAGCAGGCGGGAGAACCGATCGATTATCATGGCCTTAGAGCTCCCTACTGTATCTCTCCGGAGATGTTGTTGTCGAATATGATCCCTCCGGTTAGGGAAATGTTCGATGCCATATCCAACGAGTTGGCGGAACAGCAGTCCAGCTCATGAATGGATACGCCTAACAGCAGTATTTTACATCTGTCTGGGTCGTATCGGGTGTTCTGGGCGTGAAAAGAAGGCCTCCCTGTAAAATACGATGGGCTGGTGCGGTACTCCACCCCATGAGACCATACATTCTTCCCACGCTCTGACGGTGGAGCCTGCTAGGCTGCACGTTGTATAAATTTGGGGCTGTCGAAGCACGCCAGAGTATTGGTTTCAGGTTTGATGGCGGCAACGGAAAGCAGGTGTTCCAGGTTGTTAAATCCATCTTCGGCAGGAATGCTGATGTGATTACAAATCTCGTAGTCATAGCCGAGGTTGGTATGCAGGCGCCGGTAGAGACGTGCGCGGATGGCGCCTGCGACATTAAACGCGAAGCTGTAATTTAATTCGGCACTTCCCTCGATCAACGCCAGGCATTGCGCACGCAGTATCTCGGTTGTTCTGCATTCTGGCAATAGCGCCAGCCGTGTCCACTGGCAATAGGATATGTCCTGTTGCGCTAGCTCGGGAAAGTGCTCTTTGAGAACAAAATTATCGCACTCCATGGGTAACCGAACCGGGTTAAGGGGGGTGGTTCCGGATATTCTCGCCCCTCCGACGCAGCGATTCCCGTCCCGAGCGATAAGTATATGTCCCGCTCGATCATCTAGATCTTCAGAGCCATCAAATGAGTTGATGCCCAGTTGTTGGCGAAAGCAGGCCTCACGGATCTGATAGTACTGGGCAAGCAAATTCGGGTCTTTGGTGAACTCAAAGCGAATCGACATCTAATAGTCCCTTTAACAATCGTTAATAACCTACTCACAGATACGTCTGGGTATGATCAAACTGAGTAACAGATACTTGAATTTTGTTTCATAAAGCAATAAGCATGCCTATTAATTATTTATATTAATAATCAATTACTTATATATTATCGAGACATTGTAAAGAGGAACTATCCGGAGTTTTGTTGATGAAATGTCATCAAAAGGCGACGCTAGGTTCTGATTATAAATAAAAAGCAATAAAAACAATAGGTTAGAGTGTCTCTGTCTGGAGACGGCTCTGTTCGTGGGTGTTCGCAAAGAGGCAAGTCATGCATCCCTGCTCGCTTCCGGCATGGGACTTGTCTTGTCACTGCGCCTGGCGAAGGCAATCAGCGCCAGGCGTGTCCAGCATCAATTTGGCGATATCGATCACTAAAATCGGTGACTGCGTTCATTGAGCCACTACAATGAAGTTCAAAGTGGGACTCGGTCGCCTGATTCCCATCGAATCTTTCTTATGAGGCTTGCTATGCTGTTCAAGGATCGCTTGATCACAGCGCTCGTCCGCTATCCCTACCGTGTAATGCTGGTCAGCCTTGTGTTGATCCTGGGTATCGGGTTTGGCGGTAGTCAATTGACTGTCGAATCGGGCATTGATGTCTTTTTCAGCGATGAAGACCCAAGCATGCTCGCTGATCGCGAGTTAAAGCGAACCTACGGTCGTGAGGACAACGTACTCTTCGTCATAGACACCCAGGGTGGCGACATATTTGAAGCCAGTAATCTGTCATCTGTTCAGGCAATTACCGAAAATTCATGGCAGATGCCCCACTCGAGGCGCGTTGACTCCATCACCAACTTTCTTTATCCAGAGGTGGACGGCGACGACATAGTGATCGACAGACTGGTGGATGATGCGGATTCGCTGACACCGCAAGAGCGTCGGCGCATTAAGGGCATCGCCTCGTCACAACAGGCCCTGATCGGGCGGCTGCTGGCGGATGGCAGCCAGGTTGCCGCGGTCAATGTCACCCTAAATCTGCCAGAAGAGGGACAAGAGGCCGCTATTGATACGGCCGTGAAATATGCAAGGGCTCTAGCGACTCAAGTCGAAAATGGAAATCCCGCCATTAAAATTCACCTGGCCGGGTGGGCCTTGACCGAGCAGACTCTTGCTGAAGTCGCTGCCCGCGACGCGGTCACTCTCATGCCGGCGCTTTTTGTACTGGTATTGGTCATTATTGCCCTGTTAATGCGGTCCGTGATGGCATCGATCTGTACTGTGGTAACGATATTTCTTAGCATCCTGTGCGGCATGGGCTTTGCTGGCTGGGCTGGTATCAGTCTTAACAGTGTCAACGTTTCAGCGCCGACAATCATCATGACTCTGGCCGTTGCGGACTGCATTCATCTGCTGAGCGTATTCTTGACGCGTCTGAGGAAGGGTCAGGAGAAAACGGATGCTTTAAGGGGCGCGCTGGATCATACGCTTTATCCCATTTTGCTCACCAGCATCACCACGGCGCTGGGCTTTCTCAGCATGAATTTCAGTGAATCCCCCCCGTTTCGTGAACTCGGCACCATATCCGCTGTGGGTGTCTTGGGCGCGCTCTGGGTGACGGTCACCATTCTTCCCGGGCTGGTGCTAATACTGCCTTTCAGAAAGTCGGGGGGAGTGACAACCGGAATACCGCTGGATGGTTTGGCCAACTGGGTGATTCGGCACAACACCCGCATATTCTGGAGTTCTTTGTTATTCATTGCCCTGATAGTGAGTTTTATTCCGCGTATCGAGCTCAACGACGACCCTACGGGCTATTTCTCTGACTCCGTTCCTCTATCGCAAGCCATTGACGTCGTTGAGAACAAACTCTCGGGAACTCAGTCCCTGTACTACTCGTTTGATAGCGGGGAGGATCAGGGAGTGGTCGATCCCGGGTTCCTTGCCGATATTGATACTTTTGTCTCGTGGCTCAGGGCGCAACCCGAAGTGGTCAATGTGGAATCATTTACCGACACACTGAAGCGGCTGAACCAGGTGATGCATAATGAGGCTCTGGAGTGGTACAAACTTCCGGATAGCAGGGAATTAGCTGCACAGTATGCTCTGCTATATGAGATCTCCGTTCCTTACGGTCAGGATGTGACTCATCAGATGAGCGCGGATAAATCATCCCTCAAGGTGGCGGCGACACTAAAAAACCAGCAGTCGCAAGGCCTTATCGCCTTCGAGTCTCGGGGCAGGCGATGGATGCAGGATAATGTGCCCGGAATAGCGGCCCATGCGGCGGGTCAATCTATCAGTTTTGCTAATGTAGGTCTGCGTAACATCAACAGTATGCTGCTCGGATCCCTGGCGGCGATCCTGTTTGTCTCGTTCTGCCTGATTATTGCATTCCGCTCGATACGGTTCGGGCTGGTGAGTTGCATACCTAACTTGTTTCCCGCTTTCGTTAGCCTCGGTATTTGGGGGGCGATGGTTGGTGAGGTGAACATAGCCGCCTCAGTGGTATTCAGCTTGACCCTGGGTATTATTGTGGATGACACAACTCACTTCCTCGTGAAATATCTCGAGGCTAGGCAAGCACGAAATCTGGACGCGGAAGAAGCGATCAGATACGCCTTTACTGCAGTGGGCAGTGCTCTGCTGTCCACCTCGATTGTCCTGGCTATCGGGTTCATGGCGCTAGTGCAGTCTGATTTTTCGGTAAATTCCACATCGGGCCTGTTGGTGACTATGACTATCCTCGTAGCCATCGTTCTGGATTTGTTGTTTCTGCCGACTGTATTGATCAAGGCTGATCGCTGGCTGCTACCCAAGGCCTCGAAAACGGCTATCATCGATGGGCCCGAATAGGGAGATGTATATGAACGTAAAACGGAGCAGTCAAAGCGGCTTTTACCGGTCACTATTCGTAGTTATCGGCGTGGCCATATTTTCTGGGCCAGCTGTTTCGCAGGAGCCCGCTGCGAATAAGTCTGCGGTTGAGCGAGGTTTGGCCATCGCACTGGAAGCAGACCAGCGCGATAGTGGCTTCGAGGATACGACGGTCAGCTTCACCATGCTTCTGAACCTTTCGGGGGTCGAGGAAATCCGTCGGGAAATGCGCCAATTGACGCTGGAAGTCGAGGGCGACGGTGACAAGAGTGTCATGGTGTTTGATAAACCACGGGATCTCAATGGTACAGCCATACTGACTTTTACCCACAAAGTCGGCAGCGATGACCAGTGGCTCTATCTACCGGCGCTCAAGCGTGTAAAGCGAATATCGTCCGCAGATAAATCGGGGCCTTTTATGGGCAGCGAGTTTGCTTATGAGGACCTGTCCTCGCAGGAAGTTGAGAAATATACCTACACTTACCTGCGGGATGAGCCCGTTGAGGGTGAACCCAGCTTTGTGGTTGAGCGCGTTCCTGTAGACCCAAAATCCGGCTATACCCGCCAGGTAACCTGGTTGGATCAAAGTGAATACCGGCTCAGACGCGTGGATTATTATGATCGCAAGGGCGAGCTTCTGAAGACCATGACTCTGACAGGTTACACACAGTACCTGGATCAGTACTGGCGTCCGGCAAAAATGATCATGAAAAATCACCAGAATGGAAAGGGCACCACCCTGATATTCGAGGATTACCGTTTCCGTACCGGCCTGACCGACAGTGATTTCAACCGCAGTGCACTGTCACGCATTAGATAATAGGAAACTCATTTTGATGAGGCATCAAGTGCGCAGCATCGACTTGCCATCCCTGATACTGATTCCGTTGCTTGCCTATGGGCAATTTGTCGATGCAGCGGCAGACGCCTCAGTCAGCTCATTTACCGATAGTGCGTCCAGTGAGTGGACCGGCTACGCGAGCCTGGATAGCCAACTGTTTCTGCACAGTCCGGCCTATTCGGCCCAGGATGAGCGGAGCCTGTCGTTCGCATTCCAGCCTGAATACTATCGGAACTGGGATGATAGAGCTCAGACCTTCGCGTTCACCCCTTTTTTACGCATTGATGCCAACGATGACGAGCGTACACATGCTGATATACGTGAACTGTTCTGGCGCATGGACGCCGAACAATTTGTCTTCAAAGCAGGGATCGACACTGTCTTCTGGGGGGTGGCGGAGTCGCAACATCTAGTCGATATCATCAATCAGACGGACCTGGTGGAAAATATCGATCGGGAGGACAAGCTGGGGCAACCCATGCTCAACCTTGACTACCTGAATGACTGGGGCACTTGGCAGGCTTACCTGTTGCCCTACTTCAGGGAACGTACATTCCCGGGAAAGGATGGCCGCCTGCGCAGTGAACCATTGATTGACGCCGATGATGTCATTTACGAATCCGGCAGCGAGGAGCACCATGTCGATTTCGCCCTTCGCTGGTCCCACTATTTTGGTGACTGGGATATCGGCATCGCGCATTTTAGTGGAACAAGCCGTGAACCGCTGCTGATACTCGGCGACTCTGGCTCGAGTCTGAGTCCACTCTATGTGCAGATCGACCAGACCAGTATCGACGTTCAGGTTACGAAAGGCGCATGGCTTTGGAAGCTGGAGGCGATCTACAATCAGAATAATGTCGATGACTATTACGCTTATGTTGGCGGTTTTGAGTTCACACAATTCGGAGTAGCGGGAAGTGCGGTAGATCTGGGTTGGTTGCTGGAGTACAACTACGACGAACGCGGTGATAGCGCTGCCACGGTACTGCAGGACGATATCTTTTTTGGGGTGAGGTTTTCCGATAACGATATCCACAATACCCGCATTCTGGCAGGGGGCACCGTCGATGCAAACTCCAACTCCATCTTCGCCAACGTGGAAGCCTCAAGGCGCTTGAACGAGCATTGGGTTCTTGGTTTGGAGATGCGACTGTTTACCAATGTGGATGAAGAAGACCCTCTTCATCAGATCAGGGATGATGATTACGTTGAAATCCAGTTGATGCGATACTTCTGAAGGTCTATCGGCTGCAATATTTGGTCTCCGATGGGGCTTCAAAAATACAGGCTTTATATCCTATATGGAATCAGTGAATAAGTTACCCACTCATCGGGTATTGTTAGCACAGGCAAGTTACACCGTCGACGTATTCGTTTTCTGTTCAACCTTCCGCGTCGGCGCACAGATCTTTACCAGGCAGGCGCCCCTACCCTACGCTTGAAACACTGACCTACATCGAAATATGTTTGTCAGTGCAAACGGCGAGCAAGAGCGGTTTTTCACGCCGGCGACCGTTTAGGCAACTCCGTCACAGCGGCTGCGCTCTGGGCATGATTACCGCCGTGATGAATGCCCTGTGTGGGGAATGACCTTTGTCGGTGGCGTCGGGCAGGCACTTGCTCTGCAAAGTTGCAGTAAGTGCTGACGGCGGCAAAGGCGGGGCGGGTTGTAATTATCGGGCGGATAGGATCAAGTCGCGCCAGTGATCCTCAGGTTCCCCCGAGGTTTGATTTGAAGGATTTTATAATGTCGGAAAAAATAAATCGAAGTGCTGCAGGATCGCAAGTTGGCGAAATAAATGAGCACATTTCGGATGTGTCTGATGATAAACAGGAAAAGCACACTAGTCGTGTGCTGTTTTTCGCCGAGGCGGTCACCCTGGCCCACGTGGCAAGGCCCATGGTTCTAGCGCATGTCCTGGAAGACGCTGGCTACGAAGTGCACTTTGCTTGCCATCCCCGATATCGCGATCTTTTTCGGGTGCTGCAAAGGCCTTGGCGGCCTATTCAGTCCATCTCCAGTCAGGCGTTTCTGGAAACATTAGCAAGTGGGCGGCCTCTCTTTGACACGACCACACTCCAGTCCTATGTCAAGGAAGATCTTGAGGTGATCAAGGAGGTCAGCCCAGGTCTGATAATTGGAGACCTCCGCCAGTCATTGTCGGTGAGCGCGCGCATTGCGGGTATCCCCTATATGGCCATCTCTAACGCTTATTGGAGCCCGTACGCGAGGCCACAATATAGGGTACCTGAGTTGCCAATTACTCGGCTGTTCGGCACCAGGGTGGCAGATAAACTCTTTAATCTGGTGCGTCCCCTGGCTTTTGCGTTGCATACCCTGCCGCTGAATCGTGTCAGGAAGCAATACGGTCTAGCGTCGCTGGGTCTGGATCTTATGCGGACCTATACCGACGCCGATCTGACGCTTTATGCCGACCTTCCTGAACTCGTACCGACGTTTGATCGCCCTGCGACACACCGGTATATAGGCCCAATTAATTGGTCCCCCAGTGTTGCGCTGCCACTCTGGTGGGATGATCTGCCTACCGATAAGCCCATTATTTATGTGACTCTGGGCAGCTCCGGACAAAGTGAGCTATTGCCCAGAGTTCTGCAAGCGTTAGAGCAGCTGCCTGTGACCGCTATTGTCGCTACTGCAGGTCTGATCCAGTTAGAGAAAAAGCCAAACAATATCTGGGTTACAGACTTTTTACCCGGTGACCAGGCGGCATCACGCGCCAGCTTGGTGATCTGTAATGGCGGCAGCCCTACCACCATGCAAGCTCTGGCTGTTGGTGTACCGGTCGTCGGCATTGCCAGTAATCTGGATCAGTATCTGAATATGTCCTATCTGGAACAGGCAGGGGTTGGCACCCTGATACGCGCAGGTCAAACCACTGCTTCCCGGTTGCGACAGGTTGTAGAGATGATGATGGAGAATGGCAGTTATCGGGATTGTGCCAAGACGGTAATGGGGCAGGTTGCGACCTGTAGGCCAGAAAGAAACTTTGCAGATTTGGTTGCAGAGCAGTTTAAACGCGATGGCTGAAAGGTCCCGGTTTAGCCGGAGATGCTACGCCCTGGTGTCGCAGGCCCGCTGATGATTCACAAGATCCTCGACCAACCGGCAAAAGCGAGCGTGCTTCAGTATGTGTTGAGTTTCCCCACAGCAGGACCCCCGCCGGATGGGATCTGAGTGGATTACTGGGTCGCAGCCCTGCGGGTTTTACTGGTTGGGCTCTGTGTCGGGAGCAACGTCCATGCAGATACCTGGGTATCCTCACTGTCATCAAGCCAGGCAAGCGCCGTGAAAGCTTGGTTTTTCAACAATATGGGCCGAAAACATGCCCTGCTGCGCTGAGAAATGGCGACTATATTGAACTACAGTTTAATAAGCTTCGATTGACTGAGTTGTTGTACAGGTCGATGTTTGAATCAACAGGGAGTCGCTAAGCCATTGCTTAATACAATCTTATGCTGGAAATTGTTTCTTGGCTTGTCGGCCAGTCAGTGCCCCGCAGGCCTTTATCTCCATGGGGCACAAGGGATTGGTGAAGTTTTGTTTTTATCGATTTTAATAACACACGGTGGAGCACAATAACCATGGGTCGCTCGGAATTGGTGAGTCGTTCAACCATGCTACCCCTGCATAAAAAGATCTTGCAGGCCCTGTTGGGCGGGGTGCTGTTACTCATACTGCAAGGCTGCGATCAAAGCCTGACGGACGAGGAGTATCTCCAGCAGGCTCGGGAAGCGGTAGCCCGGGGGGAAATTCAAACCGCTGTCGTTGAGTTGAAAAACGCTCTCAAGACTAACCCGGATAACGCACAGGCCCGTCTGTTACTGGGTCAGGCCTATATAGAACTGGGAGACGGTACCTCCGCAGAAAAGGAGTTGCGCCAGGCGCAGAGCAAAGGGATAACCCAGGAGGAGGTTCTGGTTCCGCTGGCTAACGCATTGTTTCTTCAACAGGAATATAAGGTAATCCTAGAAAATTACAGGCCCTTAGACTCGCTTTCCCTGGAGCAGCAGGCCGAACTGCTGGCCTTGCGTGGCAAGAGCCTGCTACTAACCGGAAAAATCAGGGAGGCCCGGTCGGAGCTAGACACAGCCCTGGAGCTTGACAGTCGTTCTGTTGTGGTTTTACTGGGTCAGGCTCAGCTTAACCAGGCAAAAGGTGATCTGGCGGCCGCGCGGGGGTGGGTAGAAAAGGCACTCGAAATTCAACCCGATAATCCGCAAGTCTTGAGTCAGCGAGGCAGGGTTGAAGAAGCCGAGGGTAACCTCGAAGAGGCGGAGGATGCCTATACCCGGGCCATCGACGCTGCGGTCAACAAGTCGATGTACATCGCCCAGCGGGTGTTCCTGCGCATTCAGCGCAAGGACATTGAGGGCGCTGAAAAGGACATCGCAAAGCTTTCGGATAACTATCCGGGCAAATATTTCGCCCGCGGCCTGATTCAATTTCAGCAACTGAAATATCGAGATGCACAGACGGCCTTTGAACAGGCCCTGAATCGCTACGGCGACTATGCCCCGGCACAGTATTACCTGGGTCTTACCCATCTGGTTCAGGGCAACGAAAATCAGGCGGACACCTACCTCAAAAACTTTCTCAACCTGGTTCCTGAGTCTGGCCAGGCGGCGACCACGCTGGCTGGTATGCAGCTGCGCAAGGGCGATCTGGAGAATGCACAGCCATTGCTCGAATCGGTGCTGCAGCGCAATCCGGATAATCGCCAGGCGCTGGAGCTGATGGCGGGGTTGGAATTGATGCAGGGCAAACCGGACCCGGCGATCAAAAAACTGGAGCGATTGGTGGCTCTTGAGCCTGACTCGGCGGATCTGCGCTCCAAGCTCGGGCTGGCCCTGATGGCGCAGGGGGAGGTTGACCAGGCTACGGCTGAGCTGGAAAAGGCAATTGCACTTGATCCGGGCGCGGATGATCTCGAATTGCGCCTGGTTCTGGGGCAAATGCAAGCTGGTGATAATACCAAGGCACTGGAGTCCGCCGAGCGCTGGGTGGCCAAGAGCCCTCGAAGTGTGCCGGCCCATCTCGGTCTCGCGTGGGCTTTTCTCGCCAACCGGCTGGGGGATCAGGCCTTGTGGACTTTCGAAAAAGTGCTGGATTTGTCACCGGGTAACGCCAGCGCCTCGCACAACCTGGCCGTTTTTGCCTTGCAGCGGGGTGATATTAATCAGGCCCTGAGTTTCTATGAGGATAGCTTGAAGCAAAACCCGGATCATCCTCGCATCAGCCTTTCACTGGCTAAGCTCAATTTGCTGATTGGCCGGGAAGAATCAGCCATGCCATTGCTGGAAAACGTGTGGCAACAGAATCCCGCAGAAGCAGAACCCGCCGTCTTACTCGGCAAGGCGTTGTTGCGTCGAGGCAATGCTGCTCGGGCATTGCGAGTGATCGGAGAAGCGGCCAGGGCTGCCCCCAAAGATCCGGAGGTGCTCAGAGTTCTGGGCACTGCCCAGGCGGAAGCCGGGGATTATCGGAGTGCCATCAATACCTATCAACGCCTGACTGCCCAGCAGCCGGCATCGGCTCCCAGCCATTACCTGCTGGCCCAGGCCTACTACCGAAACGGGGACGGCAAAAATTTTGTCACCGCTCTGGAAAAAGCCTATCAACTGGACCCCACGCACCTTGATATTCGAATTGCCATGCTTGGCCTTATGAGGCAGCGCCAGCAATGGGATCAGGCCCGGGAACTCATCGATAAGCTGAAGCAGGATCATCCGGGCAATCTGGAAGTGCATCTCCAGGACGCCCAACTGTTAACAGCGCTGAATAATCCCCAAAAGGCAGTTGAGGCTTATGAGCAGGCATTGGCACTGGCGCCCGAGCGCAATGACTTGGTGGTGAAATATGCACTTGCCCTGTGGCAGGCAGGGGAGCATGAACAGGCCTTCAATCCCATGGAGGAGTGGCTCGAAAAACACCCGAATGACGCTGTGATCAAGTACAACTTGGCCAATCTTTACCTGCTAGCGGATCGCAAACTTGAAGCTCGGGCGGCTTTTATCGACATCCTCAGCAGCAATCCGGACCATGTCATCGCCCTGAACAACCTTGCCTGGCTGCTCAGGGATACTGAGCCTGGCAAGGCGGTCGCCTACGCGGAACAGGCCTACAAGCTGTCCCCGACGCCGACGGTTCAGGATACTCTGGCGGTGATTCTGTTGGCTCAGTCCGGGCAGGAGGCACGTGCCGTGCGACTGCTGGAAAATGCCGTGCAGCAGGCCCCGGAGAATGCAGAGATACACTTCCACCTGGCCCAGGCTCTGGTGCAAAGCGGGGACAAGCAGCGTGCAACCAAGGTTTTGACCGAGCTGCTGAACAGCAAGATGGCTTTCCCTGGCATGCAGCAGGCGCAGAAATTACTGGATGAATTGAACGGTTGACTGCGGGCATCCGGCGTTGCACCCTGACTAACCCCTCCTTAATAGGGAATCGCCATGCGCAAGATTACCGCAGCTCCAGTCCTGACTTTTTCCCTGTTACTGTTGCTTATAGTGGTGCTGGCCACGGGCACGGACTATCTCCTGTTGGGCAGGTTTTCGCTGGGGGATTTTCGGGGTGTGATCATGACCCTTGGCTGGGTTCTTCTGGTGTATCTGTATGGCATTGCCGTTTACCGGATTTTCCTGCGCTACTTTCCTCTCAAGGAAGGCGAAATCGCTGCGCACTCCGGTGAGGAGTTTGGTTATCAGGTGTACCTGCTGTTTTACCTGCTGCTGTTCTACCCCCTGACCCGTAATCACCTGTTGCCCACGCCCCTGATGCGCCTGCTATACCAGGCTCTGGGTGCACGCTTGGGAGACAATAGTTTCAGTGCCGGGGTGATAATGGACCCACCTCTGACTGAGATTGGGGCCAATACACTGGTTGGGCACGATGCTGTACTGTTCAGCCACGCCCTGGAAGGGCATCACCTTTCGCACGCCAAAATTCGCATAGGTGACAATGTTACCGTGGGTGCCAAGGCCATTGTCATGAGCGGTGTAACCATCGGCGATGGAGCCATGGTAGCGGCCGGTGCCGTGGTGGGCAAGGGCACCCGTATTGCCTCTGGGGAGGTTTGGGGTGGTAATCCAGCTCGCCTGCTCAAGGTTTCGACGTCGTCGGTTAAATAATCGCCAAGTGTCTTGCGTATCGCGTCAGCTTTCTTTACACAAAGCGCTTTAGTCCCTTCTGTGTATCTGCTTATGTAAATATAACTCTTTGTTTTATTTGATAAATAGTTAGATAGGCATGGGCTGTGCTTATTATTAATTGTACAGTCGACCCCCGAGTCGAGTTCAATTAACCATGCAGGCGCGCAGCCTAAGAAGGTGACGCACATGAATACTAAAACACTCTTGGCCGCGGGTTTAGCCCTGGCCTGTACCTTGTCAGCGCAGGTGTTTGCCGCCGATGCTATCAAGTTCGATGCTAATGGCGACGGTGTCGAAATTCTCGATATTGGCGCTCTGGATTGGTCAGTAGGCTCTACTCTCAACGTCGACGCTGTACTGCCCGGAGGAGTAACCACATTCGAGTCGTATTCCCACGCGGCCCTGGCCGCTACAATAGATACAAATGGCACGTCCATTACACCCACCGGGCTGAATACGCTCTTTGAAGTTACCTTTATCACCGGCTTTACAAACCTTATTACCAATACGGTTATAGATCCAACAACCTGTAATGCGGGTGTTTGTCAGTTTAAACAGACCATTACGCTTGAAGAAGCTCCCGTGCAAACCGTTAATTTCTTTGAAGTTTACTACGATGATTTGACTGACCTGTCCGGGCTTCAATCCAACGCGCTGACTGGCCTGGGTTACGGAGACGGTCAGTTGATTCTGAGCGGCTCCTTGTTCGATGTCAGCGGTAACTTCACCGCTACTGTCAGCTTCAATGACCTTGACAACAGCGGCACTTTCAGTGCTGGTGATACTCTGATTACTTCACTGCTTGATCAGTTTATTGTTGACAACTGGGGTGGTCAGCAAACCATCAGTGGTGAGGGAGCGACCTCGTTACAGGCGACTGTGACCTTTCAGGACACAAATTTCTTTATAACCGGACTCGCGACATTTCTGCAGGAAATGTTCTTTAACACCTCTAACGTAATCCCGTTCGATGAATCCAATCCGTCCAATTCCTATGATAACGGCGCGGGTGGCACATTCAACACCGGCGATGGCTCTGTTGATATAGGTCAGTTCAACGGTTTGAGCGGCCCCGATATCCTGTTGCAGACGGACTCCAATAACTCCTTTACAACGGTGACAGAGGTTCCTGAGCCTAGCACAGTACTGCTGTTTGCCTTGGGTCTGTTGTTCTTGGGATTTGGAAGCCGAAACCATTACGCCAGAAAGAATTAACCGCTGGCTGGTAAGCGAAAATAGCAAGTCGCGACAAGGATTGTGCCAGTGATGTCACAGTCCTTTTTTTCCTTGGCTATGGATGGCTCTTAATAGACATGGTTTTTACAAGGTCGGTTACAAGGAGCTCAACATGAATATCAAACAATTTACATCCAAATTATTATCAATGACATTGGCCATCGGCTTGGGGCTGTCACTGTCTTTCGCCCAGGCAGCGACGCCGATTCAGTTCAACCCGGACGGCCAGGGCAACGACGCGGTAGAAGTCGGTTCTTTTGACTGGGCACCGGGGAGCATATTGGTTGTAGGTGCAATACCGCTGCAACCCGTCACTAAGGCCACAGGCCTCGGTCATACGATGTTAGCTGGTGTGGCCGACCTCAACGGTGACCCCCGAGGGCTGTCCGGTCTCAACATAGGCTACGAAATTACGGTAAACGTGGGCTATGGTCTCAAAATCACAAGCCAAGATGCTGCCAACGTACTGCTCAGCCTAGACGTCGACGTTGACGCCGAGGACAGTTACTTCGAGATATACTACGACGATTTTACTAACGGGGTTCGGGCCAACCCGCTGTCCGGAATGGGTTTTCAGGATGGCGAATTGATCCTGTCCGGACAACTGACGCAATTGTCGGGTAATTTTACCGTTTCTAGCTGCACCAATCCAGATGGCTCAGGCCTTGAGAACCTGGATCAATTCTTGACCAACGACTGGGCAGGCGTGAAAACCGTGTGCGGTGAGGGCTCACAAAGTCTTGCCGTGTTGGTGCAGTCCGTGAACAAGGCTTTCTTTATCAGCGGTGTCGACAAGGGCACGATAATTCCCTTTAATAACAGCCAGGTCATCGCTTACCAGGAAACCAATCCATCCAGAATGTTTGAAACACCTAATGGGCCTGTTCAGTCCAGCCCGGGCTTGGTTAATGGCGTGTCGGGGCTTGACCTTCTGCTTCAAAGTGACCCTAATAATGCCTTCCAGTATCTCCCTCCGGAAATGGCTTGCCGGGTTACAGGCGGTGGCAATAACACCTCGGGGATTCCCGAGAGCGGCGCAGCGGGTCATGATGGCACTTTCGCAGAGGGTCTGATTACTCCCACTGTCACCAAGGGCAATAGCAAGAAGTCCAGTATTGTTGCGCTGGATCCGTATCGGTATACCATGGGTGGCCAGGCCGGCGCTAATACGGCCCTGCAGCCCCAGCCTAAGGGCGAGTGGACCCACACTAACCATGATAGCCCCGACAAGCTGAAGTTTACCTTCCATGCCGGCACTTCAAGCGCCCCGGCCGGCACCGAAATCGATGAAATAATTTGTACGGATGAGGGCTGGTGCAGGCAGGCGCGGCCCGCGCCCAACAAGCAGATCGATTTCGTCGGTATCGGCACCTTCAAGAATATCGATTGGCAAGGTAACCTTACCGTCTCGAGTGTGGGTGTAGTGAGTCCTGAGTTTGCCAATATCCAGACAGGGCCCTCGGGTAACAAGCCCAATCAGCCCGGGGCAACCTACCACTGGTTCCAGGTTCATATCGAGGATCTGGGCGAACCCGGTAACAAGGAGAAAGACGGTGCCGTATGCCCACCCAAGGGTTCTGGCAACGATCCGTTTGCTAATCCCCCGGTTGTCAGCAATGTTGCCGACTGCGACTGCGCTGATTTCTACCATATCAGGATCTACCAGGGCGTTGTGCCCGCGTTCAACGCGGACGGCGAGGTCACCAATATCGATAAGGACAATATGATCTACGAAGTGTATGGCTACCTCAACGGCGGCAACTTCCAGATTCACCCCCTGACAGGCTTTGACCTGAAGTAATCGGGTTAATTGCCAGTTAGAAACATGCCAGGTCGAAAAAAGCCTCCTCAAGTCTAGCTTGAGGAGGCTTTTCTTGTTTTTTTCTATTTATACCTATCAGGTACAGGTTCCTCGAACCTGAGGAGCGATCAGGGCTACAAAAAAGCCGTCCCTGTGGGCTTTCCGTTGACAGTAAAGCCTTTGTAGGCAAGCTACACAGCAATATTTATGTGTTTACTTTGAATGGTGAATCACAACCGGCAGATCAGACATTTTTCCCCAATGGAAATCGCTTAGCAGCCGCTCCAGTCTTGGCAGGGTTCGGTGCAGGTTCAAATAGTGTCGAAACCTCGATTTTGCCGATGCCGATTGAATTCTCGGTTGGTTAGGCGCGATTTCCCAGGGGTGAATATAAAAAACAACAGGCCCGCCCAGCTGCCGGGCGGCCTTTTGCAGTAGTCGTTTGGACAGGGGATAGGGGTAGAGCCTAAAGTAGCCGCCACCGGCACAGGGAATGCGTCGGTTGAGCACCTGAGCAGTAGCTACCGGAACTTCCAGCAGACCGTTGTCCCATAGAAAAGGCGTGCGCGGGGCGTGCCGGTAGCCGTATAGATCATGTGGAACGGGATTGATGCTGGAGCTGTAGCGGTACCCCGCTTCGCGAAGCTCATCCTGAATCCAGGGCCTGTTTTCGTCAAACGAAAAGCTGGGGGCTCTGTAGCCCGCCACTGGAGCCCCGATCAAGTCTTCCAATAGCGCTTTGGACGCGGTTATGTCCTGCCTGAATTCGTCTTGAGAAAGATGGTTCAGCCGCTGGTGATGATAGCCGTGACTGGCTATTTCATGTCCAAGCGCGGCGATTTCCCGAATCAGGTCGGGGTAACGCTCTGCGACCCAGCCGAGAACAAAAAAAGTGGCTTTGGTCGCTTTTCCCGCCTTTCCAGCAGCCGCGTCCAGCGAGGCAATAATACGCCGGACGTTGACTTCAATGCCACAGGGATACTGTTCCCAGCGCTCGGGAGAAATAACCGTTTCGAACGCCGCCACGTGAAAATAGTCCTCAACATCGATAGTGATCGCATAGTCTGTCGATATCACGGGGGATGGGGCAGGGAGCATAGCTCTGAATTCCTTGTCATTCTCTTGAGAGGGTAGTCGCCCTGGCAAAAAAGTTTGGCTGACGTTTTGTTCTGAACGTGTTCGGTAAGCAGCGCTCGATAAGTGTAGTCGACGGTGGGGCAGAGTCGGCCTGTATTGAGTTAAACCGCATGATTGAAAAGCTCTGCAGGATATATCGCCATTGCCATAAGGCCTTCCTGGGTGCCGCAAGAACCTAGGTTGTATGATCCACAGAGGTCGTGCTTCGTGACTATACTGCTCTTCAATTGCTGCTTGCCTGGCGGTATTGATCGGGATGAAGAACGGTATGATAGATGGGCGTGTAGTGCATCGTAGCTCCTGGGCCTGGCTCGGATTGATCCTGATGGCGGGCTTTGGCAGCGGCTATGCTGAGGCGTCTGAATTGGCGGATACTGTATCGGCAGTTAAGCCATCTATCGTTGGCATTGGTACTTATTCGCCAAGTCGCCGTCCGCCCTCACGCTTGTCAGGCACCGGCTTTGTCGTGGGGGATGGCCACTATATAGCGACCAACGCCCACGTCGTTGATATTGAATTGGACGACCGCAAGAAAGAGCAGCTGGTGGTCTTTGTTGGTACCGGGAATAATCCTCGAGTGATTCCGGCGACGATCGTCGCCTCTGAAGGTCAGCACGATCTGGCACTGCTTAAGGTCTCCGACAGTCTGCCCGCAATGAGACTCTCGAACCGCAAAACTGTTCGCGAGGGCGAGAACTACGTTTTTACTGGATTTCCCCTGGGCGCCGTTCTGGGCCTTTACCCCGTGACGCACCGCGGCATGATTTCAAGCATCACGCCTATGGTGATACCTGCACGTTCATCTGGACAGTTATCGGCACAAAAGATCCGCCAGCTGCGACAACCATTAATGGTGTACCAGTTGGATGCCACCGCGTATCCCGGCAACAGTGGAAGCCCACTCTATGATCCGGATGACAGAAGCGTGGTCGGAATTATCAACGGGGTCTATGTCAAATCGACCAAAGAGGATGTCCTGAGTGACCCTAGTGGCATCAGTTATGCAATTCCTGTGCGCTATCTGCGTGAATTGCTGTCCAGCCTAACGGGCGGCTGAAATCTGACAGCGAATTATCTGAGGGAGGCGCGGGTGAAGGGAGTTGAACTGCCAATGATGGTTGCAGGAGTTAGCTATCTGGCCGCGACCCTGGCGTATGCTTCTGTACTGCTACTGACCCTGTTTCTGTGGCGGGGGCGGTTGCAGGGCGGATGGTTGCTGTTGGCGCTTGGGTTGATGGTTGTGTGGTCCGGCTATTTGGGTCTAAACAGCGGCGGGAAGCTTCTTGGTATCCCGAGTTCTGAGGGACCAGACCCTAATCAGTTTTTTCTGGAGATAGTGCGGGACGCCGCTTGGGTCCTGCTGTTGTGGCGACTGCATGCGAGTAATCAGGGAATTGGCTCACCAAATTTTTGGTCCAACCGGTGGTTATGGGGATTTTTCCCGCTACTGATCGTTCTATTGCTGGGGAATATATTGCAATTTTCACTGGGTGAGCGGGGCAAGGTTCTACCAGCCTCTCTCACCCTGATTAGTCCCTTTATGCTGGTGATTCTGGCGCTTATTCTACTGGAACAGTGGTACCGCAATATACCCGGGGAGCAGCGCTGGTCGGTCAAGTTTTTCTGTGTTGGCACGGCTGTGGTGTTCGGCTACGACTTCCTGCTCTACTCAGAGGCACTGTTGTTTAATCGGGTGGACGCGACCCTGTGGCAGGTGCGCGGTCTCGTATGCGCGGTAGTGGCGCCGCTAATGGCGGTTTCCATCGCCCGCAGTAAAGAGGGGGAGCGTCAGCTACGCCTGTCGCATCGGGCGGTGTTTTTTTCCACTGGTTTGTTTTTGGCAGGGATCTATCTTCTGGTCATGTCGATGGTCGGCTACTACCTGCGCTGGTTTGAATCCAGTCTGGGCAGTGCGATTCGTGTGGTGTTTGTTGTCGTGGCGCTTTCCCTTTTGTGCCTGCTGATAGGTTCGGGCCGTTTTCGCGCGATCGTCGCTGTTTGGGTCAGCAAACACTTTTTATCCTACAAATACGATTATCGTGCGGAATGGATGAAGGCCAATGAGCACTTTTCTGCGCTGCCGCTGGATAGCAATTATTACGAGCAGTTGATTCAGGGAATGGCTGACCCTCTGGATAGCTTGGGAGGAATACTATGGGTGCGCGAAGGTGGGGAGTTTGTTGTCAAAGGGAGTAGTAGTGTCAAGCCGCTTTCCAACCTTTCGAAGCGTGAAGATGGGGTCTTGCTGGATTTCTGTCAGGAGAGTGGCTGGGTTATCGAGGTGCCCGAGTACCGCGTTGCGCCGGCTCAGTACGGTGATCTTCAGATCGCGGACCGCCTGCTGGAGTGGGAGGAGCTTTGGCTGTTGGTACCCTTGCTGCATCAGGGTGTGCTGCATGGGCTGGTCGGCTTGGCCCATCCGCGGGCAGAACGCACTCTCAACTGGGAAGATCACGATCTGCTGAAGGCGCTCGGCTCCCAATTGGCTGCTCTGATCACTCTAAGAGAAACGACCGATCAGCTTGCGGCCAACCATCAGTTCGAAGCCTATTATCGTTTTTCGGCGTTTGTTGTGCATGATATTAAGAACGTGGTGGCTCAACTTTCAATGGTCGTCAAGAATGCCGAGCGGCACAAACACAATCCTGAATTTGTGGACGATGCTCTGGATACTTTGGACAACGCAGTACAGCGAATGAACAGGATGTTGAGCCAACTCAAGCAGCAAGGTGCGCTTGCGGCACACGCCGAAGTCGTCAATGCGCTCGATATAGCCAGGGCTGTCGAGCAAAACCAGAAGAGCCAGCAGCCAAGGGTGGAGTTAGTGATTCCTCAGGGGCTGGATACGGCGTTAAAGCTCAAGGTCGAGCGTGACAAGCTCGTCTCTGTACTTGGTCATCTTGTTCAGAATGCTCAGGAGGCGACCCCCGCGGAGGGTTTTGTCCGTTTGCTGGTAGACAACCAGGATGGTATGGCTATCTTTAGTGTGATGGACAATGGCTGCGGGATGAGCGAGCAGTTCCAACGCGAGCGGCTTTTCAAGCCCTTTGATACCACTAAGGGGCGCGCGGGGATGGGGATCGGCGTTTACGAAACCCGTCAGTTCGTTGTTCAGAACCAGGGATCCCTTAAGGTAAGTAGTGCGCTTGGGCAGGGTAGTGAATTTCGTGTAGCACTGCCAGCGTATAAGGTACATGGGGGGCTGGAATCAGAGATAGGTAAAGCGGTATGAGCAATGGCCGGGAAAGGGACAAGAAACTCCTATTGGTTGTCGAGGATGACATGGGGCTGCAGAAACAGCTCAAATGGGGTTTGGAGCAGTACGAACTGGTGTTCGCGGCCGACCGGGAATCCGCCATAGCGCAATTAAGGCGATACGAACCGGATGTGATCACTCTGGATCTGGGTTTGCCGCCCGATCCTGCCAATGCCTCGGTGGGAATCCAGGTACTGCAGGACATTTTACAGCTTCAGCCTGAGTCTAAGGTCATCGTCCTCACCGGCAATGACGATAAGGTCAATGCGGTGAATTCGATTGGGTTGGGTGCTTATGACTACTGCCAGAAGCCCATGGATCTGGATACGTTGGGTTTAATACTGGAGCGGGCTTTCCTGCTCCACGAGCTGGAAAAGGAGAATCGCAAGCTTACGGCTATTCGATTGCAAAAGTCGCCATTACAGGGTGTGATCGCATCCTCGACGGAGATGCTTGAGGTCTGCAAGCTTGTTGAACGCATCGCGCCAGCCAATATCAGCGCTCTCCTGCTGGGCGAAAGCGGTACCGGCAAGGAGGTTCTGGCCACAGCGATTCATGCCCTGAGCGATCGAGCCAGCCAGCGCTTTGTTGCGATCAACTGCGCTTCCATTCCGGAAAATTTGTTGGAAAGCGAGCTTTTCGGTTACGAGAAAGGTGCCTTTACGGGGGCCGTCAAACAGACTCCGGGAAAGGTTGAAAGCGCGCACCGTGGCACGCTGTTTCTGGACGAAATTGGTGATATGCCAATGCCGCTTCAGTCCAAGCTGCTGCGCTTTCTGCAGGAAAGACGCTTCGAACGACTCGGTGGGCGCCAGGAAATTGAGGTGGACGTGCGGATTATCAGCGCGACGCACCAGAACCTGGAAGAGATGACCCGCGACGGTCGTTTTCGGGAGGATCTTTACTACAGGCTCAGTGAGTTTGTGATCACCATTCCCCCACTACGGGCACGTCCTGGCGATGCTATACTCATTGCTCGCACCTTCTTCAACCGCTACTGCGACGAGCTGGGGCGGCCGTTGAAAGGCTTTAGCGAGGAAGCTTGTCAGGCGGTGGAGGAATACGGCTGGCCTGGAAATGTGCGGCAGTTGGAGAACAGAGTTAAACGCGCGGTGATCATGGCCGATGGTGGCCAAGTCACGGCCAGTGATCTAGGGTTATCACTGGGGGAAGCACAGAATGTCTGGCCCCTGAATCTGAAGCAGGTTCGCGATACTCAGGAGAAGCGAGCGATCGTGAGGGCGCTGGGGTTTACAGACAATAATATTTCCCGGGCCTCAGAGCTGCTCGGTATAACCCGACCCACTTTATATGCGCTGCTAGAAAAGCATGCAATCCAGTGTGACAGGTGACCGGCTTTGTGGTCTGAAGGCCCATGGGCTTGCTAAGGTGTCAGCTTTTATTACAGTGGCAGAGCGCTACTTTATTAAGGTGTTGTTTTTAAAGTGAAATTTATATGGCTTAAATATTGCAAAATAATAAACAGTAAAGATCTAATACTGAAAATTAAGCGTCAGAAGAGCCTCTGCAGGTGACGTGGATTTTCTATTATGGATACCGATGATGGATGCCGATAAGAAACAATCCAAAAAGTCAGACCCAATCCGTCGCCGATTGCTCATCGGGCTTGCCGGTACACCGATTATGGCATCTTTACCCAGCCGGTCAGCGTGGGGGCAGGGGCATGAGTGCACCACTATCTCGGGCATGCTTAGCGGCAATCTTTCCAACCACATGCATGACTGCCCCCCCTTGGGAGATGGCAAGACGCCGGATTACTGGATGACTCATCCCGTCAACTGGCCTGCTGTTTCGGGGCTCGATTTTGGAGTCATGTATAAGCCAAGGCTTACCGGGAACGGGGGGCCACAGAAGGTCAATAAGCCCTGTGATGAGTGCGACATGCAGGGCCGTGTACCATCGAATATCAATTACACCTATGTTGGTGGCACTACTCTCAATAGCTTGATTACACAGGTGCTGGGCACGTCCGGCTCCACTCTCATGTGGCAGAATGATTTTGGTTCCCCGTTAATGGCGTATTTGTTTGGTAGTGACCCTTACGCGAGACAAGTTTGCGCCGCATTACTGAATGCCTTGCACTCAGGTGTCGCTTATCCATATTCGCCCCGCGATATCGCCGAGGCGTTGGTCACTGTTAATGGTGTTTTTATGAAGGAAACCCAGTTGGAGGGAATTTTGTCTACCTTCAACGCAAATAATGTTGAACAGACGGGGCTGAGGCAGCAGTGCTGAAAGTGCTAGGATGGCGATATAGGTCAATACGGAATGGATAAGGTGAAATGGTGCCTTGATTTCAGTTACGCGGAGGCTTCCAAGCACTGGGAAGATGGTGTAGTGGTGTTTCATCCTTTTTCCGGTGATACTTTTGAGCTTAATGAGCTTGCAGACCACCTATTGTGTTGTCTGGATGGCCATCCCCCGCAAACAACCGAGTCGCTGATCGGGCAAGCCGCAGGGTGTGGGGTCGAGGCTGAAACACTGCCGCGGATAGTGGTTGAAACTTTGCAGTCCCTGCAGGAGTGCCAACTGGTGCGAGCACTTTGAGTAATCAGTATCTTTTGGATGCCAACGGGGATAATACATGGCAGTTCGAATTTGGTTCCTTCACGGTCGCACTAACCTCCAGTGTTGATAACGTTAAAAAGTGGACTCCCTTCCTGTATCAGCAGTTTCACAAAGCAGAGCCTCGGCCTGCATTTGTTGACTTTCGAATCCAGATTGAACGGCCAGAGTCATTGCGGCGCTGGGTTCGCCCACAGGTGAATTTTTATCTTGATGGCTTCGCTCCATTCAAGCCTCTGCCGGCTCAACAGGCGGTTCCATTATTCGAATGGGGCTTGAATTGGTGTATCGCCAATCAGTATCACCGGTATCTGCATTTCCATGCGGCCGGTGTCGAAAAAAATGGCATCATGGTGATTCTTCCTGCGCCACCAGGGTCTGGCAAGAGCACGCTGTCAGCGGCTTTGATGCAGCATGGCTGGCGTCTGTTCTCCGATGAAATCCTGATGGTGGAGCCCACAACGGCCCGTGCAATACCTATTGGGCGTCCGGTCAATCTGAAAAATGAGTCAATCGATCTTCTGCAGAAAACATTTCCCCAGGCAGAGTTGACGGAAAAATTTTACGATACAGCCAAGGGTGTGGTCGCACTTATGAAGCCAACGGCAGCTACGGCTTCCCGTGTATCTGAGACAGCGATGCCGACTCATATTATTACTCCCCGTTACGTACCCGGTCGAACTTTGAATGTTCGTGCCTGTCGGAAGCCGGCTGCATTAATGGCGTTAATCGGCAATAGCTTCAACTATCATATTCTTGGGAAATCGGGTTTTGATACGGCTTGCCGGTTGGTGGATCAGTGTGATTGTTTCACGCTGGAGTACAGTCGCTTTGAAGAGGTTTTTGAGTTTTTTGATGGTTTGTGCGAAGGGTCACAGGGTGTTTGAGACGCTGTTAAGTAATCCTTTTCTGGCGAAGGACTACTCAGATGAGCAGTGGGACCAAGCGGTTCGGTTGGGACGATCGGCCAACCTGCTGGCACGGCTATACCAATTATTGGCTGATAGCGACCTACTGAAGGTGGTGCCGCAAAAGGCGCATCATCACCTGGTTTCGGCCTCACTTCAGGCACAGAAGCAACGCATGCAGGTGCAATGGGAAGTAAAACTGCTGGCGAAGGAACTACTGAGTATTGGGGTACGGCCCATTTTATTGAAGGGCGGCGCTTATATCTATGCGAACAAGTCCGCAGGACAGGGCCGCACCCTGGCTGATATTGATGTACTGGTGCGTAAATGTGATTTGTCCAAAGTTGAGCGGCATCTAAAAACAGTCGGTTGGTATTCCGATAAAGT
This sequence comes from Marinobacterium profundum, assembly GCF_001528745.1. Taxonomy (GTDB): domain Bacteria; phylum Pseudomonadota; class Gammaproteobacteria; order Pseudomonadales; family Balneatricaceae; genus Marinobacterium_A; species Marinobacterium_A profundum. The sequence continues at coordinate 52,931 of NZ_BCNS01000175.1, read as the reverse complement.
CGATGATTATGACCAGTACTATTATCGAGAATGGACTCATGAAATTCCGCCATTGATTCACTACAAAAGACAGACAGTACTGGATATTCATCACAATATCTTCCCAGTGCTTCGTTTTCGTATTGATATTGAGCGGTTAATGGATAAGGTGTACTTTGATGCTGATGGTGTGGGAACTTTGCAGTTGTACGATATGATTATCCACAGTGCCACGCATCTATTCTTTGAAGGAGAGTTCGAGAGTGGCCTGAGAGATCTTTCGGATATGGATCTCCTCGTTCGAGAGTTGAAGGTGGAGGACTGGCTAAAGCTTAAGCACAGGGCACAGGAACTGCGGCTGGTCAGGCCATTGTTCTACGCTTTAAGGTACTGTCGACATTGCTTGTCCAGCCCGGTACCGGATGATATCTGGACTGCGAGAGATACTGGAACTCCGAACGCTTTACAGCTATATGTGGCAGACCTATTATTCACCCGCGTACTTATACCCCATCATGCTCTGGCTAAAAAGCCGGGGTATAGGCTGGCGAAGTTTTTGCTTTACTGGCGTGGTCACGTGCTAAAAATGCCACTTTCTGTCTTAGTACCGCACCTGCTTCGAAAGTTAACGCGTTCAATTGCAGTCACCAAAGATTAGCGCACTTGGCAGGGAGATTTTCCGGTTTGCGCCGTTCAGTTATCTATCGTAATCTTCCAGCGTCTTGTTGACTTCCTGCTTGAGCTTTTTGTCCAGGGTTTGCAACAACTCCAGCTTATCAGTAACCATGATGCTCAGATATTTGTTAATGAGCGTAATTTTTCTCTGCAGTTCCGATACATCATTCGTAACAGATGCCAGACGTTGATCTGCATTTCCTTCGTTAGAGGTCAGTTGAAGGGGGAGGTTCGATGATAGAGGGGAGAACTCTTCTGCAAGTTCGTCAGCGACGGTAGTGACTGTGTTTTCATCCACCACCGTAAACTCCTCAAGAAAGCAAAGCAGTAACAGGCGATCGCAGAAGACGTTGATCTTTCGTGGTATTCCCTTGGTGTATAGATAAATTTCCTTGAACGCACTATCGCTGAAACTGGGGTTTTCTTTCCAGCCGGCTACCCCAAGGCGCCACAGGATGTACGCTTTGACCTCCGCTTCGCTTAGGGGTTGCAGGTGGAAAGCTGCGATAACGCGTTGCCGAAACTGCTCCATGTTGGGGTCCTGGATAATCGCTCGCAACTCCGGCTGACCGAGCAGAAAGCTCTGCATCAAGGGCGTATCGTTGATCTGAAAATTGGAGAGCATTCGCAACTCTTCAATCGCGCTAGCGGGCAAGTTCTGAGCTTCATCTACCAGTAAGAGGACTCGTTTTTTGGCCTGATGAGTCGATTGCAAAAAGTCCTGAAACTGCTGTAGTAATACCGCCTTTGGCTTGTTTTCCGCAGGTAGTCCGAAGGCGCTACAGATCATGCGCAGCAGGTCATCGGCGTCAAGCCTGGTCGTCACCAGTTGGGCGGTGACGAGATTGTCGCGGTCAATCGTGGTCCAGAGCTTACGCATCAAGGTGGTTTTACCGGTGCCGATCTCGCCGGTAATGACGATAAACCCTTCGCCCTGGTTCAGTCCGTAATGCAGATAGGATAGGGCGCGCTTGTGGCTCTTGCTTGTAAAGAAAAACTCCGTCGCTGGACTCAACTGGAAAGGTTTGGCGGTAAAACCGAAATACGACGTATACATAGGTTAATGCTCGCTAAAAAAGATGGCTGAACCCGAGTGTGATGCGATACTCCTGGAAACCTTGGTTGTCATCTGCAGAGTCCCGTTCGGTGCTCTTTAAGGCGAGGTTGAGAGAACTGTTTGCGCCTAGCTGCCGTACCATGTTCAACGAGAGCGCCCGCTGGTAATCCGCGCTCCCAGAGTCCCCATCCAGGCGAGACCAGGTATAAAGGGTGCTCAGACTTGTTCGTCCTGACACCTGTATCCTCCAGCTGGCACTTGCGCCCATATCTTCCTCGGTACGGGCTTGCACCTGAAATTCTCGCTCCGTTCTGAAAAGGCCCAGGGACCACAGGCTTTTGCCTTTACTTATCACCAGATTGGCGTTCAGGCTTTGTTGGATAAACTGCTCTTCGGAGAGCGTGGGCAACGGCGTGACCAAGGTGATTGCCTGCTCTCCAGGACCAGGCAGAACGGGGGTGTTCCCACTAACCAGCCGGCAGTCGGCAATGCTAAACGAAGCGGTTGACGGGCAGATCAGAGTACCGATTCGGGTGAGTTGCAGCAGCTCCTCACGAACACTGCTGATATTCTTGTTATAGGCTAGCAACCAGTTAGTATGTTTCTGCCGGTGATTGAGAGTTATTCCATAGCCTTGGATGGACTGCAGTCGGCTATTGTAAGACGCACTTAGGGAGGTTCTGGGGCTTGGGTTCCAGCTTAAGTCTGCCCCCCAGAAGCTGCCTGCCTGCGCCTCGGACTGGGTTGGATTGTTGAGGTGGTTGTCGACATAACCATATCGAAGCTTGCCGTCTAGCAGGCGGCTAAATCGATACCCCAGCGCAATGCTCATGCTCTCTGATTGGTTTGTTGCGGAGGTATCGGGTGTAGCCAGATTAGCATCGACATTGAGAGCCCAGTAAACTTTGTTGGGGTTGGACTGGTTGTCGAGGAAAAAATTCGTACTATAACCGTCGCTGTCATCATTGATACCGTCATACCGTACCATATCGTAGGAAAAGTCTGCCCCGAAAGTGGTGTACCGACCCAGCCGCTGTCGCCAGCGGGGGGTGACCTGCAAGGTGAAGGTATCGCTAAAGTTATCGGGGGCGCTCAAAGAGTCGCCTGCACTGGCACTGCGACTGTTGACTAACTGCTGGCTGTAGCTGCTACTGGCATCTAGAAACAGTCGATCGTCGATCAACTCAGCGTTGGCCGATAGACCTAGTTGATGATGGTAGTCATCGCTACCCTGGTCAGATGAATAGTCCAGAAGTTGGAGCCGATAGTCCAGGTTCGCCTGCAGATGAGAGCCTTCTTTAGAGAGGGAAAAACCGGGGCGCACCTCGGTAATCAGACTCGTTTCCTTTGCGCTCGGGCTAAGGTTGAGGTTGCTGGTGTAATGCTCGGTGACCTGTATCCCAGGGGTAAAAGCCCAGTCGCTGGCCTGCGCTGTCGCTATCGGTGTGAGCATGGCTGTGGTTGTTAACCGGATCGCAAGCCAGCGCACCCTGTTATCGCTGAGAAGCGCCGTAATAGCCATAATAATCCTTTTGTCCGGTCCTGGATTTATTCAAGACCAGGCCTATTGCCATCTTTGGCTGGAGCAGGCTCAGTGCCCGTTCCACCTGGCGTTGCGAAGTACGAGCTTCTTCTATGACAATCAATGCCTGTCCTGTCATCTTTGCCAGCACACTGGTTTCACTGGCGCCCAGTAGAGGTGAGGTGTCGAAGATCACTATTCGGTCGCTGTAGCGGCTGGATAGCTCCTTCATAAATAATTTCATTCTTTCACTGGCAATCATTTCAGTCGCATGATGATGGCGAGTACCGGCGGACACAACCTTGAAATTTGGAATACTGGTACTCTGAATGATGTCGCTGACTTCGGCTTTGCCTTTCAGGTAATCCAGTAAACCCAGTGCCTTGTCGGAAATATTCAGCCTGCGACTGAGATTAGGGTTGATCACATCGGCATCTACCAATAATACGCAGCGGTCATGCTCGGTTACCATGCTCAGTGCCAAGTTCAGCGCAGTAAACGTCTTTCCTTCTCCCGCATGACAGCTCGAGACCAGAACGAGGTTGGGGTTAACAAGTTGTTCTGAATTGGCTCCGAAAGCGTTATCTAGTAATGGGCGCTTGATATAGCGATATTCTTCTTTGATTGGGGTGAAGTTTTCGGTGGGCGTGATCAGCCCCATCTGCTCAAGGCGATCTGTATCAATATAGAGCTGTGCAGGGTTGTCCGTCAGGCCAGGGTTGGAGTCGATTGAGTCATCCTCTTGCAATGTGGCGTGGGTGGCGTGAAGAGGAGGTTGCGGCTGTCCGTCGGTTTGCACCGACGGCGGCACCGGTGCCTCTGGCGGAGTGTCGTCGAAAGGGTGGTGGCTATCGACAACACTGATAGTTTCCCGCTTTTTCGCGCCCATCTGCTGACTTTTTTCAAGTGCACGTTCAATTGTGCTCATGAGTCCCCCTAGAAATAGTTGAGAATTCTGTCGGCGAACTGCTGAACCTGGCGGAACCAGGTATTCGGGAGATCGGGAACATAGGCAAGCAACTGTTGATTCGCGTCTGGGAGCATCTGCAAGAAAATTAACATCCCGTAAAACGCTAGCAGTGATCCTGCAATAGCGCCAAAAAGGCGGATTTCCCTGCGTTTTTGGTTCAGAAACTCCTTGTCCTTGATCATGGTGATCACCCCCAATACGGGATAACCGGTGACCTGGAAGAGTTGTTTTGAGTTAAAAAAGACCGGTCTGAGCTGAGAGATGAGAAAGGCAACCGCGATGCCAATGCCGACCGCGCCCGCCAGCACGCCAGACAAAATTAGGGGACGGTTAGGACCTGTGGGGGCTGTAGGCAAGCGTGGCGGTTCGATGATACGAAACTTAATTCCATCTGCACTGGCGTCCGCCTGTTCGGACAGGTGCGCCGACTCGCGACGCGACAGTAGTGCATTATATTGCTGCTGGGTAATAGAATACCCTCGTTGAAGCGATTGAAGCTCTGCTTCTAGCTCCGGGATGGTGTTGGCGTTGTTATGTAGTGAATCCAACTGCTGTTGATAATCAGCCAGGCGCACTTCCAGGGACCGAACGGTGGTTTCTTCATTGGCGTGGGAGAGTTTGAGCTGTTGATAAACCGGGTTTTCGTTCAAGCCTCCGTCTCCTCGTGTAGTCTGAACGGCTTGTAGCGCCTGTTGTCGTTCTTGTCGTTCTTGTGCCCTTTTCGCCTGGAGATCTTTCAGAATAAGTGCTGTCTCTCGAATGCTTGGGTGCTGATCCGTGTATTTCAAGCGCAGCTGATCTAGTTGGTTTTCCAGTGTAGTGATGCGTCCATCGTAACTGGAGACAATATCGTAGGAGAACGGCGTTAATGCTTCATCCATGATACCAAAATTTGGTTCCTCTCCGACTAGCTGTTTTTCCAGCGAACCCAAACGGGTTTTGGCTTCCAGTAGATCCAGCTCTATGGCTCTGGTTTGGCCTTTTAGGCTGTTGATACGGCTATAAAATCCACTATCGGAACTCATCAGCTCATAGTTTCTTTGCTTGAACTCTTTAAGCAGGTTGTCTGCTTCATTCAGACGTGCCTCGTATTCGGCTATCTGCCGGTCCAGAAAGTTGGCTGCGGTTGTATTGTCTTCCCTTGTGTTTCCAAGGGTGTTTTCAACGAGTGTAGTCAAGGTCGCCTCAACGACCTTTTTGGCCTTTTCTGCGGAGTGGCTGGAGTAGGATATAGCATATATGTTTTCCCGGCCCGCCCGGCTCAACTTGAGATTGGCTACCAGCTGAGCAATGATGGCATCGTATTCGGTGTCGTTTTCTGCCTGAATATCGATATCAGCCAAGCGTGTAATTTTTTCCAGGTTGGGACGAGTCAGCAACGTTTTTACAATCAGCTGCACCTGTTGTTCGGAGTTGGTCTGAATGGTCAGGCCCCGCAGTAGCGGTGCCAGCAGAGACTGTGTATCAACGTACACCTTTGCCTGGGCAATGTATTGGTCCGGCATTTTCAGGACAAACGGCCAGCCGATCAGGCAAATAATCCAAAATAGTAGTAAAGCAATCCATTTGTAAATCCAAATCCCGCGTAGGTAGGAGACTACCTGGTCAATAATATCTTGCATGGATAATACTCCGATCGCCTAGAACCACGCTTCCGGGATAATGATAATATCTCCGGGCAGTATATGGACGTTGGCGGAGATATCACCATCCTCAACGAGGTCGTCTATACGGATGCTGTACTGTTGTTGCTTACCGTCCACAATACGTACCACGCTGGCACCGTTGCCGTTGGCAAACTCAGTGAGACCGCCAACTGCAATCATGACATCCAATAGCGTCATATCCTCCCTGTAAGGCAGGGCCTGGGGTTCATCTGCTTCGCCGATAATTCGGACCTGTTCGGAGTAGGGACCTATGAAACCCTGAACTATGACGGTAACGATCGGTTCCTTGATATAGAGGCCAAGGGTCTCCTCGAGTTTTCGCGCGACCTGGGTTGGTGTCAATCCACTTACCGGGACATCTTCAACAAGGGGCGAGGTAATCTTGCCGTCCGGACGCACTGTGACTGTCTGAGATACTTCCGGGCTGCCCCAGACGAAAATATTCAGACTGTCCCCTGGGCCAACCAGATAATTGTACTGGGCGGGGTCTGTAGTAAGAGGGTGTTTTGCAACAGCTGTTGCTAAAGGTGGGTAGGGTTGAGTCGTGCATCCGGTCAGGACGACGAACGAAATGATTACCGCAGTACAAGCCAGCCTCACGGGCCTCATTTCTTTCATAATTCTCTACTCTCCATACTCATGTATACAACTGGAATCTACTCTAAGCCATCACCCATGAAACATAGTCTGCGCCAAGGGTTGCTGCAAGTGTGGACTCTCCTGATGTGTGTAATAGACCGGCTCTGTTAGTCTTATCGCAAAGCCTGATAGGCCAATCGTTTTCCGGGCACATTTTCAAACAGCACACTCCGCATTTAGCGCGTAATCGCCTGCATACAGGTTTTTTGCGTCATACTGTCGGGCAACATTGTCATGACGGCACTTGGCGAGTGGTCGCCTCACCGTTGCGTGTCCGGAATTCACTTTACGTTACTCCAGGCGAGGGGTCGCAACCCAAGAAAGAATGAAATTAACTCAGAGCTCGCACATACCATGGCATAGCTTGGTCAATACCCTCATAAATATGATGCATGGGGGTGTAGCCCAGTTTGGTTTGTGCTTTGCTGATATCTGCCTGGGAGTGGAGTACGTCTCCTGCGCGAAAGTCCCGGTAAACAGGTGCCTTGGTGTAAGTCACGCCGCAGCCTAGCAGGGCGGTTTGCAGGGCATCGAACAGAGTATTCAGGTTGGTTCTGTCTCCCCGTGCCACGTTGTAGACCTCGTTCTTTGCCTCAGCTGGTGCGGTAGCGGCGAGGATATTCAGCTGCACGGTGTTTTCTATAAAACAGAAATCCCGGCTGGTTTCGCCATCGCCGTTGATAAACACATCCTCGTTGTGAATCATTGCTGCCGTCCATTTTGGAATTACCGCAGCATAGGCGCCGTTCGGGTCCTGACGCTTGCCAAAGACGTTAAAGTAGCGCAAACCGATGGTGCTGAAACCATAGGATTTGGCAAACACCTGGGCGTATAGCTCGTTGACGTACTTTGTTACCGCGTAGGGAGACAGTGGCTTGCCAATGTTCTCTTCCACTTTGGGCAGGGTCGGGTGATCGCCATAGGTGGAGCTCGAAGCCGCATAGGTAAAGCTTGTGACCCTGGCATCGCGCGCTGCCACCAGCATGTTCAGGAAACCGGTAATGTTAGTCGCGTTACTCGTGATCGGATCCTCAATGGAGCGGGGAACTGACCCCAAAGCTGCCTGATGCAGCACATAGTTTACTTTCTGTAGCGTCTTGGGGAAGACCATGGCGCAGTGACAGTCTTCAAGGTTGCAGATGTCGCCTTTGATGAATTGAAAGCGAGACCATTGTGTTTGCGAAACCAGGGTCTGGACTTCGTCGAGGTTGCGCTTATGGCCGGTGGAAAAGTTGTCCAGGCCGACAACGTATTGGTCAAGTTCGAGCAGCGTTTCCAATAAGTTTGAGCCAATGAAGCCGGCGACGCCGGTGACCAACCATACTTTTGGGGTAGCTTTAAGTTCGGCTTGCACCTGCTCATAGCGAGTCGCTTTCGTTGGGGGACGTGTTGGCATGGCTGCTCTGGGGGATTGTGTCATGTCATCCTGCATCTGTATTGGACTGCATTCCCTGGGGTGCCCACCGCTGTTTGCATGATTTGCTTTTTGGGCTGGGGGCACAATGTGAATGGGGAACGCTGCCGCATTCCAGTTTTTCTAGGTGTTTATGTTTCATTCTGGTTTCGCCGCGCTTATGCAGGTGCATCTGCAGCTAAAGTGTGGAACTTTGATCATCGGGCTCCTTTGCCAAACAGGATTACTTCAACGGTTTGTACCATGATGATGGTGTCCAACAGGAAGCTGAAATTCTTGACGTAGTAGAGATCGTACTGGAGTTTTTCCAAGGCTTCTTCTTCGTTGCTGCCGTAGGAGTAACAGATCTGAGCCCAGCCGGTCAGTCCCGGTTTGACCTGGTGCCTGGCATCGTAGTAGGGCAGGTTGCGGGAGAGCTTATCGACGAACTCCGGACGTTCCGGGCGCGGGCCGATAAAACTCATCTCACCGTGAAGGATATTAAATAACTGGGGAAGCTCATCGATACGGTACTTTCGAATGAATGCCCCCACGGGAGTCACACGTTGATCGCCCTTTCTGGCCCACACCGCCCCATCGTTTTCTGCGTTGACCTTCATGCTACGGAACTTGAAGATCTCAAATGGCTCGCCCCTGAAGCCAACCCGGGTTTGCTGATAAAGGATGGGGGCTCCGGAGCCGCCTTCGAGTCTGATGAGCAACGCAGTGATCAGCATGATTGGCCAGACCAGTATCAGCAAAAATAGGCTGATAAAAATATCGAAGAGTCGTTTCCCCATTCGTACGACATTGCGGCTGATCCTGTAGCCCCTGCCGCACGCCATCCAGCTCGGAGGCAACAGTTTCAACGGGATTTTTCCGCTCTCGCGCTCGATAAAACTGGCGATGTCTATCACGTGGATCCCGGCCAGTCGGCTTGCAAGGAGCTCTCCCATAGGCAGGCAATCTTCATGCTGATCGGCAGCCAGGATCACCTCTTCTATCTTATGGTGTTGGACAAACTTGAATAGATGCTCGAGATCGACGGTTAATTGGTCCTGTTGTCGAATGCAGCAGGCATCACCTTCAATTTTCACATATCCAAGCAGGTTAAAGCCTTTTCGGTCTGAAGCGCGGCGCAATCCGTCCTGGATGATGCAGGCTCGCTCTCCAGCCCCCAGCACCAAGGCACGGTGCTTGAAGAGGCCAGTGGTGTGGAGCTTGGTAAATCCATAACGCAAGACGCAAATCAATACGAACGACAGGACGAGCGCCAGTATGAGCCCCTGGGGCTGAATATCGCTCATTGGAATCGTATAGAAGAAGATTCCCTCGGCGACGGAGACCAGTGTGAAGCTCAGGAAGATGCGCGCTACCTGTTCACTGGGAGTGCCTCGCTGCCGGGCGTGGTACAGCCCCATGGCGGCCATGCCGAGAAAGCCTATGATCACAAAAGTTATACAGCTCAGGCAGAGCATATGATCAAGAAAACTGTGCATGGAGTTTCGCATGCTCAGGAACAAGCAGGACAACATCACGAACGCTTCGCTAATTGCCAAGAGAGCATAGGAGTGTTTAACGGATATCTTACCTGCCAGTTGTGCAGACATGCCTCAAGCTCCCTGTCGTTATCTGCGGTTGTTTGGGTTGATGACTTCCTGTCAGATTTTTCTTTTTCCGATATTCCTGCAGCGAACTCACAGAGACGTAAGTTCGGTGAATGAAAATCACACTAACGAAATTTTAGATGCGAAATGCCTTACCTTCAAATTTACGATTTGTACGTTTTTTCAGGAAATTTTTACCATGCTTTCAAGACCTGCAGCTCCTATTATAGACGCTTGTGTGCAGTGTCCCTGGGTCCCATTGCCGATTCTCAGACCCCGAGAGTGATAGCCTCAATGTCGATATCCAAGGTCTCGCTACCCAATCAGCACTTCTGTTGCCTGAGGGTGACTCAAAAATTGTTGCGGACTGGCGCTCAAACCATAGGCGCCGGACTGGCGGACGACCACCCAATCGCCCGGTTGCGCTTTTGGCAACATCACTTTTTCGGCAAGGATATCCAGCGGGGTACAGAGTGGCCCGACAATTGTGACCTGTTCTTTTTCCTCCCCCTCAGCGCGGTTGCCGATCAGTACAGGATAATTTTTGCGCAGCACCTGGCCAAAGTTGCCGGAGTTGGCAAGGTGGTGATGCAGGCCTCCGTCGGTGATAAGGTAGACAGTGCCTCGGGATGTTTTACGCTCAAGGACTCTACACACATAGATGCCAGCTTCACCCACCAGGTAGCGCCCTAGTTCCAGAACTAGCGTGGTCTTAGGGGAGACCTGCTGCGTTTGTCTTTGTAGTCGGACCAGTTGTTCGGCGATAGTGGTAAGGTCAAGGGGGGATTCTCCCGGAAAGTATGGGATACCGAATCCTCCCCCGATATTGATAAAGCGCAACCTGAGCGCGAACCGCTGAATAAACTCACAGGCAAGGCATATCGCGGCTTCTTGTGCTTCGCAAATGGCTGTCGGGTTCAAATTCTGGGAGCCGGTATAGAGATGCAGCCCTTCCGGCTCCAGGCCAAGTTCTCGCATACTCTCGAGCAGTTCTGGGAATTGTTCAGTATCAATCCCGAATGGTTTGGCCCCGCCTGTCATGCGCATGCCAGAGGATTTTAGTTCGAACTCCGGGTTTAGCCTGACGGCAATTCGGGGTGCGATCCCCAGTTCGGCACCGGCCCGCGCCGCCTGATCAATTTGAGTGAAAGATTCGGCGTTAAGGACGATGCCGGCGGCGACCGCGGCTTCGATTTCGCGCTGAGTCTTGCCGGGGCCGGCAAAGCTGATCTCGCTGGGTGCTTTACCGCCATTGATCGCCACCAGCATTTCCTGATGTGATGCAACGTCGAAACCATCCACCAGGGGCGCGATGAAATCTACCAATGCCGGCATTGGGTTGGCCTTGAGGGCGTAATGTAGCTCGATGCCAACCGGCAGTCGCCTGCGCAGTTCGGCGATACGTTGCGCTATCAGCTGGCGGTCATACGCGTAAAAGGGGGTTTGGGGCATTTGAGCGGCTAGCCGGGATAGCGGCAGACCGCCTATGTAGAGTTCATTGTGGCGAATATCCAGCCATCGGGTCTTGTGATCTAACGGGGAGTTAACCGTCGGCATGGGTGGGCTCCGAATGATCATTGAATAAATCAGCGTACCGTTGGGCGAGTAATCGACGGTCTATCTTGCCGTTGGGATTGCGTGGCAGTTCGTCTTGTAGGATACATTTATGCGGCACCATAAAATTTGGCAGCTGTTCGCGGCATTGCTGCAGCAGGGCGTCGAGGTCTGACTCCGTGGAATCCGTTGTCGCGGGCACCGTCACTATCAGTAGTATTGCCTGGCCCAGAGTTGCATGGGGCACGCCGACAGCTGCGGCTTCGCGGACAAGACCACTTTGGTAGGCCATTTCCTCAATCTCGTCGGGGCTGACCCGGTAGCCGGAGGTTTTGATCATTTCATCCCTGCGACCGATAAAATAGAGATACCCCTCTTCATCTTGGGTGACCGAATCCCCCGACCAGACCGCCAGTTCCTTAAACACCAGTCCCTCGGCTTGACCGGGCAAGGGCCTGAAGCGCTCGCGAGTTTTCTGTGGGTCGTTCCAGTAGCCTTGACTCACCAGAGGGCCGCGGTGAACCAGTTCCCCGGGCTCATGGGGTTGGCAGGGCGTGCCATCCTCCCTCAATACCAGTACCTCGGCGTTGGGGATTGCTTTGCCTATAGACCCTGGTTTGAAGTCGATCTGGTCCGGAGGCAAATAGGTGGAGCGGAACGCTTCGGTCAAGCCGTACATTAGGAATGGCTGGGCGTTGGGGAAAAGTGTGCGCAGTTTGGCCAGCAAGGGTTGCGGCATATGTCCGCCCGTATTGGCAAAGTAGCGTACTGAGCTTGCTGCATCTTGGCTCCATTCCAGTGAGGCGATCTGGTTCCACAGCGGCGGTACCGCGGTGATTCCGGTTATGCGATGTTGGGTTACCTGGCGTCGCACATCGCTGGGCAGCAGATAGTCCATCAGATAACAGCAGGCACCGGATTCGAATGCCGTCGTGACTTGGCTGAGGCCCGCGTCGAAGCTCAAAGGCAGTACTGCAAGGATACGATCTTGCGGTGAGTTGTCGAGATAGCCCGCAACACTCTGGGCACCGACGATCAGATTACGGTGAGACAGTACTACCCCTTTGGGTTTTCCTGTGCTGCCAGAGGTATAGAGGATGGCTGCCATATCAGCGTCGGTTGCTGAGCCCGGTGACGCGCGGCTGGTCGGCGTGTCCTGGAGCTGATGCCAGGAGTAAACGGAGTAGGGTGCATTCGCTGAGGATGGGTTGTCGTCTACCAGTACCACCTGCTTCAGATCAGTCAGGTGTGCCAGATTTGGGGCCAGTTGTTGCAGCCGTGCGTGGCTGGTGATCAGGATGCGGGCATTGCAGTCGCTGAGTATATGCTGAACCTGTGGTGCTTTCAGGACTGGGTTAATGGGTACGAAGGCCCCCCCCGCCTGCGTGGCGGCGAATATGCTGATGACGGTTTCGTGCTGTTTGGGCAGGTAGATGGCGACTCGTTCATGGCGCTGCAAGCCGAGCTCTCTCAACCCCGCGGCAAGCCGTTGTACTCGGGTAGCGAGTTCGCCGTAACAGGTCTGCTCCTGCTTGTGGGACAACGCCGGTTGTGTTTCGTTTTGCGTGGCCCTGGTTTCGATCAAATGGTGCAGGAGGTAGTGCATGCGCGTACTCATCGTCTGTCCAAAAAATTCAGCGGCTGGTTGCCGTCAGCTCGGGCCAGCTGTCCTTGATAAATCGGGTCAGGGCTGCATCGGCGGTGGGACTGTCCTCATAATCCACCGCCAGCGCGTATGCACTGGCCACTTCATGTGCCCCGCTAAGCTTATTCAGGGCTTGCAGCAGCTTCACCATCAGGGGGTTAGCGACGGGCCGTTTGTAGGCGTAATACCAGTACCAGATTCGCCGCATGCTGCCATCTAGCGTCCGCAGCTCGAGTACATTGACCTTGATTTGGCTGGAGCCGACTGCGACAGTACGACTGGAGCGCCCTGTCGGCGTCCAGGCATTCACGGTAAACCAGCGGTTCAGGCTGTTAATCAGTTCCTTGCCCTGATGTTCGGATTGATAATCGGCGATATAAAGTGCTACAGCGGCGTCGCGATCCAGTCGATAAGTTGCGTGAAAAATACGGTCGGCACCGACAAATTTGGGGCGCCAGTACATTGTTTCGGCGGGTTGTCGAATCCATGGAAGCAAGGAAAGTTGCTGGATTGGCAATGCGGAAAGCTGTGGAGTGTGCTTCATCAACTGACCCCAATTAAAGGTTAGTAGCAAAAGTACTAGCGCGGCTGCTGGAGTCGCATAGGCCAGTGTGCGAGGCCTCTCCACAGTCAAACAGTTTAAGGCGATAGCTTTCTGTGCGGGGTTGAATTTTGGCGCTGGATCTCGCCACCAGCTACCGACCCAGAACATCAGCATCACCACTAGGCCGAAAAACAGCCAACCGTAAATCAGATGATCGACCCCAGTGGCATATTTCATATCCGAGATGTGGGCGATCAGTACGATGAGGTAGGCGCGTATGCCGTTGGCCAGTATAGGTACCAATATGGATGCGGCGATAAAGATCAGACGGCTGCGCAGGCTTCGATAAGTGAGGTGAGCATATAGGGTCCCAAGGGCAATAGAGGCGATTAGGTAGCGCAGCCCGCTGCAGGCTTCAGCAACCTCGAATCGGCCGCTGGGAATTTCGATAAGGAGACCGTTGAAATGTACCGGCACGCCGCTGAGCCTCAGCGCCTGAACCGTAATATCTGCGGTGATCTGCTGCAGGTATGGCGTTAACTGATCGCCAAAGGGGACCGCGAAAATCAGATAAGCCAGGGGGAATGCCAACGCCCGTGCGAGTGGCCTACCCAGGGCGAGGACTACCAGTACAATCAGAACTAAAGTGGTGGCCAACTGTTCCATCGCCAGCGCATCGGCGGCCCGTCCCAGCAACCAGGCAAAACATAATCCCAGTAATGGAATTAGCGCTACCCAATCCGCTCCCATGTCGAGCGATGTCAATTGGGAACGTTTGCGCAAGATCAACCAGAGGCTGATCAGAGGGATCAGCATCCCGTGGGCAAAGGTCTCAGAGCGCCACCAGATCGCGGCCATGGACATCAGGCTGGGCCAGAAGACTGCGGCGTAAACGAGCAGCAGCAGTGTCAGCGTCAACAGTGCTTTGCGTTGTTGACGCCTGAGGCCCAGCGTGTCGCGGTCGATGGCGGGTTCGAACGTGGTCATGCCAAATTTTTCGACAGGTAAGGGCCGAGTTGCTGAGACAGCTTCAACGGCAGGTGCTGCCACAACTTGATAAAGTAGCGGTATTTAGGATTGTTGGGGCTGTTATCCGGTAACTGGGTCGCTCTGACCAAGTGGTACTCATAGCAGAGCGGTTCGGGTTCGAAGCCCCAGTGTCGCTTGTAGTGATAGGGACCGCTGTCAGTTTTGCTGCGCCCGAAGTCGAAGGTCGCAAACCCCTTGGCAGTGACCCGTTGCATCAGGTCCCAGTACATGAAATCCATACTTTTCAGACTGCGTGAATTCGGCATCCCGCCGCCATAGTACGGTAGCACCTCATCACGAAAGTAGAAGCTCATCAGGCTGCTGACAGGCTTACCCTGGTGATGGATGGTGACCACTTCGCAGTCGTGCTTGAAAGCAGCCTGCAGTGCCTGGAAAAAACGCCGTGAAAATACCGGTGTCCCGAGGTTTCTGACGCTGGTGGAGTAGACATGGTAAAACTGATCAAGATCCGTCTCTATGGTTGCGGTATGTTCATTGTTGATCGCCTGTCGGATAACCGCGCGCTGTTTGCGTTTCATCGCCTGCAGATTGCCTTCATCGTTACTCAGAGGACGACGAAAGGTGGCGTGTTTGTGCCTGGTGAGCCAACCAGCGGTTTTAGCCTGGCGGTGTCTGAGTTCGAGGTAGTCGACCCCCAGTGTTTCCGCCAGCGTCTTGGCGTGATCAATAAGCTTGGTAGTCGCCGCATCGCTAATCGACGCCACGCCCCCATAGACGCAAAATGGGGTAGACACTAGTGAATGGCCAAACAGCATGCTTTTAACCTCAACCAGCGGCAAAATGCCACAAATCTGACCATTTTGCTCAGCATAAAGGTAGTAAGGCGTGTGGCCGGTTGTCGACTCGATCACGGATCTCCAGCCAGCCCGATGAAAAAAGGTGGCTTCTTCGCAGGTTTCCACAAACTGATCCCAACAATCTTGTCTCGTCACGTCCAGTGTCTTGATCACAACCATGAAAATCCTTTCACAAATAGCGAGCCTTGGAAACAGATCACATCAGACATAGCAGTGATGTTGATACACAGGTGAGAAAAAGATAGTGCAGGGCGGAGATGTTCGCGAATTTTTTGTTGCTGCAAGTCGGAGGCAAAGATGCGTACTACACTGCGCTGAGTCAAGTGTGAAGTGCAGGAGGAAGGACGCTGCTGATGCCGGATAGCACAGAGTTAGTAAGAGAGACCGCCAATGCTGCGGTTCAGGTCCTCATCAGTGATTCACATGACCTCAGTGCCAGCAACAAGTGGCAACGAGCGTCAGTGCATGGGTGTGAGGTTTACTGTTACGGCCAGCCGCTGCTAAAAGGCAGCAGGGACGCGGCGGCTCCTGAATTGATTGGGCAACTATTTCGCGATCAGGGCGACTGTTTTGTGCACGCACTGAGCGGCCACTACGCACTGGTCATCGATGACAGGCATTCTGGCACCTGCCATCTTTTTGCCGATCGCTTTGCGACCCATCGGCTCTACTACCGATCAGTCTTTAGCGGCCTGATTGTAGCGGACAGCCTTAAAGCACTGCGCGGCGCTGTTACAGAGCCCCTGGCTATCTCCCGGCAGGCGGTGGTTAACTATCTGTACCACCATATGATCCCCAGTCCGAGAACCATCTATGAAGGTGTTTACTGTCTCGGGCCTGCCCAGCGGGTCACTTGGCGTCAGGGTACGTTGTCTCGCGAGACTTGGTGGAAGCCTGCATTTGATCAGCATGCGCCTCAGAGTGAACGGCAGTTGGCTGACGAGCTGTTTGCGCTGATGCAAGCGGTCGTGCCCGATTACTGTGCCAAGGACAATACCGGCTGTTTTCTCAGTGGCGGCCTGGACAGTTCCAGTCTTGCCGGGCTGGCTTCGCAGTCGATCCGAAACCCCGACGCATTCTCCATCGGCTTTCCCATCGCGCGCTACGATGAGATCGGCTATGCCCGCACGGCGGTCAAACACTTCGGCCTCAACGGCCACGAATATTGTATGACTCCGGAAGACGTCTTTGCGACGCTACCGCAGGTGGTTGGCAGTATGGATCAGCCCTTCGGCAACAGTTCGGTCATTCCCACCTATTTCTGCGCACAGCTTGCCAAATCCCACGGGGTCAACCGGTTGATCGCCGGTGACGGCGGCGACGAACTCTTCGCTGGAAACCAGCGCTATGCCACACAGTTGCAGCTGGATCGCTGGCGGCAAAGGCTCACTCCCGTGATTGGAACGCTGGATCTTGCCTTGCTGCGCTCTGGGCTGCCGGACTCTCCCGCGTTACTGGGCAAAGCCAAGAGTTTCGTCCGACAGCTAAAGATGACGGTCCCGGAGAACGTCCAGTATTACAATTTTCTCAATTTGCTTGATCGCAAAGCAATATTTTCGGCCAGTGTAGTCAAGGGCGTCGACCTGTTTGAGCCTGACCGCCAGTGTCAGCAGCTATACGATGCACTACCCAAGGCTGGTCCGCTGGATCGCCTGCTTTACCTCGACTGGAAGCATACCCTGGCGGATAACGATCTGGTCAAGGTCAGCAGCATGTGCCGGCTGGCTGGGGTGGATGTGGTTTATCCAATGCTGGACGATCGTCTGGTGGATTTTTCATTGCGCGTTCCAGCAGATATCAAGTTAACCCGTGGCAACCTGCGCCATCTGTACAAACGCGCGATGGGCGGTTTTCTTCCGGACAAAATTATCCACAAGACCAAGCATGGATTTGGGCTGCCATTTGGGCTCTGGACCAAAGATCAGCCAAAATTGCAAAAAATGGCCTATGAGGCGATTGACTCACTGCAGCGCTACGACCTTTTTGAGAGGACGTTTATTGATGAGGCTATTCACCGTCATAAGAACGGGCACGCCTCGTATTATGGTGAGCTGGTGTGGGTACTGATGGTGTTGGCGTTGTGGCTTGATCGGAATTATTGATTGCAGGGAATTCAAAATATGGATTATGAGACGACTGTAAAAGATCTGCTGATAGCTGTCACGTCCAGAGGCGACATAGCTTCCATGAGTCGTGATGCTCCGCTGCTTGGACATGTGGCCGAACTGGATTCGATGGCCATAGTAACCTTTCTTACCAGCTTGGAGGACGAGTTCGGAATCGCTATCGACGATGATGAAGTCAGTGCTGACAGCTTTGAAACCCTTGGCGCGCTGGTAAGTTTTGTGACAGAGCATTTGGGCAGATGACGTACCAAGGGCATTTTATTACCGGAGGCCAGGCACGCCTTTATTTGGCGACCTTCGGGAACTGCTCCGCCGAGCGCGCTGTGCTTTTTCTGCCTCCTTTTATGGAAGAGATGAATCTCTCCCGTGCAGTGGTGGCCAGGCAGGCCCGAATGTTGGCAGAGGCAGGTTATTTTGTCGTGCTGCTGGATTTTTTTGGTACCGGTGACAGTGAAGGGGAAATTGATGAGGCCACAGTGCCGGTGTGGCTCGATGATATCGCCGCCGCGTTGGCGTGGATCGGGCAAAAGCAACGCTCCTCGGTGACCCTCTGGGGATTGCGACTTGGCGCCTTATTGGCAGCCCACTACGTCGATGATCGTAATGCAGATGTAGTGGACCGTTTACTGCTCTGGAAGCCCGTCATCAATGGTCATCAGTTGATGAGCCAGTTTTTTCGTCTGAAGCAGATGAGCGAGATGATGCAGGGACGAGGAGGCAATCAGATTAACTGGTACAGGCGCTGTCTGGAGGGTGAGCCGGTGGAAGTGGCAGGGTACCTAATGAGTTCAAGTTTGGTCTCCCAAGTCAGCGCTCTCTCTTTGCAGCCTTCGGCCTGTTTGGATGCGGTCACTGTTATCTGGATCGAGGCCGCTAGCGAGAAGGTGCCACTGGTTGTCTCCAGGCTTCACGATCAATGGACAGGTGGCAGGTTAAGTTTGGAGGTGTGCAGCGGTGTGCCGTTTTGGCAAGTGCCGGATTCCTACGATGCGGAGAATCTGAGTGTATTGACGTTGAAATGTCTGCAGGAAGCCGACAGAGTGTGCCATGCCTGAACATGCTGTCTGCTTCACGAGCCAGGGGCAACAGCTGGCGGCTATCCTGCACTCGGTTGACCACTCAAGCGTCGGGGTCGTCATAGTGGTGGGCGGTCCGCAGTATCGGGTCGGGAGTCATCGCCAATTTGTGCACTTGGCGAGGGCGCTGGCAAACCAGGGAGTCCCGGTGCTGCGGTTTGATGTCACCGGGATGGGGGACAGCAGCGGGGATAAGAAGGCATTCGATAATCTGGATGCCGACATCGCAGCTGCGGTCGACTGTTTCCTGCAACATTGTACCGGGGTCGAAAAAGTCGTGCTTTGGGGATTGTGCGATGGCGCTTCAGCGGCACTCATATACGCTCACCGGGATCCGCGCCTGGTCGGCCTCGTACTGCTGAACCCCTGGCTGGAGAATCGCCAAGCAAAGGCCAAGGCTCAAGTCTCCCACTATTACACACGTCGGTTTTTGGATCCGAGTTTGTGGCACAAGTTGATTCGGGGTAAGGGCAACGTTATGGGCAGCGTCTGGGAGTTTGTTTGTACGCTTTGGCAGGTACTGAGCGCCAACAGGGGCGCGACCAAAATAAAAGAATCATATGAAAATTGCTATCAGCAGCGCATGTTCGATGGCTTGAAAAAATACCCGGGAAGGGTGCTTTTCGTGCTAAGCGGCAACGACCTGACGGCTAAGACGTTTTCCCTTCAGCTCACCCAAGACACTGCCTGGGCACAACTCGTCAAAGAGCGATCGGTGTCTCAAGTGTACCTGGAGACTGCGGATCATACTTTTTCGACCCGGCAGGCGAAGGATTGGGTGGCTCGCCAGACTGAGACATTTGTAACGAGCTTCAGGGAGTAGACCACGGACAGGTTCAAACAGACAACGGGAAGACAGCGTCGGCAATGGTTGCAGTCTTTGAACAATGAAAGTGCACGGCAGGAGTTGGAATGGTACTTCCTCAGAACGCACCTTGTGCCTTGGTAGTGGGGCTTTGCAGTCATGGATTGGCTATTGCGCGGTCATTGCAACGCCTGGGAATTGAAGTACACGCCTTTGAAGCCAATTCGTCGATACCGGGGGCGCTGACTAATTCTGCCCGTATCCATTATGTGGAAAGCATAAAGGACGATTCGCTGGTCGATGACCTGCATGCTTTTCGACAACGGATACCATCATCGCGTGACATAGTGTTATTTCCCTCCAACGATAATAATGTACGGGTAATTGCCAGTAATATCGACCGGCTCAGGGGGGCTTATATCCTTAGTTGGGAAGGTTGCGTTGACCAGGTCCAAAAATTTTTGCTGAAAAGCAATATCGAGAGCCGATGCAAGGAGACTGGCCTCAATTACCCGGCTTCGGTGGTGCTGGAAACCAGAGCTGATATAAAAACTCAGTTGGCATTGCTGCAACTGCCATTGATTATCAAGCCTGCAAACCCCCAGTCTGGCTTCAAGGCAATCAAGTGCATGTCCACTGAAGAACTCGAAGCGGTAGTCGACCAATTCCCTGGCGACTATCCTTTTCTCGTCCAGGAGTGGGTTAGCGGTACAGACAAGGATCTCTATTTTTGTGCGCTTTACCTAGAGAATGGCCACCCATTAGTCAGCTTTGAGGGCAACAAGCTGGCATCGTACCCGCCGGCACTGGGGCAGACCACGGTTGCCGTTTCTGTCGACATGCCTGAGCTAACTGACTTAACAAAGGCTTTTTTCAACGGTCTAGGCCTTTGCGGCCCGGTGTCACTGGAGTTCAAAAGGGATGAAGCCGGACGTTACTGGGTTATAGAACCGACGGTTGGACGCACTGATTTTTGGGTGGGTCTTTGCATCCAAGCGGGTTGCGATCTGCCTGCAATCGAGTATCTCAGCTCCACCGGACAGACTGTAGCAATCGCTACAGGGGTTTACACGCCGACAATCTGGTTTGATAGCGAAAGGGACACGTTTGGTCCTGTTAAATACCTTCCTCGGATTGTGTCCGTAAAGGGTAAAATAAAGCGTCCTGTTTTCAGCTTTTTCAGCCGGCGAGATCCAAAGCCTTTTCTACGATGTTCACGCAAGGCGCTTTATCGAATATCGTGCTCCTTAGCCAAGCGTCTGGTGAAAAACCAGAACGAATCCCTCCCCGGAACTGATGTGTCAAGTTATCCGCGTATTGATACCCTGCCCGAGACGTTCCTTAATTTGCTTGAAGGTAAGGAACAGGATTCGATATTT
Source organism: Marinobacterium profundum (assembly GCF_001528745.1). Taxonomy (GTDB): domain Bacteria; phylum Pseudomonadota; class Gammaproteobacteria; order Pseudomonadales; family Balneatricaceae; genus Marinobacterium_A; species Marinobacterium_A profundum. The sequence goes on along the minus strand of NZ_BCNS01000175.1, from coordinate 32,446 downwards.
CTGGGGCGTGATTGGTTTGAAAACTTCTGCGATACCGTGGCAATCGGTGCTGGAAATGTTTTCTTCTTGTGCCTTACAGGCAATGATGGTAGCGCGTTAGCAGTACTGCCGATGTGGCGTAATGAGGCACATTTTCATGGTGTGAAAGTACGGAAAATAACTGGATTGTCAAACTACTATTCTCCCATATTTGACGTCATTATTGACAATAACCTAACCACCAGGGAAGATGCTTACAGCCATTTTTTGAAATACCTTTGGAAAGAAGTGCCGGGGTGGGATGTTGTCGACATTTACCCTATTAGTGGCGAATCCAGAAATGATTTAATCAAGATTAATGGGGTTCTAGCTTCAAAATTCGACTATTTTATTACAAAAAATTTCTTTCATGAAAGCTGTGATGATTTTGAAGTTTATTTATCCGGTCGTCCGTCGCGTGTGATTAATACAATCAAAAGAAAATTTAAGAAATTGGATGCGGAGGGTGATTGGGGTATCAGTATTTATACTGATGTCAATGCGATTGAATTGAGAATGAAAGATTACCATAGGGTTTATGAAAATAGTTGGAAGGCCGATGAGCCCTATCCGGGTTTTATTAATGGATTTTCCAGAATGTGTGCTCAAAAAGATAGTCTCAGGTTAGGTATTCTAGAAGTTTCAGGTAAGCCTGTTGCGGTTCAAATGTGGGTTGTAGCTAATAATACAGCTTACATTTATAAATTAGCCTATGACCAAGCTTATAAAAGTGTATCGCCTGGTACGGTACTTACTATGAAAATGATCGAAAGAGTAATAAAGACAGATAAAGTTGAAAAAATTGACTTTCTTACCGGTTTGGATTCTTTTAAAAAGGAATGGATGAGTCAGAGTAAATGTCTATATGGAGTTCAAATTGTTAACCATCGCACCCTTTCAGGTATAGTTGTTTTACTTATCAATGAGTTATCCAAGATGAAGAATTTTCTTGCCAGATTAAAAAGCGCTGCGGAAAATTGAAGCGCGTGTGATAGGAGTCTATTTGTGCGCGATATAATTTTGTTTCTAATAGTCATAGGTACGATACCCTTGATGTTTAAACGCCCGTTCGTGGGAGTTATCATGTGGTGTTGGATCAGTTACATGGCCCCGCACAGGCTGACCTGGGGATTCATGTTCGACTTTCCGGTAGCGATGATGGTGGCCGTTTTCGCGCTTACCGCTTACATGTTGAGCAAAGAACCCAAAAGCATCCCGATGGAGCAACCGGTGATATGGCTGATTCTGTTGTACATCATGATGATTCTATCCTGGTTACTGCATGACAAAACCCCGTTTGTTAACTCATTGGCAATGAAGGTAATGAAGGTGCAGCTGTTTACGTTGGTCATTCTGGCTATGCTGACCACTCGAAAGCGAATTGAGATCGCGCTGTGGGTGGTGGCCTTGAGTATTGGCTATTACGGTATTAAAGGTGGGGTATTTACACTGTTGACGGGCGGTGAATACCGGGTTTGGGGGCCAGAAGGCGGGTTCTTTGAAGAGAACAACGCCATGGCGATTACCAACCTGATGGTGATCCCTGTTTTTATTTACCTCAGTACCACGCTAAAACGTAAATCACTGCGCTATTTGACGCTACTTGGTGCTGGTTTGATGGTGGTCGCCGTGTTTGGATCGCATTCCCGCGGCGCCTTTTTGGCAGTGACTACATGCGCATTTTTCCTTTGGACCAAGAGCAACCGTAAGGCTCTCTCTTTTATACTTATGCTGGCAATGCTACCCGCCATATATAACTTTATGCCTGAAAATTGGCACCAAAGGATGGCAACTATATTTGTTGACGAACAGCAGGGCGAGGAGCGAGATGCATCGGCCAACAGTCGCCTGAATGCTTGGCAGGCGGGCATCAATATGTCGTTTTCTCATCCTTTTTCTCGGGGGTTTAACGCTGAAACCCCAAGTAACTTCAAGATATATGCGCCTAATCCAAATGATTTTGTTGCGTTCCACAGCAACTATATTCAAGTGTTGGGTAAGCACGGCTGGTTGGCTCTGATCTGCTACCTCATGGTGTTCTTCACCACTTGGCGAATGTGCAGCAGAATTACTGCTAAGACCAGACATATTGAGTCTCTACAATGGGCTGGATTGATGTGCCGCTATCTGCAGGTGTCGATCGTGGCTTACATGGTCGGAGGAGGTTTTTTGTCGTTGGCATACTTCGATCTGCCCTATCATTTAGTGGTGACGGTAGTTGCGGTGAACAGTATCGTTCAGCGGGAGCTGGGCAAGAAGGAAGCAAACAGAACAGCAAGTAGCAGCCTAACATGCGCCGTTATGCGGGACGGTAAGCGCCTGATGGTGAACTATGGAAACGATTGAGCGAGCCGCGTTAGCTATTAGCGTTGTCATCCCTTACTATCAGCGAGAGTCAGGGCTGTTAAAGCGGTGTGTCGAGTCTGTTCTGGCCCAACGGGGTAACTTTCCCGTGCAGGTGATCGTTGTTGACGATGGTTCTCCGCTATCTGCAATGGAAGAGTTGGCTGGATTAGATGGGTATGACCCAAGGGTTACAGTTATCTGCCAGGCTAACGCTGGACCCGGGGCAGCACGAAATAATGGCTTGGATCATCTTCCTAGCTCTACTCGATATGTGGCGTTCCTTGATTCTGACGACTATTGGAAAGATGATTTTCTCCTACACGCCATGGAGGCTATGTCTGAGGGGCACGATCTGTTCTTTGCCAATAGTTATCGAGTTGGATTTGAGGATTCAAGGTTCGATTGGCACGCAAAGGATGGACTTAATCTAGTCGCTAATGAGCACCAGCGGCTGCCAACAGACCGAGCCCTTTACCGCTTTGTAGGTAATTTTTTCGACTACGCGCTCGTTCGTAGCAATATTATCAGCACCTCTGCCTTGGTTTACCGCTTGGCAGTGGCGCCTGAACTACGATTCAGTACCACCCTGTTTAATGGCCAGGACAGACTGTTCAAACTGGCACTTTGCCAACACACTGATCGCGTTGCGTTTTATCCCGAAATCCTGGTGGAGGAAGGCAGTGGCGTTAACATCTATGACAATTCCCGGTGGGGAGCGGATCGTTCAATTATATTGGTATCGAATTACATCCGACTGTCCAAGGCGATTATGCTCGAGATAGTGCTGACTCCACAGCAACAAAGGGTAATCGAGAAAAAACTTGACCAATCACGTTCTGACTTTTTTGCCACGCTAATTCATCTCTTGGGGCGGCGAAAACCGGTCGGCTGGAGGCTCATTTTAAGCACTGTTAAAGATGATCCGCGGGTATTGAAGGCGCTTTTTCCATCGCTTTTTCGTGCATTAGACGCACGCCTGAAACAGGTGCGGTCTTGATGATGCCGAAGGATAGCATGTATGACCCAGTCAAATTACCAAGAGAGGCACCGATGTCGTCTGAGCGTCTCTCGGTTTCAGTAGTGATACCTTGCTTTAATGCAGCTAAATATATTGCTGAGACACTCGACTCGCTGCTCCGGCAAATTGTAGTTCCCGATGAGATTATTGTCGTCGACGATGGCTCAGGTGACGACAGTGCAGCGATTGCGGGAGCTTATGGGCCCCCTGTTAGGGTGGTTGAACAGTCTAATGAGGGGGCGGCAGTAGCACGTTACCAAGGGGCCTTAAATGCCCAGATGGATCTTATTTTATTTGTTGATGCCGGCGACTTTTGCCCACCCCATAAAGTTCAGACCCTACGGGATACTTTGATTGCTCACCCCCAATGCATCTGCGCGTTTGCAGAAAGTTGGAATCGCGCCAAGCCGCAACCAAAGCTGGCGCGATTTTCTGGCGAGCCTTTAGATGGAAAGTGTACTGTCGTTGATGACCCCTTCAGGGTGTTGCTGAAGCAAACTTATCCCCTTGCGTCTGCCATGAACATCGCGGTGAGGCGTGAATTTGCAGTACTGGGTAGCAATGTGGGAGCTTGCTTCAAGGCTGGCAACGACCACGCCTTGCAACTGAATTTGGCGCGGTTTGGACCCTTTGTCCACGTAGCACTGATTACCCAAGAATTTGATATTCTGCCTGGTGGTCTATCAACAACCTATGGTGGAAAACTGCAGATGACCTATTCGCTGCTTGCAGCAAATAAAATATACGGTGAAATGAGCCCGAAAGATAAACAGAAATATGAACAGGATTATCGGAGAAAAGTAAGTAGATACTGGCCCATGGTTGTTGGCTATCTTTGGAAAAGGTCAAGACGTACTCTACTCAAAAAAGTGCTAGCCATCGCATTTAGAGATGGTTACTGGTTGGAGTCGGCCAAGTCTGTTTATTGGAACTTTAAGAGGCCATTGAAGGCCCAGAGTAGGTGGTTTTATTATGATTGAACAGCTGAATAGCATGGGCTTCCTATGAGCCAAGTTATCGGTGCGGCGTTCTATGCCATGGGCACACGTTATTTATCTATGCTGATTCAATTGGCATCGGTGATGGCTGTGTCGCGATTGCTAACACCTGAAGAAATTGGTATCTACTCCATTACCGCATCCATATTTGGCCTGGCGTTGTTGATTCGTGACTTCGGGATCGGCTCTTATCTTATTCAAGAGAAAAACGTGGATGGCGAGTTGGCGGCGTCAGCGTTTTCCATGTCGCTTCTCTTGTGTTGGCCATTGGCTTTAGTTGCGTTTATTTGTGGGCCTTACATCGCTGCCTTTTACGAATTAAAAGGTATGTCAGATGTTTTTAATTTTTTAGCAATCAACCTGATCATTATTCCTTTTGGTTCCATTACTCTTTCTTTGCTAAAGAGAGAGATGAAATTCAATAAAATAATGGTTATTGATGTCGGAAGTTCCCTCGCTAGTGCTTCGGTCACTATCTCCTGTGCACTCACTAACTTCGGCTTTATGAGTTTAGCCTATGGTTCAGTAGCCGGCACCCTGGCCACAGTCTGTCTTGCAACCGTCTATAGACCAACGTGGTTACCTGTTTTACCCAGTGTCGGGCGACTTAAAGATATTGCTTCTTTTGGTTGGCGTATTAGTGGATCTAACCTGTTTACTCAGCTGAATACGAGCAGCGCCGATATGATCCTTGGGAAAGTTCAGGGTCCTGAAGTCGCCGTTTTCTTTAATAAGGCTGTATCAGTATTTAAACTTTTTAACCAAATTTTTCAGAACTCATTGCGAGTTGTATTTCAGTCGCATATTGCTGTAGTTAGTAGAGAAAAACGGAGTGTTATCGATACGGTTTACAAACTAAATGGACTGTACCTTCTGGTTGCATGGCCATTTTGTTCTCTACTGTTCTTTCAGGCGGATGCTGTAGTATTTATTCTTTTTGGTAGTCAGTGGAACGCAATTGTTCCTCTGGTTAAAATAATGTGTTTAAGTTATTCAATAAGCAGTATTTTTGTTTTTCACCAAGGCACACTAGCCGGTTTGGGGATGGCTAACTATGTATTAAAGATGACAGCTATATTAAGTGTCGTACAAATATCGGTCATATTTTTTTATAGATCATTTGATTTGACTTTTATATTTTTTGCATTGATATCTGTATCTTGTATCCGTGCACTGATTGTTTGGAATCAAATGGTTAAGCTGATGAATGCTACATTTATAGATATGTTAGTCAGTATGCTATTTCCAGCAAAGTGTGTTTTTGTTTTGTTGGTTCTTAACTATTTTTGTGATCGTCTTCTAAGTTATTCTGTTGGGGTTTTGGTGGAGTTTTTATTTGTATCCTTGATGACTGCCGCCGTATTGTTGCTAATGATTATCTATAGTGATAATCCAATGAGGCCTTTGCTGAAACATGTAATGAAAATTACATTTAGGTGGCCTTGAGTCGTGAATAATTTCGATTATGATGAAGGTTTTTTGATGGATAGGGTGCTTGTTTGTGGTTATTGTGGGGGAGTAAATGTTGGCGATGAAGCTATAGTTTCCACGCTGGCAAATTTTTTGTCTGATCAGTTCGGATACCGTGTAATTATTTTGTCAGGTGATCCAGATCTCAGCCGCCATTACATTGGGGGGCAGTTTGATTACGTCCAATCTTTTTATCCGAGAAAAGCAGGCTCGCAGCCATCCTTTCTTGCGCTCGTACAAGCCGTCAAGTCATGCAAAGCTGTCTTCTTTGCAGGCGGAGGACTGATCCAAGATGTGCACAGTACCAGTCTATTAGAGCACGTTACTTTGGTTAGTGAATTGGCACATAGCTTTGGTATGCCCGTTTTTTCACTGGGTATTGGTGCAGGGCCTATCCACACAACGAAAGGTAAGGCACTGGGGAAGAGGTTTTTGTCTGTGAATAGCTGTATTTATCTTCGAGACGAGTACTCAGCGTCCTATCTACGTGCTCTATATGACGATTTCGATTATGGTTTTTTTAAGGTCCAATTCGATACAATAACGCTCCTAGGCCCTCAAGATCGTGATTTAAATAGCAATAAGCTTATCGGTATTTGTTTTAGGGAATGGAAAGGATTTAATCGGGAGTGGTTGCTTTCCATCTGTGAAAAACTTGTCGATGATGGCTTTAAGTTGGTTTTTATGGCGTATGAAAAAGGTGATACGGAAATATATTTTTTTTTACGAGAGCGCTTAGGCGAAGCTATCATTGTTTCTGATGAGTCTACTCTCGAAAAAAGCCTGAATACGATAGCGAAATTGGATGCGCTGCTGTCGATGCGTCTTCATGCGAATATACTCGCCATGTTGCATTCCATACCTTTCGTAGCCTTATCCTACGATGAAAAATTGAGATCGGTATTAGGGCAGTTCGGCTTTGGCGATAGAGTTCTATCATTAGGCTGTGATGAAGATCAGGTTTTAGACCTTCTGAAACATAAAGGCGAGCTACCAAAGGATGCGCTGTTCAAGTTAAAATTAGATCAGGCGGCTGTTGTTTATGGTTTGGTAGGCAATATGGATTTATACTCAAGCTCCGGTTCAATTATTAGGCATGCATGGGTTTTTTTATCTTGGTGGTGTCATATTTATGCAATACCCGCTATTCGTAAATTTTCTTTGAGATTTCTTTCACGATTTTCCATGTTTATTCCTGAGGGTGTGAAGCGTGATTTAAAACGCCGGTTAGGAATCAAGTGGTAAGCCAAAGGAGATATAAATGAATATCGGTATTGTGACTACTTGGTTTGAGCGAGGTGCCGCCTACGTCTCCAGGCAATTTTTTGACAGGCTGAACGCCAATGAAAGCATAGATGTATTTGTTTATGCCAGGGGGGGCGAGTCTTATGCAAAGGGGAATATGGACTGGGATGCCGGGTATGTGACATGGGGAAAACCACCGAAGTCCTACGCATCTACAGATGTTCATTTAGATGATTTCAAAGAATGGTTAGAAAAAAATAATATAGACTGCGTCCTTTTTAATGAGCAGCTAATATGGGCACCGGTACTGATGTGTCGAGATTTAGATGTAATTTGTGGTACCTATATAGATTACTATACTGAAAAAACAGTCCCAATGTTCTGGATTTATGACTTTATTATTTGTAATACGCAACGACATTACTCAGTCTTTAAAGAACACTCTCAATGTATATATATACCTTGGGGGACTGATATCAATACCTTTAAACTGCCAGAAATATTGGAGTCGAGCGGTGTCGTTCGTTTTTTCCACTCTGCGGGAATGAATCCCTATCGCAAGGGAACCGACCTGGTTATTGAGGCTTTTCGAAACGTCCAAGGACCCGCAAAGCTAATCGTTCATAGTCAGGTTAAGCTAGCTAAAGCTTTTCCCGCACTTAAGGGTATATTGGCTGAACTGACAGCCCAAGGGAGGCTGGAGGTTATAGAAGGGACAGTTTCCGCCCCTGGCCTCTACTACAAAGGTGATGTTTATGTGTACCCGTCTCGCCTTGATGGAATCGGCCTGACCATCGCTGAGGCAGCGTCATCCGGCCTTCCCATCATTGTCCCTGATAATCCACCCATGAGCGAGTTTGTAATTGATGGCAGCAATGGGAGAGCTGTACGCGTAGATAAGCTGTGGAGCCGTTGGGATGGATACTATTGGCCTCAGTGCGAGGTAGATCGACAAGAGTTGACCGATGCAATGCAGTACTACGTTGACAAATACCCCTACATGGCAGAGTTTAAGCGTATATCAAGACAGGTGGCTGAGGAAAATTTTAACTGGTTTAAAAACACTGAAAAACTGGCGGATACGTTTCTAGATTTTAAACGACTGTCTGATTCTACTGTGTGGGACTACCGAGCGTTGGCGGAAAAAAATGATCTGAATAGAGTGCGTAATGCAATGAAGGGCCGAATCGATAGAATGAGAGATTCATTAAAATATTTTCTTCAAAAATGACTTGAAGAAGAGCACATATGTTTTGGTTTCATTGATATTAATAATGTATTTTAGAACTCGTGCGTATTCTGGGGGCGTAGCCGCTTTGCACACTACATTCACGCTGGAGCTATGCGCTGATCGGATCCCGATCCATCAATCGGGACGGTGGCAAGCGGAGTGACTTTTTGTAATGGCCCCCTCCTCTCAAAATGAGTCGATGGGCACAGTGCAACAACCGCTCTAGGATGGCGGCCCCCAGCGTGGCTGAGTCTATGTAGTCCTGCCCGTATTCCGTCGGCAGTTGGCTGGCGATGAGGGTAGAGCCGCGGCCATAGAAATCAGGATTGATCGGAATACTCAACTCGTCTACAGCATCGATGCTATAATTGTTTGCGTTAAGTCGTGTGCTACAGATTACTTTTTTATGGGTCCAATTTTGAGAAGTCGATTATTTATAATCTGTTTGGATTTTTATCAATTTAACGGTTTTTAATTTTGAAAAGTCTGGGGTGGATAAAATGAGAAAATGGTTATTATTATTGTTGTTTCCCCTATCTCCGCTGGCCTACTCTGCGAACTGCGGTAGCGTTTTTGATGTTCAATACGGCCCCTATGATTATACTTCGGTATCAGATAGTTCTACCCTTAGAGTAGTAGAAAGACGTCATTTTACAAAAAAAGTTGAAATGCTTATTTCTGGCGAGTCATCCTCGGAAATAATGGATGATTTACACTACACTTTGAATAAATTCCCTAATCATTTTCGAGCACTATTGGCACTAATTAACTACGAATCAATGAAAGAGGGTGGGTTGCCTCAAACAGGTGCGCCTTTTTACCAAAGTGTTGAATGTTACTTCTCGCGTGCCTTTCAATTTAAACCGAAAAGTTGGCAACTTCATAATATTTACGGCATTCATTTCTATAAGCGCGGAGATTATCAGCGGGCCATTGAAGAATTTTTGGTTGCTGAGGGTATAAACTCAACTGCTGAAATAAATTATAATCTTGGTTTGTCTTATTTTAAAATTGAAAGCTTTGATAACGCTAAGTTATATGCCAGTAAAGCATATAAAAACGGCTATCCGCTCCGTGGATTAAAAAATATGCTGCATAGAAAAGGAATAGAAATTATTTTAGCAGACTGAACTATTATTTTATTGGTTTTTTAGAATTTTTTCTATAGAAGGGATTGCTGGAGAAGGCGAAATCGATAATACTTCTCTATTTTCGAACAAGAGATTATCTCCTGCCTCGAGTCCGCGAATTTCCCCAACTCCTACATTGTTGAAGATGGCTAACTGTGCGGGAGCGTCTCTTATTGATATCAGGTTTGATACGGCCTTGTCCGAGATAAACAGGTTACCGACGATTTCTATAGAGCCCTGGGGGTGAAGTTTGCCTTCGACACCCCAGCTCAGCAGGTCGTGATTTTCGCTGAAGGGACCTTCGATGAAAATGTTGTTTTTCAGGATAAGTACGCCGCCCTGGGAAACATCGACCAAGCGACTGTCTCGGCTTTGCGCCGCCGCGACTACTGATCCGGTAATTTCGGTGTAGAAGGAGCGGGACTTTATTTCGTGAGCTCCGTTACGGTTGTTGAGAAAGCGAGAGTTGCGGATGATCAGGCGGGTTGGAGACAGGCTGTAGACTCCGTGGGAGAAAGACTCGGAGCCCAAGTGTTCGAACAGGCTGTCCTCGATGACGATATCGCCGCCTTTACGCGAGCCGAGGATGCCGCCTTGGGCGTGGTGGAAATAGACATTTCGTAACGTTACGCCCTTGCCTTCCAGACGGATGCATTTGCCGTTACCGTCCCGTACGCTGATGGAATGGCATTCCAGTCCCTCAATGGTTGTATTGTTGCCCTTGAGTACCAACGCGGCCTTGCCTTCGACGGCACGGCCATAGAGCACGGCGCCTTTTTCTGCCCGAATGGTGACGTTATGGGCAGTTAACACTGCCGCCTGCCGGTAATGACCGGCACTTATCTCAATAAGGTTGTTGTCTTTGGCTCGCTTGAAGGCGGTGGCGATGTTGGGCATCGGTTGGCTATTTAGCATTATTTGGCCTGGTTTCGCGTCGGCAGGCACCGTGGCGACCGAATCATCAATGGCAAACTGAATGTCCGGCTTTGCAAGGTTCGTGGCCAGCGTTTGCCAATGCTGTTCTTCACCGAAAAGGCGGTTACTCAGGTAAGCGCTGAATGAAAGCACTAGAAGGAGAGAGACTGCGATTCGTGGGCGTGCCAAGATCGGCCGGTTATGTTTGGGTGCGGGGAGGCGTAGCTGCAATGCCTGCCAGGCTCCGAGCAGCACCACGCTTTGCCAGGCAATGGAAACAAACGACCAGCGCAGCATCCGTTCAGAATCGCCAAGGCGGGTATTGCGGTCGGGACCGAGAATAAAATCGAGTGCTGAGAAGGTGGCGCCGTATTTCTGGATCTCAGTTGCCAGGGCGAACTGGACAAGTACCCATCCGACCATGGTGCTGGCAGCCATCACCACGACAATTTTTAACGGTCGATGTCGGGCGCTGTTATTGAGCACTTTTATCCCCAGTGCCGCAGCGAGGGCAAACAGAAAGACGGTAGCGGCCAGCAGTGGTGGACTGGCGATCAGCTCGGTTAAATTGTCGGTGGATGCGGCGGCAAAACTGTAGTAGAAGCAGGTGCCGTACAGCAGCAGTGAAACGGATGCGGTGCGTAGTTTGCGGCTGTTCTTGTCGTTCGCGACAGTGGGCAGTAAGCGAAACAACAGGTAGCACAGAGGGACCTGGAATAGCCCCAGCAACGCCATGAACCGCAGTCCGGGCTCTACAAATTCGATCAACAGGCGAATATTTGAAACGCCTATCACTCGAAAAATAACCGGCAGGACTCCTTCTTCCAACTGTAACCGGTCTAAAAAGCGCAGGGACATAACGGTGCCAGTGATGTCCTGTAGGCTGTCCTGGGAAACGGCTACCCAAAGCAGGATGTAGATGGTACTGCCGGCCAGGAAATGGTTTTTGATCAAGTACCAGAAGCCTACAGCAGTGGCGTTTTGCTGGTGCTTCCAGATCCATACTGGAGCTATACCTATACCGGCCAATGTGAGATAAAAACAGGCTAGGTCTATTAAGGAACCATCGTTGCGGAACAGCTGCGCCAGGTTGTAGGGTATTCCCGGCAGCGCTAGCAGTCCCTTGATGGCGATTACAAAACCGGCAAATGTGATCGCTACAGCGAGTAGCAGGGAACGATTGTGACGCCACAGGGGGGAGAGCGATGGAGGAGAGGGTGTGATCACCTCTGCAGTGTGTTCCGTATGCGGCGGTTGTCGGGCCAAAAAATCTCCAATGTGGCGGACTGCGGCATAAGCGATCCATACCAGCAAAGGGTCACCAATTTCTGCGGTTTTGGACGGAATCCAAATTTGCAGGATCTCCAGCAGCAGGACTGCGGTGGAGAGTAGAATAGCCGCTCGCTGCGCCTTCAGCCCCGCTTCAATGGCGATCCATATCAGCGCTGAGAAAACATAAAGCTTGGCCAGCAGACTGGCGACGTTGGTATGCATCTGCCCCTGTAGCAAGCCAGAGAAGGGGATCAGACTGAAAGGTCCGGTCTCCGGCGCAAATGATCCGAGAGAAGAGAAGCCGATGGTGCCAGCCAGCAGCGCAAGTTGCAGCCGCAGTCCCTTGGGGCTGTCAACATCCAGAAACCTTAATACTAGCCAGGCCAGCAAGGGTGCAGACAGATCACCCAGCTCCAGGCTGTTTTTATAGATAAGCAATTTAGCGACGAGTATGAATGCCCAGATAATCAGCAAGCCGCGCTGGCGCAGGTTGGTGCGTTGCCAGAAAAGCAGGCGTACAGCGACCACCCATAGGGCCGATTTCGCCAGTAGTTGACCGAAGGCGAAGGGTTCGTTGAACAGCGGTTTGAGGCTGTTTTTTATCGACTGCAGATCGATTGTCGGCACGAAGGGCGACAACTCGGAAAGAAAATAGAGCGCACCAATGCCGATCGGTAGCGCAGCCAAAGCCAACGAATGGAAATGCGGCACAAACCGCAGATAGCGGGCACAGTACCACCCAAGGGTGCAGCCCAGTAGGTTCAGAATCACATCCATAAAGCTTGGGTCCCTTTCCGGTAACAACAGCTGCAGCAGTTGCAGTACCAACGGAAAAAGCCCGGCTTGAACTATGAACGACAGTGGCAGTGTCGCTGGCTCGGAAGTCATCGACTGCGCCGTTGCTCGAGCGTAGCTGAGAGCCCCCAGCGGCGCAAATAGCAAAAGATTGCCGAGCAGATCGCCGATACCCGGTATGCGCAGGCTGATAATGGTGTGGTCTGGCTGTTGGAGGCTGGTCAGCGTAAAGTTGAAAGGGTAGAGGGAGCCGTAGGTGATCAGCAGGGCTGTGAGCCAGAACAATGCGCGCATGTTAATCGTCGCTTCTCAGGGCTGCTGCAACCGTCATCAATTGCGCGCCGCAAGTCGGGATACTAGGTTGGAAATTAGACGCGCGTGAAAGCGCAGCGGTTGGTTGTCCCAAGGGGTAAAACGGCTGAGATTATGCGGATTCGACGCTTTGTGCGTATAGCCCGCATCGGTGGATACAGCGTAACGGAACCCCAGTTGACGGACGACGGCAAGACTCGCACCATCCATGTCTTTACCGAAGCGGCCATTGGGGTAGGCGAATCCCACAACCGGCTTTCCAGTCCACTGCTCCAGCAGCATTTTGTTTTGTTGTATCTCTTGATGCTGTTCCTGCGGGGACATTCCTTTGAGTATCGGATGATGGTGGGTATGCCCGCCAATCTCGACGCCGGCTGCAGCCAGCTGGGAGATCTCTTCCGGCCGCATCATTTTACGTTGCTCGGGAATGTTGCCGTTAGCGTGGTAGAGAGTGTTGACGGTTTGCACTCGCTCTGCAATAGGAAGGTATTTAAGCTGTGTGATTGTGTAGTTTGCGAGGGATCGACGGGTAGCGATGTTACCTAGCTCTGGTTTCGCCAGGCCAATAGCTTCGAGGTTGATGCGTTCGTTTTTAAGGTTGGCAAACAGCTCGAGAATTCGGTCGTTCCACATGTTCTCGCCATTACTGAAACCGGAGGCGACAAAGACGGTAGCTGGAATTTGGTGGCGCTTAAGGATCGGTACGCCTACCTCCAGATTGTTCAGATAACCGTCGTCCAGCGTGACGCAAATTGCGTGATCAGGCAACGTATCGGCTTCCAGGCGGTCCAGTGCTTCAATCAGAGAGAGCGGTTGAAAATGGCGCCTGAGCAGCGCCATCTGCCAGTCGAATTTGACCCGATCCGGCTCCCATGGGCGCATGGGATCGGGGCTTTCCAATACTTGATGGTAGTTAAGAATGCTGAGCTTGTTTCGAGTGAGCGGGTGAGAAAACAGAGTCAACAGGCGGTGAAGCATTAACGTATCCCTTGTCTACTGGCTATCCTACGACGGTACGCACGAGCTCTCCGACGTTCAAAACTGGCCCCGTCTAGCTTGTTTCGGGGCGGTCTGGTTCGACAAGCACCTTGAGTATAGGTGATCTAATTTAGTCCGTAACCCGTCCGGAGTTTTCCAGGCAGTGCTCAACGTCGACGATATATGCTCAGTGAGGAGTCAAACTCCCGGACTCCCTGCTTGAGTAGGTTGTTGGAGGGGCGGCAGGCTACACCGTAAAGCGATTGCCGTAGCCACTCGCGCGCACTTTGTTGTTGGGGGGGCGCGTCGATTAACCCTTCAGGCTGATTATAAAAAGTCACCGTACAGCGGCGATTTTCGGGCTGAGTGGTTAACTCTAATCCGGCGGCTTCCACCCTCAAGCGGGTTGTTTGCTGTTGGCTGGGGAGGGGGGCTGGCGCCAATTTACGCCAGTCGGTAATGCCTGTTTGGTGGTAATAAATAACCAGCGAGCGAGTTGCCCAGAACGAACTGGCCGGGCCGCTGTAAGGATCCAGCCAGACGGGGTCGTCGTCAAAAACCCCTTGAGTTGGACGGCCAAGGCGCACGCCTCCGTTTTCGATAAAAAAGCGCCAGCAGCTATCGAGTGCTGTCTGGGCCATTGCGGCAGGGTAACGCTGCGGATGCCATTCGCTGGCAATCAACAACGGGGACGGTGCCGCCATGCGATAGCAGAGACTGCGACCAAACAGAACCACTCCTTGGTCGGTGAACAGGTACTGGTACCAGGCGCAGAAATCATCACCTGCTTGATGTATGAAGGTCCGGTCAAAGTCCGGATCGATCTGGTCGAGCCAGTACAGGCTGTATTGGAAGGCCCAGGCATTGTAGAGGTCGATGGCTCCGTGCTCGCCGTCTGCAAAACAGCCATTACCGCGATAGAATGATTTGATCCGCCGGTAGCGGTCGGCGCTCCTGAACGAGTGTCCTGTATCCAACGACTCGCAAACCTTGTCGACGAGAACCACAAACAGGTGCCAATTGTTATCGACGGTCTGCTTGCCCACAACTTGTCGAAGCCAGGCCAGTATTTTGTGTTGCTGGTTATGGTCAAACGTTGTCCAGAGACTGTCGCGGATCATCCATAACGCCAAAGCAATATCTCCCGCTTCGCAAATCAGAGTGCTTCTGCTATTGATCTCGCCCCAGTAACCGGGGTGCATAGGATCGGTGCCGTTGCTAAGAGCGCATACAACCTGCTGGTCCATTGCCTGGCGCAGTTGGGGGTCGGCATAGGGGCTTGAACGGTAGGCGGACCAGAGCGGTAGCAGTCGCGTTACCCCCTCTATAGCGTCACTGCGCGCGCCATAAATGCTGCCTTCTCCAGGGTAATAGGCGAGGGTGCCCGAGACGTGGAGGTAATGTTGGTGTGCATTCCAGAAGTAGCGCAGCAACTGCTCAAGACGATCCATCGGCACGGAGGCATGATTCTGAAACTCGCTTACCAGCGTTTCATCCTGTTGGTCGAAATTCGGACGACGGTTGACTCGGCGGTGCCAGCGTTGTTTTTGCATCCGAAAGATCAGGGCGAGATCCTGACCGTTAATCATGTCGGCGATCGATCCTTGTATAGGTTGAGCAGACAGCGAACGATGAATTTATAACTGTCGGCGCGCAGCGGTGAGCAGCGGCGCGCGATATTGAAAGAGCTCAACGCGAGACGATACCAGCCGGCCAAAAACAGCTCATAACCATATTCAAACCAGACCATGTGGAAAAGCTGGTTCAGTCGCTCCTGAGAGATATTCCGCCCATCCTGACTGCTCGTTCCGTGGATGCGCAGATTGTGTTCCATGATTTCGGCACGATAGTTACGCGGGTGCGGACGATGGGAAATGCTTTCCTGATTCTTGCGGTAATAGGCGTAGTTGTTTTCTAGTTGGGCGATGCGAGTATGGTGGGCCAATTGAAGCCAAAAATCATAATCCTGACCGCGGCGAAAATCCGGGTTGAAGCGGACATGCTCTAACACCTCTGCACGCACCAGCGCGGCGATGATATGGTACCAGGAGCACTCGAACAGGGTGTGGTAGACCCAGCCGGACATTGTTTCGTCGACCTTTGGGGGCTTGCTGTCATCAACAGCGACGGCTGAAGCGAGTTTGAAATGCTGGTTTACATGCTGAAAACGGCCGGTAGCCACGCCGTAGTCCGGGTGTTGCTCAAGGAAACGTACCTGTTGCATTAGGCGCTCGGGCGCCCAAAGATCATCACCGTCATTAAAAGCGATGTAGCGCCCGCGGGCATTGGCGATACCGGTGTTGCGGGCGACAGCGGAGCCGGCGTTGTCCTGATAGTGGTAGATGACTTGATCGCCAAAGCTCTCGACCACCTGACGTGAGTGATCGGTGCTGCCATCGTCGGTGACGATAATCTCTTTGTTGGGGTAACTTTGGTTTATAACGCTTTGAATGCACTCCCCGATGTACTTCTCTCCGTTGTACACGGGAATGATGATCGAAACTAAGGGAAGGTCGTTCTGCATCCTGTCATCTCTTCCTGAATCGTGTGTAATGATTGTAACTGGTTGTCGGAGGCCTTCTATATCAACTGTACAACAGTACAGAAGATAAAGTTCCAAGAACACCAAAATCGATACACATGCGGCGGCTGATGCCTTGGTGTTATTGGCAATCCAATTAAGGCCTAATAGCCTGTCGGGCTTAACACTGGCCTACTGCGGAAAAGCCGCCTCTTTTCGGTAAAGAGGCGGCATCTTATGTCCTATTTTTAAAACCACTATTCACTAGCTACATTCCTGTAGCTTGCCGGGTGGGTTTATAACGCTAATATGTACTGAATAGACTACTATTCATTCCTATTGGTCTTTAGATGGCCTGTGTTTGTACAGCAATGTTTTATCATCCACAAATAGAATTATCCCCAATTCGGGGATTGCGGCAGGAACCGGCATCTCGTACGTTCCCCAAGGGGGGTGAAAGTCATGTACGCGCCGGTATTGGTCTGTTTGGCTGTTGAACTCATACAGCGAGCGCGGGTCTAGGATAAATATCAGATAGAGCCCGGTGTTGGGGTCCACCACTACCTGGCCATCCCGGATTGTCATATCGAATGGCAGATCTTTCTGCCGGTTAAGTTGACCATTGCGCGTAAGCGTCACCACGGCTCGACTGTCGTTGCCGGCGATAAAGATCATCTCATCCAGTTTAGGGTTGTAACGCGCAATGGAGTGATAACCGGAAAAGGGCAGAGTAGTAAACGGCTCCCAGATGCCGCTCTGGGGTCTAAGCAAGTTAAGAGGAAAATTTTCTTTGCTTTTGTCTGGACGGTTTTTGTGTGCCAACAAACCTAGTCCGGGGAAGTATTCGATACTCATTTTGCTTCCCCCTCTGATTCGGGACCAAGTGCCATCCTGCAGATTATAGGCATAGGTGTAGCCCGCGAAAGATACATAGAAAATGCCGTTCTCTGGATCCAGTGCATTGCGCCCGTAAACGTGTCCGAACCCTGTCTTGCGGGTGTCTTCAAAGGCGCCCGGTTCCGGGGTATTCCAGCCAAAGGGGCCGGGAAGGACGCGCCATTCATTGCTGTCCTCGGAGTAGGCAATAAATTTGTTCTGTTTGCGAAAACCCATAAACAGGAACTGACCGGTTTTGGGATCCCACTGACCATCATCCGTCCAGCCGGCAATGTGATGCCACAATTCCTTGCCCGAATCCCGATGACCAACAAACACTTGCATAAGCCTGTGAGGGCGTTTGGCCTTGAGTTCAGCCCACTCTCCCGGCTGCATATCATGAGCCAGTTTGGAAAGTGCCGACTCCCTGGTGGCGGACTGCAGGCCGCTATCGAAGGCTAAACTTCCTAAGAGCAAGCTGCTGATGACTAGAGTTAACAAGCTACGTGTGTTCATCGGAAACCTTCTACTCATAGGACTCTGAGTTGTCGTTATCTGGTCAATGAACCGGATCTCGGCGGTGTGTCCGGCATCGGATTCAAATCGGCCGCCTGACGGCTTTTGAACATGGAATTGTGTTGAGGCTCTATCTCGATGGTGGTATCACCTATTGGCTGTTTCAGCAGGTTATTGGCGCCTTTGCTGACAATAGTGTTGTTGCTCAGTGAGAGGTGCTCGATGCCGGTGCGCCAAGTGAACAAACGGTTGTTGTCGGCATCGGGTGTTTCCCGGTCAAAGACGATCACGCTATTCCGTATGTCGATATTGCCATCCAGCAAACCGTGACGGCAATTCTTTGGTGGCTCCACACCGACTGAAATCAGGTCCTGATTGTCGGTCAGTGAGCTGCTTTGCAGTACCGAATTGTTCACCTTGAGGCTGCCCCCGCAAGAAAGATCAATCACACGACTGTGCTTGCTTTGTAAACCCAGTAACAGACTGTCGGTGATCGTCGTAGCTTTGGCGCGCGATTTTAGCAAGTGACCCAGATGCAAGGATCTTTGCAGTCTGGAGTTAGTGATATCCAGGGAGTCTATGGCGCCCGCATAAATGATGTGGCTTAAGCCTTGTCGTTTGTAGTAGCCAATATCCTCAAAAACACTGTCCTTGATAGAAAGGCTGCCGCCGCGGTTGTCAGTCATGACACCGAGGGCGGTTTTTCGAATCGAGACGTTTTCCAGGCTGACATTGAAATTGATGCCGGTTATGCGGATGCCTGCTCTATTACCGGTTTGCGCCGCACCGACGTCGGCGTTGCCTACAAAGTTACGTATTGTGACTGGTTCGTTGTTGTTGGAGATAATGTTCAGTAACCCCTTCCCGCCGGAGACTCCCATCAGTTCCACCCCCTCGAAATCCAACGTCAGGGGTTTATCGATTCGCAGACCAAAAGCGTAAAGACCCGCCGGTAATTTTAATGTCGAATGCTTTTCTGCCCGGTCTATCATTTTCTGGATATTGATAGCTGATAGCTGGCGGCCGAGTTCTGGATCGGTTGGGTGTTTGTATATCCAAAGGCCGTGGTTGTAACTGGAAATACCGGAAAAATAGTTGTTGCCCAAGTGAACCCACTTGTCGTACACGCGTGCTCGCGAGCCTCCGTAAGGCCCATTCTCAAGCCAGTTGATGGTGCGCCATACCGGAGATGGATCATCAGGATCGAGCATGAAAATGCGGGTAGTGCCATCCCACATGACAAGACTGCCATCTTTAGCAATTGCCAAGGACTTAGCGGTTGTCATCGGCAGCTTTAGGTCCTGCACAGTTCTGCCGGAGGAGTCGACGGCAACCAAGGTGTACAAGTAGACGCTCCATATCCATTTTCGGTGTGAATCATAGACAGCGTTTCCTCCGCGACTCTTGTGATCATCATGGAAGAGTTGTGGCTCCTGCAATTGCCCGTCCTTGTTCTGGTCAACCTTAAACAGCTGTTCATGGCTGCCCAATATCAGCGTGCCGTCCGGTAGCTGAACACTTCTGGCCTTGGGCCAGTAATAGTCACCTATACGTCTCCAGTTCAATGGGGCCAGGCCATTGCGGGTTTCTGATTCCGAGGGATTGAATTCATACTGGTGGGGTTTGTTTCCATCGTCCAAAAAGGTGTCTTGGGTAGCATTGTTTCCGTCTATGACTCTGGCCCCATTCGCTGGATGGCTGGCTAGCAAAATGATGGTTCCGGTCGCGCGGTTGAACAGGAGTCCATCGTTGATGTAAGAGGCCGGCGGTACGGAGCGCACATCGGGAATCCAAAAGGAGCGCTTTGAGCCTGTCCAGTGATCCAGAGGGCTTGGATTGGTGAGCCTTTTCCAGGTCCCGTCCGTTAACGAAAAACGGTAGACCTCGTTGCCGCCGTAATCGTGTCCGCCGCCGCCCATGAAATAAAATGTCTGCTCGTCGCTATCCCAGGCGGCGCTGCTCCAGGCTATGAGTACGGCCTTGGGTCCTACTGAGTGTTGAATGCGAGGCTGTTTGACTGGCCAGACATTGGCAATACCGGGCTTATCCCCGCTTGCGCGGAGCTCACACCAGCCTCCGCTCACGTCCTTTAATATCTTCATGCAGTCGGCCAGGTTTCTGCTGGTTCGGACCTCGCTGTCCTGAGCTGGCTGTGCCTTGTGGCCATGTAATTCGTCACTGCTAACCATTTTCATTGCGAGTAGTAGAACGAAGACCACACAGCCGCCGAGCAAAGTGTGTCTCATGCCGCTTATGCTCCAGATGCTTACTTCTGTGTATCCATGGCAGAGTGTAGTTGCCTAGACTGGAATTACCGCATAGCTCTGGCAAATTCTGACTCGTAAGCGGGGTGTTTCCGAGACGGTATTCCGGGACTTTCTCAATTAGTTAAGAGTCGGGGTCCATCGCCCGGAATTCGTGGTGTAGATAGTCAGACTAAGCTTGTGGAGTCAAATTTCAACAGTCGGCAATGTTGCCCCAGCTGTTCTTTTTGTCACAGTCGTCATCGTACCGGAATCCCGATGAGCCTATCTGGCCGCTCGGCCTTTAGATCGGGGAAGGAAGTGCCTTTGGATGTTCTGATTGAGGCCTAGCTTTTTAATATGGCTGTAGGGGGGAGACCCGAAAGGGTATAACTCAACAATGAGCCATCGACTGGTGGGCACGCTCTGCTTTGGCCATCCTACAATGGTATATTGAATCGAAAGAGCCAAAACAGTAATGAACTACATTCATGACAACTTTGCCAGTTTAAAGGGTCTTGTGAGGCTGCTGCTCACAGAGATGGGAGCTCGTGTGGGCTTGGACGAGGAATACCGGCAGGTCGATTTCGCCAGGGTAGAGCGGCTGGTGTTTGTCTGTCTCGGGAATATCTGCCGAAGTCCTTTTGGTGAATATGTGGCACGCTCTCATGGCATTCCCAGCGCAGGTTTCGGCTTGTCGACCACCAGCGGTGTGCCGGCTTTCGACCTCGGAGTGGAAACGGCGCTTGAACGAGGGGTAGACATGCGTTCCCACCTGACCACGGATAGTGCCGATTTCAGTATTCGGGACACTGACTTGTTGCTGGTGATGGAGTTGCGCCACGCACGCCGATTACAAGGTATGCTGTGCAAAAGCAATGCGCAAATTGCGCTTCTTGGACATTGGGCTCGGCCCAGACGGCTGCATATCCATGATCCTCATATACACGGCAAAGCCTACTTCAATTGCTGTTATGCCATTATCGAGAATGCCACTGAGAACCTGATCGAAGAGTACCTGGCTCACCGACCGGTTGCCCGGGTGGTGGAGGTAAGTTAGCGGCGCATTAATTTGCGCGCTATTGCGGCCCAGTCAGCCAGCAGGGGCTTGGGATCCGACAGGCTGAAGATGTAGTAGCGCATCTTGGGATTGAAGTAACCGCCTATGAAACCAACTACCTCCTTGAATGGGCTGAACCTAAGGCTTTTGTCCCTGATTTTGTGCGGCTGAAAGAGTATTCGAAGCAAGCGCTTGAGCTCGATCAGGGTGTTGCGACACTGAATGTCATCTCGCATCGGCTCAAGTGTCGAGGGCACCTTTCCAAGGCCCAGTACCTGGTAGCTGTACCAACCAAAGGGGGCATTGGAATGGTACGCAAGTGGCAGGCTCCCCCAGAATCGTCCATTGATCTCCATTAGCACGGCGCGATCGTTGTGTTCATCGTACCGGTATTCCACCATCGCAGGGCCTTCCCAATCGAGCTTTTGTAACAAGGCAATCGATTTATCCTGCAATGCACGGTGTTGCTCCAATGGTACACCTGCACAGAGCGACGAGAATCCGCCTTCGGGAGGCCATTCGTGGATGCGCCTATGTTGGAAGCGCAACAGAGCCTTTCCCCTGTGCATAAAGAAAAACTGGCCCAAGCCGTAACCCGGACAGTAGGCCTGAATCATCGGGAACTGGCCCAGCGGCACGTAACGCCTGAGTTGCTTGGCCAGCTCCTCGGCGTTGTGGCAGTAGATAATTTTTTCGATCGCAAGGCCGAGACGTTGGCTATCCTGCATCACCTCGTGGGGGTTGCTCCACTTCAAGATCACCGGGTATATGAGCGAGCGAGCGAGAGTGGGAAGTTCCGTCAGGTCTTTGATCGTGTGGCTTTCGGGCGAGAGGATGCCAGCTTCGGCTGCTACGCAGGCGGTACCTTGCTTGTCGAGCACCCTGGCGATAGTGTCCTTACTGGGAATCAGTGGTGTCAATCCATCCAGTCGGTCGCGACAACGATTGAGAAACAGAATATCAGTCTCGGACACGCAAAGCAGGAAGCGGGCGCCTGTGATTCTGGCGATCCGGTTGAGAAATTCTATCTGCTCTGCTTCCGTGCCCCTTGGCCAGAGAAAGCCCTCCTGCACATAGCGAGACCGTAGCCCGATGGAACCTTTCGAGCGGCCGATGGCGACCACGTGACAGTTCCGTCGACCGAACTCCCGTATCAGAGACAGGCCGATCTGGGTATCGGTGCCGAGAATAATGATTTTGTCTTGCGTATCTTTCATAGCTGGGGATATCGAACCTTTAGTGTGAGTCAGTAGACCCATACCCAATCGTTGATCCGGTTGTGGAGTTTGCGACCGATACTGAATATCGAGGGGATCTGCACGAATGGTTGCTCCAGCTCCGATTCAAGCCAGGCTTCCCGCTGGTCGGTAAAATTGACGGCGACGAAGTCCTGGTCGTACTGGTTGATGAACCGGCACAATTTTTCCAGACGACTCTGGTTGACACGGTTACGTGTCACCCGGGTGTATCTGAAGTCCGACTTCTTGATGAATTCAAACGGATGGGTCAGCATTATCACCTGTTCAACGCCAGCTCTGCGTGCGGCCCAAAGCAAATGCCGCATCTCCGGCCAGGAGCAGCTGGTGATCTGCAGAGACTTCTTGTGAGCGCCAAAGAGGTTTCTGTCCCGGTAGGTAAACACCGGCAGTTCCATGGCACCCTGTATTCGACGACGACCGGAGTCCAGTTGCAGCTCTGGCTCGACAGGCTGGAAAATGCCTAGGGCTATATTGGATGCCATGGGGATACCGACTTCAGCCATGGCACGGTAGACGTTGTAATCGGTGCGCAGGCTGCCAGTGCGCAGCGCCAGTGGGCGATGGCCGGCCCAGCGCTCAAAGATATCGGCGCAGACGGTGATGACGCGGACTATCTCCTCGTATCTGCGCCCGTCACAGTTATCGTGGCGGGGGAACGGCTCGCGGCTCTGGCCAAAGCTCAGCCAGACCGGATGGATATGCAGCTGGATGTCCTGGCTGGCTTGCTGTAACTGCTTCACTATGCTGCGCATCGGTTCGTCGCCGAAGTAAAAGTAGTTGGCGCACTCGACAAAAAAGGTGGCCGTAAGCTCGTAGCGGGCAAGGGTGTCGAGGAGAAAATACAGACCCTGCCGTTTGTTCCGGCTATCGCCATAGATGACCGGCTCGGCCAAGGGGGCATAACGTGCTGGATCTTGAAAGTGGCCTGCAATGCTGAATTCAGTATCAACCGTGATACAGATCTGTGTCCGTGTCTGCATGGTCAGGGACTCTGTTCGGTTGCGCCGGCGAGAAACGGGGGGGCGGTGCACCGATTTACAATGTACTTGAACTTGCCATTTTGTTCCACGGGGATGGTTGCAGTGTGCTGAATTGCGATTTCGGCATCGTCACCGACTACATCAAGAAGTTTTGCCCGCAGGTCAGACAGTTCGGGCTGCGCGCCGTCGCGACACACCAGCTTGAGTTCGAACTGTCTGGGGCTGTGCTGGATGAATTGAAATTGAACGACAGCCTCGTCTTCCCGGACAATGTTACCGATAAAGGCGCCGTGAATTGCAGAGCCGTCCGTGGCGCGGAGCAGGTCATTTGCACGACCGATCACGTCCATCAGGATGGGCAGCTGGCGTCCACAGGTGCAGGGTTCAGTGGAAATACGTCCGATATCGCCAGTACGGTAACGGATCATCGGGAAGGCTAGAGTCGACATATGCGTGACGACAATCTCACCCGATGTGCCGGCGGGAACGGGGTTCTGCTGGTCGTCAAGGATCTCGACGATGATGTCCTCGGCGCTGAGGTGCAGCCGCCCTGCGGGGCATTCATGGGCGATAAAGCCCGCGTCGCGACTGCCATAGCCATTCGCTACGGGGGCTTTAAATACCTGCTCTATCACCTGCCGCTGATGGTCGTAGAGTTTTTCCGCCGTGCAAAATATAACTTTGAGAGAGCCTGCGTCATAGCGACGTCCCTGCTGCAGGGCGGCCTCGGCCAGTAGAGATAGAATCGAAGGGTAACCGTAGATCATGGCGGGGTTGTAGTTCTGGAGGCGGTCAAATAGGCTCAGCAGCGCATCGCCCCTGAGGTTTTTAGCGGGGAAGAGGCGGGATCGTATCAGGCTGTCTCGCGTCTGCCTGGCCAGGCCCTGAGCACCGAGCTCGATGTCCGAGCCCCAGACAACGGCTTCGGGGTCTCCGATATCCACGCCCCACCAGCGGGTTGCTCGCCATTTGGCGGCGATATCGTGGCTGAGCCGCTCCTTGCCGACGGCAAACTCCAGCGGGTGGCCGCTGGACCCGGAGGTTTTCATAAACCTCGCAGGCTGATTGGAATGGGAGAGCAGGCGGTCTCGATTTGCACGAATCAGCTCTTTGGTCAGGCAAGGGAGACGCAGGAGAACCTGAGGGTCGCCAAAGCTGGAAGGCGAGAGTCCGCAGGCTCTGAATTGCTCGGCATAATAAGGATTACTGGCATTCACGTCGGTCAGGAAGTGCTGTAGCCGCGTGTGACAACGGGTCTGCAGCACATCCCGGGTAAGCCACTGGCTTTGTTCCAGAGCCTTTCTTAGCCCCACACTTCCGTGGCCCTTCAGCCTTTCATGCAGGGGGAACAGGCAATCGGCGACCAGTCGGGTGTATAGGGTTCGCGTCATGACTCAGGTGCGCCTAAGGTTCTGATGATGGTTTCTGTTCCTGTTTAGCGCTGCGGACTGTCCCTGGTAAAGCAGGTGATAGCGTTCGGCCATGGTTGTAAGGCTGAAATGCTGCTCGGCTCGAATGCGGCTGTTAGCACCCTGCGTGCGCAGTCGCTGCGGGTCCTTGATATACAGCCAAAGTGCCTCGGTAAGTTCTTCGACGTTATCGTTTGCGGTGATCTCGCCATTGAAACCGGGTTGTACCAACTCTCTCGCGCCGCCGACATCGGTGGTGATGACCGGAAGGCCCGCAGCCATGGACTCTAGAATGGTGTTTGATATCCCTTCGGCGAAGGAGGGTTGTACGTAGAGTGATAGGCCGGACATGACTTCTGGAATATTATCGCTGGCACCGGGAAGGGAAACCTGATCCTCAATGTCGAGGGATTTGACCAGCGCGGCGAGTTGCTGGCGACAGGGGCCATCACCAACGATGGTGAGACGTAACAGATCCCTGCGATTACCTGCCTTGTCGAGCAACCGTTCAAAGGCTCGAATCAGCAGCGAGTGATTCTTGACCTTCGCCAGGCGTCCAATTGAGCCGATGACCCATACAAACTCAGTCAATGGGACTTGTGCGGCAGGGGACCTGGGTTGAAATCGGCTGATATCGACACCGTTGCAGATACGTTCGATGCGCTTGGAGGAGATACCTACCCGGCCTGTGAGATAGCGTTCGGTTTCAGCGGAAAGGGCGACATAGCGGCTGATGAGAGGGCTGAACAGTTTGCGGATTAACGCTGGCTTTCTGCGGATCTTGGCTTCCTCAGA
The DNA here is from genome assembly GCF_001528745.1 of Marinobacterium profundum. Classification (GTDB taxonomy): domain Bacteria; phylum Pseudomonadota; class Gammaproteobacteria; order Pseudomonadales; family Balneatricaceae; genus Marinobacterium_A; species Marinobacterium_A profundum. The sequence goes on along the minus strand of NZ_BCNS01000175.1, from coordinate 7,059 downwards.
ATCCCAGCCGTGTTCACCGTGTATCCGAACGGGCACGCGGGCCAGCCAGGCGATTGCCTGGCACTCGAGGGTATTCAGGTTCCGGGTATGGACGATGTCGGGGCGAAGCTCTCGAAGCAGGCTGTAAAGTCGCTTCAGGTAGCCGATATCCTTACCGGGCGCTTTGTTCAGCGTGTGGATGGAAACGCCATCGGCCTGAATCCTGCCGAAGAACTCGGGATTGTAACCCGACAGGCAGAGGATGGAGTGACGATACCCAGGACTGGGAAGGCAGTTGAGAACATTAACGATGCCGTTTTCCAAGCCACCGATGTCAAACCGGAATACGATATGGCAGATATGCATCAATGGGTCCCTTCGCTCCTTTAAGCTAAAAAGGATTCTCAGTATCTAGAGGTTAGTCTGAATGCTGACTTTTCATAGCCAAACCGGTCAAAGTTTAAGCATCCGACGGCCTCTCATCTACACACGCTACTATTAATCTGTCGGGTTACTGTCAAAAGTGTTCATTTTTTCGTTTCAATGGCTTGCTGGTAGCTGTGCAACAGGTCCTTTTTCACGGAATCCCAATGAAACCGTCGGCTAAAACTCAGCCCGGTGGATTTCAATCGGTTTCGCAGATCATCATCTTCGAGTACACGAAGGGTGGCGGCGGCCAGCGCACTGCTGTCTTCCAGATCGACCAATAGCGCCGTTTCCCCGTCAGTGACCAGCTTTGGGATACCGCCGGCACGGGTGGATACTACTGGCAGAGCGCTACCAAGTGCTTCGATAATGGAGTTGGGCGAGTTATCTACCCTGCTCGGGTTGAGCAGAAGATCGGCTTGGCGGTACAGCTCGGCCACCTCCTGACGCGCCAGTCGACCGCGGAACTCCACTCGATCAGCCACCCCCAAGTCCTCCGCCTGGCGCTTGAGTGAAGCCCGCTCAGGGCCTGAGCCAGCGATTACTAGCCTAACCCCTGGAAAGCGCGCTTGCACAGCAGGGAGTGCCTGCAAGGCCAAATCGATGCCATAGATCAATTCGAGGTTCCGGGTAATGAGCAGAATAGGCCCGGCTGAGGTGGGTGAGGCCCTGGGCTTTGCCGGGTTGGCTGGGAAAAAACGGGACGGGTCCAGTGTATTGGGGATGATGCGTGTCGATAGCTGGTGCCCGGCGAATACTTCGGCAAGAAAACCAGAGGGCACCACGCAGGCGCTGGCCCGACGCAGCGTTGGTCGGATCCAGCGCCAGTCGCGCTTGAAGAAAGCCGCAGCATTACCACCACGGTAGTTGACGATGATTGGCGTTCCTCTCAGATATGCGATCCAGATCGCGGGAGTTGCGAACAGATACCAGGACCAGCCCGAGTTGGCCATTAGGTGTACCACGTCGGCGCGCCCGAGCCTGCACCAAAGCGCTCGAAGGTAGGGCAGTAGGCGAAACAGCGCCCGCAGTCCTCGCCAGCGTCCTATCCAGGCCGGGCGGTAGGGCGCGTTAACGGCGACCAGTGCGACCTGGGCTCCCTCCTGTTCAAGCAGGTGGCAGAGTTCTGCTGTCTGGCTTGCCATTCCTCCGGCGGGCGGAGGGACCGGGCCAATTACACAGATTCGCAGGGCATTAAACGCCATCAGTTGTGCAAGCTCCCGCGATAGCCGCGTAAATGGGGTGGTATCGACCTACACTTGCGACCCAGTTTCGCTCCTGTTCGACAAACTCACGCCCTCGAGCCACTAGACTTTCGTCGGAGGTAGTATGCAGAAACATCGATTCGAGGGCGCTTGCCAAGGCAGCCGGATTGTTTGCGGCGAAAAGGTAGCCGTTCTCCCCGTGGGTTATCAGTTCCTTGTGCCCGCCTACGTCGGACGCCAGTACCGGCTTGCCCTGTGCCATGGCCTCCATGGGTTTGAGTGGAGTCACCAGTTCGGTCAGGCGCATGGATTTACGAGGATAGACCAGCGCATCGAGCACACTGTAATAGCGGGGGACATCCTGATGGGGCACTCGTCCTGTGAATATGATTTGATCCTTGACATCGAGGTCGCAGGCCAGCTGTTTGAGAGCGTTTTCCTGGGGGCCTCCACCTACCAGAAGTACCCGCAGGTGTGGTAGGGTGGCGCGTAGTTTTGCGACTGCTTGAATCAATATATCCAGGCCTTCATATTCGTAGAATGAGCCGATAAAGCCGATTACAGGCTGGTCACTCAGGCTATGCAGCTGAAGAATGTCCGCAGATTTCCCGATCAGCAGTGGAAACTGCTCCAGATCGACTGCGTTGGGAATGGTCGTGATACGTTGTGCTGGTACCCCCCTGGCAATAATATCTTGCCGCAGGCCGTGGCAGATACAGGTCACTGCGTCGGCCCGTTTGAGTACATGGGTTTCAAGAGCGCGGGTGAGACGGTAGCGCATTCCGCCTTCGGAACTGGTGCCGAGATTGACGGCGGCGTCTTCCCAAAATGCCCGTACCTCGTACACCAGTGGCAGGCTGGCTTTGCGCGCGGCGTGCAGAGCAGCAACCCCGTTGAGGGCGGGCGAGTGAGCGTGGATGATATCCGGCCGTTCTTGAGCGATAACCTCTGCGATTCTGCGGCTCAAGAGCGGAATGATGGCTAATTGATTGGCAAAGGGTATAGCCTGTATCCAACCGGGTACGCCTTCACAGCGGTAAAAGTCCAGACCTTCCACCTGCTCTTTTGACTTGTCGGTGCGCCCCTGTTTTGGGCTGGTCAGATGGCAGGTTTGCAGTCCCTGAGCGCGCTGGTTTTCCAAGATTGCGCGACTTCTAAACGTATAGCCGCTGTGCAAGGGGATGGAATGGTCAAAAATGTGCAGTATCTTCATGCAGCGGCTGCCTGATCACCGGCCATTGAGCGCCTGATACTGGCCTCGAACATCAGCAGCGCCCAAAGCGTAACGCTGTGGTCGCTCGTCCCGCGAATGTGTTCGTCGGCTAGGCGGTTCAGCGTCTTTTGATTGAAAATTCCCAGGGTTTGCAGATGCCCGCGAAGGATGCGTTGACGCAGGGTGTCGGCCAGGGGGCCACGCATCCAGCGGGCGACGGGCACGCCAAATCCCATTTTGGGTCGGTAGAGCACATTGCTAGGTAGGTGAGGCTCCAGCGCGCGCTTGAAAATGTACTTGCCTTCACGGCGCTGTAGTTTCAGGTTTGCGGGAATGCGGTTGGCCCAGCCCAAAAACTCGTGGTCGAGGAGTGGCACCCGAACTTCCAGGCTGTGGGCCATACTTGCACGATCCACCTTAGTGAGGATGTCACCGGGCAGGTAGGTCTTCATATCCAGATACTGGATCAGAGACAGTGGGTCGTCGCCATCAAACTGCTGTTTGTGACCTTCGAACACTTCCAGCGGGCGGTAGCCGTTCAGGCGTTTGTTAAATTCGGGCGTGAACAGCTGCTTGAATATCAACTCGGGCGTGAAGGATACGGTATGTAGGTAGGCGGCCAGTGCCTCGCGCTGCAGTGCCTGGAAAGTCGATTTGGCACGCAGATACTTCGGCGCCCGATCCAGTTTAGGGTAGTAGTTGCCCAGCAGGCCAAATACCGGCTTGCGAATCGCCGACGGGACCAGTCCGCGTATCCGTTCTTCAAGCATATGCCAGCGGTAACGGCGGTAGCCCGCGAACAGCTCATCGCCGCCGTCGCCGGACAGGCAGACGGTAACCCGCTTTTTAGCCTGTTCACAGACGCGGTAGGTCGGGATCGCAGAGCTGTCGGCGTAGGGTTCGTCATAGAGGCCTGACAGGGTGTCGAGCAAACCGAAATCGTCCACCGCCACCTGGTGCTCCTGGTGATTGGTCTGGTAGCGCTCGGCCACCTGGCGCGCGAACTCAGTTTCATTGAAGCTGGGCACGTCGAAACCGATGGAGCAGGTGTTAACCGGCTGCTCCATTAGTCCGGCCATCAGGGCAACCACGGCGCTGGAGTCGACCCCGCCAGAGAGGAAGGCGCCGATCGGTACTTCGGAAACAAGGCGTATTCCCACCGCCTCGCGCAGCCGTTCGATCAGCTCCTCATCAAGTTGCTTTTGGTCACGCACCTGCAAGGGGTCAGCGAAGCTGGCGTCCCAGTACTGCTCGATAGTGGGTTGAGTCTGGCCCCGTTTCAGCAGCAGGGTATGGCCCGGTGGCAGTTTATGGACACCGGAAAATATCGATTTGGGGTCGGGTATGTAGCCAAAAGTGAAGTAGTCGGCAATAGCGCGGGCGTCGAGCTGGTGGTCGAGCTGTGGAAGGCACTGCAGTGCCTTGAGCTCGGAGGCAAAGGCCAGCTGGCGGCCATTAATCAGACTGTAGTAGAGCGGTTTGATCCCCAGGCGGTCGCGGGCGATGAAGAGTTGCTCGCTGTCCTTGTCCCAGATGGCAAAGGCGAACATGCCGCGCAGTCTATTGACGCAGGCCTTGCCCCAAGCCTTCCAGGCCTGCAGGATTACCTCGGTGTCCGAATGGGTGCGAAATCCAGCGCCGAGACCTATGAGTTCTTCTCGCAGGGATGCAAAGTTGTAGATCTCGCCGTTGAAAACGATGACCGCGTTGTCCTCGGCGTTGACCAGCGGCTGCTGGCCGCTGGCGATGTCGATGATGGACAGACGCCTGTGGGCCAACCCCAGAGGTCCGGCAATGTAGGTGTCGCCGGCGTCCGGCCCGCGGTGAGTCTGGATGTCGTTCATTTGTTGAAGCTGTCCGGCATCGACCGGTTGAAGATCTAGGTTAAGCAGTCCAGCGATTCCGCACATAAAGGGTCTTCCTATCCCGAGGCTACGTTCGAAGCGTGGTAAGGGTTTCGATAACTTGCCACCATGGCATCAAGGCCGCCGGTGCCGAAGCGATATACCACATGGGCGATATGGCGCTGGGTGCTCATGTCGTGGCGCCTTCTAGCAAGGTGGATAGCGGGCCCAATGTTTTATCCCAGCCGAATTGATTCACTACCCAAGCTCGGTTGGCAGTGGTATTTGCGGGGTGTTCGCGCTCCAACAGGCGGTTGCAGGCGTTGATAAAGTCGTCAGGCGAATCGGCGATCTCAAGACAGAGTTCGGGGTGGTGATGAATTCCCTCCATGGCCATGGAGGTGGCTACGATCGGTTTGCCCATAGCCATGGCTTCAAGCACCTTGTTCTGAATCCCTCGAGCGATCTGCAGCGGGGCTACTACCAGTTCTGCGTGATGCAAATAAGGCCGTACATCCAGTACGCGGCCGGTGACATGGACGCCTGGCAAGCGTTCGAGCGCACAGGTTGCTGCTGTGGGGTTGCCGCCGACGATATAAAAGTGCAAATCAGGGTACAGCTGTTTCAATCTGGGCCACACCTGCTTACAAAACCAGTCTGTGGCGTCGACGTTGGCCCAGTAATCCATGGCCCCGGTAAACACCAGATAGGGGGTCTGGCAACAAGTTTCCGGGGCCTCAAAGCCTGCAGCTGGATTGAAGTAACGGGTATCTACGCCGTTGAGCAGATGAACCACCTTGGATACAAGCGAGGCTGGCAGCTGGTTGCTGAACAGGCGTGCCTCTTCGTTGGAGACGAACACGCAGGTGTCAAAAACTTCGGCAATCTGGTTTTCATAAAGGCGCAGTGTGCGGTGCTCGCGCTGGTAAACCCAACGGGCGAGCCCCTGCTTTTTGTCTGCGTACTGAGCCCATTTGTCGGAATCCACATCCACAAAATCGATCACTCGTTTCAAGTGGGAGAAACGTTCCCCTTCCAGGTACTGCGCCATCGATGAGGAGAACACAAGCGCGCGCTCGATGGCGTGCTGATCGATTGTTTGCGTGACCCACTGCTGCATCTGTGAAGTCTGATAGTAGGGGAGTGTAATGGGCCTGCCGCTGCTCAAGGCCTTGAGCCCCTTGAGATAACGTGAGGACTTTTTTAGCGGTACGCAGTTAAGCGATTCGCAAAAGGGTACGAGTTTATCGGCGTACTGCCAGTCCTGCGCGTCATCGACAAAACAGCCAAGGTGCACCTTGTACTGACTGGCAAGCGCCTTTAGCAGGTGATAGGAGCGGATCTTATCGCCTTTATTGGGTGGATAAGGAATGCGGTGGACCAGAAAAACAATATGCTCCATGTACGCTTAATCCTGTGGCTGATGCCTGAGACTAAAATCCATAGCGCTGCAGCTTGTGTAGCTTACGAAGAGGCCGTACCACATTATTATCCTGTTTAGTTTCGAGAGCTATGTGAATGTCAGGCTGGCAGACCCTGCGCCGACGACGCTTGGAGTGAGCCGCACAGGCAGTCTAGGTCATGGGCTATCGGTGTGCAAAAATGCAATTGTCCTCCATGCTTGGGCGTGGTTGGACAGGGTCCGGGTAACTCGTACATCAGGGAGTATCTGTGTGGAAATCAACGTCAAAAGATCGATGGCTAACAGCCAGCGTCAGCGGCTGGCACATACCATCGGTGCCCTGGGCGCGGCACTGGCCTATATGGTGCTACTGCATCGGGTATCGTCAATTCCGGGCAAGGTAGAATCGCCAGGGGCTGTGGAATTTGTCTACCTCACTCTGACGCCTACCATGCAGAACCTGCTGCATATCCCTGCTTTCGCGGTATTGGCTGTGCTTTTTAGTCATGCACTGCCGAAAACGGCGGGATGGGCAGTGGCGACATTACTGATAACAGCGGGGTACGGCGCTTACGATGAGTGGTTCCAGTTGGGGGTTCCCGGGCGCTACGGCAGTCTGACCGATTGGGTGCTGGACCTGCTTGGTGCGCTTTTTGGTGTTGCTCTCTACCGTTACCTGTCCGCACGCACGCAAAAAAGTTGCGGCTAGGAGGCTGTCCGAGAATGCTGGCCGTAGCGAGAGCCGACTGATTTGAGCGGGTTTTTGCGGTGTTTTAAGGCGAATAGTGGTTCTATTTAACGCAAAACAGCACAAAAAACAGCCAAACTCAGGTGGCTCGCAGTAGGTTGAGTATTGTCGGACAGCCTCCTAGGCATAATGAATTATTTGGCGGACATCGAACGCGGGCTGCGCTTTCAACGGCATTGTTGAGGTAGCTCCCAATATTTAGGGAGGAGGCGTCAGAATGGGGGTACTTGCTTTTGGGGTAT
>NZ_BCNS01000174.1 GCF_001528745.1 Marinobacterium profundum | reverse complement strand
GGGACAGCTCGATCGGGCCGATCTGGCGGTGCCGCTGCTGGATAGCCTGCGAGATACCACCAGCGGGATCGAAGACTCCAGGGCCAAAGCCGCAGTCTTGCGGGCGCTGGCCGAGGCGGCGGGCCAACTCGACCGGTCCGATCTGGCTGTGGCGTGGCTGGAAACGGCGCGAAGCGCCGCCAGCGGGATCGAGGATTCCAAGGCCAAAGCCGAGATCTTAGGGGCACTGGCCAAGGCCGCGGGCCAGCTGGGCCGGGCCGATCTGGCTGTAGCGTGGCTGGCAACGGCGCGAAGCGCCGCCAGCGGGATCGAGGATTCCGAAGCCAAAACCTGGGTCTTAGGGGCGCTAGCCGAAGCGGCGTTGCAACTCGGCCGGGCCGATCTGGCCGTGACGCTGCTGGATAGCCTGCGAAGCGCGGCCAGCGGGATCGAAGACTCCAGGGCCAAAGCCGAGGTTTTAAAGGCGCTGGCCGAGGCGGCAGGACAGCTCGACCAGACCGAGCAGGCTGTGGCGATGCTGGATAGCCTGCGAGACACCGCCAGCGGGATCGAAGACTCCAGGGCCAAAGCCGAGGTCTTTTGGGCGCTGGCAGAGGTGGCAGGCCAGCTCGATCGGGCTGATCTGGCCGTGGCGCTGCTGGATAGCCTGCGAAGCGCGGCCAGCGGGATCAAGGATTCTATGGACAAGTCCTTGGTTTTAAGGGCGCTGGCCGAGGCGGCGGGGCAGCTCGACCGGACCGACCTGGCCGTGGAGTGGCTGGAAACGGCGCGAGGCGCCGCCGCCGAGATCGAATTATCCGCTGGGAAAGCCAGGATCTTACAGGCGCTTGCCGAAACAGCCGCTAAAGCTAAAGCCTGGCGGCTGGCCCGTGAAATGGCGAATATGATTCCGTCACCCGATCAACATATTGAGGCGTTATCCCAGATTCTCATTATTTGGGCGGAGAAAGAAGCGCTGCTCGCTGCCACGGAAACGGCTGCTCCATTTAAAGGCTGAATCGGTACAGCGATCATTCGCGTCCGCTGACCACCCAGCCGACACCGCCGCCACAAAACACCGTTAAACTGTTTGATCTTACCCCCGCCAGACCTAGAGCATGACGATCTGGCGCTCGCCCTCGAGGATCTGGCGGTCCATTTTAACAGAACCGTGATAAATACTTATGCAGAAGCCCTGTTTCGGATGGCGAAGTACTGCTCGCTGTCATCGGCACCACTTCAAGCAAACTGAGCGATCATGACGTGGTCAAGTCATAACGGACACCCCAGTTAAGCGGCTTTGGCCAACAGGCCCTTTCTTTCAAATTCATTCGGACTCTGGTAACCCAGATAGGAATGTAATCGATGGCTGTTATAGAACATCGTGATGTAATGGACGATGTCCGCCCGTGCTTCCTCCTGGGTCTGGTAGCTGCGCCAATGGATGCGCTCGGACTTCAGTGTGCCGAAGAAGCTTTCCACCACGGCATTATCCCAGCAATCCCCTTTGCGGCTCATGCTGCCCGCGATGCCGTGGCTGTGCAACAGCTTCCTAAACGCCCGACTGGCATACTGTGCACCGCGATCAGAATGATGGATCAGCGCGCCGTGAGCGGGGCGGCGACTCCACAGGGCCATTTTGAGGGCGTCACACACCAGGGTGCGGGTCATGCGCTTATGCATCGACCACCCCACCACTTTGCGTGAGTACAGGTCGATCACCACGGCGAGATACAGCCAGCCTTCCTGTGTCCATACATACGTAATATCGCCGGCATATACCTGATCCGGGCCCTTGGCCAAGAAGTTTCGCTTCAGCCGGTTCTCGAATACCGGCTGGCGGTGATTACTGTCAGTGGTAACCCGATAGCGCCGGCGGTAACGCACCCACACCCCGGCCTCACGCATCAGGCCCTGTGCCTGAAAGCGACCGACTGGAAAGCCCAGCTCCCTGAGGGCCTTGGCCATACGCCGCGCGCCATAGGTATAATCAGACCCCTTCGCCAATGCCTGGATCCAGTCGATCATTTCTTCACGCACCGGGTCCGGCCCTTTGCTTTGACGCCGCAGATAGTCGTAGAACCCACTGCGCGTAACACCCAGTACCCGGCAAAGCAGCTTCACCGAATAGGCCTCCTTCTTCTGGACGATGAACTGATACCTCAGTTCAACTCTTTCGCGAAGAAGGCCGCTGCTTTTTTTAGGATCTCGCGCTCCAGTTTCAGCCGACGATTCTCTTCGCGCAGGCGACGCAACTCGTCCTGCTCCCGCGTCAGATTGCCATTACCCCGGAATGAGTCGTTCTCATCAGCCTGGAATTCCTGGACCCACCGCCCCAGCATGTTGGTATTAATCCCCAGGTTCCGGGCCGCCTCAGTCCGCGCATAGCCTTGCTCCGTAACCAGTCGGACCGCGTCCTGTTTGAACTCTTTGGTGTATTTCTTTCTCGTCGTCATCATCTACCTCGGTTTCAGAGATTATCTCTTAACTGAGGTGTCCGGCACCATTAGGCCACGTCATCAGTTGATCAAGTCTCTGTAGCAGACCTTCAAAATACTCATCGTCCTGTGAGTTTCCTCCTCTTTGTAAAACTCATAAGCTGATTCAATAGCTGCCTTAGCTTCCTTGAGATGTTCCCTGTCACCTTCCTACTCCCCAAGGATCGCAAGCGCACAGCCCAAGTTGTGCTGGGTCGTCATCCAGTCCTGCGGCAGCGCCTCGCGGGTATACACCTCCAGGGCAGCACGGTAGGCATCGACGGCCTCGGCCAGCAGCCTCTGCCCGTCCTCGCCCCCGGCGCGGTCGCCCTGGCTCTGGAGCGCGGACCCCAGGTTGTTCTGGGTCCTCGCCCAGTCCTGCGGCAGCGCCTCGCAGGTATACACCTCCAGGGCAGCACGGTAGGCATCGACAGCCTCGGCCAGCAGCCTCTGCCCGTCCTCGCCCCCGGCGCGGTTGCCCTGATTCTGGAGCGCGGATCCCAGGTTGTTCTGGGCCCTCGCCCAGTCCTGCGGCAGCGCCTCGCGGGTATACACCTCCAGGGCAGCACGGTAGGCATCGACAGCCTCGGCCAGCAGCCTCTGCCCGTCCTCGCCCCCAGCGCGGTTGCCCTGATTCTGGAGCGCGGACCCCAGGTTGTTCTGGGTCATCGCCCAGTCCTGCGGCACCGCCTCGCGGGTATACACCTCCAGGGCAGCACCGTAGGCATTGACGGCCTCGGCCAGCAGCCGCTGCCCGTCCTCGCCCCCGGCGCGGTTGCCCTGCTCATTAAGCGCCCCCCCCAGGTTGTTCTGAGTCATCGCCCAATCCTGCGGCAGCGCCTCGCGGGTTCTGACCTCCAGAGCGACACGGTATGCATCGACGGCCTCGGCCAGCAGCCGCTGCCCGTCCTCGCTCCCGGCGCGCTTGCCCTGCTCCGCAAGCGCACTGCCCAGGTTGTTCTGGGTCCTCGCCCAGTTCTGCGGCAGCGCCTCGGGGGTTCTGACCTCCAGGGCGACACGGTAGGCATCGACGGCCTCGGCCAGCAGCCGCTGCCCGTCCTCGCCCCTGGCGCGGATGCCCTGCTCCCCCAGCGCATTCCCGAGGTTGTTCTGAGTTGTCGCCCAGTTCTGCGGCAGCGCTTCGCGGGTATACACCTCCAGGGCGGCACGGTAGGCATCGACGGCCTCGGACAGCAGCCTCTGCCCGTCCTCGCCCCCGGCGCGGATGCCCTGATTCGCAAGTGCACACCCCAGATCGTTCTGGGTCCAAGCCCAGTCCCGACAATAGAGGGGGGAGGCATAGACCTGGAGATTACGTTTCGCTAGGTCAACCGCGTAGGTGAACCCGCCACTGACGTAACAGCTTCCATGTCGGTACAAGCTCAAATAATACTTTCCTCGCTGGGCTGCTCCTTCAATCGTATCGAAAGGCTCGAAGAAGGCGGCGGCTGCCGCGAAATGACCATGGGCGGCTTCGACATCGCCCTTTAACAGCGCTGCGTCGCCACGTGTTGCCCGAATTTCAGCCTGTTTGCGAACCTGGACGAGCGTATGCTCGGTCTGCTGCATCACTTCGGCGTTCGCCAGAATTTCATCCGCTGCGTCAAAATCGCCTGCATCCAGCGTCTCTTCCGCAGCGGACAGTTGATCAGCAATCTCCGTTTCTGTCGCTTTGAGTGTGTCCATGCGGGATTTGAGAGCATTGTATTCCCGCGCTTTATCCTGAAGGAACTCTCGCAGAGCCGTCCGACCGGCATCCGGGTTATCGTGCCCGAACCGCATTGCCAGGTTCTCCAGGAGTCCGTCGGCGAGGCCGAGCTCCTCGCGAAAGCCGGGCTCGAGGTCGGTCACTGCCGGACGACGACAGGCTTCTATCTCCTCTTCCGGAATGTCTAACGCGTGACGGTAATCTGCGATCGTACTCGCCTGTGGCTCGTGGCGCCCCCGTTCAATATCGGATATGCGGGATGCTTTGATCTCGTCTTTGTAGACTTTTTCAGCCACCTCCATCTGGGTTAAACCTCGCTTATCGCGGTATCGGCGAACCAGTTTGCCAAAGCGAACCTGAAACGAGTTCGAGTCTAGCTCCCGTAGTTTCCCGGAGTTTCGCGAACGCGCCATAGCTCCTCCCTTTGCGATGATTCTCTTGTCGACACCCAAAAGCCGTCCGGACGGCACACTTTCAACCACGTGAGGATGTGCCAATGAACATACCGTGCAGAGTAGTCTATGCCGCGCTTGCAGTAATCTATACCGCCTCGCTCTTTGGGCTGAGCAAGCCAATTGTGGTAGCGGTCACCGCCGTTGCCTACATGGCGCTGGCACTAACCAAGAAGCATTAGGGAGATGGGGATCATAAACGAGGTCTGCGCACGAAGCGTGACAGGATCGTACGCTAAGACGTTGGCAGGCAACCTTCACTGGCGGCCTTATGCATATGCACGATAGGCTGCGATGAAGTTTTAGAAAAAAGGCCTTTTCTGCACCCAGTGCAATTCGATACTGCCCATGCCTAACCTACAAGGAGACACGGCATGAGCAAGAAAAGCACCAAGCAATCCAACAATCAGCGGTCGAACGACCGCAACCCCAACAATACCGGTTACCGGCAAAGTCTGAAAAATCGCTCCCAGCAGCTGAACCCGGAGCATCCGGCGTATCACCGCAGCAGAGGCAAAGACTGACAACCGGGCTCGGGGCCTACACCCCGAGCCGCCCACGGAGGAACAGAAAGTGGCACGTAACAAAGGAAAGAACGGTGTTGCAGATACTCTCGAACGCCTGATGGGACACAGCCGGGACCGTAGTCTGCTGAGCAAATATGCCTCCAAAGGCGTTTTTGGCGATCACTTGGAGCCGGGGAGCGCCCATATTTTCAAGCGCTCCGACGAGTGCGATAACCTTATCCGAAACGTCCTGGCACTGGACACAGTTTTTCGCAGCCAGGAAACGGTATCGGAAATTGTGCGCAAGCGGGCGTCCGTCAAGGACTTGTCGAAGCAACTGCGCGAGCGGCGTGAAGACTTTGAGGCCAGGTTTAGGGCTTACGGTTATTGGTTGAGCAGACTGTCGGCGCTGGAGAAGGTGCTGGATAGCGTCGATCTGGAACGGGAGGCGCTGGAAGATGTGCTGACGCCGGACCTCACGGCGGAACCGGCGTCAGCATCCTCACCCTATGCGTTGCGGGCAGTAAACCTCCTGGAAAAAATTGAGGAGGAGGGCCGGCAATCAAAACTCTCGCCTGCAAAACAGACCGAAAAGGCATGGGCTCTCTATCGCCTGGGCCTTTACCAACAGGCGAGGGAAATGTGCGAGAAGGTAACGGCCGAGGACCCAGCCAACTCCGAGGCTTGGCTGCTACTGGCGGTCGACGTCCAGCGACAGAAAGAGGATGCGCAGCGCGAGTGGGCCTACTACTCGAACCAGCGGGAACTCGCCGATGTGATGTCGTCGCACGAAAGCTGGGCTGACGACATGAAGGACGAGGCTATCGGCCGACTAGACGAGGCGCGTCGCCGGGAACGTGACATTTTGTTCCCAGCCTTGCTCAACTGGCCTCTTCAAAAGGAGAGAAGTGGCAGCCGCTATCGTTTTCCGGAAAGCCGTGAGGAAGTACGCAACGCCTGTATCGGCTCGCTTTTCGAACTGCTGATGCCCTATGCCTCGGGTTCGCTAAGGGTCAATGTGCGCAAAGCCCATGCCATCAATGGTCTCGAGCCCGAGTACCTGCTTAATAAGTCGTTAAGTGAATTCCCCTACTGGAACGAAACCGACGATGCCGCGCACACACTGAGCGATACGCAACTCGAGGTCGCCAAGCTCTTGTGCGACGAGTACGACAGCGAGCCGTATCGCTTTTTAGGCATTTTCCGAAGCGATTCTGAAATACTTCGGCTCAAACTGCTTCACATCCGTTTTGCGCTGGGCCTGCCTGGCTATGACAATGCCCGACAACACTGGCTGAAATGCTTGGATTGCCTGTATCAAGAAGATCTTCTGCGGCTTTTGCATCGGCCCAACCTATTCAATACGTTCACGACCCATCTGGCCCAAGAAGGTCTGCGGGCGCTGAATTCACACCTTGAGGCCATCAGTGCCAGGGTACTCAAATCGCAACGCCAGACGTACGAGCACATCCACCTAAACTTTCTACGAAAGGCCTACGATTATGCGTTTGCGAGAGGCGAGTATATCGAAGCGATGACTCTCGCCGAGCAGGGGTACCGGGAAGCCTTGACCCTCGATGGACCAGCGCCGCAAGACCACTGCTGCGATCCCCAGGATGTCGGCAGCAACAGCCTGAAACCGAAGTTTTGGAAGTACCTTGAGCTTCGAGCGGCGGTGGAGGCCCCTGTCAAAAATACCGATTTCGATGCGCTGAAGGCATCGCTGCTGTCAGTATTGGACCCGGGTAACTTCTTCGCAAACGAAGCCGATTACATGCTGTACTACCAGGATGAATTCATGGACTGGCACGAGACACCCTACGGCGGCTGTATCTTGGCCAATGGCCGCTGGGCGGATTCGGTGAGAGGGCTGCTAGATTCTGGGTATCTTGCCGGCGCAGAGATTGTGCAGGCGCGATTGATCGTGGAGCTACTTGAAACCCTTTCGGCACCTGCCGACTCTCCCACATGAAGGCATGTAGTACCGGCCTGGCATCCAAGGGATGCTCGTGCGTCGCTCGAGCTCCCTTAACCCGGCATAGTGCAGAACGATAGCTAATCACTCCCCCTTATCATCGGATCACCATAGATTGACGTGGTCAAGTCATAACGGACAGTCAGTTAAGGTTTACTTCTGCTGTAGCGGGCGGCAGCCCATTGTTGTTGTGATGGGGCCGCTCACGGTTTGCACCCTAACCGCCCTGCTTCTAGTCCGAGCGATAGCTAGAATCCTGCCGGCGACCAGGCATAGCGGGCCCGATTGATACCGGATGGCCTTGAAATCCCTTCGGCACGAGCCGACTTGCCGACATAAGACACCTATTTTCAACTGGCCGCCATTGGAGCTCGGGCATCGTTCGGGCTCTCTTTATCTCGTCAGATTGCACGGGCTTCACTTCCCCAAAGCAACCATACAAAGTGCGCCTCTGCCCACGGGGTAGTAAGATGTGGCGTAGCCGTAGTCAGGCTCCGCCTCAGGCCAGTCGAAGGAACGAACATGACGGTCAACAAGAAAGCGCTCTCGGAACGAGACATCTGTACCAAGTTCATCACCCCTGCCCTGGCAGCCGCAGGCTGGGATATTCAGACCCAAGTGCGCGAAGAAGTCTCGTTTACCGATGGCCGCATCATTGTACGTGGCCGCCTGCACAGCCGCGGCGAGCGTCGCCGTGCCGACTACGTGCTCTATCACCAGAAAAACCAGCCACTGGCCATTATCGAAGCCAAGGACAACAAGCACAGCCTCGGTGCCGGCATGCAGCAGGCGCTGGCCTACGCCAAGTCACTTGATACACCCTTTGTCTTTTCCAGTAATGGCGATGGCTTCCTGTTTCACGACCGTACCGGGCTCAGCGGCGCTGTGGAGCAGGAACTGGCGCTAAGCGAGTTCCCTGCCCCGGCTCAGCTCTGGGCCTGGTATTGCAAGCACCAGGGCATCGAGCACAAGGCCACCGCTGCGGTGGAAGCGCCCTATTATGATGACGGTAGCGGGCGCACTCCGCGTTACTACCAGGTGAACGCCGTCAACCGCTGCGTCGAGGCTGTGGCGCGTGGGCAAGATCGCATCCTGCTGGTGATGGCCACCGGCACCGGCAAGACCTACACCGCCTTCCAGATCATCTGGCGGCTATGGAAGTCTCGCCAGAAGAAGCGGATTCTGTTTCTGGCCGACCGCAATATCCTGGTCGACCAGACCAAGAACAACGACTTCAAGCCCTTTGGTCAGGCCATGACCAAAATCAGCAAACGCCAGGTCAACAAGTCGTTCGAGGTCTACCTGTCGCTCTATCAGGCGGTGTCCGGTACCGAAGAAGAAAGCAATATCTACAAGCAGTTCTCACCGGACTTCTTCGACCTGATCGTCATCGACGAGTGCCATCGCGGCAGCGCCCGCGAAGACTCTGCCTGGCGTGAAATACTGCAATACTTCAGCAGCGCCACCCAGGTCGGCATGACCGCCACACCCAAAGAGACCGATAGCGTCAGCAATACCGACTACTTTGGCGATCCGATTTACAGCTACTCCCTGAAACAGGGTATCGAAGATGGCTTCCTCGCCCCCTACAAGGTCATCCGTATCGACTTCGATCTCGATCTGCAGGGGTGGCGGCCAAAACAGGGCCAGCAAGACCGTTACGGCAACCTCATCGAAGACCGCATCTATAACCAGAAAGACATAGACCGCAACATCGTCTTCGACGAGCGCACCCAGCTGGTGGCCATGAAAGTCACCGAATACCTGCAAAAGACCGGCGAGTTCCAGAAGACCATCATCTTTTGCGACAACATCGACCACGCCGAACGCATGCGCCAGGCACTGGTCAACCTGAACCCGGATCGCGTACGCGAAAACAGCAAGTACGTCATGCGCATCACCGGCGACGAAATCGAAGGCAAGGCGGAACTCGACAACTTCATCAACCCGGAGCAGACCTATCCGGTAATCGCCACCACCAGCAAGCTGATGAGCACCGGCGTCGATGCCCAGACCTGCAAGCTGGTGGTGCTGGACCAGCGCATCCAGTCGATGACCGAATTCAAGCAGATCATCGGCCGTGGCACCCGCATCAACGAAGACTATGACAAGCACTGGTTCGCGATCATGGACTTCAAGAAGGCCACCGAGCTGTTTGCCGATCCCAACTTCGATGGCGACCCGGTGCAGGTTTACTGCCCCACCCCGGCAGACCCCGCCAGCCCGCCGGACGACATCACCGACCCGACCTCCGTTGACGGCGAGCCCGGCTTCGACGATGCCGACGCACTGGCCGACTTGGGTGTTGGCATAGATGTAGGCGGCGAAATCCGAGAGACACCCAAAAAATACGTGGTTAAGGATCAGCCGGTGCGGGTACTGGCCGAGCGTGTGCAGTTCCTGGGGCCCGATGGCAAGCTGATCACCGAATCCCTCACCGACTACACCAAACAGTGCGTTACCAAGCAGTATGCCACCCTGTCGGACTTCCTGCGCCGCTGGTCTGAAACCGACCGTAAGCAGGTGATTATCGATGAACTGGCCGAACAGGGCGTATTCTGGGAAGACCTGCGCGAGTCGGTGCACAAGAAGCTGGGCTGTGAGCTCGACGCCTTCGACCTGATCACCCATATCGTCTATGATCAGCCGCCGCTGAGCCGCCAGGACCGCGCCGACAACGTCAAAAAGCGTAACTACTTCACTCAGTACGAAGGCGTCGCCCGCCAGGTGCTCGAAGCCCTGCTCGACAAGTTTTCAGACACCGGTATCGAACACATCGAAGACATCAAGATCCTTCAGCTGCCGCCATTCAATCAGCTGGGCACCGGCCCGGAGCTGATCCGCGCTTTCGGCGGAAAAGCAGAGTTTCAGCAGGCACTGCAGGGATTAGAGCAGGCACTTTACGGCGTGGAAGCAGGTTAATGACCCCATCCCAGGCACGCAATGCCATCAGACGAAGCCTGAAAACGCTGGTCGATCCCTCTCCTGCCAAACAGGAAAAGGACGCCATCTGGCACTACTTCGATAATGCCTGCGCCTACTGCGGCTACACAATGACGCGACACGGTCGGCAGGCCCATCTCGACCACCTTGTCGCAGAGATGGCGGGCGGCTCCAATCGCATGTGCAACCTCGTACTTACCTGTGCCCGTTGCAACGGCGATCAAAAACGCGAGCTGGATTGGCAGGAATACCTGGCAACATGCTGCGGTGAAGACAAGGCGCTGTACAATCTGCGCCTGCAAAAAATTTATCACTGGGTCGAACAGAACGAAGGCGCGCCTCTTCTGGCCCCCGAGCTCGCCGCACTTTGCGAGCAGGAGTTCGACCTGATTAACCAGCAATTTTCCGAAGCTGTTGCCCGCCTGCGCGAAATCGCCCGGCAGGCAAAAGCCGACAGTCCAGGTCATACCGAGGAATAGCATGTCCATCAGCACCACCATAAAATCCATTCAGGACATCATGCGCAAGGATGTCGGCGTCGACGGCGATGCCCAGCGTATCGGCCAGCTGGTCTGGATGCTATTTCTGAAGATCTTCGACGACCGCGAGCAGGAATGGGAACTGTTCGACGACAACTACCACTCCCCCATTCCCCAGCACCTGCGCTGGCGCAACTGGGCCGCCGATGCCGAGGGCATCACCGGCGACGAGCTCAAGGCCTTTATCGACCAGGACCTGTTCCCCGGCCTGCAGAGCCTGCAACCCCGAAGCGACGACAAGCGCGCCTACGTGGTGCGCAGCGTGTTTGAAGACGCCTACAACTACATGAAGTCCGGCCAGCTGATCCGCCAGGTCATCAACAAGATTCAGGAAGGCGTCGACTTCAACCAGTCGCAGCAGCGCCATGCCTTCGGCGACATGTACGAGCAGATCCTCAAGGACCTGCAGAACGCCGGCAATGCCGGTGAGTTCTATACGCCCCGCCCCATCACCGAGTTCATGGTCAACCGTATCGACCCCAAGCTCGACGACAAGGTGATGGACCCGGCCTGCGGCACCGGCGGCTTCCTCACCTGCACCATTGAGCACAAGCGCAAACACTACGTTAAAACCGCAGACGATGAGCAGCGCATGCAGCGCACTATTCTCGGTGTCGAGAAAAAGCCCCTGCCGCACCTGCTGGCCACCACCAACATGATCATGCACGGTATCGAAGTACCGGATCAGATTCGCCACGACAACACCCTGGCTCAGCCGCTGATCAGCTGGGGGCCGAAGGAGCGGGTCGATGTCATCGTCGCCAACCCGCCGTTCGGCGGCATGGAAGAAGACGGCATCGAAACCAACTTTCCCCAGGCCTTCCGCACCCGGGAAACCGCCGACCTCTTCCTGACGCTGTTTATCCACCTGCTCAAAGACGGCGGTCGCGCCGCCGTGGTACTGCCGGATGGCTTCCTCTTTGGCGAGGGCATGAAAACCCGCCTCAAGGAAAAACTGCTCGGCGAGTGCAACCTGCACACCATCATCCGGCTACCCAACGGCGTCTTTAACCCCTACACCGGCATCAAGACCAACCTGCTGTTCTTCACCAAGGGCCGGCCCACGGAGCACGTCTGGTATTACGAGCACCCCTACCCCGAAGGCGTCAAGAACTACAGCAAGACCAGGCCCATGCGCTTTGAGGAGTTCCAGACCGAGATCGACTGGTGGGGCAGCGAAGCCGATGGCTTTGCCAGCCGGGTTGAGAACGAACAGGCCTGGAAGGTCAGCCTCGACGATATCAAGGCCCGCAACTACAACCTCGATATCAAGAACCCCCACCAGGGTGAACAGATCAGCCACGACCCCGACGAGCTGCTGGCCCTCTATGCCCAACAGCAAGCCGACATCCAGGCGATCCGCGATCAGCTCAAGGGCATCCTCGCAGGAGCCCTGCAGTCATGAGCGCACCGGAACGCCTCGATACAGCCATCAGCGATTGCGGCAACACCCCTGCAGCCAGCGCCCTCGTCGACCACCTCGACCTCTGGACCAGTGCCATCAGCAAAAAATCTACCGTAGGCCGCGGCCGCAACGGCAAGATCGCCCTCACCGGCATCACCAGGCTGCGCGAGCTGATCCTGGACCTGGCAGTACGCGGCAAGCTGGTGCCACAGGACCCAAACGATGAGCCGGCTTCCGAGCTACTGCAGCGGATCGAGGCGGAAAAAGCGCGGCTGGTGAAAGAGGGGAAGACCAAGAAGGCTAAGGCGTTTCCGGAAATTACCGACGAGGAAAAGCTGTTTGAACTGCCAAAAGGGTGGGAGTGGACCCGTGTAGGCAGCTTTGCTGATGTTAAAGGTGGAAAGCGCCTACCAAAAGGCCATACACTCATCGATAATAATACCGGCTTTGCTTACATTCGTGTCACAGATATGAAAAATGGATCTGTAAACCTCAACGGCCTCCAGTATCTGCGTCCAGAGACAAAAGAGATAATAAAAAAATATACAATATCTTCAGAAGATCTATATATAACCATAGCAGGTACTATTGGTTCGGTTGGAACCATTCCTTCTGTACTTGATGGGATGAACCTGACAGAAAATGCGGCGAAAATAGTTCTCAATAATCTCGATAAAAATTGGCTTAAGATAACTCTTAATTCGGGTTTCATACAAAATCAGCTACTCGATAAAGTAAACCAAATGGCTCAGCCTAAGCTGGCCTTACATCGTATAGAAAGCACTGGGGTTGCTGTTCCGCCGCTAACCGAACAACGCCGCATCGTCACAAAATTTGATGAACTGATGGCCCTCTGCGACCATTTGGAACAACAGACTAGCAACCAAATCAGCGCCCACGAGACCCTCGTCGATGTACTGCTTGATTCATTACTCACACCGGCGGACAACACACAGACCCCAGCACAGGCCACCGCCGAACTGGCCAGCAACTGGGCCCGCCTCGCCGCCCACTTCGACACCCTGTTTACCACCGAACACAGCATAGAACGACTAAAGCAGACCACCCTCCAGCTCGCCGTGATGGGCCGCCTCGTCCCCCAAGACCCGAACGATGAGCCAGCATCTGAGCTGCTGAAGCGGATTGAGGCGGAAAAAGCCCGGTTGGTGAAAGAAGGCAAGATCAAGAAGCAGAAGGCGCTGCCGGAAATTTCCGAAGATGAACCACCATGTATGCTGCCAAGTACATGGGCTTGGTGTCGACTGGAGGATTTATCTCTACATTCAGAAGCTGGTTGGAGTCCGAAATGTGAAGACCAGCCACGAGAAGATAATGATTGGGGTGTCCTGAAAGTAAGTGCTGTGACATGGGGAGTATATAACTCTAATGAAAACAAAAAACTACCAACACATTTAGCACCAAGACTCGAATATGAAGTTAAATCAAACGATTTTCTTATATCGAGAGCCAATACTGCTGATTTAGTGGCTCGTTCAGTAGTAGTGCCGGCGGCGGCTCCAGAAAATCTGATGATGAGTGATAAAATAATTCGCTTTAAGTTTACACGTTTTGTTAATCCTGAGTTTGTTAGTTTGGTGAATAATTGTGCTTATTCTCGTAACTACTATGCAGCTGTTGCTGGTGGCACAAGTAGCTCAATGAAAAACGTTTCACGACAACAAATTCAATCTCTTTTAGTGCCTCTGCCTCCTATACCTGAGCAACACCGCATCGTCGCCAAAGTCGATGAACTGATGGCCCTCTGCGACCAGCTCAAGGCGCGCCTAACCCAGGCCAACACAACCCGCTGTCACCTGGCTGAAGCGGTGGTCGAACAAGCAGTAGCGTCCTGAGCATGATCTACAGCAAGCCCTGGATCAGTTACCTCGAGCAGCTGCAGCAGCTCAAGGATCGCGGCCTGATCATTACGGATGAAGCGCGCGCTTTGGCCTATCTGGAGCGGATTGGTTATTACCGCCTGAGCGGTTACTGGTATGCATTTCGGGAGCGCTCCGAGGCTTACTGCCCTCTGGAGCCCGAAGGACGACGCAAGTTCAAGCGCGGCCGTACCGATCATCTAACGCTTGATAGCTTCAGGCCCGGTGCCACTTTCCAGCAGGCAGTGGACCTGTATGTCTTTGACAAGCGCTTGCTGGTGCTGGATGCGCTGGAACGCATCGAAATCGGACTGCGGGTCGATATTGCGCATACGCTGGGCAAGCTGAACGCCTGCGCCTATCTCAAGCCGGAGCTGTTGCACGAGGATTTCGCACAGCGGGTTAATCAGCAAACGGGGCTGACCGATCTGCACAAGTGGCAGGAGAACCAGGCCCGCCTGATCAGCCGTTCCCGCGAGGCCTTTATCCTGCACAACAAGGAAAAGTACGGCCTGCCTCTACCGATCTGGATTGCCTGTGAAGTGTGGGACTTTGGTACTCTGTCTCACCTTTTTGGCGGTATGCGAGAGTCAGAGCAGGATGCGATTTCAGCGAAATACGGCATCGCGAATGGGCGCGTGTTCGCATCCTGGCTGCGCAGCCTCAACTACCTGCGCAATGTCTGTGCGCATCACAGCCGCCTCTGGAACCGTAACATGACCGACCAGCCGAAAAAGCCAGGCCGGGGCGAAGTGCCGCTGTTCGAGCATGCCTGGGGCAACACTCACATCCAGGCACGACCCTTTCTGTTGCTGTGCATCGCTCAGTTCCTGCTAATGTCGATCAATCCTGCCTCGAGCTGGTGGCTACGTTTGGCGGATTTGATGGGGGACTTCCCGGACCTTGAAGATATCGGGCTGGACCTGAAGGGAATGGGCGTGATCGACGGCTGGCAAGAGTGGGAGTGGAGCAAGGCAATAAAAAACCCCTAAGCAATTACGCCGCAGAGCGACGCAACCGATAGGGGCCGTGTTGTCGAGAAGTATAACGGAGGTTATCTATGAGTCAACGTTTGGTTGACTCTGGAAAAACGAATTCAGGCCCGGACGCCTGTGGGCAGGCTTGTGGGGGTGGGTGCACCGGCGTCCAACGGCACAGGCGCTGGCACGTGTTACGAGCGCAAGCGATAGAAATACGAGTGCGCTCGTAATTTACGAGCGCTCGTGGTTGCCATCGTACGAACCAGGCGATGTCACTCAAGCAAGAACGCCAGAGCACTGCGGCGCTCGCTGAAAATCGAACGGCAGGATTAAGGAGGCCCCATTTGACGGTCATTTGACTGCGCCGGGGCCTTACCAACAGGAGAACGAAAAAAACTTTATAAAACAATGACAAACGTGTTTTCTCTCATTTGACAGAAGTAACGCTATCCAGTCATTACTGGAAGCGCATTCGAAGCCAGAGCATGCTGTGCATGGGCTTTTCGACGCTGCCGGCAGGCAGTGAAACAAGGCACCGCGGCGCTACAAATAGGGGCGAGGTAAGGGCGAGACTGTAAAAAGGCCTAAACCGGTGCGGGCCGCGGGGAATGAAGCAAATCAGCATCTACGTTGAACGAACAGGTGAACTATCAAGGATGAGTGCTCGATGAAGAATATTCTCAACTTTTTCGATGGGATTTTTGGCCGGATCGCGTCCTGGGCGCTCAAGGCGGTGCTTTACTGCAGCCTGGGGCTCATCACGTTGTTTCAGCTCTGGCTGGTGCCGGTTGATACATTCGAGTACGACGAGGGCTTGAGCGATCTGGACCTCACCGAGTTGGCGATACTGCTTCTTCTGCCGCTGGTTATCTGGCGCTATGTCTGGCGCTGCCGTCAGCAGAGCTGGGGCTGGTGGTCTCTCCTTCGGCAGTTGGGGTTTGTCATTGGCACCTTCGCACTACTCAGCGAGACTTTCTGGACTCTCTTCGCTGTCATCCAAGGACAGCCCGCGGGTTCTGATTTTCTGGAGTATCAGCAGCTTTTACGTAGTGCCTGGGTACCCGTAGAGCACCTGATTCTAATTTTCTGTATCTATGGTGCAGCACCATTGCCAAAGCTACGGGGTGAACAACTGACGAAGCCGGCTCCCGAGGCTGCTGAGGATACAGTACCACCGACATTCGAGAGCCTGGACGCATGGGGCGCGCCTCTGGACGACAGCACCGAACAGCAGAGAAAGGGCCAGGAGGCCAACGTATGAAACGCACCATCGCCGTTTTATTTCTTGGTTTGGGCTTCAGTCTGACCGCCGATGCACGCGAGCAGCCCTTCAATGGTAACGACTCGCAGTTTCTGATCGAGTCCTGTCGTGAGGTGGTGGAAATCTTCAGCCGACGCGACGAGAAGCATATGCTTGCAGCTGTCAGCACCTCGCTATCCGAGGCGATGCGCGCGGGCTACTGCATCGGTGTGGTGCAACAGTATCGCAATGACGGGCCGGACTGCAGGAATCGATACAGTTCTAGGGACTGGTTCACCGTTGCCCGCCTCATAGCCGAGCTTCCGGTCAGCGAGGAGTATTCGGTCAGCAGGATGCTGCAGGCTGTCTCCTGCGATGGCTAGCCGCAGAACCGTGCCGGACGCCATCCGGCATCTGTTCGGTATCGATGTGGCCAGGGACAGTCCGCTGCTGAAAACCAAGGCAAACTCGCTGGTGCGTAACCGCCTGATCAAGGTCGAGAAGGAGCTTATTGTCGACCGCTCTTCCACCTATCTGGCACCGGGCCAGGAGGTGGTCCTGTTCAATGCGCTGCTGCTCAATGCCGTGTTCAGCGACCCCAAGCAGATCAAGAGCATCTTCGAGAAACCGGCGGAACGCCAGCACGCTGCCGACACGCTGCGAGCCCTGTTTTCACAACGAAACAGCCTGCTGGGAATAGGGCTTAGCAATCCGGACGCGATGGCCATGGTGGAAGCCCTGGCCGGCCATCACGATCTTTATACCGAACGGCTGCCAAACCCTTTCGCTCGCCTGCCACAGGTCGCGACAGGCGACAACCTGAACCTGTTACAGGCTTTGCTCGCACAGGCGGCAGTGCTGGCGCCGGGGGATAGCATGCTGCTGGCGTACCTGCAGGGAGACCTGGCCCGCGCGGCAGACCTGGCAGAGACTCTCGAGAGTAACGAGCCGGCGGTCGAGGCTTTGCGACGCCATCTGATCGACAAGCATTCCGAAGCACGGGACTTCGACTCGCTGCTGGACCAGTTCAAAAAAATGTAACTTTCTTCTTCTGCCCCCTTGGTAGTGCAATGCACTGGGAGACGCTCCTTATCGTCATCAACGAAAGGAGCTACTCCCATGACTACTCTCGATCAACTAGTTATCAATTTCCACATGACCGAAAGCTGCAACTACCGTTGTGGCTACTGCTATGCAACCTGGAATGATCACTCCTCGGAGCGTGAGCTGCATCGCCATTCGGGCGAGGTGGAGCGTTTGCTGGACAGTCTGGCGGACTACTTCCTGAACCCCAACCCCTTGCAGCAGGCTCTGGGCTATCGGAGCGTGCGACTCAATTTTGCCGGTGGTGAGCCCATGTTGCTCGGAGATCGCTTCGTAACAGCGCTGAACCAGGCGCAGGCCTGCGGTTTCGAGACATCCATCATCACCAACGGCCACTTCCTCGACGAAACAAACCTGGCGGCCATGGCGCCCCAGCTCAGCGTTCTGGGCATCAGCTACGACTCGATGAAAGCAGAAACGGTGCGGCAGATCGGCCGCCAGGATCGCAAGGGCCGCGGGCTATCGCGGGAGCGACTGACTCGTCTTGCCCTCCTCTATCGTGCGCTCAATCCTGAAGGCGTTCTCAAGATCAATACCGTTGTAAATACGTTCAACTGGCAGGAGGACATGCGCGACCTCGGTATCCAGATCCGTCCGGACAAGTGGAAGCTGCTACGCGTGCTGCCGGTACACGATCACAGCCTGGTGATCAGCGACAGTCAGTACCGGGCCTTTGTTGAACGCCATGCAGAGCTCGGCCCCATGATCGTTGAGGAGGACAACCAGGATATGCGCCAGTCCTACCTGATGATCGACCCCGAGGGCCGTTTCTATCAGAACGACGAGGCCGGCAAGGGCTATATCCTTAGTTCTCCGATCCGCCAAGTCGGCGTGGAAAGCGCCCTGACGCAGATTCCTTTCGACCCCGAGGCCTTCGCCCGTCGTTATCAGCTTATTCCGTTACAGGCCGTCTGAGTGGCTTTCCGGAGGAGGTTGAGAACATGGATAAAGGAGCAATTCGCGAGCTCGACCCGCTCACGCCCGGTTTGCGGCAGAAGGTGGAGCGCATGGTATCCGTACTGCAACGCCATCCGGCAAAGGCGACGTTGCTGGGCGGCAAGAAACTTCGTCGTCACCGGAAGCTTGTGCGCTTCAAAATCAACTGTGGCTATCGGATGGTGGTTTCGATTGATCAGCTTGGCGTCGGCCCGTACCTGTGCATGACACACGGCACCTTTGACCGGAAATACGGGTGACGCTGAGTGGACGGGGCGTGCTGGGCTCCGTCCTCCATGAGTCGGCTGTAAACATGTGCCTATTATTCAATGGCTCTTGAGAAGATACGGATTAGTAGTGAAATATATACTTTTCCGCATGTGCCCACCATTGAAGTTCTAACTCTATGTACTGCGCATGTAAGCGGTTGAAGGTCTTCCAATGCATACCTTTCTTCTTGCCCCACCCTTTGCCGTTTTCGTAACGTATAAATATTCGATTACCAAGCTCGTGCTTCTGGCTGATCAGTCGATCCATTAGGCGTTGCTGCTGGGAGTTGTAAGGGAGCTGATAGCATTGGCGACAAAGGAATAGCGGCCCGTTGCAGCAAAGCACAGCTATGCGCCTATGGCAGCCGGGACACAGAAACCAGAACCTCTCACCCCCATAGTGGCAAGGCGTGCGGTCAAACCGGATACGTTGTTCGATTGGCTGCCATTCGCGGTCGTGCTCCCGATATCGGTAGCTAAGCTGTAAGTACTCGCTCTGGCATTGGAAATTAATTAACCCTTTCTGTTTGCCGCCGCACGACCATTTTAGGGTTCCAACAGCGCCAGGCTTGAGTAGTCCCTGCCTGTTCATGTAACGAATGTCGATCCGCTTGGTGTCTTCGAGAGTGGTTTTATTGCCCACTCGAAGCCACTCTCCGCTACCCCTTCCGCCCATGCTAGCCTCCGTTTTTTCACCGAAATCATTAAGCAAATACAGAATATAATTTTTGTTTTCTCAGTCGCATTATATTGTGTCGGCGCTGCAGTAATCTTCCACCCATTCTTCGCGCGCTTGTTCAGCAATACTACTAGATGTCAGGGAGGGGAAAGCACGAACCCGTGTAACCGGACTACCGTTTACCGTGTTTCCGTAGCAATTCGTACCCGTATCAAAATCAGCCTTAAAAGCCTGCGGTGCGGGGCTTTGAGTCAATTGTTTGTCGGGTAATATTGTCGGAAGATTGTCTGGGATCTGTCGGTTCGTTGTCGGGAATTTGTCGGTTGCCTCTGACAATCCAAAAACTTGCAATAGTTGCTTGTGCGATAGGCTAAGCGGTACCAATGTGGAAGCTTTCACTCGATCCTTCCTGGCTGGATCGGAATGCTGCGTACCGATAAACAAAATACCTTTTAGTTTTCCCATACGATCATGCATATCTGACCAACGTCTTGGCTCATCCAGACCGCTCAACCAAAATTTTCTAAAGCCAGCTTTCTTTTTAAGCCTGAACTCGCCCGTGGGCAACGGCGCGCCCGCCTTACCGCTCTTGCCTGTTCGGCTCCGGGTTAGTTCGGCATTAAAAATCGCGTAACAGTTAGTTTGGGTTAGTTGCCGGTAGAATTGCAGCGTAACGCCAGGGACCATTTTGGGACCATATTTACCTGTACTGTAGGATTCATAGATCAAGGCATCGATGCCGACTTGCTTCAGAATCCCATCCACCAACGTTAAATAGTTCTCATCCAGCCAATCAGTGGGAACGGGCTTACTGCTGGCTGATTCCAGATATAGCCGCCCTTTCTCAATGAAAAGTATATGGCCTTTAGCCAGTAGGCTTTCGGCAAGATTCCGGCCGGTAGTCATGGCTATTCACCGCACATGATACGGGTCCATTCCGGCATGACCTCTAGGGGCTTTTGGTCGCAATCCAACTGTCCCTGTTGCCCGCTAACCCTATCTAAAGCTTCAGCCGGGAAATGAGCCTCAATACGAACCATAACTCGTTGCTGTTGAACGACTTCAATGAGATAGCTGCTCATAGCTCGCATCCATTGCTCAGGTCATCCAGAAGCTGCCGAATATCCTCTGCCCGCCACGCGGTGGTGCGCGGACCCAGCTTGACGGATCTTGGAAACCGACCGGAAGCGACGCCGGCCCACCAGGTTGACTTGCTGACTGGGACGAAGTGAAGAACGGTCTGAAGACGAACAAAACCAGTTTCAGGGAGTGTATGAGAGTGGACGTTATAGGGCATGTCAGTACCTAATTGGATAACTGACTCCCTATCATATGCATATTTCTGTTAATGACTAGGACACATAAGGCTGTTAGTTGTCCGTTTTTATTTATCCGATATGTCTTGGCGTTTTTTCCATCTTCGGTAGCCACGTAAGAAGCTTTCAGCGTCGACACCGTTAGCTGAATTCTGATGAATAAACTCTTCTGCAAGCGCTGTGGTAGATTTTGATTGTCTATCTGGGTTGACTTCTTTTTTCCGGCGCTCGAAATATTTAGTTATAGAAAAAAGCTCATATAGCCTATTTCTTGATAGCTGCGCTGAATAATTACCGACACCTTTTTTCTTTCTGCTGCCAAATAAAACTTCATCAAGCTCGAAGGCCCCTTCTGCATCTTCGTAAAGTCGAAAGCAGGTAGCAATGGCAAGTAAAAGCTCTGGTGGAGGATAAAGACCAACTTCAATATAATATAGAAATGCACCTAATGGCGTAGCTGCAACGGTTTCATCTTCGTTACGTCGAATATAGTCTTTATAGTTAGAAGTAACCCTCTTCCAAGCTGCCTCAAGGCTGTTTGGAATATCATAGTTTTCTGTTTTAATACGCTCTCGCTCTTCGCGAACATATTCCCATGTATTGTAATAATTTGGCTGTATAGTCTTTCCTTTATTATCCATTAGAAATCCTGAGTCCGGCGATTATGATGTTTGAGTTATTGGATTGTGCTTTTAACTCATCAAGATAATCCGCCCATCGCTGCATCATCTCTGCTCGTTGCGGCAGGTGCTTGGTACGATTGTAGGCGCGGCCATTGGCATCTTTTACCGCATGGGCCAACTGATGCTCTATCCAGTCGATGCGATAACCCAGCACTTCATCAAGCAAAGTCCTCGCCATGGCACGAAACCCGTGGGCTGTCATGGTCTGGTTATCGTAGCCCATGGATCGCAAAGCCACTCTCACCCCGTTTTCAGACAACGGGCGACTGGCTCCTCGTGCGGACGGAAAAACGTACCGGTGCCGGCCCGTCAGAAGCTGAAGATCCTGAAGAATGGCTCTGGCTTGCCGACATAGAGGAATAATGTGAGGTTCTTTTATTTTCATCCGCTCAGCCGGGATCTCGACTCGGTCTTCTTCCCAGTTGATGTCGCTCCACTCCAAATGCCGCAGCTCTCCAGGACGGCAAAACAGCAGCGGCGACAACTTCAAGGCTGCACAGACAACAGCAGTGCCCTGGTAGGTATCGATTGCCACCATAAGCATGCCTGCTTCCTTCGGGGTGGTTATGGCGGCAAAGTGAGTGACTTTTTTATTGGCGAGGGCCCCTTTCAAGTCTGGGCTTGGATCCCGCTCGGCACGGCCGGTGGCGATGGCGTAGCGGAATACCTGACCGGCAACGTTCTTCGCTCGGTGGGCTGTTTCGATTGCACCCCGGCCTTCTATCCGGCGCAAGGCCTCTAACAGGGTGGGGGCGTCGATGGTGTTGATGACTTGCCTGCCTAGCCGGGGGAAAAGATCTTTTTCAAGCAGGCGCCAGGTTCTGTCCTGATGCGTTTGGCTTTTATCAGAGATTTTTTTAGAAAACCACTCACGCCCCAGTGCCTCGAATGTGTTTACGGAGTTGGCATGCAGTGTGGCTTTACGAGACTGTTTTTCCGCAGATGGGTCTATGTGTTGAGTGATCAACTTTCTGGCCTCATCGCGACCGCCACGGGCTTCTTTCAAGCTGATTTCTGGATAGACCCCCAGCGCAAGCGTTTTTTCCTTTCCAAAGATGCGGTACTTGAGACGCCAGTACTTTGAGCCATTCTTCTTCACCAGAAGATGCAGCCCCTTTTCATCACTGAGCTTGTAATCCTTCTCTTTCGGCTTGGCGCTGGCAGCAGCGCGGTCTGTTAGCGGCATAGGTATACCCGTGCTTCAAGGTGGGGGTACAAGTTTTGGGGGTATCAATTTTGCGCTAACGGCAAATGCCCCCAATAGCACCCCTACTGCGCATTGGATTAGGGGGTACATCACTGGACGAGCTTGGACACAAGTATAGACAGATAACGCCGAATAGCGCTAGGTATGGGGCTTTACTGGATTTGACTGGACGAAAAGATGGCGCGCCTGGAGGGATTCGAACCCCCGACCAACAGGATCGGAACCTGCTACTCTATCCAGCTGAGCTACAGGCGCGCAAAAGAAGTTGTTTGCAGGCCGGTATGTTACGGATAACTAAGGTGTTTGCCAAGCGTTTTCATGCGGCTGCGATTTGCGTACCCGACCGTCATGGCGGCGTCACAGTTGGGGGTTAGATTGGTCTGGCTGATCAGGATACGTATCAGCAGGGTCCAGCCAAGGATGGCGCTTCCCCTTCATTTATATCCTCTTTTTATCGCCCTTTAGGTGTTGCGTCCTTTATTGGGTCCTGGCCGTTCAGGCCGGCGTGGCCGTTTGACTGCAATTAAACAGGGTAGCATTCGCTGGGACGGCGGCCTTTCCCCCAGCGTGGCGTATCAGTATCCAACTTTTGCCGTTATAATTCTGCGCCTGTTACTCATTGCGTTGTCGCGTCTGTCCCTGGTTCTGTGCTCGCGCAGCTTTGCAGGGCCGTCTATAGCAGACGGGCGGATACGCTGAATTGTTGAAAAGTGATGAGGGTTCTGAGTGTGAATAAATTTATTTCTGCGCTTTGCGCGCTGGGCCTGGGTGCCGTACTGGTAACGTCTGTTCAGGCGGCAACCGACAACGACAAGATCATCGAGCGTATCAAGCCGGTCGGTTCTGTATGTGTAGTGGGTGACGAAAGCTGTGGCGGCGCCGCAGCAGCAAGCACCGGCAGCGCAGGTCGCAGCGGTGAAGACGTTTATGCCACCAGCTGCGCTGCCTGCCACGGCACCGGTGTGCTGGATGCGCCCAAGTTCGGCACCAGCGACTGGACCGATCGTGGCGCCAAGGGCATCGAAACCCTGCTGGCCAACGCCATCAGCGGTATCAACGCTATGCCGCCACGCGGCACTTGCGCCAGCTGCTCCGATGACGAGATAGAGGCCGCAATCGAGCACATGCTCGACAGCGCCAAGTAAGTCTCGGCCGCTGCTCCTTGTGTGACAAAACCCCGCTTCGGCGGGGTTTTGCGTATCTGATGATTCGTGACTCGGCAAAGCTATCAGCCTGAAGCTGTCATCTCTACGGGCTAGAAAAAAGGTGCGAGGTGCAGAGGCGAAGGCAGGGGCTAGGGGCAAGGGGCTAGAGAGAGCAAAGAGCAGGTGCGAGGTGCGAGGAGCGAGGTGCGAGGTGCGAGGTGCGAGGTGCGAGGTGCGAGGTGCGAGGTGCGAGGTGCGAGGTGCGAGGTGCGAGGTGCGAGGTGCTCAGTATGAGCGCAGCGAATGACGAATCGCTATTGGTAATTGGCTAAAATTTCGGGCAATTCCTCAAGTGACAGCCTCACTTCTTCCGGCCAGCGGTGCGTGCTCTTCTCTCCCTTTAACCTCGACCCTTGAGCCTTGCCTCTGCTTTATCTGCTTTGCTCCCTCG
>NZ_BCNS01000173.1 GCF_001528745.1 Marinobacterium profundum | reverse complement strand
CTCGAGCCTCGCCCCTGCTTTTCACCCTAGCCCCTGCTTTTACCTAGCCCCTAGCATCTAGCCTCTGCTTTTACCCCTGCTTTTACCCTTCGCCATTTCAGCCAAATCGGAACCGCGGGGCAACCTGAATTGCCGATTTTTCTTGATCGAGGTGAGTTTTGGAGACATCATTCAAATTCATTCGACGTCCGGAAGTACCGCATGGAGCGCGCCCTCGTTGATCTGATGCCCAGATCACAGCTCATTAGCTACATATGCATCTGGTTAGCTGCCTTTGTGCTAATGGCCGGCAGTATAATCGCGCTTGAGTACGACCGGCTGGAATCACACTTCGACACCTTCTCCCAGAACATCATCACCAAGGTCGAACAGCAGCTCAGAGAGCAGCAGCTGGCGCTTGAAAGCTTCGCCCACGGCCTCTCTAGCCAATCTGAATACTCCTACATCCAGGCACAGAATATCGCTCAAAGCCTGTTGCAGCACTCCCCCGATCTTTACATGTTTGCCGTCGCCAGCCGGGTTGAGTCGGGCCAGCGCGAAGAATTTGAGCAACAAATGTCTAGATCGCAGTCGCGCGGCTTTCGTATCCAAACACCCACCAGCAGCACTACCGACAACAGCACGCAGAGCCTTTACCCGATAGTATTGCTGGTGCCCGAACGCCCCGAAGCTCGATCGCTGCTCGGACTGGATCTGGCCAGCGAGTCCTCTGCCCTCAGCGGTCGGCTGTCGGGGATTGTCGCGCCCAGTGGCATGTCCAAACCCATTCTGCTGGGAAACGGCCCAGGTTATCTGATCTACCACGCCATCGACCGGCAGCTTGATCATCAGGGCCACAAAATGCCCGGACAATTTTCCAGGTACGCCCTATTGGCGGTCAGTGCAGAAACGCTGTTTGCGCCCTGGATGATCGATGAGCCCGGCCTCAGCCTGCATTTAGACAACCTGACTTCCGCCGATAGCCCCCCGGTAATCCTGTTCGAAAGCCAACCGCAACAAGAATTCGCCCTGCCGATTCCGTCAATGAGCCGCAACCATCAGTTTGCAGGCACATCCTCCAACCTCGTGCTCAACATCCAGTATCAGCCCCGCTGGCAGGCGCTGGACCTGTGGCAACTGACTGGCTTGCTGGTCGGCCTGTGTCTGCTAATGCTGCAGGTCGGCTGGGTATTGAGGCGCGTCTGGCGCACCCGCCAATACCTGTTCGAACAGCAGCAAAGTCTCTACAACAAGGCCCACTTTGACCACCTCACCGGTCTGCCCAACACCAACC
Organism: Marinobacterium profundum; assembly: GCF_001528745.1. GTDB lineage: Bacteria > Pseudomonadota > Gammaproteobacteria > Pseudomonadales > Balneatricaceae > Marinobacterium_A > Marinobacterium_A profundum. The sequence goes on along the minus strand of NZ_BCNS01000173.1, from coordinate 7,409 downwards.
TGCTGCTGGACAGGCTTGAACAGGCCATCCGCTCAGCCCAGCGCACCTCCAGCCAGGTGGCGGTATTTTTTCTCGATCTGGATGATTTCAAACAGGTCAACGATGCCTGGGGGCATGATGTCGGTGACCAACTGCTGATCCAGATAGCCGTGCGCCTGCGCGATTCCATGCGTAGCGAAGACACAGTCGCCCGCATCCATGGCGACGAGTTCGTCATTCTGATTCCGATATTCAGCGGTGAACATCAGCTCAACAAGGTTCGCGGCAAGCTCGAAACCCTGTTCGAACGTCCCTTCAAGGTGGGTGACATAGTTCTGCAGCAAAGCGGCAGTTTCGGCCTTGCGATCTTCCCCGAAGATGCCGACGATGCCGAAGGCCTGCTCGGCCTGGCGGACCGCCAGATGTATCTGCGCAAGCAGAACCGCTCCGAGCAGTGCAATGCCATCAAAACGGCGTAAGCATAAAGCTGTCAGCTTTAAGCTATCAGCCGTAAGCTTAGAGCTGTCAGCTTACGGCTTACGGCTTACGGCTTACCAATTACTATTTACTCATGACGAATAGACTTCCATGAACTGGCTCAATTACAGCGAAGCCTGTGCCCGCAATCAGGCGGTGATTCTGCAACAACTGGCGCCGTTGCTGCCAACCACAGGCAGCCTGCTGGAGATCGGCAGCGGCTCGGGTCAGCACGCCGTACACTTTGCAGCGGCGCTTAGCGGCCTGCGCTGGCAACCGACGGATCTGCCTGCCAATTTGCCGGCGCTGGACGCCAACCTGCAGCATTTTGGCAGCGACAATATAGAGCCGCCGCTGGCACTGGATGTCACCGCCACCTGGCCTGTCACCACCGCCGACGCGATTTACAGCGCCAACACCCTGCATATCATGGGCTGGCCCCAGGTTGTCGCCCTGCTGCAGGGAGCCGGCAGGCTGCTAACGCCGGGCGGGCTGCTGTGTATCTATGGCCCCTTTCGCTATAACGGCCAGTACACCAGTGCCAGCAATGCCGAGTTTGACCGCTGGCTGCAACAGCGCGATCCCCGCAGCGGCATCCGTGATATCGAGGCGGTCAACGAGCAGGCGCTTGCCCAGGGCCTCGAACTCGAACGGGATATCACAATGCCGGCCAACAACCAGTTACTGGTTTGGCGCAAGACATCTTAGGGGCTAGGGAGAGCATAAGAGCAGGTGCGAGGTGCGAGGTGCGAGGGAGAGAAGAGAAGAGAAGAGAAGAGAAGAGCGTAGCCTGGAATGAGTTTACGAATTCCGGGAAAGGAGCCCCAGGCGAGTTTCGAGGGTAAAAGCAGGGGCAAGGGGCTAGTTAGAAGCAGGTTCGAGGTGCACCGCCAGTCCACCAATTACCAATCACCCATTACCGCTACCGCGGTCACCTTGATGGGTTTCGCTGCGCTCCACCGCATCCTACAAGGCCACGTAGCTGAGCTTACGGCTTAAAACTTACGGCTGATCCCCTGATTTTCCGGGCCACAAACGCACCGCCAGGGTGCGTTTTGGCTGCCGAATGCGCCAAAAATGCCCACCGCAGCAATGTTAAAAATCCGTCAATACCATTCCCAGTAGCGACTCCTGCAAATTCATTTACGACATTTTCGCCGTAATTCAGGGCTTTTCGTACCCGTTTACGCCAAGGCACCCAGGTGCGGGTTGACAGTGCGCGGCTAAAACGTCAATCTTTTGTTAAACGACCATTTAATTAAAAAAGAGTACGGCTCGCTTATGCCCAAGGTAGGGATGCCCGCAATCCGAAAACCACAGCTGATCAAGGCCACCATGCAGGCCATTGATTCCGCTGGGCTGCAGAAAGCCAGCGTCGCCATTATCAGCCGTTACGCTGGCGTATCCCCGGCCATTATCAACCACTACTTCGGTGGTAAGGATGGTCTGCTCGAGGCCACCATGCGCTCTGTACTGCGGGATCTGTCGAATGCGGTGCGCGAACGTCTCGCCGAAACGGATCCGAATGATGTAATCGCCCGTATCAAGGCCATCGTGGGTGGCAATTTCGATAGCCGCCAGCTCGACTCCAAGGTAGTCAAAACCTGGCTGGCGTTCTGGTCTCAGGCGATGCATCACCCAGGCCTCTTCCGGCTGCAGCGGGTTAACGAACAGCGGCTGCTGTCGCACCTTCGCCTTGAACTCAAGCGTGTATTGGAGCCCGAGCGGGCCCAGTTCGTCGCCCAGGGCATAGCTGCACTGATTGATGGCATCTGGCTGCGGGGCGCCCTGACACCGGGCGGCATCAACAGTGAACTGGCTCAGCGCATCATCACCGATTACCTGGAGCGGCAGCTGCCGCCTAACGCGGCCCTCAGGGCTCTATCAACCCGGACTGCAAGCTAACAATGAAAACTATCTCCCTCTACATTCACGGCGCTTACCGTGACGCCAGCAGCAGCGAAACCTTTGAGACCCGCAACCCGGCCACCGGTGAACTGCTGGCCCAGGTGCAGCTGGCTAACGAAGCTGATGTTGAAGCTGCCCTTGCATCGGCCCGTGAAGGTTTTGCCATCTGGTCCGCCATGACCGGCACCGAACGCAGCCGCATCCTGCTGCGCGCCGTGGAGCTGCTGCGCGAGCGCAATGACGAACTGGCACGCCTCGAAGTTCAGGACACCGGCAAGCCGATCCAGGAAGCCGATCTGGTGGACATTCACACCGGCGCCGACGTGATCGAGTATTACGCTGGCCTGGCGTCCAAGATTCAGGGCGAGTATCAGGACCTGGGCAATGGCAACTTCTTCTACAGCCGCCGCGAGCCCCTGGGCGTCTGCGCCGGCATAGGTGCATGGAACTACCCGATCCAGATCGCCTGCTGGAAGGCAGCCCCGGCACTGGCCGCGGGTAATGCCATGATCTTCAAGCCCTCGGAGGAAACCCCGCTGAGCGTTATGAAACTGGCGGAAATCTTTACCGAAGCCGGCCTGCCGGACGGTGTTTTCAACGTCGTACAGGGCGATGGCCGTACCGGTGCCATGCTGAGCAATCACCCGGATATCGCCAAGGTATCCTTTACCGGTGAATGCGGTACCGGCAAGAAAGTCATGGGCGCTGCGGCAGGCTCGCTGAAATCCGTCACCATGGAGCTGGGCGGCAAGTCACCTATGATCGTCTTCCCCGATACCAAGGTGGAAACGGCCGTTTCAGGCGCACTGCTGGCCAACTTCTATACCCAGGGCGAAGTCTGCACCCACGGTACCCGCGTATTCGTGCATGATGCCATCTATGATGAATTCGTGGCCGAGCTGGAAGTACGCACCCGGGCACTTCGCATCGGTGACCCTATGGACCCGTCGACCCAGATTGGTTCGCTGATATCGAGCCAGCATATGGAGAAGGTACTGGGCTTTATCGATGCAGCCCAGCAGGCTGGCGCCCGCCTGGTATGCGGTGGCAAGCGTGCCACAGGCCCAGGGCTTGATAAGGGCAATTTCGTTGAGCCGACGGTCTTTGCCGACTGCACCGACGATATGCCCAACGTGCGCGAAGAGATCTTTGGCCCGGTGATGTCGGTACTGCGCTTCCACGATGAGGAAGAAGTAATCCGCCGCGCCAACGATACGCCCTTCGGCCTTGCCGCCGGTGTCTTTACCCGCGATTTCAGCCGCGCACACCGGGTTATCGCCCGTTTGCAGGCCGGAATCTGCTGGATCAACACCTGGGGTGCATCGCCGGCCGAAATGCCAGTGGGCGGCTACAAGGAGTCCGGCATTGGCCGCGAAAACGGAATAGAGAGTCTTTATCAGTACACCCAGACCAAGAGCGTCTATGTTGAACTGGGCGAACTGGAAAACCCTTACGCTTAAAGAGCAGGGGCGAAGGGAAAGGAGCGAGGTGCGAGATAAAAGGTGCGAGGGGGCAAAAGCGGAACAAGAGGAAAGAAGAAAGAACAAGCGGGGTTTGAACCTGCTTTTCTTACCTCGCTCCTCGCACCTCGCACCTCGAACCTGCTTTTTGCGCAGGCCCATTCCGGGCTACGGACTGTGGCTCCACGCCAGCCCGCATCTGTATACGGGCTGCCCTGGAGGTACAGAATAATGATAACTAAACAGGACTGACTATGACCCCTACGATCAAAAATGTACGCAACGGCCTTTTCACTCTGATGTGCGCCGCTGGTCTTAGCACCACCGCGCTGGCTGCTGGCAGCTGCGACGTTGTGCGCTTTGCCGACGTTGGCTGGACCGACATCACATCCACCACCGCTGTGACTGCCGAACTGGTAGAAGCCCTGGGTTACGAAAGCCGCACCGACCTGCTGTCCGTGCCTGTGACCTACAACTCCCTGGCCGCCAACGATATCGATGTATTCCTCGGTAACTGGATGCCGACCATGGAAGCTGACATTGCCAAGTACCGTGACGAGGGCTCGGTCGAAACCGTGCGGGCGAACCTTACTGGCGCCAAGTACACACTGGCCGTTACCAAAGCCGCCTATGACGGTGGCGTAAAGTCCTTTGCGGATCTGGCCAAGTTCAGCGACGAACTCGGCGGCAGCATCTACGGCATTGAGCCCGGTAATGACGGCAACCGCCTGATCCAGAAAATGCTCGATGAAAACGCCTTTGATCTGGGCAGCTTCAAACTGGTTGAGTCTTCCGAAGCCGGCATGATGTCGCAGGTTAACCGTTCGGAGCGTCGCAACAAGTGGATCGCCTTCCTTGGCTGGGCACCGCATCCAATGAACGCCAACTTCGAAATGGAATACCTCAGCGGCGGTGATGACTGGTTCGGCCCTGATTTCGGCGGCGCTACTGTCTATACCAACGTGCGCAAAGGCTATGTGCAGGAGTGCGCCAATATCGGCAAGCTGCTGACCAATCTGGAATTCTCCCTGGCCATGGAAAACGAAGTCATGGGCGCCATTCTGGATGACAATCAGAAACCCCGTGACGCTGCTCGCAACTGGCTGCAGAAAAACCCTGAAGTACTGGATGCCTGGCTGGACGGCGTGCAGACCAAAGACGGCAAACCGGGCCTGGCCGCGCTCCGTACACACCTCGAGCTCTGATCGTCTCGCAATAGATCCTTTACGTTGAAACTATCAGCTACCGCGCCCAAGGGCGCGGTAAATGGCCCCGCTCACCCTGAGGAAATACCCCATGAACTGGTTAACAGACCACAAGATACCCCTTGGCAGCTGGATGGAGCTTTTCGTCGATTGGCTGACCACCAACGCTGCGGGCTTCTTTGATACGATCGCCATCTCGCTGGAATGGCTGATCCTGAATATGGTCGCGATCTTCCAGTGGTTTCCGGTTTATGTACCCATTGTGATGACCGCCGCCCTCGCCTGGTTGCTGCACCGCAGTCTTGGCCTGGTGATCTTTGTGGTCGCCGCACTGCTGCTGATCCTCAATCTGGGATACTGGCAGGAAATGCTTGAGACCTTCGTGCTGGTGCTCGCCGCCACCACGCTATCGGTCATGCTCGGCCTGCCCATAGGCGTACTGGCCGCCCACAAGCCCTGGGTGTACACCATACTGCGCCCGATCCTCGATCTGATGCAGACCATCCCTACTTTTGTTTACCTGATTCCGACGCTGGTGCTCTTTGGTCTTGGCGTAGTGCCGGGGCTGATTTCCACCATTATCTTTGCCATTGCCGCCCCCATTCGCCTCACGTACCTGGGTATCAGCAAGGTGCCTGAAGAATTGATCGAAGCCGGCAAGGCCTTTGGCGCCACGCCGATGAAACTGCTGCTCAAGGTGGAACTGCCGGCGGCCATGCCCAATATCATGGCGGGGGTCACCCAGTGCATCATGCTGTCGCTGTCGATGGTGGTGATCGCCGCCCTGGTCGGGGCCGATGGTCTTGGCAAACCGGTGGTGCGCGCACTCAACACCGTGAACATTTCCCAGGGCTTTGAAGCGGGTCTGGCCATAGTGCTGGTCGCCATCATCCTGGATCGAATCTGCAAGGCACCCAACGCCAAAGAGGAGGCTTGATCATGTCCGTTGCCGTCAGTATCAAGAATCTCGATGTGGTGTTTGGCAAGAAGGTACAGCCTGCACTGGAGCTGCTGGCGCAGGGTAAAACCCGCCAGGAAATCATTGAAGCCACCGGCCAGGTCGTCGGCGTGCAGGACGCCAGCATAGAAGTGCAGCGCGGCGAAATCTGCGTCCTGATGGGGCTGTCTGGCTCCGGCAAGTCCAGCCTGCTGCGCGCTGTGAACGGGCTCAACCCCATCAGCCGCGGCGAGCTGCTGGTGCAGGATGGCAACGAGATGGTCAATATGGCCAACTGCGATGCCAACACCCTGCGCCACATGCGCAGCAAGCGCGTCTCCATGGTGTTCCAGAAATTCGCGCTTATGCCCTGGCTCAGCGTGCTGGACAACGTCGCCTTCGGCCTCGAAATGCAGGGCATAGGCAAGGTTGAACGCCGGCGCCAGGCCATGGATAAGCTCGAGATGGTGGGTCTGGACGAGTGGGCCAACAAGCTGCCCCACGAACTCTCGGGCGGCATGCAGCAGCGTGTTGGCCTGGCCCGCGCCTTCGCCATGGACAGCGATATCCTGCTGATGGACGAGCCCTTCTCGGCGCTGGATCCGCTGATCCGCAATCAGCTGCAGGACGAGCTGCTGGAATTGCAGCGCAAGCTCAACAAGACCATTATCTTTGTCAGCCACGATCTGGATGAAGCCCTGAAGATCGGCACCCATATCGCCATCATGGAGTCTGCGCGCATTATTCAGCACGGCCGGCCCGAGGATATAGTCCTTAACCCCTGCAATGAATACGTGCGCAACTTTGTCGCCCACACCAACCCGCTGAACGTGCTCAAGGGCCGCTCACTCATGACCGGTCTGGATCAGCTGGAGCGGCTCGACGAAATGCTGGTGCTCAACCGCGAGGAAAACAGCTGGTTCAAGATGGATGCCCAGGGACAGCTGCTGTCCGCCAGCCGCCAGGAAACGGCACTGCAGTTGCATCAGTGGGAAACAACCAGCAACCTCACCGATCTCAACGAAGGCACCCTGGTCGTCGCCAGCCCGGATATTTCCATGCGCCAGGCGCTTGAAATCCGCTACCAGACCGGCCTGCCGGTACTGCTGCGCGAAGCCAGCGGCCTGGTCGGCGTGCTGCGCGACCGCGATTTCTACCACGCCCTGCTGGGCAAGCACTTCGGCACCGACTCCGCTTAAAAAGCAGGGGTAAGAGCAGGGGCTAGATTCTAGGGGCAAGGGGCTAGAAAGAGCAAAGAGCAGGTGCGAGGTGCGAGGTGCGAGGAAGAGCGGTAAGAGCGGTAAGAGCAGGGGCTAGATTCTAGGGACTAGAGGCTAGAGAGAGCAAAGAGCAGGTGCGAGTTCCGTGACTGCTTTACCTTTCGCCTAGCCCCTGCTTTTCCCTAGCCCCTTGAATCTAGCGCCTAGTGTAGTGTTTCATTCT
>NZ_BCNS01000172.1 GCF_001528745.1 Marinobacterium profundum | reverse complement strand
GGCTGTTTCTTTTGCTGTTTTGCGTTGAATAGAACCACTATTCGCCTTAAAACACCGCAAAAACCCGCTCAAATCAGTCGGCTCTCGCTACGGCCGGCATTCTCGGACATTCTCCTAGTTGCCTACTGCCACCGAAACATCAGAGCGGCTCTTGTTCCCCCTTATGAAGCCAGCGAGCACTGAGGTCATGCGACGAATAGGCCCGAAGGGGCGCAACAGGGACTGATGCGCCTGCGATGAGGTACATGGATGTACCGTCAGCGCAGCCCGCCGAATGATCTCAGAGCGCAGCGAAAAGGCTTCATTGGGGCGCGCTTTCTTTGCCTACTTTCCTTGTCGCGTAACAAGGAAAGTAGGTCGCCGACAGGCGAAATCCGGACTCGAAAAAATCAGCAGAGTTTCCGCCTGCAAGCGCGATCTAGAGCACTGTCATCTTACATCGACCCATTGCGATGGTTGGGACGAGATTAAGGTGTGACCCTGTTGGAGCCCGGTAGCGCCGCTATTCAGCGCAAATAAGTACGGCTGATATGGCGAAAGGTCTCAGTGCCGGCCTTGCGCATCCATTCGAATGCCACCATTTCACGACTCACAATATGAATGCCAAGCTGGCGCATGCGTTCGATGGCGAGTGCTTTGTCCTGCGGGTTGCGCGAGGCAATGCAGTCGGCGACCACAAAGACGTCTCGGCCCTGCAGGCGCAGCTCGATGGCGCTTTGCAGTACGCAGACGTGGGCCTCAATTCCGATCAGCACCACCTGCTCGCGGGTACTGGCGCTGATGGCGGCGTCGCAGCTGGGCTCCGACATGCAGGAAAAATGAATTTTCTCCAGCATTGCATCAACAGGGATCAGCTCGCCCAGGCGCGGGTGGGTATGGCCGATGCCCTGGGGGTACTGCTCAGTGCCCAGTACCGGCACCTTAAGCTGAGTGGCGATCTCCAGCAGCCAGCGGCAGTTGTCCAGCAACTGCTGCGGTGCTTCAACCGCCGGCAGCAGTTTGTCCTGGACGTCTATGACCAGCAGCAGCGATTTGTCGGGATGAATCAGCATAGCGGGGGTCCTTAGAGCCTGTTTATGATCTATTGCCTGCTGCGACCGAGGCCATTTTCGCGCAGAGCAAGGAACGAGGAGCGTGCTGTACTTGATGTACATGAGCAACGAGAGACGCCGCTATGCGCGAAAGGGCCCCGTCCCTTCGGGTTGCGCCCCTAAAAGCGCCATGCGGCGTTGCTCGCCGCTCATTTGGGCCCACTAAATCACGCGACTCGCGCCTTGTCTGGCGCCTTTAGGGGCGGCAACGCAGTCGGGCAAATAGATAGTAAACAGGCTCTTAGGCAGCGGGTTTCTTATCCACCATCACCACGGCTTCGCCCTGGGTGACGCGCTTGCCCGCGACAAAGCACTCGGTGCTGAGGGTGACGCGGCCGCGGCGCAGATTAATATCGCTGACGGTGACGCGGGTTTCGACTTCGTCGCCGAGGTAAATCGGCAGGCGGAACTTTAGGCTCTGATCCAGATAGATGGCGCCAGGGCCCGGCAAGTGCGTGCCCAGCACGGCGGAAATCAGACCTGCGCTGAACATGCCGTGGGCGATGCGGGTCTTGAACTGGGTGGTTGCGGCGAATTCCTCATCCAGATGAACCGGATTGGTGTCGCCGGTGATTTCGGCAAACAGGCGGATATCCTGATCGCTGACGGTCTTGAAGACCGATTCGCTCTGGCCTACTTCCAGATCTTCCAAATAGAGGCCGTGGACCTGACTCATGCTGTATCTCCATCGATGAATTCTGTACGTGCGGTGCGGGCGAGACCTGTCAGTCTTCGTGCATTGCCTGCATGGATTCCTGTGCCCACTGCAGGCTGGCCCGGTAGGCCCAGTCGTAAGCGGCACTGTTAAAGTCCACCGGCAGGCGGTCCCAGTCACCGTTTTCATAATTGATGACATTTTTCAGCACGTCGCCGATGGTTCCAGCACCGCCACGGATGGCCGTCTTGACGTCTTCACCTAGCGGTACCTGGGCCAGCATGGACTCCTGCTGAATATCCAGCATGGCGTGCAGGCCGGACATCATGCCGGCCATAAAGTAGCTGGTCGGTGCGGGCAGGCTCTGGGTGATGGCCACCAGTTCACACATGCGCCCGCGAATCAGCAGCACACGGGACAGCTCTTCGGGCTTGTCCTTGTTGGCGGACATGGAAATCAGCGTGGCCCATTTCTTCACCTGCTCCAGCCCCAGCAGTACCACCGCCTGGGCGACGGATTCCACCTTGCGCACCAGGGCGTAGGCGGCGGAGTTGACGATGCGCAGTAGCTTGAAGGTCAGTACCGGGTCGCGGATGATCAGGGCTTCGAGCTTGGCCGGCGTGGTGGCAGGCTTTTGCAGTTCCTGAATCAGCTGCAGCAGAGTGAATTGCTTGGCGCTGACACGGCGTTCCTGTACCAGCTTGGGTTTGCTCAGAAAACTGCCCTGGTAAAGTTTGAAACCCATATCGATACAGCGCTCGAGCTGGTCGAAGTTGTCTATGCCCTCGCCGAGAAAGGCCACCTTGAAAGGCGTCATCAGGCGCATTTGCTGGTCCAGCTGGTCTTCGTCGAACAGACGCACGTCCAGCTTGACGATCTGGGCGGCCCGCAGCAGGTTGTCGTGCTTGCCGCTGTAGCGGAAATTGCACAGTGCCAGGCGATAACCGTCTTTTACCAGTTTGAGCGCAGCGCGCTCATAGTCCAGGTCCGGTTCGTCACCGGGCTCGAGCTCGATAACGACCTGTTTGCTGGGCAGGTCGGGGAAGTAACCCGATAGCAGCAGGTCGCGACTGACCGGCACGAAGGCAGGTACGCGCCGCACGGCGCCGGCATCGGAAATGCTGGTATAGATGTTAAGAATGATTTCGCCGTTGGGCGCAGATCCTTCGAGTCGCGTAGCGCCAGTGCCTTCGTCATCAGGCCGGTACAGCAACTCGTAGGCCACGACCTTCTGATGCTGATCGAAGATCGGCTGACGGGCTACAAGCAGGCACTGATCATCAGGGGTTTTGTCCATTTTCCCGCCACTTTTCCTGTTCTCGAATAACAACCCAGAAGTGTATACGTAAACCGGCGTTTAACGATAGGCCTGATCGGGGTCATGGGAGTATCGCTTTGGCGCCACAACGCTATAATAGGCGGCCTTCGAACAGGGCAGGGTAAAGATGAGCATTAATTGGTTTCCAGGGCACATGCACAAGGCACGCAAAGAGATCGCCAAGACTATGGACGAGATCGATGTGGTGATCGAGGTGCTGGATGCCCGCCTGCCCCAATCGAGCGAGAATCCGCTGGTGGATTCACTGCGCAAGGGCAAACCTGTTATCAAGCTGCTGAACAAGTCGGATCTTGCCGATCCGGACGTGACAGCTCAGTGGCTGGACTTTTTCAATGCCATGGACGGGATGCAGGCGCTGGCGCTGGATACGGATAACCGCAAGCTGATCAAGCGCCTGCCCGAGTTGTGCAAACAGCTGGTACCGTCCCGCGTGGCCCAGGGGCGGCCGGTGCGGGCCATGATCATGGGGATTCCGAACGTCGGCAAGTCCACCCTGATCAATGCACTGGTGGGCAGGCGTATTGCCAAGGTGGGCAATACGCCTGCGGTAACGCGTCACCAGCAGCGTTTCATGATGCAGGGCATGGCGCTGTCGGATACACCGGGTATTCTCTGGCCGAAAATTGCTGATCGGGATTCCGGTTACCGTCTGGCGGCCAGTGGTGCAATCCGTGATACCGCCATCGAGCTGGAAGATATAGCGCTCTTTACCGCCAGCTTTATGCTGGAGTCCTACCCGCAGCGGCTGATGGAGCGATACCGCCTGACGACTCTGGCCGACATTGGTGATGAGTTGCTCGACCAGATAGGGCGCAAACGAGGATGTCTCAGGCCGGGCGGCATAGTCGATCGGCACAAGGCATCCGAGATATTGTTAATGGAATTACGTAGCGGCAAACTCGGACGAATCACTTTCGAGACCGTCGCTGAATGGGATGAGAAACGACGCCAGGCCGCTTTGGAAGAAGCCGAACGGCTGGCGGCGCTTGACGAGCAACAGCAGGATCCAACATGACACGTTTAAAGAAGAAACGCTCCGATGCCAACCGTATCGAGTGGGGCGACAGTGCGCCAAGGCGCAGTGAGAAACTGGCTGATCCCGGCAGTTATGAAAGCCGCAAGCGCAAGTCCCTGGACAAGCGCAAGCAGCAGAAGTCCGTGTACGAAAAGCAGCTTGAAAAGGAAGAGCTAGAAGCGCGTCGGCGTGCGCAGCAGCAACCGCGTGGCGGTCGTTTGGCGGAGAAAATTCGCCGTCTGAACCGTGAAAAGAACGCGGCTGAAATGCTGGAAGCGGATGCCGCTGAAGAGTCCGTAGTTGATACGGCTACGGAGGCTGCCGCAGAGACAGTGGCTGACACCGCTGCCGAGTCCGCAGACCAGACTGCGCCGGGCACAAAAGACTGACACCCAGTCGGCACCTGTTCCAGGGTGCCGCTTCGTTTGGTTGGATGTGTGCAGGTTTCGGCTGGCGTTCGCCTCGTGGGCTGCCGGCTGCCGGGTTTTCCCGCACGACTGCATGGATGCCCGAGCCGAGCAGATTCGCGTTAAGTCCGGCAGGCTGCTAGCTTTAGGTCATTGCGACAAGCGGAGACCAGCAGCATGACTCACTCACCGATCCATCGCGCCGGCGACGCACCGGTAAAGGTCGAACTCACCCAGGGCGAGACCTATACCTGGTGTGCGTGCGGGCGCTCCGAAAGTCAGCCCTGGTGCGATGGCTCCCATCAGGGCACCGGTATTGATCCGGTGGTCTTTGTGGCCGAGCGCACTGGCAGCGTCTGGCTCTGTCTGTGCAAGCAAACCGGCACCCCGCCACTGTGTGATTCCAGCCACAAGAAACCTGCTCCAGGCTCCGTCTGATTTGGCTTCGTAGCCACCTATACAATGCCTTGAATGAAGGCTCTGACGGCGCCTGGTTGCGGTTGTGCATAGCGCTTTGTGCTAGCATAGCCGCCTTTCCAATACAGCCAGGTAAGCTCCTTGCATTCCCAGGATTTCTCCCGCGATGTAATCATCATCGGTGCCGGCGCCGCAGGTCTTATGTGTGCCGCCACGGCCGGTTACCGGGGCCGTTCGGTGCTGCTGCTCGAGCACAGCAACAAGATAGGCCGCAAGATACTGATGTCCGGCGGCGGGCGCTGCAACTTCACCAATCTGCATAACAGCCCGGCGAACTACCTGTCGGCCAACGCGCATTTCTGCAAGTCGGCGCTGAGTCGTTACCCGGCATCGCGCTTTATCGAGCTGGTGGAGCGCCACGGTATCGATTACCACGAAAAGACCCTCGGGCAATTGTTCTGTGATGTTTCCAGCAAGGAAATACTGCAGCTGCTGCTTACCGAGTGTGACTGGGCCGGTGTGGATGTGCGCACCGACAGCAGCATTTATCGCATCGACAAGGTCGCCGATGGTTATCGCGTCAAGACGTCCGCCGGTATCTGGCAGTGCCAGTCGCTCGTGATTGCCAGCGGTGGCCTGTCGATACCCAATGGCGGTGCTACGCCTTTCGCCTATGAAACGGCGAAGCAGTTTGGCCTCAAGGTCCTGCCGCTGCAGGCCGCACTGGTACCCTTTACGCTGCAGCCCAAGGATCTTGAGGTGTTCAAGCCGCTGTCCGGGGTATCGCACCGCATTAGAGCGCGCATTGGCGATACCGCCTTTGTGGAAAATCTGCTCTTTACCCACCGCGGCCTCAGCGGTCCTGCGATACTGCAAATTTCGTCCTATTGGGATCCGGGGGCCGAGGTGGAAATAGACCTGTTCCCGGAGCTCGATCTGCTGCAATGGCTGGGTGAGCAGCGCGAGAGTCGCCCCAAAGCCGATATCCGCACCTTGCTCTGCCAGCAGATGCACAAGCGAGTAGTGCAGACCTTCTGTGACCTTTGGTCCTTCGAGGGGCCCATCAACCGCTTTGATGGCCCACAGCTGACCGCCGTGGCGGCCGCTTTCCACCGCTGGGTGATCAAGCCCGCCGGCACTGAAGGTTATCGCACGGCGGAAGTGACCCGCGGCGGTATCGATACCGACGATGTATCGTCCAAGACCTTCGAAGCCAAAAACGTTCCAGGCCTGTACTTTATCGGCGAATGCCTGGATGTCACCGGTCACCTGGGCGGCCACAACTTCCAGTTCGCCTGGGCCTGTGGCGATGCCGCCGGTCAGTACGTCTGATAGCCGGTGACTGACACGATTGATTCAACCGCCGGTTGAATCAATCGGCCCTTCACCGCGTGCAGCCTGCATTTTCCGATCCTTCCGTCAGGCCCGCTACTCAAATTTTCGTTCGGGCTCTGCCCGTACTGATAGCAGGATGCTGCTGCTGCTTTCAGCTGCTAAGCTTGATAACTCCGGATTAGCAAATCACAGCAGTGCAGCCTTGCGGTCTGCGGCTGTCATTCGTGTATCCATCTGTAGTGACAGAAAAGACCGAGGCAGGAGGCAGTACCCATGAGCATCAGGATTGTAACCATCTGCGGCAGCGTAAGGCCTGGTAACTACACCGCTATGGCGCTGGAGCTGGCCATTGACGAATTGCGTAAAACCCCTGGGGTCGAAGTGATTCCCATCCGCCTTGAAACCCTGGATTTACCCCTGCCGGGGCTGGCACCTAAAAATGCCGCCGCGCTGGAGCAGTTCCAGCAAACGGTAGCCTCCGCCACCGGTGTACTGCTGGCATCCCCGGAATACCATGGCGGCATCAGCAGTCCGATGAAACTGGCCATAGATAACTTGGGCTTTCCCAGTGTGCTGGGTGACAAGCCAGTGGCGATTCTGGGTGTGGCGGCAGGTGTTATAGGCGCCATCAAGTCTACCGAACAGCTGCGTGCCATCTGTGCCCATGTGGGTGCCATGCCATTGCCACTGGCGGTGTCCATCGCCAGAATTCAGCAGCAGTTTGATACCGAGGGCAACTGTCTGGATGCAGCCACCGAGAAGTACATCAGGCGCTCCGCCAGCAATCTGATTGATTACATTAATCATGCCGTCTGTCCGAAGATTAGTCTGGAAGCTATATTGCGCGAAATGGAAGAGGGCTGATTGGCAGCGGGTTGGCCAGGCGGGGAGTTCGAGGCATTTCTACGGGCCTGTATTTCGCCTGACGGCGATATATCCGAGCCGCGCCCCGTGGAGAAGCGCTAAAAATGGACAGGTACGGTTCAATTACATGGGTAACACTTTCTGGGCTTTAAGCCTCAACGAGGCGGTACCTGTGCCGTAGCTGGAGATGGAGTTCACCCGAGGTATTGCCCTCAGAAACCACCTTTACCGTCTCCAGTATGCGACTATATTCGAGAGACAGGGGCTTGCCTGTCAGTATCCTGGCAGGCGACTCAGATTGTGCTAATACTTCTCTAAGCATGCGAGGCTGCAATGCCAGCTTCACAGTGGATATGAAGCGGCGTGGCCGTTTTTATGGTGTGAGGTAAAACAGGCAGGGCGTCTGTTTTTCCGCCAGATTAATAACTCGCCAGGTTTGTCGCTTGCGAGGCTGCGATGCAAATATTAGAGGAAGCATGGATATTCAAGTAGCTCAAATATTAGCGCTCACTATATACAAAATCGTTAGCTTGCTAGCGGGGGTGTCACTCTCCTATATGGGATATCGATTATTTATGGCCGGTATTTGGGGGCATGCCGGCGATGCAGAAGGTGAGTTCGGGAATAATCGCATAGTCATCAAAAAAGCGGCTCCAGGCACATTTTTTGTATTAATGGGTGCCATTGTGATTGGGTTAACGCTTGTGAAGGGGTTGAACTTTGAAATCTCACCCGTCATGGAAGGAGCGCTAAGTGAAAAGCCTGCTCTTATTGATTAATTTATTTGTTGTCAGCGGCTTTGCATATGCTGATGATTCATTGCAAGAAAAAATATTTGGTGAAGCCAAGGCTGCATATCTGGAATCTGATTGTAGATCAACAAATTACTACTTGCAAAAGTATTTGAAAATATCGACCCCCAGTAAAGAAAAATATGACTCCATTGTTTTAGTAATGGAATGGTGTCAGAAATTTTTAGCGCGCAAGCCCTCTGCTAGTATAATGTCTGGCTTTCTTGGGCCTTCTAAATCGTTTATAAAAACGAAAGAGCAAAGAGTACTATTGAAAATTAAACCCGATTTTCCAAAAAGCTGAGTGCTGCTTTCTGAAAAAATATTGCGAGCTGCTAACCAAAACTACGATTCAAAGAATAGTAATTCATAAAAAATAAAGCCAGAGGGGCTCTATATGGAGGATAAAGAATATCAGCTGGAGCTTAAAAAGATATCTTTAGATAAAGCAAAGCTGCGCTTTGATCTGATGAAGTGGGTAGTCATCGCCGTGGGAGCAATCGTTTCATTCTGGGTTATTGACTATGGGAACCTGAGGCTGGAGCAGTACAGGGCGCAATCTTTGAATGAAAGAGAGCTTCTTGTTTCATACATGAATGCCATGGAAACATCCAAGCCTGAAGTCTGGAAAAGGAAACTGCAGTTTCTCATCGAATATTCAAGTGATTCAAAGATAGAAAATTTTGCCATACAGCAGCTTGATTATATTAATCAGTATGCCGAACTAACGTCTTTGTATCGGGAGGCAATTGAGACAGCCTCGAGTCTGGCCGTGAAAGATGCTTTGACTCCCTCTGATAGAAAACAAAAATTCTTGCGGTTTGAGCAACTCTATTGGGCTGAGTTGCCGTTGGCAGGCGAAAGCACACAGGTTTCCACGGCCATGGTTCGATACAGGACGCAACTTCTAAAGACGCAAGCAGATCCGGAGCTGGTCAAGCACTGGAATGAGCTTAGTTTTGCAATGCTCGAACTCTCGACGGCTATCCGGTCGTCCATGCCGGATAAAACCCCACTGCCAAGTGTAAAACCGGTGGTTGATTGAATATCTGGCAGCCTGTTTGTAGGCATCAAACCAGCTTTCGGCGGCTAATGCTCATTGGCGAGCGTTCAGGCGTCAAAATCGAGGCGATAATCCAGCTGGATTTTGCCGGCACTGTCGTCAAGTGAGCCCCCGGAGCCTGTGAGGGACTCATAACCCAGATACAGGGTGATATTCTGCATAGGGGTTTCGATATCCATAACGAGCCCGGTCTGCAGCCTGCGTTCAACACTAGTGTCGGTGACGGTTTGCAGCGATACTTCAGGCCTGAATGACGCCCAGTGTGGTCCCAGGCGCAGGTCTTGTTCGCCTGATACGCGATAGTGGCTTTTGGTCCGTTGCTCTTGAGTAAAGGGCAGGCGCTTTTGCGAGACCTCTGCAACCAGGTTGATGTCCCAGCCCGTCCAGGCATTCTCAGACAGGGTCAATGCCCAGCTGTCGATATCGCCGGCACTGGAGGCTGCGGTGCAATCGAGTGCGCGCTGCGCGGATGTTTCAAGTTTGGCGCTTAGATAGGTGAAAACGATACTGGAGAACGACAGGCCGGTACGGTACTCATCGCATGGCGTGTCGCCATCCCAAGCGCGGAAAATATAATCCGCACCCGCGGTGATTTTTGTGTCGGCCCAGGGCGTGAAACCCAGCTTGGCGGCGGCACGGCGCTCACCCGCATTCACGACACTGCCGTATGGGTGAAAGTCCTGGCTGAATTGACTCAGGGCCAGGCTATAACTGAAGCCGTTAGCGGGCTTCCTGGCCAGATTAAGGCGGATACCTGAGCCTCCCAGGGTTCGTTGCGAGGAACTGCTTTGTGCTGCAAGGGCGAGCTCCCCGGTGAAGTCGAATGTTTGAGCCAGCGCATCTGGGGTAAATTCTCCCTGCAGGCTGGCCAGCCACAGGCCGTCGAGTCCTTCGCCGACAGTCTGCTGCCGAAACAGGCTCAGTTTCACATCCTTGTGACCCTTCTTGCTGGCCCAGCCCATTCCTGCCCTGTAGCGATCATCACTAGACCGGCCTATAACGATATCAGTGTCGAGCATGTCGCCAAGAGGCTGAAAGGGCAGCGTCTGTACCGTGTCCAGGCGCTGGTCGATAAAGCCGCTGCTCGGAATGACCACTGCAGATACTGTGCTGCTGCTAAAAGTCGCCAGATTAGCGTCGACGCTGGGGAGCCCTGCACTGTCGGATTGGCCTGTTATCTGAGCAGTAACAAAGGGACGAGTATCATGCAGCGGGGCAGATGAGCAGCCAGACATAAAGGCTGCGACGACCGCGAGGAGGGTGACATATAGGAACTGAAGGCTTGGGGCTTGCAGTGTCGACTCCAGGTTAGGTTTGTCACTGCAGCAGGAGCATCTACCTGTACAGGCTATGGCGAGATTACGTTGGCATAAAGCTTCAACGATCATCCCAGCTGGCACTAAAGAGCCAGCGCCCATAGGCAAACCAATTAATTATTTTGGAAATAACCTACAGAATACAGGGGTAAGCTTCAAGGTTTTCTTAACGAAAGCTGAATGGGATGCGGTTCAGTTACATGGGTAACACTTTGCTGGTTTTGTGCGTGTCGGGATTGGGACCTGCCGTGCTGGTGGGTGCTGCGAGGCGGTTGGATGGTCTTCTTTTCGCCTGTCGGCGACCGACTTTCCTTGTTACGCGACAAGGACTCCCTACAAGGGAAAGTGCGCAAAGGAAACGCGCCGCCCATCAGCTGGCCTGCGGCTGCACTGCGCGCCGGAATGATGCTCCGGACGCCGCTAACGGAACATCCTGTTCCTAATCGGCGGCTCGGCAGTCCCTGCCTCACCCCTTCGGGTCTGATCGGAACATAATCCCGGTGCTCGTCGGCTGCTGAGGGGGATGCAAGCCGTTCTGATGTATTGGTGGTACTAATTTACATTTGTGATTTGGTATGCACTTGTAGGATGGGTAAAGCGGAGCCTACCCATCGGAAACTGGCTTTGGTCGAGTGTTAATGAGCCTGCGAATTGCACCATGTGGTTGTGCCATTGGGTATGACCGCGACTTATGCAGAAGAGAAGTCATTTCTGGGTGGCTCTTGCCGGCAGAACCTCTGCGGGGTTTTTTGAGTCTGTATTTTGCCTCTCGGCGACCCAATTCCTTTGTAGACAGTCCTTGTTACGCAACAAGGGCTTTCTACAAAGGGAAGTGGGCAAGGCTCTTTACCTTGAAGAATGCGCCCCGATGAAGCGTTGTCGCTGCGCTCTGACGCCATTGTGCGGGTGCCGGCCTTCAAGGTTGAGAGTCGGAACATCCTGTTCCTAATCTGCAGCTCGACAGTCCCTGTCTCGCCCCTGCGGGCCTGATCGCACAATGACGCCAGTGCTCGCCGGCATAGGGCCATGGATGGCCGGTAGCCAGAAAATGCAGGCGCAATTTTCTGCTCAGAAGGGGGAGTGCATGCCGTTCTGCTAGCCCGCCGGTGCGAATTGCACCGTGCGGCGGTGTGCCGCCAAGGTTAATCACGAATCTCGAATCACGGTTACTGTGCAGTTTAACCACATCGGTAACAGTTCTGCTCAATGATATGGGTAACATTTCCATCCGAAGCTGATGGTTTCTGACTCTTGAAACCGCTGTGCTGGCGGGCGTTGCGAGGTAGTTTGATGGTCTGTATTTCGCCTTTCGGCGACCCACTTTCCTTGTTACGCGACAAGGAAAGTAGGCAAAGGAAGCGCGCCCCGCTGAAGCCTCTCTACTGCGCGCTGGGACGATTTTCCGGGCGCCGCTGACGTCACATCCCTGTGCCGCATCGGCGGCTCGGCATCCATGCTTCGTCCCTGCCGGCCCTGATCGAAAAACCGCCCCAGTGCTCGCCGGCTTCATAAGGGGGTATGTAAGTCGTTCTGATGTATTGGTGGTTGGGGTGGCAGGGAACGGGCTTTGGTAAGGTGCTGATGAGCCTTCGAAATACACCGTACAACGTATGTCGCCACGGCGAATGGCCGCGATCTGTGCAGATGTGAATGGAACTGGGGCTGATGCTGCCTAAGACGCACCATCGTTGTTACGGTGCTGTTGCTTGTTTAGTCTTTCAACTAGCCCCTAGCCCCTAGCCCCTGTTCCTACTCCTTTTTCCTTCCATCTTGCCCCTGCTTTCGGCATCATGCTTGAGGCACTGAAGGATTACCGGTGCCAGATTTTTGATCGGTAATAGAACAAATCGTCAGCTGAGCATCGGAAGCCAGGCTGGGTGAATTCTCTCCCCACTCTCAATTCCTTTGTTTTACTGGCTCTGACTGCGTGCATCCTTGGCGGTATTCCGTCGCGAGGAGGGCGGTAGCGTGGTTTTCAGGCTTTTTCAGTTGATTATTCTGGATAAACGGCCTTGCAGGCCAGTATCCTGGCGTGTGGCTAAAAATGTGCTGATACTTATTTGTAATCATAAAGTTGCAAGGCATAGTCGAAAAGTGGATATGAGGCTTGGTGATCGTTTTGTCAGATTCAGTGCGATTGAGAAGATGACCTGAACGGCTCATGCTACCTGGCTTTGCGCCCGTTTTTGACGAAAAATCATCAGGAAATACTGGTCTCAGAAAAATCGGCCTCCGAGGCTACGATACAAATCGTTATGTCCCTGAGGACTTCTACCCTTGATTAACTATCGGAAAATTCGAAGAAAGCATCCAGACATAGTCACATATAGGGCAGTATCAAGAAGGATTCGCAGGAATAGTCGAAATAGAAAAGGAATTAGAGTGGATTCGATAAAGGATAAAACAAACGCAACCTTACATTTTGATGAATCTGGTTTTACGGGTAACAACCTCCTTCATAAGCAGCAAAAGATATTTTGTTACGCTTCAGTTGAATGCCCACATCAAGAGGCTCAGGATTTTGTCGAGCACATCATTCAAAAATACAGAATTCAAAATGGAGAAATAAAAAGAGGAAAATTATTAAAAGGTGTAAAGGGAAAAAGAGCCGTTGATGAAATAATTCAACACTTTAAAGGCAGGTTTAAAATTTCTGTTTCTGACAAGAAATATGCCCTAGCTGGTAAGTTTTTTGAATATATATTTGAGCCAGCTATTCAGAGCGTAAATTCTATATTTTACAATATCAATTTTCATCGTTTTATAAGTAACATACTCCATGTGGAGTTAAGTGTTCGAGGCGCTATGGCCGAAGAGATATTTGAGGACTTCGAAAAGCTGATGAGAACAGGTGATTTTGAAGGGCTTAAAGCACTATTTTCAGCATCAAAAAATGAAGGCATATCTCCAGTTCTGGAGCAAATATTTGATTTTGCCATACATAACAAAGAAGCAGTTGTCGAAGAGCTGGATGGTTATGTTGGTAGTGGCGCAGGAAAATGGGTACTGGATTTAACAAACACAGCACTTTTTAGCTTGCTGGCTGAATGGGGTCAAGAATACGATCAATTGACCGCTTATTGCGATCAATCAAAGCCATTGAGTGAAGATCAAGAAATTTTCAATGTCATGATCAACCGGGAAGATAAGAAGTATTCGCATGTTGCAGGCATAGACTCTCCTATTACCTTTAATCTAAAAGAGCCGCTTAAATTAGTAGACTCAAAAATTGTTCATGGAGTTCAACTGGCTGATGCAATTGCTGGCGCATTTGCCTATGCATGTGACAACGAAAACCAAGACGAATATGCAAAAAAATGGAGGCGCATGATTGAAGAGCACGTTATCTTTGGTAGTGTTTTTCAAGACTATGACCATCTGGATTTGACTAAGCTGGAAGTGCAGAGAAATGCAGTGCTGCTTCAGGAGCTTACTGAACGAAGTAAAAATGGCCATAGCTTAACTGATGATATTGGAGAGTACATTCAGTTCATTACCATGGCTCTTAGGGAGAATCCTCTTGAGCTACAGACATAACAAGGCGCTGCTGTCGGACAATTTTTCCGCTGCGCTCCAAAATTACCGCAGAGCGCGGCGTTATCTGTCCCTCGAAGTTTGGAGAACTAGTTGGAATACATACATTTAATTCTGGTATTTTTAGTAGGCGCTTTTCTTGCCTACCTCAGTGCTTATAGCAAAGCTAAAGGTAAGAATAAGGCGCTCCATGAAGATATCGCTAGACTGGAAGAGGAAAAGCAAGCTGTCATAGCTAAGTTTCAAGCTGAAACAGAAGAATTAAAAAAGTCACATACACTTGATATTGAGAAAAGGAAGCACCAGTACAGCGCAAAAAGAGAACAGTTCGTTAAGTTCTTTTCTATGCTTGATGATTACAATAGCTCTTGCCACGTGATATCTATGGAAAAGTTTCCTCCAATCCTCAATGATTTTCTGGGTGCCTACATGAATGGCACTGAAGAAGATCAAGCGAAGGCAAATTTAATATTTTCAAACAGGATGAATAAGCTATTTACTGAGCTTAACCAAGAACTCATTAAAGTGAGGCATGAAACAAGCACAATTAGAATTATATCAAGCCCAGAAATGGATTCCCTTCTCGATAAGCTAGATATCGCGGTTCAAGCTTCAACTAATGATTCAAGCGAAATGCTAAAATTCATGTCAACGCAAGAGTTTTGGGCTGATCAATCCCTTATTGCCCCATATCAAGAACGCTCAGAAACATCAGCTAAAGAGCTAATGAATATTAAAGCTTCAATTACCAACCGGATGAAGCGGTGTTTGTCAACGTAGTT
>NZ_BCNS01000171.1 GCF_001528745.1 Marinobacterium profundum | reverse complement strand
CTGGGTCTACACGTAAGGAGATGTGGGCAGCGTCAGATTTGTATAAGGGACATGGCTGAGACAGATGGCTGTAATCACGCAGGGACAGGGTTTGGAGTTCACTGTCAGTACGCATGTAAATCGCCTCCCTCTGGTACCAGGAGCCTGCCCGTAAATACTCAACCTACTGCGAACCACCTGAGTTTGGCTGCTTTGTGTTCTCTTTTTGACTCGTCGCAGGCTCCTCGGTCTGCGACCCCGCTAAAGCGGTTCTTTACACTGCGTTCCAAGTGTTAAATAGAACCACTTTTCACAAGCTACATCCCTGTAGCTTGCCCGGTGGGCAGCTAACGCTGTGTAAATCGGCTTTCCTGCCGATTTATTGCCTCAAAGGGGCTCAAAAACTGCCTCAAAACGGACTTTCCCTCGCTACAATCGGCCAAGCCCGAAAGGCTGCTAGGCGCCCATATTGCCGGAACTATGGAGCGCGCCAGCGGTGCCATGGCGCTGCATTCGCTGGAGCTGATGGAAGGGCTGCTCTGTTCGGCCAAGGCGCGTCAGTTCTGTGAACTGAAAACGACATTCGAGCGTCCGGCGCCATTGCCGGTGGATTTTCCGGGCAGCGAGTAGTGGCTTAGGGTCTGGCGCGGCCTATATTATGTAAAAAGGTCAGCGCCAAACCATGAAATTACACCCCATGGGCTTTATAATGGCGACTGACGTTAATCAGGGCAGGGTAGGCTTTATGAGAGAAACGGATCTGGTTTTTTTTCAGCCGCTGTGGCGCCGTGTCGCTGCAACGGTATTCTGTGTTTTATGGTCCGTTTTTGAGTGGGCGACCAATAGCCCGTTCTGGGGCATGGTGTCACTGGGTTTTGTTATTTATTGTTACTGGATGCTATTTCATACTTTTGAAGAAATAAAGCCGGGAGATAAAGCGCAGGATCAGAACAAGAGCTAAGGATTTACCATTATTTATTGTTGTGAAAAAGCCGGTTCTTTGACCGGCTTTTTTGCGTCTGCATATTGTACTCGACTTATTTTACGGGAAATTGGCCATAAAAAAGAGGCCCTGGTTAAAGGGCCCCTTTTTGGGTGTGTAACTGCCTGTGTCTCAGCGCATAGGCAAGAGCGTCAGGTTTTCTTGCTGCGCTTGTTCTGGCGGTGCATGTCCACGACCACGGCGACGATAATAATCGCGCCCTTGATGATGTCCTGATAGTAGGCATCGACCCGCAGGAAGGTGAAGCCCGACAGCATTACGCCAAGGATCAGGGCGCCGATCACGGTGCCGGTGATGCGACCGCGTCCACCGGACAGGGATACACCGCCGATAACAGCCGCAGCAATGGCATCCAGCTCGTACATCATGCCCATGCCCGCCTGGGCGGTCTTGATGCGGGCGATGGCGACCATGGCGGCCAGGCCTGCCAGCAGGCCCGCAATCATGTAGACCTTGATCAGGTGTGATTCGATGTTGATACCGGATACGCGCGCGGCCTGGGGGTTGGCACCTATGGCGTAGGTGAACTTGCCAAAGCGGGTGTAGCGCATAACGATATGGAACACGGCGGCGACGACCAGGAAGATAACCACCGGGGCCCAGCGACCCATGCCGTTACCCAGCATGGCGAAACTTTCAGTGAAGCCGGAAACCGGGCTGCCATCGGTGTACCAGCGCGCGATACCGCGGGCTGAGACCATCATGCCCAGGGTGGCAATAAAGGGCGGGATTTTGGTTTTGGTGATCAGCCAGCCGTTAACAAAACCGGCGGCTGCACCCACGGCCAGGCCGACCATCAGGGGGATGAACCAGGGCAGATCCACCAGTGCCGGGTGAATGATTTTCGGCCAATTGGCATCCTGGGCGAAGGTGGCCGCCACCATGGCGCTCATGGCGACGACGGAGCCGGATGACAGATCGATACCGCCGGTGATGATGACCTGGGTCACGCCCACGGCGATGATGCCGATGACGGAGACCTGCAAAATGATGATCTGCAGGCGGCTCATGTTACCCAGAAAGCTCTGGCCGACGAGGAACCAGCCGAGAACTTCAAAGAAGGCGGCGATGCCAAACAGAACCAGCAGAATACTGACTTCCTGGGGCAGGCGTTTCTTGGAGGGCGCTGCCAGAGTGGCATTAGGCGCTGTTGCAGTGTGGGTTGTCAT
>NZ_BCNS01000170.1 GCF_001528745.1 Marinobacterium profundum | reverse complement strand
CGCCGGGCCCGATACTGCCCTAGCGCGCGTGGTGGCGGTGTTCGGTGCGGCGCAGCCGCACTGTGCTTATCTGTTTGCCAATCGCCGCGCCAACCGCATGAAGGTGCTGGTGCACGATGGCCTGGGTATCTGGCTGGCAGCGCGACGTTTGCATCAGGGCAAGTTCAAGTGGCCCGAGGTCTGGCGCGGCGAGCGACTGGAACTGAATCCTGAGCAGCTCCAGGCACTGGTGCAGGGGTTGCCGTGGCAGCGCATGGGTGCTGCCGGTGTCATCAGCGTTCTGTAGGAAGGCAACGCTAGAACAGAGTGTCTGATGTGACGCAATTGGCCGTTCTGCGTATCGCCAGCCCGTGCGGGCTCTGACACACTGCCATGCATGACCACGACCCTGACCTCACCCAGTTCTCTGCCGAACAGCTACGCCGGTTGGCAACTGAGCTGATGACGCGCGTTGAGCAGCAGGTGATACAGCGCAGCGAGTTGCATAACCAACAGCTGAGCCATGAGTTCGCGCTGCTCAAATGTCATAAATACGGCCTGCGCAGCGAACACCTCACTGTATTGCAGATCAGTTTGCTGGACGAAGTAGTCGATGCCAGCATCTCGGCAATCGAGGCGAGCTTCAAGCAATACAGCAGCTGCACGACGTCGAGCGTGAGGCCCGAGACCTGACCGCCAAATAATCATTTACTTACATATTCGGGTATGTCGGACCGCCACCCCCTTCGGGCGTCACCCAGGTAATATTCTGGGACGGGTCTTTGATGTCGCAGGTTTTGCAGTGCACGCAGTTCTGGGCGTTGATCTGAAAGCGCGGGCCGCTAGCCTCTTCCACCACTTCATAGACCCCCGCCGGGCAGAAGCGCTGCGCAGGCTCCGCCCAGGCGGGCAGGTTGGTGCCAATGGGGATGCTGGCATCCTTGAGCTGCAGGTGACTGGGCTGATCTTCTTCGTGGTTGGCGTTGGACAGAAACACCGACGACAGTTTGTCAAAGCTCAGCTTGCCATCCGGCTTGGGGTAATCGATTTTCTGATTCTGCGCCGCAGGCGTCAGCTGGGCATAGTCGGCACGGGTATCGTGCAGCGTCACTGGAATCTTGCCGCCACACAGGTTCTGATCCACAAAGTTAAAGGCGCCCCCCATCAAAGTGCCGAACTTGTGCAGCGCCGGGCCAAAATTGCGGCTGCGATACAGCTCGTCGTACAACCAGGACGCCTTGAAGGCATCGGTAAAGGCGGTGATATCCTGGCCGGCGCTGTCGTGCTCATCCAGGGCGGCGAACACGCTTTCGGCGGCCACGATGCCTGATTTCATCGCCGTGTGGGTCCCCTTGATCTTGGAGAAATTCAGAGTTCCGGCATCACAGCCCAGCAGCAGGGCGCCCGGCATGGTCATTTTGGGCAGGGAATTAAAGCCCCCCTTGGTGATGGCGCGGGCGCCGTAGGACACCCGCTTGCCGCCTTCAAGGTACTGGGCAAACAGCGGGTGATGCTTCATGCGCTGGAATTCATCGAACGGGCTCAGCCAGGGGTTGCTGTAGTTCAGGTCGACGATCAGCCCGACCACCACCTGGTTATTGTCGGCGTGGTAGAGGAAGAAGCCACCAGAGGTGCCCTCCTGTCCCTTGCCGACCAGCGGCCAGCCGGAGCCGTGCAGCACCAGTCCTGGCTGATGCTTGGCGGGGTCTATGTCCCACAATTCCTTGATGCCAAGGCCGTAGTGCTGCGGATCGGCGTCTTTGTCCAGCGCGAATTTTTCGATCAGCTGCTTGCCCAGATGCCCTCTGCAGCCTTCGGTAAACAGCGTCACCTTGGCGTGCAGCTCCATGCCGGGCATATAGCTGTCCTTGGGCAGACCATCGTGACCGATGCCCATGTCGCCGGTGGCGATACCCTTAACGCTGCCCTTGAGCTCGCCGTCTGCGTGATAGAGCACTTCGCTGGCGGCAAAACCCGGGAAGACCTCCACCCCCAGGGCTTCGGCCTGCTCGGCCAGCCAGCGACACAGGTTACCAAGACTCGCAACATAGTTGCCCTGGTTGTGCATGGTTTTGGGCACCAGCGCATTGGGGATGCGCCGGGCCGAGGTGGCATCGCCCAGCAGGTAAATCTGATCTTCGGTCACTGCTGTGGTCAGAGGCGCACCGCGCTCTTTCCAGTCCGGGAAAAGTTCAGCCAGGGCGCGGGGTTCAATCACCGCGCCCGAGAGTATATGAGCGCCGACTTCGGAGCCTTTTTCCACCACACAGACCGACAGCTCGCGTTCGGCGTCCTGCGCCTGCTGCATCAGGCGAATGGCGGCGGACAGACCCGCAGGGCCCGCGCCGACAATCACCACATCGAATTCCATCGATTCGCGTTCAGCAGCGTTTACGGCTTCGCTCATGGGGACTTACCTCTTGTTAGCGTGTGTAGTGGAATTCAGAAATGGGACAGATTAATTGCGCATGTACATATGTAAATTACTGCGCCTTACAAAAAACAGAGGCAGGCGGGTGAGGACCTGCCCCTGAAGGTACAACGTTGAGCAGATACTGGAATGTTACAGGCTCACGTCCAGCTCAGGCACAGCATCAATCAAGTCGGCAACCAGGCCGCAACTTGAAAGCGCCACCTGGAAGCTTTTACAAGCTCGAGTCCAGTTCCGGCACGGCTTCGAACAGGTCGGCAACTAATCCGTAATCCGCCACCTGAAAGATCGGCGCCTCTTCATCCTTGTTGATCGCGACTATCACCTTGGAGTCCTTCATGCCCGCCAGATGCTGGATGGCACCGGAAATGCCCACGGCGATATAGAGCTCGGGGGCCACAATCTTGCCGGTCTGGCCGACCTGCATGTCGTTGGGCACAAAGCCCGCATCCACCGCCGCACGGGACGCGCCCACGGCGGCGCCCAGCTTGTCGGCCACCTTTTCCAGCAGGGCGAAGTTCTCGCCGTTGCCCATGCCGCGACCACCGGAAATAATCACCCGGGCAGACGTTAGCTCGGGGCGATCCGACTTGGCCACTTCTTCACCAATAAAGCGCGATAGCGCCGCGTCATGTACCGCGGTCACGGCTTCAACGCTGGCAGAACCACCCTCGGCGGCGACCGGATCAAAGGCCGTGCCACGCACGGTGATGACCTTGATGGCATCCAGCGACTTTACCGTCGCTATGGCGTTGCCGGCATAGATCGGGCGCTTGAAGGTATCGGCCGACTCGACCGCAACGATATCGGACAACTGACCCACATCCAGCAGGGCCGCCACGCGGGGCAGCAGGTTCTTGCCGGTGGTGGTAGCCGGCGCCAGTACATAGTCAAAGCCCGCTGTCTTGGCCAGCTCTGCCACCAGCGGCGCGACGTTCTCGGCCAGCTGATGCCCATAGGCAGCATTATCGGCCAGCAAGACCTTGCTGACACCGGCCACCTGCGCAGCCTGATCGGCCACGGCCTGGCAGCCTTCACCCGCCACCAGCAGAGCGACATCGCCCCCGATGGCAACAGCTGCGGCAACGGTGTTGAGCGTGGCCGGTTTCAGGATACTGTTATCGTGTTCCGCAATAATCAGGGTCGCCATCAGATCACCTTCGCTTCATTTTTCAGTTTTTCCACCAGCTCGGCCACCGAGCCTACCTTGATACCGCCCTTGCGCTCGGCCGGCGGCTCAACACTCAGCAACTCGGTATGGGCACGCAGCTCCACACCCAGATCCGCCGGGGTTTTCACCTCCAGTGGCTTCTTCTTGGCTTTCATGATGTTGGGCAAAGACGCATAGCGCGGCTCGTTCAGGCGCAGGTCGGTGGTGACAATGGCGGGCAGTTTCAGACCCAGGGTCTGCAGGCCGCCGTCGACCTCGCGGGTCACCAGAGCTTCATCGCCCTCGATCTTCACTTCAGAGGCGAAGGTGCCCTGAGACAGGCCCGTGAGCGCCGCCAGCATCTGGCCGGTCTGGTTATTGTCGGAATCGATGGCCTGCTTGCCGAGAATGACCAGGCCCGGCTGCTCATCGGCCACGACCTTGGCCAGCAGCTTGGCGACGGACAAAGACTCCGGGCTGCTTTGGGTTTCGATATGAATGCCGCGATCGGCACCGAGCGCCAGGGCCGTGCGGATCTGTTCCTGCACGGCTTTGGGGCCTATGGAGACGACGATTACCTCGGTCGCCACACCGGCCTCTCTGAGCCGCACCGCCTCTTCCACCGCGATCTCGCAGAAGGGGTTCAGCGCCATCTTGACGTTGGCCAGATCCACATCGCTGCGATCCGCCTTGACGCGCACCTTGACGTTGTAGTCGAGGACACGCTTGACCGTTACCATAATCTTCATCTTCAAAAAGCCTCTGTAAAAGTAAGCGGCAACTGCAATTGAGCACGGCGCCTGAGCCATACGCTAGGCCGGTACCGATCATCACCATTAACCTGATAAATGTTTTCCAGAATATTCAAAACGGTATCCGCTCCCAGCGCATCACCGAGCTCCAGTGGCCCTTGTGGATAGCCCAGTGCCAAGCGCGCCGCAGTATCAATATCAACTGGAACTGCAATCCGTTGCTGGGCAATCTCGCACGCGATATTAATGATTGTGGCCACGATGCGCTGGGCCACAAATCCCGTACTGTCACGAATGACCGACACCACCCGGCCCGCCTGCTCGAATGCGGCAACAACCTGAGCCAGGCTCTCCTTCGTGGTCGCCGGGTTGGTCATCACGGTCACTCGCCGAACGGTGGTGAAGAGCGCGTCCACCGCAAGCGTCCGAGCGGGATCGACCCCTGCACTGACTGCTACACTAGTGGCATCGCTCCCCAAGGGGGTAACCAACACAATACTGTCCTTGCCCGGACGCTCCCCCTCATCAAGCCTTACCCCAGCCATCTGTAACAAGCTGATGAGTTTTTCACATAATGCCGGGTGCTGTGGGCTAACCCACAGTGGAGCCGTCACCTCAGCAGCTCGGGGCAACGCCTGCTGCGGCACCTGCTGTTCGCCATTTACATAGCGATAAAAGCCCTCCCCCGTTTTACGTCCCAACAGCCCTGCGTTAAGCCGCACGCGCATCAGCGGCGCTGGCCGCAACCGCGGCTCTTGAAAATAGCCACTGTAAATCTGTTCGCTAGCGGGAAACGTTATATCCAAGCCCGTAAGGTCCATCAATTCGCAGGGCCCCATACGAAAACCGGCACACTCACGCATAATCGCATCGAGCACCGCAGGTTCTGCGACAGCTTCTTGCAGCACTCGCATTCCTTCAGTTACCAGACCACGCCCACAGTGATTAACCAGAAAGCCCGGTGAATCAATCACCCGCACAGGCTCATGGCCAATCCGTCGAGTGAGTGCTACCAGCTGATCCAGGACAGGTTCCGCCGTACGCATTCCCCCAATCACTTCTGCCAGCTTCATCAACGGCACCGGATTAAAAAAGTGATAACCAGCCACTCGCTCCGGGCGCTCCACTGCGGTAGCAATCTCTGTTACCGACAATGACGAGGTGTTGGTCGCCAGAACACAGTGAGGGGACACCAGCGCTTCCAACTGACGAAACAGGTTTTGTTTCACATCGATACGTTCCACAACGGCTTCCAGCACCAAGTCAGCATCTGCCAATTCCGGCAGTGTCTCGACCGTCTGCAGACACTGCTTAGCATTTGCCGCTTCAGCGGCGCTCAAGCGCCCCTTGACCTGTGCTCGATCCAGCATTTGGTCAACAAATACCACGGCTTCGCCGGCGACCTTGCTATCCAGGTCGAACAGCTTGACGGTCAATCCTGCCTGGGCCGCCACCTGAGCTATTCCGCGCCCCATTGCCCCCGCACCGATAATTCCCAGAGTCAGCGGATCATGCTCGAAAGATTTCATTAATTACTCTCCGGTAAAACTAGGTTTACGATTTTCCAAAAATGCCGCCATCCCTTCGCGCTGATCATGGGTATCAAACAGCATATTAAAGGCACGTCGCTCCAGGGTCAGGGCCGCATCGAGCGGCATATCCTGTCCCAACAACACGGTTTCCTTAATATGGGCCACCGCATTGGTGGAAAATCTGGCAATCCGCTCGGCCATGCCAAGCGCCGTCGGCAGCACTTCTTCATCCGGAACCACCTGGCTCACCAACCCCCACAAATAAGCCTCCTGGGCACCGATCATTTCTCCGGTCAGCAGTAGCCGCAGAGCTCGTTTACTACCGACCAGGCGCAACAATCGCTGCGTACCGCCAGCGCCAGGCATAATCCCCAGCTTCACTTCTGGCTGGCCGAACTTTGCGCCTTCCCCAGCAATAATCACGTCGGCATGCATTGCCAGCTCACAGCCTCCACCTAAAGCAAAACCATTGACAGCGGCAATTATTGGCTTCGGAAATTCAGCGATAGCTCGCCAATAACGATGCAGATTGAGTCGCTGCATCTCCATGGGGGAAGCTTGCGCCATCAGTTTTACATCGGCACCCGCGGCAAATGCTTTGGCGCTGCCGGTCAAGACAACACAGCGTACGGAGGTGTCAGTGGCAAGGGCGGCAAATGCCTCGGCGAGGGCCTGCCGCATGGGCAAATTCAACGCATTCAGCGCGTCAGGGCGGTTCAAACGTAGCAGTCGCACGCCATTACCATGATCTTCTTGAAGGAGAACACTCATTTGTAAATTCCACTGTGCGGTATTTGTGATAAAATAATTCCGTTGTGTAGAAATAAATTGCCATCAAGTTTCATTTTTGTCAATATTTGCACGTCGATACCGACCTGCAATAAGAATATTCCCCGAAGGTAACGTTATGAGCGATCGACAAAACACACCACTTATACAGCACCCGGTGCGGGATCGATTCGAATCCCGCTATCAGCCAGGAGATGATGACCGTAATTTTGTGACTACCCTGGCTCGTGGGTTGGACGTTGTCCGCGCCTTTCAAAGTTGCAGCGGTCCTTTGGGGAACTCGGAAATTGCCGCCATTACCGGCCTGCCAAAGCCAACGGTGAGCCGCATGACCTATACGCTGTGCCAGCTAGGCTACCTGGTGCAGGAAAAGGGGCGTAAATACCAGCTCAGTGTCGCACTGCTCGCGCTAGCCTACCCGGTCCTAAGCGGGCTACGTATCCGTCAGCAAGCCCATGACAGGATGTCTGAGTTAGCACGGTTGACCCAATGCACCATTGCTCTGGCCGCCCCCAGTACTGACGGCATCAGCATGGTGTATATCGATGCATTTAGTGGCAGTAGCGTGAACACCCTGCGGATGGACACGGGCATGCGTATTGATATGGCCCGCTCCGCGATTGGTCGTGCTTATCTCGCGGGAGTCGATGAGGTGATTCGACAGCATCATTTGGACGCCCTTGCTCAAGTCCACGGCAATGACTGGCCGGAACTAGCGACGCGAGTCGAGGACGCACACAAAGAAGTGCTGAACGACGGATTCTGCCTGGTCGATGGCGAATGGATGAGCAAGGCGCGTGCTGTCGCTGTACCTGTCATTGCCGATGCCCAGGGGACAGTAATGGCGCTCAGCTGCGGTGCACCGTCGTTCGCCGTTAGCAAAGACCGCTTGGAAAATGAACTGGGCCCTCAGCTCGTTCATGTAGCCAAATCACTACAGACGTTAGTCGCGGCTGAAGGGCACGTCTAGACCGTGGTTTTATGGCAAAAAATGCCATCAAAGCCCTTTTTATTTTGACTTATTAAGTGAGGAAAGAGCTCATGGCATTAGATCAAGAAACCCTGACACAGCTGCTGGATACCGTACGCCGTTACGTACGAGAACGCCTGCTGCCGCTGGAAATGCAGATTGCTGAAGAAGATCATATTCCGGAAGACGTCATCAATGAGATGAAGGAACTGGGACTTTTCGGATTATCGATTCCCGAGGAATTTGGTGGTCTTGGGCTAACTATGAGCGAAGAGGTAGCCGTTATTCAGGAAATGGGCTACACGTCACCCGCGTTCCGCTCCATGTTCGGTACCAACGTTGGTATCGGCTCCCAGGGAATCATCATGGATGGCACACCGGAGCAGAAAACCAAGTATTTGCCCTTGTTGGCCAGTGGCGAACTGATCGGCTCCTTTGCCCTGACAGAACCAGACGTTGGCTCCGACGCAGGCGCCGTTCGCACCAGCGCCCAGCGCGACGGTGACGACTACGTTCTTAACGGTACCAAGCGATTTATCACCAATGCCCCGCGCGCTGGCGTTTTCACCGTGATGGCCCGCACCGGTACCCGCGAAGACGGGGGTAAAGGTGTTTCTGCATTCCTTGTAGATGCGAACCTGCCCGGTATCCAGCTCGGCAAGCCGGACAAGAAAATGGGCCAAAAGGGCGCGCATACCTGTGATGTTATTTTCGATAACGTACGCGTACCCAAAACAGCATTAATAGGCGGTATTGAAGGCCAGGGTTTCAAAACGGCCATGAAGGTATTGGATCGTGGTCGGCTGCATATCAGCGCTCTGAGTGTTGGCACGGCTAAACGACTGATCGACGAAAGTGTGCGTTACTCCACCGAGCGACGACAGTTCGGTACCGCAATCAGTAATTTCCAGCTGTTGCAGGCGATGCTCGCTGACAGTCAAACGGAATTCTACGCCGGTAAATGCATGGTGGAGGAAACCGCCCGCCGCTATGACGCAAGGCAAAAAGTTTCACGCGATGCGGCAAGCTGCAAACTGTTTTGTACCGAGATGGTCGGTCGGGTGGCGGACCGGGCAGTGCAAATACATGGCGGCTCGGGATATATCAGCGAATATTGCGTGGAGCGCTTCTATCGCGACGTACGACTGTTCCGCCTCTATGAAGGTACATCTCAAATTCAACAACTGGTTATCGCCAAAGACATGATCCGCGAAGCCTAAGATCCGACCATTTTTAGAGGTAACACTATGGCGGGTCCACTGACAAGTATTCGAGTACTGGATATGTCTCGCGTGCTGGTGGGCCCTTGGTGCACTCAAACCCTCGCCTGCTTGGGGGCTGAGGTCATAAAGATCGAGCGACCCGGAACAGAGGTATATACCCGCCCTCGGTTCAAGGATCAGGATGGCAATACAACCCGGGTTGGCCCACGATCTGTCCACTAACCGCGGTAAGCAGTCGGTTACCGTCGACCTGGCCCAAATTGAAGGTTTAGCAAAGATTCGACGGAGACCTCAGCACTGTACAAGCAAAGAGTTGTCTGACGAGAGCCTGAAAGCACCAGGCCGAGAGTTTTCGGCTCACTGCACAAAACCTCTTAGTTCAAACCAACGACAATTTTTACAGCCATCACCCACGGGAAGCGGCTGGCTTTGCGTGCGCATTCCCCAAGATATCAGGGTAACCATCCATAAAGGCGAAATTTTCAAGACATCAGACTCACAACGAGCGGACTACCACAGCCCCGAAGTGAGACTCAAAGGTTCTGCCTCAAATTTAATCTACTGATCAATTATTGCGGGAGCTTGACCATGAACGATGCATTTATCTGCGACGCGGTACGTACACCTATTGGCCGGTACGGTGGTGCCTTGGCGTCTGTGCGGGCCGATGACCTCGGTGCGATTCCACTACGTGCGTTGCTGGAGCGCAACCCGCAGCTTGATCCCGCGGCCATTGAAGAAGTTGTATTCGGCTGCGCCAACCAGGCCGGCGAAGATAACCGTAATGTCGCCCGAATGTCCCTCCTGTTGGCAGGACTGCCTACCAGCATCGCGGGAACGACGGTCAACCGGCTGTGCGGTTCGGGTATGGATGCCGTTGGGATCGCGGCGCGGGCGATCAAGGCCGGCGAAGCAGATCTGCTGATAGCCGGAGGTGTGGAGTCCATGTCTCGAGCGCCCTTTGTGATGGGTAAGGCCGAGCAGGCCTTTAGTCGAGGGCCTAATGGCCTCTATGACACCACCATTGGCTGGCGCTTCGTGAATCCACTCATGGAGCAGCAGTATGGCGTCGACTCCATGCCGGAGACGGCGGAGAACGTCGCACGACAATTCGCAATATCCAGAGAGGACCAAGACTTGTTTTCTCTGCGCAGCCAGCAGAAAACCGCGCTAGCTCAGGCCGAGGGGCGTTTCAACGACGAACTGGTTGCAGTGGAAGTGGCGCAGCGCAAGCGGGGCACCATTTTAGTGGAGCGTGACGAGCACCCCCGTGCTGACACTACTCTGGAGACTCTGTCTCGGCTGAAAGCGCCGTTTCGAGCTGAAGGCTCCGTCACAGCGGGGAACGCCTCAGGGGTCAACGACGGCGCCTGTGCCCTTATCATTGCCTCAGCTGAAGCAGCCCGCCGCCATCAGCTGACACCCCGGACACGGATCGTGGCCATGGCAACTGCAGGTGTCGAGCCTCGTATCATGGGCTTTGGCCCCGCACCCGCTGTTCGAAAACTGCTGCAGCGCACCGGCGTGTCTCTAGAGCAGATAGGCGTGATTGAGTTAAATGAGGCATTTGCAGCGCAGGCTCTGGCGTGTATGCGCGACCTCGGTATACCCGATGATGACCCACGCGTTAACCCCAATGGCGGAGCTATTGCATTGGGGCACCCACTGGGAATGAGCGGCGCCCGCCTCATAACCACCGCCAGCTATCAGCTGCAGCGAAGCGGTGAACGCTATGCCCTGTGCACCATGTGTATCGGTGTTGGGCAAGGGATTGCAGTGCTTCTGGAACGCGTCTGATGCATTAATATTAACTTGGCGGCCAACTGATGGCGCAAGGATACTTCATCAGCGGCCGCATGTAATGCGAGCCCCAAAAATATGCACGTCTAAGTTTTTATGCTCGTGTATATAGAACGCTGGACAAAAAAGATCGTGTACCTATCTTTTTGTCCACTTGGTTCAGCCCATATCTTTAGAATGGATATTGCTGTGAACTGTCTTCAATCGTGAGCCATTTAATTTCGGTAAATTCGATGTTGCTAAATTCAGCGAAAATAATCGGTTAAACGAGGTTCCCTCCAATAGAATAAATTCAATCCCTATCGTGTAGCATTCTTTATCTGACCAGGCGTGAAGCCGAGTTTCACACGCAATACTCGGTTGAGATGCGCCTGATCGGAAAAACCACAAAGGTATGCGACCTCTTTGATTGCAATGGAGCCTTCGCACAGCAACTTACGAGCCCTTTCGACGCGCTGCTCCGTCACAAACACATGCGCGGAGCAATCGAACGACTCGCTAAAGCGACGTGAAAAGGTCCAAACGCCCAACCCGACCTCTTGAGCCAAGTCATCAATACGTATGCTGGTATGCAGGTTCGCATCGATATATTCCCGCAGCAGCCATTTCTGGCACAGCGTCAGGCCCCCCGATGACATCGAACCCTTAACAGGCTGTTGATCTTCTCCCC
>NZ_BCNS01000169.1 GCF_001528745.1 Marinobacterium profundum | reverse complement strand
GAGCTTGCGATACGCTTGGCAGTGTCATAACAGGTGTCCACTTAGAAATAGGTGGACACTATCAGGCGCTCACGGCACCTGGCTCAAGATGGGTTCGCCGGACGCATACACATAGCGGACGTTCACGGCCAAGCCATCGCCGCCACTCGAAACCGATAGAGAGCCCGCCAAGGCGTTACGCGCCATGCTTGGCGCACCCACAAAAAACCGCCGAATGGCGGGTTTGGAAGGAAAGTCCACGGGTTCATGCTAGTTCGGACGCAGCCTCCTTGGAGTGAGCGGCCTCCTGCTTCGCTATTGCCAATGATTCGTAGTACTCGTGCGCTTCAGCCTTCAGGGTGAAATGCGCATCCAACTTTAAGTCGGAGAGGGTCTCGCGGATTTCAGCAGCGCTCACTCGGAAGAACTCTTTGCGAGGGTTAACGCGGTTAACGCGGTTAACGCGGTTGTAGTGGAAGAGGCGGTGCAGTTCTTTTTCAAGGGTTGGAGCGTCTTTGCTATAGACCATTGCATGCACATCAAACTCGAATGGGACTGAGGCGTCGCCCAATTCTTTGACGCGATCCATGGGCTCAAGCCTGCGAGTCATGCCAACTTTGAACACTTCCTCTCCGAACGAACCGATATTCGAGATTACGTAGACATGCCCTGCGCGTGTTTGCTGAGCCATTGAAAGCGCTCTTTCGTTCCTGGCCTCAGCCTCGACCAGTTTGGCCTGCAGTTCTTCCAATTCTTGCAGGTATGCTTGGCGTTCCTGTTCGCTAGCGGCATCAAGGTGTTTGCGGGCCTCTTCCATCGCCTTTTGGAGCATCTGCTCTTCTTTTTCAGCCTCCTTGAGTGCCTTCTCAATTTCGCGCCGGGCACGTTCTTCTTCGCGCATCTGCTCGCGAATTTCCCGCTGTTCCTCAAGCTCAATCTGACGCAGTTCATATGAAGCTACGGCCCAGCGTAGTTCATCCAGGCGCGCCTTGTGGTAGGCGTCGGTGATATGGGCGTTACGAAATGCAGTGCCGTTATAATTCACTAGGCTTAAAGCATCCGCCAGCTGCTGCTGAATTTTCCCCAGGTTGTCATGCTTGACCTTGGTCAACGAGGAGTCGACCTTTCCGTTGTAGGCATCTAGCACGAATTGGATTGCTGTTTCTCGACGGCGCTTCTCGGCGTAGTCGCAATCTGCAGCTAATCCTTGCTTGATCAACGTCTTGTTATGCTGACGGGCCTCTTTCAGTTTTTGGCCGGCTTCCTTGTGGCTGAAGTCTTCGGCCAAATCATCCAGAATTGATGTATTCGGTACAACATACTCGTCGCCGTAGCCCTTGATGACATTGCGCGCTGCCCTAGCGGCGGATTCGAACAGATCGGCCTTGCCTTTTGCTTTGAGCGCATCCCCAGCGATCTGCTCTGCGCTTTCTCTTGCGCTTTTGAGCATACCCTCGGCTTGCCGAGCTGTCTGATCCAGTTGCTCCTGAGTTCGCTCCCGAATACGCTTCGCTTCCGCCTTGGCTTCTGAGTTTTCAGAATTGGCGGAATCAAGGATGGCTGCAGCTTCCTTTTGGGCGGCGGCAATATTTTCCCGCGCCTGCCTTTTACTATCAGCGGTAAGACTTTCAGCCGCTTGCTTGGCATCCGTCAGAACTTTCGATGCGAGCTGCTTGCCTTTAGCGAGATAGGCTTTGGCTGCCGCATTCGCATCTGCTACCTCGCTGTATTTAGCCAGCTGGCTGACCTTTTCCTCCAGTACTTGGCATTGCTGCTCTTTGTGTCGAAATCTTGCTTCGAAGTCGTCTGACGTTTTCTTTAAATGTTTGCTTTTTCTGTAGAACTTTAAGACAGCTACAAGCAGAAAGAGGGCGAGAAATAGCAGTAAGAATAGCAATAGGGTATCCATGGGTGGCTCCTTGCCTAATGGCCTTGCGGCATATGCTTCCTATTTGGAAGTGACTGTTGATGGAACTGCTCCATTGGAGAGCGCGTAGTTGACCACCATTCCCAAACATACATTGGCGCCCATGTAGAGCATCCCTGTCCTCCCGCTGATTTGATTAGCCAGAACAGCATAGGCCACCCTGCTTTCACTCGTCTAACCAAAATCACCACCTGGTCACTCATGAGGCAGTAACGCAATATCCACTTTGGGCCAAAGCGACAATCATGGCCCACTGTTCAGCTACAGCCCAACAGTTGCGATGAATCAGTTCCGGTACCCAAATCGGTCGATGCCAGCGGTGTAGCTTTACTAACTCAACCACTGGAATCCGGTATACCTACAGTTCCCATTGTCTGCTGATACGATCGCCCTCCCCTGTGATGCTGCCAACTCACAGCCCCAGGGGACGACCGCATGTCAGCCATCTGTCTTCACTTTCCACCAATTCGGTACGCTGCCATTATTGCCGGCCTGTTCGCCGTTACCCTGACCAGCAGCTGTGCCACCTCATCCGTTGCACCACCAACCATGGAGCAAGAGCCTGAAATTCAGGTACTGCCCGTACCTCGCGACTGGATCCCTGTCGTCCGGTATGGCCGTTACACCCTGGTAGAGCTGGCCCCACAGGTCGCCCAGCAAAACCTGCTGTTACAGGTCGTCGACGTATCCATGCCTGCCACCTTGCAGGCGACAGTCGGCGACGCATTGCGTCACCTGCTGCAGCGCTCTGGCTACAGCCTTTGCGAGGACGACCCTTCTATTGCGTCGCTGTATGATCTTCCTCTACCGGCAGCACATCGACAACTCGGCCCCCTCTTTCTGCACGATGCCCTACTGACGTTGGCAGGACCCGCCTGGTATTTGCAAGTCGACGACGTTACGCGGCAGCTGTGCTTCGTTCGCGCCGACACAACCGATTTGGCCCCGCCGGCTGTCGACGCATCGACAGTCAAACCATCCACAACCCTTTCTGCTACGGCTGGAGGTCAGCCATGAGCGGAGCTTCCAATCCAGTACGTTCGCGCAACGCCTCATTTGTGACTTTCCTGATGCTGACTTGGCTGCTCGGACTGAGTGTGGCCGCGATTATGGGCTATCACTTGGTATCGGAGCAGGCCAGCCAGGAGCAGGTGGAGACCGGACAGAGGCAATTACACAGCCTCGAGGCCCGTATGACAGCGTTAGTTGACGCCGTGGAGACTATTCAAGCCCAGCCCGAATTCGCTACCGTGGCGGCATTGCAGAGCATTCGGCACGCACTGGATGCGCGCGTGACACACGTGGAGCAGACGCTCACCGAACGCGTGGGAGTGGAACAACTGGACGCGTTGCGCATCGAGATCGCGCAGCTGAAAGCCCGGCCGGCAACCGTCCAGCCGGCGGCACCGGTTCAGGCGCGGCCCAAAGCCAAACCAGCGGTAGCTACACACCCCAGAAAAGAACCCTTTCCCTTTCAAGTGCTGGGCATTGAGCTGCGTGCGGGGCAACGTGCCCTGTCCATCGCTCCGACCGCCGGTAAACTGACGGCCGATCAGATTCAGGTGCTCCTACCCGGCGAGACTCTGGGCCTCTGGGTTTTGGAGTCCCTAGAAGCAAACACCGCAGTGTTTAGCACCGGTAAGCAGACGCGTCGACTGGCGATTCCGTGAGTGGGGCCATGATATGAAAACTCCGACACGCCTCGTTTTTGCATGGCTGATCGTCGTGCCTGCTATGGTTTCGGCGCAACCGCCTGCGATCAGTACATCCCAAGTGACACAAACCCAGCTCGAGAAAAGCCGGGACACGCGCCTGGCTCGGGACTGGGGATTGCGCTCGGACGAATGGACGCGCTACCGCGAGCTGATGGAAGGGCCACTGGGTATCTACTCGCCCAACCTCGACCCGCTCACGGCCCTGGGTATCGAGACGCGTTCGGACGACGAGCGCCGTCGCTATGCCGACCTCCAGGTACAGGCCGAAGCGCAGCGGGTCGAAAAACTGCTGAACTACCAGCGGGCCTATGACGCGGCCTGGCAACGGCGCTATCCCGGCGTGCTACGGGTCAACCTGCCCGATGCCATGCCTGGCAGCGTGAGCCTGACGGGCAGTGGCCGTCCGGCGGTGTTCGTCCGTGATGACTGCCATGCCTGCGACCAGATGGTGCAGCGGTTACAAGAATCCGGTACCGAATTTGATCTCTATATGGTCAGCGATCACACCGATGATGCCCGTATTCGTGACTGGGCACGCGGTACCGGTATCAATCCAGCCAAGGTGCGCAGCGGCGCCATCACCCTCAATCATGATGCCGGCCGCTGGCAATCGCTCGGCCTCGCCGGTGACCTGCCCGCCATCGTCCGGCAGGTGGACGGGCAATGGCAGCGGCAGTAATACGCATAGGCGCGTTGCAGGCAATACTGTTCGTGGTCTGTCTGGTGCCCGCCATATTTTGCCATGCGCGGGAGATCCCGCCCCCAGCCTACCAGCTTGCCGCGCAACGCGCCGGCATCCCATCGACGGTGCTGTATGCGGTGGCGCTGCAGGAGAGCGGTATCCGGCGCCACAACCGGCTTGTTCCCTGGCCCTGGTCGTTGAACGTCGCGGGCGAGACGCGCCGTTTTGCAAACCGGACCGCGGCCTGCGCCGGCCTGCACCAGGCGTTGCGTGAAGTGCCGCCCACGCGCATCGACGCCGGCCTCGGCCAGATCAACCTGGGGTACCAAAAGCGCCACTATCGCCATCCCTGCGATCTGCTCGACCCCTACCACAACCTGGCGATCGCTGCCGCGATCCTGCGCGAACAGCACACCGAAGGAGAGGACTGGTTGCTGGCCGTCGGTCGCTACCATCGGCCCGCCGGCGGGGCGCCCGCCGCACGCTATAAGACCCGTGTCGCCCAACACCTCGAGCGCGTGCTGGGCCGCTCCGGCCCGACGCACGCCGCTTTGCTGGAGACAGAAGCACCATGACCACACCCATCCTGTCCGTTCGCATCCTGACTCTCTCGCTGCCCCTGTGCGCGCTGCCACTGCAAGCGGCCGAACTGCTGATTGTTGTGGACGACCGCGGCGGCACCTCCGCCCTGCCCTACTATGAAGCGCTCAACCTGCAGCCCCTCTCGCAGCTGCCGATCGAGCCGACCCTCGTTGTCCCACAGCCTCCCGCGACGACCGTCAGCGAAGCGGACATGCTGCCCGTGCGCAGCCTGAAGCTGACACCGGGCATTGTCGCCCGCCGCACGCTCGAGGCCCCCGGCCTGCAACCGTTCTTCTTGGTCGGCGACGACGCGACCTCACGCGCTTGGCTTAGTCGTCATGCGGCTACATTGCAGGATCGTGGCGCCGTGGGTCTGGTGGTGAATGTAGAGACCGCGGAGGGACTCGAGCAGTTGCGCCAGATTGTTCCCGCAGTAAGGCTCTCACCGGTTCCCGCCGACGACCTGGCCGATCGACTGGGTCTGCGGCACTACCCGGCGCTGGTCACCAGCACCGGCATTGAGCAATGACGTTATGGCGCAGACCCAGCCGGTCGAGGTCCTGCTGCGCCCCGCGGTGGAGCTCTATACCGTAGCGGTCTGCGCCGGCTGCACGCTGCTGTGCCTGGTGGCCCCCTGGTCGCTGGCGCTGAATCCACTGATGGGCATCGGCAGCGCGCTAGCGTTCGCCACCTTCGGCGCCATCCGGCTGCGTGAGGCCCTGGTCATCCTGCGCTACCGGCGCAATATCCGCCGCCTGCCGCGCTATCGGATGACCAGCAGTGCCGTGCCGGTCAGCCAGCAGCGTCTGTTTATCGGCAAAGGGTTCCTGTGGGAGCAACGGCATACCCATCGGCTGATGCAGACCTACAGACCCGAGTTCCGCTGTTATGTCGAGCCGACGCCGGCCTACCGCCTGGCACGGCGTCTGGAAGAGCGGCTGGAGTTCGCGCCCTTTCCGCTGCCCCATCTCGCCAAACTCACCCGTTGGGATGTGCCATTCAACCCGGTGCAGCCGCTGCCGCCAGTTGGTGGCCTGCCGCGGCTGCACGGCATCGAGCCGTACGAAGTCGACGTCAGCCTGCCGCTGGGGGAGCGGGTCGGCCATTCGCTGGTGCTGGGCACCACCCGCGTCGGCAAGACACGGTTGGCCGAGCTGTTCATCACCCAGGACATCCGGCGCCAGAATGCAGCCGGCGAGCACGAGGTCGTCATTGTCTTCGACCCCAAGGGGGATGCGGACCTGCTGAAGCGGATGTACGTGGAAGCCCAGCGTGCCGGGCGCGACAGCGCGTTCTACGTGTTCCATCTCGGCTGGCCGGATATCAGCGCCCGCTACAACGCGGTGGGCCGGTTCGGGCGCATCTCCGAGGTGGCCACGCGCATCGCCGGTCAGCTCTCCGGCGAGGGTAATTCGGCGGCCTTTCGCGAGTTTGCCTGGCGCTTCGTCAATATCATCGCCCGGGCCCTGATCGAACTGGGACAGCGGCCGGACTACCTGCTGATCCAGCGCCACGTCATCAACATCGACGCGCTCTTTATCGAGTATGCGCAGCATTACTTCGCCAGGACCGAACCGAAGGCGTGGGAAGTCATCGTGCAGATCGAGGCCCGGCTCAACGACCGGACGATTCCGCGCAACATGATGGGACGGGAGAAGCGTGTGATTGCGCTCGAACAATACCTGGGCCAGGTGCGGAACTACGACCCGGTGCTCGATGGCTTGCGCTCGGCGGTGCGTTACGACCGCACCTATTTCGACAAGATCGTCGCCTCACTGCTGCCACTGCTGGAAAAGCTCACCAGCGGCAAGATCGCCCAGCTGCTGGCTCCGAACTACGCGGATCTGACGGACCCGAGGCCAATCTTCGACTGGATGCAGATCATCCGCAAACGCGCCGTGGTTTACGTGGGCCTGGATGCACTGTCCGATGCCGAGGTGGCCGCGGCTGTCGGCAACTCGATGTTCAGCGACCTGGTGTCGGTCGCCGGGCACATCTACAAGTTCGGCATCGACGATGGCCTGCCTGAAGCCAAGACCGACGCCAAGGTACCGATCAACGTCCATGCCGACGAGTTCAATGAGTTGATGGGGGACGAGTTCATCCCGATGGTCAACAAAGGCGGCGGCGCCGGTATCCAGGTCACCGCCTACACCCAGACCCTCAGTGACATCGAGGCGCGCATCGGCAACCGCGCCAAGGCGGGCCAGGTGGTGGGCAACTTCAATAATCTCTTCATGCTGCGGGTACGCGAGACCGCCACCGCCGAGTTGCTCACGCGGCAGTTGCCCAAGGTGGAGGTTTACACCACAACGGTGGTCAGCGGCGCCACCGACAGCTCCGACATCCACGGTTCGACCGATTTCACCTCCAACACCCAGGACCGCATCAGCATGTCGAGCGTACCGATGATCGAGCCCTCGCACCTGGTCGGCCTTCCCAAGGGCCAGTGCTTCGCGCTGCTACAGGGTGGCAATCTCTGGAAAGTCCGCATGCCGTTGCCGGCCCCCGACCCGGACGAGGCCATGCCGCAGGATCTACAGCAGCTCGCAGGCTACATGCGCCAGCGCTATACCGAAACCGGACAGTGGTGGGAAAACCTGGGCGCGCCCGGCTTACAGGACCAGCCGCTGCCGGACGACCTGCTCGACGACCCGACCCATGACGACACCGGCCAGGCTGAAGCTCCCTCATGAACGATCCCGCCACCACCGCCCAGCGTCAGCAAGCCCGCCGTCAGGGCCTGCTTGGCGGTATTATCACCTTGCCATTTCGGATGATGGGCGTACTGGTCGGCTCCTTGCTGATCTCGATCCTGATCGAGTGCGTGGGGATGCACCTGGTCTGGCGCGACCAGGGCTGGCGCCATTCTCAGGCCATGCTGCAGTACGAGCTGGGACAGCTGTCGAGCCACTTCACGCGTAGCGCCCTGGTACAGGAGCCAGGACGCACGGCGCACCGACTGGTGAAAACCGGCTACGACTGGATTTTTATCAAGACAGGGCTGTTGCAGCGGATGGGCAACAC
Organism: Marinobacterium profundum; assembly: GCF_001528745.1. Classification (GTDB taxonomy): domain Bacteria; phylum Pseudomonadota; class Gammaproteobacteria; order Pseudomonadales; family Balneatricaceae; genus Marinobacterium_A; species Marinobacterium_A profundum. The sequence continues at coordinate 28,588 of NZ_BCNS01000169.1, read as the reverse complement.
CGCTGAGCGGGCCCGAACACCCAGCCAGGGAAGCACCCGAAATGTCCGCTATTACATCAGCCAGGCCTATGTCTGGGCCGAGCGTTACCTGATCGCTGCCGCGTTTACGACCCTGACCTTTGGAGTGCGGCTGCTTGTGCTGACGCTAACCCTGCCGCTATTCCTGATGGCGGCTTTCGTCGGCTGTGTCGATGGTCTGGTGCGGCGCGATGTGCGCAAGTTCGGCGCAGGCAGAGAGTCAGGCTTTGTCTATCACCGGGCCAAAGCGTCGCTGATGCCGCTGGTCGTATTGCCCTGGGTGGTCTATTTGACGTTACCGGTGTCGCTGCATCCGCTGCTGATCCTGCTGCCCAGCGCGGCACTGCTGGGGCTGGCGGTTAACCTCACCACCGGGAGCTTCAAGAAGTATTTGTAATCGTCTCTTCTTACGCCCCTGATAATGCGGTACTCCCCGTGTTCTTATTGTTTGCAGCCTGAGCATTTGAACTCCCTCACCATTACGCCATTGCTGATCTGACGAAGGAATGCGCGATGGTGCTTTCATCTCGATCGCGTGCCGCCCACGGCTGCGCACTGTTTTTCCTGGTCTCCCTGATGGGGGCCATGCCGAAGGCCTGCGCGGAAGATGCACCGCTGCAGCGCCAGGCACTGGCCGCCGCACTGCGTCAGCTCGATGCCTTGGAGCGGCTGGTCGAACAGAGTGCGGCATCCACTCCCTTCACGGCCGGCAATCGTTACCACTTCGACTATCCGCGCCTGCGCGCAGATCTGACACGGGTGCGCGCCGGCATCCGGGACTACCTCGCTCCCTCTCGTGCCCAGCCCAGAGACCCCACCGCGCTGAGTGGTCAGTACCGCGCCGAGTCCTATCCGGAGGAGCGGCCATGACCGCCGCACAACTCTCTGCCTTTCAGGCCAGCAGCGGCATCACTCCGGCGCTGATGGCCACCGTCCTGGTGGGCACGGTATTCGCCGTCCTGCTGCTGTGGGGCGCTTGGGCCATCCGCACAGCCTATGTCGGCTGGGCTGAAAGCCGTATCAACCAGCGTCAGTTCTTCGGTGTCGTGGTGCGCTTTGTCGCCTTGTACCTGGTACTGACGTTCTTCCTGCTCTCGTGACCCGAAGGTGCTCGAACATGAATCCTCACTACGTCCTTCCCCGTTTGCTGTATCGCTCCGTCATTGCCTTGAACACCGTCGCGCTGTCTGCGCCGTCCTTTGCGCTGGGCCTGCCCACGCTGGAGAACCCGTCCCGGGGTACCGGCAGCGGCATCATGGAGACGATCCGCAACTACGGCTATGACATCGTGCTGCTGGTCGCGCTGCTGGTCGTCGCATCGATGTTCGTCGGGGTGTGCTACCACGCCTATTCCAGCTATGCCGAGATCCACACCGGCCGGAAAACCTGGGGCCAGTTCGGCTTGACCGTAGCGGTGGGCGCCGTGCTGCTGGTGATCGGCATCTGGCTGCTCACCGAAGCCACCGGCATCCTGTAGGAGGCCCGCGCCATGTCCAGTGCGGAGCTTATTCAGGCAGACGGTACGGTGACGTTTCTTCCGCATCGGCTCAATCACCATCCAGTGGTGGTGCGGGGCCTGAGCGCGGATGAGCTGTGGATCTGCTGCGGCCTGTCCGCCACCCTGGGGCTAACCGTCGGGGTGCCACTGGCCTCGCTGTTGTCGACCATCGCCTTGGTGCCGACTTGCATCGTCGCGACGATTGCCCTCGGGATCTATGTCGGTGGCGGCATTCTGCGCCGTCAGAAGCGGGGCCGGCCGGACACCTGGCTGTACCGGCATCTGCAATGGTGGCTGGCGTCGCGTTATCCCCTGCTGGCCGGATGGGTTGGCGGGCACACACTGATCACCCGTTCGGGTGCCTGGTCGGTGCGACGGGAGGCCCGATGAGCCGGTTCAAGAACGAAGTCGCTCACCTGCAATCCCATATCCGTACGCTGCGCATCGGCGTGGCGGCCTTGCTGTTGCTGGCCCTTATCATGGGAGGCGGATGGTGGAGTGCGCCACGGGATCTCACCATCCACGTGCCGCCGGACCTGCGCTCCGGCAGTTCCAGGAAATGGTGGGAGGTGCCCCCGGAGTCCATCTACGCCTTCACCTTCTATGTGTTCCAGCAGCTCAACCGCTGGCCGTCGAATGGCGAAGCCGACTATGCGCGCAACCTTCATGCCCTGTCGCCCTACTTCACCCCCGCCTGCCGCGCCTTCCTCCAGGCCGACTACGACTACCGCCGCAGTACCGGCGAGCTGCGCCAGCGCGTGCGCGGCATCTACGAGATTCCCGGCCGCGGCTACGGCGACAACCCCACTGAACGCGTGCAGGTGGTGTCGGACCGCGACTGGGTGGTCCAGCTCGATATCAGTGCGGACGAGTATCACGGCTCAGAGCAGGTCAAGCGCGCCCTGGTGCGCTACCCGATCAAGGTCGTACGACTGGATGTCGACCCTACGCGCAATCCCTTCGGCTTGGCACTCGACTGCTACGACGGCGCACCACAACGCATCGCTGTGCCGACGGCCGAACCATCCGGGAATACGGGCCTGAACCTGCGAGGAGTAACGCCATGAATCGTCGAGCTTCCACCTGGTGGGTAGTCGTGCTGGCCCTGGTGGCCGTGCCCGCGGCGCAGGCCGTGGAGATACTGCGCTGGGAGCGCCTGCCGCTCGCGGTGCCGTTGATAGTGGGCCAGGAGCGCATCGTCTTCGTCGACCGCAACGTCCGGGTTGGACTCCCCGCCCAGCTGGGCGATCGGCTACGGGTCCAGAGTGCGGGCGGCGCGGTCTACCTGCGCGCCAGCGAGCCTATCGAACCGACCCGGTTACAGCTGCAGGATGCCGATACCGGCGCCCTGATCCTGCTCGACATCGCGGCCACACCCGCTCAAGCGGGCGAGCCGCCACTGGAGCCGGTGCGCATCGTCGAGGGAACGACTCTACCCTCACGTTATGGTGAGCCCGTAACCGCGGCTGATCGCTCACCAGGTACTCCATCTGAAGGGCCCCGGCACGAGACCCCATTACCGGTGGTGCTGACGCGTTTCGCCGCACAGAACCTCTATGCCCCACTGCGCACGGTGGAACCGCTGCCGGGAGTTCAACGCGTCAACCTGCGCCGTGACCTGCCACTCGATACCCTGCTGCCCACCGAGCCGGTGCATGCCAAGGCGCTCATTGCCTGGCGTCTGGCCGATCAATGGGTTACCGCGGTGCGACTGACCAACACCAGCGAGCGCTGGATAGGACTCGATCCCCGGGCGCTGCAGGGTGACTTTATGACGGCCAGCTTCCAGCACCCTGACCTGGGGCCCCGTGGCAGGCCGGAGGACACCACAGTGCTGTACCTGGTCACGCGCGGCCAAGGCCTCGCGCCATCGCTGCTGCCCGCCATCAACCGCATCGACCCGGCGCTGAACCTGCCTCGCCCTGCAGCGGTCCCGAAAGGAGCCAAACATGCAGAGTAACGGCTTGCTCAAGTGGCTGATGATCCCGGTGGCGCTGTTGCTACTGTTTATGGGTATCCGGCTGTTTTCCGGGGACGGGACCCGGACGCCGCCATCCTCCGTTGCCGGCAGCGCACTGACCCCCGAGGAGATGCAGGCGCTCGGTATCGAGGGCGACACCCCGCGCGACACCGTGGCCACGCTGGTCGCACAGGTCAAGCAACTGCGCACCGAGCTGCAGACGGCCTTGAGCGACAACGACACCCAGCGCGCCGAGAACGCACGTTTGCGCCAGCGTGAGAGCGCAATCGATCAACGCATCAGTACCGCCCTTGCATCCGAGCGCGCCAACCTGCAACAGGAGCAGAATCGTGTCGCCGGCGAGCGGCAGCAGACCGAGGGGCTATTGCAGGAGCTGCAGCGTCAGCTTGCAGACTTGAGCGACACCGGCGGCCATACCGAACTGCCGGTGGGCCTGGGACTGCGCGAGGGCGATGGCGACGGCTTTAGCACCGGGCTGCAGTGGGTCGAACCAGATGACGCCCTACCTGCCGATAGCCGTAACGGCGCGAGCGACAGCGTCAGCTTCCCGAACCGTTTTGGCCCGGCACTGCGCCCGGAAGAAACCACGAGCACCAGCCTCACCATTGGTGATGCCCAAGCGGCCTCCAGGAACACAACGCCGGTCTATACGCTGCCGGCCAATGCCACCCTGATGGGCTCGGTGGCGATGACGGCGCTGATCGGTCGCGTCCCCATCGATGGTACCGTGAACGATCCCTACCCGTTCAAGGTCCTGGTCGGTCCGGACAACCTCACCGCCAACGGTATCGACCTTCCCGACGTGGCCGGTGCCGTGTTCAGCGGCACGGCCTCCGGCGACTGGACCTTGTCGTGCGTGCGTGGCCAGGTGCGCAGTATCACCTTCGTGTTTCATGACGGCACCATCAGTACCCTGCCCGCAGACAGCGAGCGCGGGAACCCGACCAGCAACCAGGACGGTCTTGGCTGGATCAGCGATCCCTATGGCATCCCCTGCGTCAGCGGTGAGCGCCGCAGCAATGCACAGCAGTACCTTGGCACGCAGTCATTGATTACCGCCGCCGGTGCCGGCGCGGCGTCGCTGATCAACGCCGAGAACGGTCAGCTGTCGTACGTCGGCGCCGACGGCTCGCTCGGTAGCGTCGGTATCAGCAGCAACGAGGCAATGGGCCGCATCCTCGCCGGCGGCGTGCAGGACATGTCGTCCTGGGTCAACAAGCTCTATGGCCAGGCCTTCGCCGCCGTGTACGTACAACCCGGCGCCCGGGTCGCCATCCACCTCGAGCAGCCGCTCGCCATCGACTACGCCGCCGACGGGCGCAAGGTCGACCATCGCACAGGAGCTAGCTATGCACGGGATCTCGACTAAGCCTCTGGTACTGGCGTTGATGGTGACGCTACTCACCGGTTGCGCCACCGACAAGGACACGCTGCTACCCCATGGCGATCGCACCATGCAGGACCTCTGGCATCAGCACGCCGGTGACGGCGGCTCGGGCCAGGTCGCCACGCGGCGGCTACTCGATGCCCGCCAGAGCCTGCGTCGGCCGCTGACCGCAAGCGATATCCCGTCCGCCGTGGACGCCAGTAGCCGCTACACCCGCACGGCGCACAACGAGATCATCCGGCAGTTCCACCGCCTGCCAAACCCGGACCTGATCATGTATGTGTTCCCGCACCTGGCCGGCACCGACCCTGTGCCGGTGCCGGGCTACAGCACGGTTTTCCCGCTGTATCAGCGCGTGCAGTATGCGATGCCCGGCGAGCGCCTGGAGGATTACTGATGGCCTGGACATGGAACAGGAGATGGCCGTGGCGACGCGATGTTGAGGATGGAGGCGACAGCGCCCAGGATCCGCCCGATGGCTGGCAGCGTCACGTTCAGGCATTGCGGGACTCCGGTATTCCGGCGCCCGGCGCGGCGGTGCACGGCAGCCGGCCGGCGACGCTGGCCGACGAGCAGGCGCTGTACGACCGGGCTCCGTCCTTTGTCGAGCTGCTGCCCTGGGTCGAGTACCTGCCCGAGACCCAGTGCATGCTGCTCGAGGACGGTCTATCCGTCGCTGCCTTCTTCGAGCTGCAGCCGCTCGGTACCGAAGGCCGGGAAGCCGCCTGGCTGGCACAGGCCCGGGATGCGCTGGAAAATGCCCTGCAGGACAGCTTCGACGAGTTGGACAATAACCCCTGGGTGCTGCAGCTCTACGCCCAGGACGAGGCCAACTTCGATGCCTACCTGGATCAATTGCGAAGGTACCTGCAGCCCCGCGCCCAGGGCACCGCCTTCAGCGAATGCTACTTGACGTCCATTGCCCACCATCTGAGGGCCGTGGCGAAGCCCGACGGGCTATTCGAGGATACCGCCATCAGCCGCCTGCGTTGGCGCGGCCAGTGCCGGCGGGTGCGCATGGTGGTCTACCAGCGCCTGAACGGCCAGACGGCGCGCCGCGGGCAGTCCCCGGAACAGGCACTGAATATCGTCTGCGACCGTCTGCTGGGCGGTTTGGCCAACGCCGGTATTGAGGCCCAGCGCCTGGACGCGGCACAGATCCATGACTGGCTGCTGCGCTGGTTCAATCCCAGGCCATCGCTGCTGGGGCCCGCCCCCGAGGACCGCGAGCGCTTCTACCGCCAAGCGGCCTACCCGGAGGCGATCGATGCCGACGAGACCGCCCCCGATGAGATCGAGCTGGCAAGCGGCCTGGATTTCAGTCAGCGATTGTTCTTCGGCCAGCCCCGCTCCGACGCCCGGCAAGGGCTGTGGTATTTCGACGGCATGCCCCATCGGGTGCTGGTGTCGGATCGCCTGCGCACACCGCCCGCCACCGGCCACCTGACCGGTGAGACCCGCAAGGGTGACGCCATTAACACGCTGTTCGATCAGATGCCCGACGACACCCTGATGTGCCTGACCCTGGTGATCACGCCGCAGGATGTGCTGGAAGCTCACCTGAATCAGCTGGCAAGAAAGGCGGTCGGCGACACCCTGGCGTCTGAGCAGACACTCAGCGACGTGCACGAGGCGCGGTCGCTGATCGGCAGCGCCCACAAACTGTACCGCGGCAGCCTCGCCTTTTACCTGCGTGGCCAGGATGAGGCCGAGCTCGATAGCCGGGGACTGCAGCTGGCAAACGTCATGCTTAATGCCGGCCTGCAGCCGGTGCGAGAGGATGACGAGGTCGCACCACTCAACAGCTACCTGCGTTGGCTGCCCGGCCTCTACAATCCGGGGCAGGACCGCCGCCAGTGGTACACGCAGCTGATGTTCGCCCAGCATGCGGCAAACCTGGCGCCCGTCTGGGGGCGCAGCCAGGGCACCGGCCACCCCGGCATCACTTTTTTCAACCGCGGCGGCGGCACCATCACCTTCGACCCGTTGAACCGTCTCGACCGCCAGATGAACGCGCATCTGTTCCTGTTCGGCCCCACGGGTTCTGGCAAGAGCGCCACGCTCAACAACATCCTCAACCAGATCACGGCCATCTACCGGCCCCGCCTGTTTATCGTCGAGGCCGGCAACAGCTTCGGGCTGTTCGGTGAGTTTGCCCAGCGCCTGGGAATGACACTGAACCGGGTCAAGCTGGCGCCCGGTGCCGGTGTGAGCCTGGCGCCCTTTGCAGACGCCCGCCGCCTGGTCGAGACACCCGGCCACGTACAGACGCTGGATGCTGACGCCCTTGACGACGCCTCGTCCGCAGACTCTGCAGCGGCGGACATCGACGAGCAGCGCGACGTGCTCGGCGAGCTGGAGATCACCGCGCGCCTGATGATTACCGGCGGCGAAGAGCGCGAAGAGGCGCGCATGACCCGTGCCGACCGCAGCCTGATCCGCCAGTGCATCCTCGATGCCGCGCAGCACTGCGTAGCGGCACAACGCACCGTGCTGACCCGCGACCTGCGCGATGCGCTACGCGGGCGCGCCGATGATACGACACTGCCGGAGAGCCGCCGGGCACGCCTGCTGGAGATGGCCGATGCCATGGACATGTTCTGCCAGGGGGTTGATGGCGAGATGTTTGACCGCCCCGGCACACCCTGGCCCGAAGCTGACATTACCGTCGTGGATCTGGCAACCTTTGCGCGCGAGGGCTACAACGCCCAGCTTTCCATCGCCTATATCAGCCTGATCAATACCGTGAACAACCTGGCAGAGCGCGACCAGTTTTTGGGCCGGCCCATCATCAATGTCACCGACGAAGGCCACATCATCACCAAGAACCCGCTGCTCGCCCCCTATGTGGTGAAGATCACCAAGATGTGGCGAAAACTCGGCGCCTGGTACTGGCTGGCGACGCAGAATATCGACGATCTGCCCAAGGCGGCGGAGCCAATGCTGAACATGATCGAATGGTGGATCTGCCTGTCCATGCCACCGGACGAAGTTGAGAAGATCGCCCGCTTTCGCGAGCTGTCACCGGCGCAAAAGGCACTGATGCTGTCCGCGCGCAAGGAGGCCGGCAAGTTCTCCGAAGGCGTGGTGCTGTCGAAGTCGATGGACCTGCTGTTCCGCGCGGTGCCACCGAGCCTCTACCTGGCGCTGGCCCAAACGGAACCGGAGGAGAAGGCCGAGCGCTACCAGCTGATGCAGCAGCAGGGCATCGATGAGCTGGAAGCCGCCTTCAAGGTGGCCGAAAACATCGACCGGGCACGCGGCATCGCTCCCCTGGCCTACGACGACCTCTTGGCGGCTCCCGCCACTGGCGTCGACAGTTCCGAATTGTCCGCTGACGTTGTCAGCGACATGCCCAGGTAGCCTGCGATCCTCAAGGCTACGGGCGCGGTAATACCGCGCTGATCGCGAACCCCGTCCGCTTCGCATCCCTTGCGCGGATGACCGCCGGTTGTATGGCGGTGGATGTGACATTGATTACAGACCCTGGAGGGCTCGCCCTCCAGGGTCGGCGCCTCCGCATTTGTCCGCAAATCCCCAGGAGGCATCCCATGACAACATCCGTTGCCATCAACGACAGCGCCCGTCTGTCCATCCCGCTGGATAACCAGCATGAAGACTGGATCATCGCCCGCGCCATTGAGATCACCGAGCGACGCGTCTTCCAACGCAGCAACACCTTGCAGAACCCGACGGAGGTACGGGACTACCTGCGCATGAAACTGGCGAGCGAGCGCAACGAAGTGTTCTCGGTGGTGTTCCTCGATAACAGACATCGCGTCATCGCCTTCGACGTGCTGTTCAAGGGCACGATCGATGCGTCATCGGTGTATCCGAGGGTCGTACTGTCCAAGGCGCTGGAACATAACGCGGCGGCGGTCATCTTCGCTCACAATCATCCCTCGGGCGTAACCGAACCCAGCCTGGCCGACAAGGCCATCACGGAACGGTTGGCGTCACTCTTGACGGCGGTGGATATCCGCGTGCTGGATCACTTCATTATCGGCGAAGGGAAGCCCTTTTCCTTTGCGGAGATGGGGCTGCTATAACCCCGCTCTTTCCTCCCTCGACAGCGACTGCGTCCCTTCGGGCGCGGCTCGCTGCCCCCCTCCAAATAGGGACGCACCGCGGTGCCCATTGTTGGTGGAACAAAGCTCCGTTTTCGATTGCACTGGTAACGTCATCAAACCACCGGGGAACACACATGCAACAGCTTCATGGCTCGCACAGGCCCAGCCTGGCCATCCTCGCTCTGCTGCTTCTCAGCGGCAGCGCCACAGCGACGGAGGTCTGGGTGGTCAGCGATAGCCATAACCCCGTGACCGGTACACATGCCCCCGATCGCGTCATCGAACTGGACGCACCATCGCGTCTGGAGGCGCAACTGTCCGCCCGGCTACCCACAGACCCATTGCAAGCCAGCCAGCGCATGCAGCAACGACTGGCACAGGGTGGCCAGCAGCTGCACCGGCGCCTGCAGAGCGCCTACCAGGGCGTTACCGATGCCTGGAGCCTCGGCATCACCGCGATTCCAGCGGTCGTGGTGGACCGGCGCTATGTCGTCTATGGCGAAGCCGACCTCGACCAGGCACTGGATCGCGTGGCGCAGTATCGTAAGGAACAGCCATGAGGACTCCACAGCGCCTGCGACTCGGGTCCGCCATCGTGCTGCTCGGCACGGCTACACCGGGCGCCGCCCTCACGACCACCACCATTCTGCAATCGGCCTTGTCACCGGACTGCCTTGAATACCGGGTCGTGGGCATCTGCTACTGGCTGTACTGCTCGTCGAGCGGCTGCAGGGTACGCACCTCGGTCAAGGTACGCCATTATGTGCCCGATGCCGTGGTCTCGAGCTACAGCAACACCGGAAACAACCCCTGGGTCGAGGTGCGGGCGATGAGCCCGCCCAACCCGGCGGCACAGGCGGGTGGCGATGGCACCATCAACGAGGACCATGAAAACAACCTCGCCAAATTCAAGAACGCCGACGTCATCGGCCACCCGGGTACCAAACTGTTCAGCCAGTTCGCCGCCAGTTTCGGTTACCGTTGCGACGGCGCCGGCACGGCGTTTATGCCCTATCTGCTCAGCACCCTTGATACGCCCGCCTGGCGTTACAACCTGCCCGAGGCCGTCTATCCGGAAGCCCTGACACCCGGCATGCGCGAGATCGGCACCCGTAGCGCATTGAACCTCTGGGGCAACGTCTATCCCCGCGGCGGCTTCCTGCACCAGAGTGACGACCACAAGGCCGGCGCCGTAGTCGCCCAACGCGCGGGCGATATCGTCACCCGCCGCGGTCAACTGCATGTCTACCAGCCGCTGCTGGCGAATCCACGGGACGGCTACTGGCCGGCCGGGGCACTGATGGAAAGCGACGCCTCGACCGGCAAATGGCAGGAACTGACACCGCGATTGTCCACCTCCTGCGCGGTGTTCCCCCACAGCGGTCCGCGACTCCAGGCCCGGCAAGGCGACTATGCCTGGGCGCTGTGGCGGCCCTACAGCTGCTGCCAGCGCCGGGGCCAGCGCTTTCTCGGTAGCGTGGATTTCGACTGAGGACACAAGAATGCACCGAGCATGTACCTTAAACACATCGAGCCCCTTACTGCGCCGCTGCTGGTGTTCGGCACTACTGGCCAGCACCTTTGTGCTGGCTGGCAGCTTGGCAGCGGCGCAGACCACGATCAGCAGCAACGGTTTTCAGACCAGCGGCAGCGTCATCGGCGACGAGGTGATGTACTCCATCGGCGGCGGTAACGCCGTATCGATGAGCGGCGCCGCCAGCATGCGCTCCATCGGCGTCGGCGCCGGCTGGAACAGCAACCTGGTCTGTGGCGACCTGTCGATCTCGACCACCATCCAGAACCAGCTCAACGGCCTGACCGACGGCTTCCAGACCCTGATGTCGTCGGTGATCCAGAATGCCACCAGCGCTGTCGCCTCGCTGCCGGCCCTGATCATCCAGCGCGCCGATCCCGGCCTCTACAACCTGTTGACCAATGGCATCTTGCAGGCCCGGCTCGACTTCGACCGCTCCAAGCTGACCTGCCAGGCGATGGCCAACCGCATGGCCGATATGGCCGGCGGACAACGTGGCTGGAACCAGCTGTCGGAAGGCATGGTGCTGCAACAAGCCGTGGCCAGCACCGATGCGGTCTCCGCCATCGAACAGGCCGAGATCAGCAAGGGAAATGAGGGCGTGCCCTGGGTCGGCGGTAGCAATGCCGGCGGTACCGGGCAGCCATCGATCAAGGTGGTGAGCGACGTCACCCGCGCCGGCTACAACCTGGTCAATGGCCGTGCAGTGTCCGATACCGCAGCCATCGATCCGACCAGCTGCGACAGCCTGGCCTGCCAGACCTGGTCTTCGCCACAGGCCGCCGTGGCATGGGCCACCCGCGTGCTGGGCGAACAGGAGCAACGCACCTGCGAGCACTGCACCAAAACCGAGACCACCCCCGGGGTCGGGCTGACACCGCTGATCCAGGATGAATACGACAGCAAATTGCAGGCCCTGCAAGAACTGATCACCGGTGCGCGCCCCACCACGTTCGCCAACCTGCGTGAAGCGGGTAGCTCCTCGCTGCCGATCACGCGCGGCGTTATCGAGGCGCTGCGCGACGAGCCAGACCAGGCCATTCTGGCCCACCGTCTGGCCTCCGAGGTGGCGCTGTCCTCGGTGCTGGAGAAAGCCCTGCTGCTACAGCGCACACTGCTGACCGGCATGAAGGAGCCGAATGTTGCAGCCAATCAGTTGGCGGTCGACGCGGTTGATCACGAAAGCAACCTGCTCGACCGCGAGATCCTCAACCTCAAGACCGAACTGGAACTGCGCCGGGAACTGGCCAATAACTCGCCCATGGCGATCATCCAGCGTTTTCGGACACGTGCCGCCGGCTCGCGCGGCATTTACGAGGGCGACCCGGTGCCGGATCGCCTTGACCAGCTGCAGCGCACCTCGAGCGGCGCTTCGCCATGAACCCCGCCAGGCGGCGCGTTCGCGAAGGGTTCGGTAGGCGTACGGCAAAGGCGCTGCTTTGGACCTCAGTGCTGTTGGCGGCCGCCATCGCGGCCAACCTTATCGGCATCTATCGGCTCGGCAGTATCGAGGGCTGGGCACGCTGGCTGGCGGGGGCATCCTGGTATTTTCTGCTGTGGCGGCTCTGCCTTTATGCGGTAACGGCCGCTGGCTGGCGCTGGATGCGCCGCCGTTTGCTTGCGCGCGAGCCCGATGGGGCTTCACGCCGGCGCCTGGTCCGTGCCGAAATTGCCGGCGTGCTGGCGATCGCCGCGCTGGAGTGCAGCCTATTGCTGCAGGTCGGTTAACGGAGGGGCCCGCATGACGCTCTATACCACCGATTACCTGGAGTACTACCTCACCCTCGTGGGCTGGATCGTCCACAACGGCATCTGGTCGGTCCTGGTTGCAAGCGGCGTGTTCGCCCTGCCCTTCATTGCCATCATCCTCCAGGAATGGCTCAAGGCTCGCAGCGAAGGTGCCGATGAAGGCAACAAGGGCGTCTTATCAGCCATGCGCATCGAGAACCGGGTCTGGGTGGCCATCGTGGTGATCCTGTTTGCCGGCATGCCCTTTATCGACGTCGACCTCAACACCCTTCGCTTCGACGATTCACGTTCCCGCCAGTGCCAGGTCCAGGTGCCCGCCCCCAGCGATACTGGCTGGAGCCAGTCGTTCACCACCCTCAATCACCAGAGTGCCAAGGTACCGGTCTGGTGGGCTTTCATGCATGCATTGTCCCGCGGGGTCACCGGTGCCTCGGTGGCAGCCATCCCCTGCGGCAGTGACCTGCGACAGATGCGCATGGAGATCGATGCCACCCGCATCGACGACCCATTACTGGCCCAGGAGGTGGCAGATTTTACCTATGACTGTTACGGACCGGCGCGCGCCAAACTGTTCATGACCCGGCCGTCGCTCGACGAAGCCCAGATGCACGATGTCAGCTGGACTGGCTCGACTTACTTCATTACGACCAACGGCTACTACGACAGCTACCACACCAGCACGCCACGCGATGGCTGGGCTTACGACAGCAGCCGCGATGCCGGCCTGGCCCAGGTGTCGAGCGGCGCCGGCTACCCGACCTGTCGGCAGTGGTGGAACGATAGCGACATCGGCCTGCGTGCCCGCCTGCTGACTGAGGTCGATCCCGGCCTGTTAACCCGGCTGGCAAACTGGGCCGGCTTCCTGAGCCGCACAGCGGTGGATGACGCGGTGATCCGTGCGATCGCCGCCCCCCGCCAGCAGAAACTCAATCGGGGTAGCATCTACACCGACTACGGCGGCCAGATCGATAAGACCCGGTCGAACATCGTTACCCGAGTTGCCGGCGATATCGGCATGACCATTGGAGCCCTGGGTCTATTCCCAGCGATGGACGTGATGCGACAGGCGCTACCGATGGTACTGTCATTTTTAAAGATGGCCCTGGTGATCTGCATCCCGCTGGTGCTTGTCATCGGCACCTACGACCTCAAATCCCTGGTGACGATCAGCATCGTGCAGTTTGCGCTCTTCTTCGTCGACTTCTGGTTCCAACTCGCGCGCTGGATTGACTCGACCATCCTCGACGCGCTCTATGGCTGGGGGTGGGGATGGAACCGACCGCACGCCAACTTCGATCCGGTGATGGGCTTGAACAATGCCTTCGGCGATATGTTGCTGAACTTCGTGATGGCGACGATGTTCCTAGTCCTGCCAGGATTCTGGGTCGCAGCACTAAGCTGGGTCGGTATTCGTGCAGGTTACGCGATTCAAGCACTCTCGGAGGGTACCAAGGGATCTACGCAAGCGGGAGGTCAAGGTGCTGGAGCCATTTCAGGTGGCAAGCTGAAATAGCGAGGCGCCGCAGCGCCTCAATCGTCTTCGTACAGGTCGTGTGAAGTGTCGTTATAGAGGTTCGGATCATAACCCGGTTTTTTTCGGAGTTCATTCAGATCAGCGAATTGCCACTCATCTTCATCAAGCGGATTGCGTTGCTTTGCAATCAAGGCGGCAACCACCGCAAACACAATCAACAGCGCCAACCAGAACGCGGCATACAGCAGCACGCCCAGAACGACGAGCTTGGCGATCCACGACAACACGAGACCTGCTCGCTCAGGCAATCCTTGTTCTACCAGCCAGCCCGAAACCTGCCGCTCGCGGCGAAGATAACCGCGCCATCCTCGACCAAGCCAGCAGCCAAAACGCTCTGCGTTACTGATATGAATTTTCGTGTTCATGGTCGTCACCTGCTGTCTTCCTTAACAGTGTTGCTGCTTAGAGTTACGGCGGTTTACTCCAATTCTCGTGGCTGGCGGCTTTCAAAGCCTCCCAATCCGTGGGTGGATGGCCGCGACCCAGCATTTTCTCGAAGACCGCGTACGGATCGGACTTGCTGCCCGCTGACCGTAGCGTCTGCTCATCATTGACCCAGGCGAAGATGATGATTTTCGCCTTCGAATCATAGCGGAAGAACAGCCGAAAGCGCCTCCCGATCTTGGCCCGACGCCAATGTCGATAGGCTGACCCCAGCGTATTGCCCTGACGGTACTCGTCCCGAGCAGGATCACTCGGTACCACCTCCAATATCAGCTGGCTTAGCGCCCGGAACAGCTTAACGTTCGCATTGGACTCGAAGCCTGTCGGATCCTTCTGCTCGGTACGCTTCGCCGCCACATGCAGCTTCTGCAATTGCTCAACCACACAGTCGTGGAATAACAGTGTCCATCCCTGCTGTCGCATCAGATCACCACGTCACCCTGGATTTCCTCATCCAGGTCGACGCTGCGACCGGCCTGTGCCAGCATCGCCTGCGCTAGATCCTCCGGGAGTGTCTGGACATGACGACCGGCCTGGATGTCACTGGCCAGCAGGTCAAGGAAGGCTCCAATGGCCGGATCTTCGTATTCCGCGCCCGCGCGTGTAACCACAACCTGCCCGTTTTCCCCGAGATCGAAAGCAACCTTGCTGCCGGCATCGAGTCCCAGTGCCTGCCGGATCGGCTTGGGCAACGTAATCTGCCCCTTGGACGTCAGTGTAGCCACTTCATGAATACCGGGCATGATCGCGCTCCTGTAGGTATTTTGCATGCCCAAAGAGTAAGAAAAATTCCTTACCTTGTCAATTTGACCTCGATCCTGTCCGTCGTATTGGTGCATATCGGTATCCGAGCTGCCATGAAAGACCGCATCCTATACCCGAAACAGCCTGCCTTCTGCTCGCAATACGGCGCGCTGCAAAACCCATTGATCATGGCCGAGCACCCCAGCATTGCCCTATAGCAAAGGGCTTAGCAAAGGGCTTAGCAAAGCAAAATGGTAAAGGGCCCTGAATGGATAATGGAATGGGGGCAAGGGGAAAGGCCCTACCCGAAAAGGCCAAAAGGCTCCCCTGCCGGTCTGCCGAATGGAGATATAGATGCTCTCGCTGCTGCAACGTAAAAGGGTATTTCCATCTGCCGATACATCGCCTACCCCGCTCACGGAATTGACCAATGGGCTGATCCGGCCGGAATCGGCGGCCTCGTTGCTGACCACGCCACGCCGCGAGAAGTTGCTGGAGCACATCTGGCAGCGCACCGCCCTGTCGCACCAGCAGTTCGCCTGGCTATACCGCACGCCTCTTGAGCGCTACGCCGAGCTTGTGCAGCAATTCCCCGCCTCTGAAAGCCATCATCATGCCTACCACGGCGGCATGCTCGACCACGGTTTGGAGATCGTAGCCTATGCACTCAAACTGCGGCACTCCTACTTGCTGCCTGCCGGCGCGACGCCGGAAGACCAGGCCGCACAGTCCGAAGCCTGGACGGCCGCCACGGCGTACGCGGCGCTGCTGCATGATATCGGCAAGATTGCCGTCGACCTGCACGTCGAATATGAGGACGGAGCCCGCTGGCATCCCTGGCACGGTCCGCTGCAACAGCCGTATCGTTTCCGTTACCGCGATGACCGGGCGTACCGCCTGCACAGTGCGGCCGCCGGGCTGCTCTACCACCAGTTACTTGATCGCCACATCCTCGACTGGCTCAGTGGCTATCCGGCGCTCTGGTCTGCGCTGCTCTATGTCCTGGCCGGTCAGTACGAACATGCGGGCGTATTGGGAGATCTGGTCAGCCAGGCCGACCGCGCTTCTGTGGCCCAAGAGCTGGGGGGCGACCCGGCCAAAGCCATGGCGGCACCGAAACACTCGCTCCAGCGCAAACTGCTCGATGGCCTGCGCTACCTGCTCAGGGAAGAACTGAAGCTGAACCAACCCCAGGCCTCGGATGGCTGGCTGACCCAGGACGCCCTCTGGCTGGTCAGCAAAACCGTCTCCGACAAGCTGCGCGCGCACTTGCTGTCACAGGGTGTAGACGGCATACCGGCGAACAACTCGGCGGTGTTTGATGTGCTGCAGGACCACGCCATCTTGCAACCGACGCCTGAGGGCAAAGCGATCTGGAAAGCCACCATCACCAGCGCAACCGGCTGGTCGCATAGCTTCACGCTGTTGCGGCTGGCGCCGGCCCTGATCTGGGAGGCGACCCAACGCCCGGAGCCGTTCACCGGCACCGTAGCGGTGGAGACACCGGTCGACGAGGCGGCCTGTACAACCGATGACGACCCCAAAGTTGACCCCGTTATTGGTACAGCCGCCACCGCCCCGCCCGGTACGCCATTTCAGCAGGATTCCAATCAGACGCTTGCGAACGAGACTGCATCAAATTCAACCAAGAACGCAGGGGGTCAATCCAACGTAATTGAGGATCTGCTCTCAGTGTTCGATCTGCCCGATCTGAACTCCGCGACCACATCACTTCCTCAGCCTGCTGATTCAGCGAATACGGCGCTCAACGCGAACGAGCTAGTACCAAAGCCGCCCGCACCGGAAGCCTCACCAAAAACTGCGGCAGAGCAGCCTTCGGGCGAACATTTCATGTCCTGGCTGAAGCAAGGCATCCAGTCACGAAAGCTGATCATCAATGATGCCAAGGCTCTGATACATACCGTGGCCGATACTGTGTTCCTGGTCAGCCCGGGCGTGTTCCAACGCTATGCGCAGGAGCACCCCCAAATCGCCGTCTACGCCAAGGAAGATAATCAGCAGGGTTGGCAGTGGATACAGAAACGCTTCGAGAAACTACAGCTACACCGCAAGCAGCCCACCGGGCTGAATATCTGGACCTGTGAAGTGACGGGACCTCGCAAATCACGCCGTTTGTATGGATATCTATTGCAGTCCCCAAGCCTAATGTTCGATGAGATCCCGCCGAATAACCCTTACCTAGACATAATGAATTGACCTGCCCGACCTCGAGCGAGTGGATTACGCTTGTAAGAGCGTTAAGCCTTCAAACACAGAACAATAATCAAGGTGGGCAGGCATGGACAACTTTAGCTTAGACAGCGGCCTCGACACACAAAGGCAGCATTCCAGTGGCGATTGTTCAAGCGCGCCGGAGCAAACTTGTGTATTACAGGAAAATTCCGAACACACCCGATGCCGTCAGTAAACGGGTCAAGCGGCTCAACTCAGCGGGTGAAGTGCCCGCGTTCTGTTACGAAGCGGGCCCTTGCTGATACCGCCTCTATCGGCAGATCACCCAACTCGGGCATCAGTGTGACATTGTCGCTCACTGAATGATTCCGACGCGTCCGGGCGATCCTGTCAAGACCGACAGGCGGGATTCGAAGTCACTGTCTAGCCTGTACCGAGCAGGTGAGGATATGAAGAGCAGCAGGTACGTCAGCGATTAGAGGCTTTCTTGCTACGTCACGGCAAGCACTACGAGGCGGGTAAGAGCAGGTGGACCCAGGCGCACTTCTGCTGACAGGAAAAACTCAAATTCGAGCTGCAGCTAGTGCTTGAGGAGTGCCCAACAGCAGCTATCAGTACGACCAGCATCGGTGGACCAAACATAGAATCAGATCGTATAAAGATGGCGTCATCCGCGAAGAGCAGGTCAGTGTGCTGGACTTGGAAGTAGCGTTCGGCAAACGCTCTGGTCCGGACGTCGCCGCCGAAGGCGTCTCCCAAGTTTACCGCCTCTGTGCTCGACCTAACTCCATTGCCCGCCACACGCTTCGTAGCGCAGCTTAGAGACACTGCCTGCGTGTGTTACGTGGTTTCTTGAGTGCATTCTGATTAGCAATTGGCTGCGAAGATTACTGTACGTCGGGCCCTTCAGACAAATCGGGACGCTGTAAAAAGTTGACCATCCATCACCATGTCCTTATCCGACATCTTCGCCGATTTCCCCCTATCTCCATTCCGAGGAGTCCCGCCAAATGGCGCGGCATCCCGAACATCCCAACACCTTCACGCGCCAGCGCAAGCTGCCGCTACAGTCACTCATCGCCGTCATGCTCACCGGCCTGTGCAAGAGCGCCTAGGCCGAGCTGGATCAGTTCTTTGACCTCTTGCGACAGCAAGCGCAGTTGGAGCGGACAGTTTCCGAACTGGCCTTCGCCCGGGCTCGGACCAAACTTTCTCCATCCGCCCTGCCACAGCTCAAGGACTTCCTGATCGAGCACGCCGAGCAGGCCGATGGCTGCCGCACTGGCAGGGTCTACGTCTGGTTGAGAAAGAGCTTAGACCTAGGCCGGATCGAGCTTGAGGTTCTCCGCCTACAGGGCACGCAACAGTCCCACACTAAGACCCTCAGCACCGCTACGGCTATAACATCACAGTGGCGACCGATTAGCACGCTCACTCCATCACAGATTCTTACCCAGCTCCCCTTTAACAACGCTCTTATATAAAAAGGAGCGGTGGGTCCTGGCCCAAGATCGGTGCCAGGCCACCATTTTCATTCATTGCGCCGGCACATCCACAAGTCGATTTTTCCAGTAACGGTGAACGGCGAACAACAACGAGGCTACGGTCAGCGCGATAAAAAACCAAGCGATGGGGCCGCGGAAAAATACCGACGGATCACCCTTGCTGATAAGCAGCGTGCGGCGCAGGTTGTCTTCGAACATCGGCCCGAGAATGAAGCCAATCAGGAAGGGGGCTGCCACGATTCCTGTGCGATTGAAGACAAAACCGAGCAGCCCGAACAGCAGCATCAAACCAATATCGAAGGTACTGTTGTTTACGGCGTACGCGCCGTAAACGCAGAACATCAGTACGATCGGCAGCAGGATGGCCTTAGGTATATCTGCAATCAGGGAGAAGTATCGGATAGCAGCGTTGCCCACCAGCAGCAGCACAACGGAGCTAAGTAGAATACCGCAGAATAGCGCATAAACCAGGCTCAAGTTCTCTTGAAACAGCACCGGCCCCGGTGTCAGCCCGTGGATCATGAAGGCGCCAAGAATAATCGCTGTAATTACATCACCAGGTATCCCCAGCGAAAGCAGCGGTATCAGGGTGGCCCCTGCGACGCCGTTATTGCCGGCTTCCGCCGCGGCGACACCTTCAATCTCACCCTTGCCGAAATTATGTTTGTTCGGTGACTTTCGCTTTGCTTCGCTGTAAGAGATAAAGGCCGCAGCCGTCGCACCAGTGCCGGGAATTGCTCCGATGATGACACCTATTAAGCTACCGCGGATAACGCTCTTTAAACAACGTTTACACTCGGCCAGCGTCAGCGACGCACCCGATACCGCCGAGCGTATCTGCGGCCCCACCTTGCTGGTATAGAACTCGATGATCTCAGGAATCGCGAATAGGCCAATCAATAGCGGCACAAAGGAGACCCTGTCCATCAGGTTATAACTGTCGAACGTCAGCCGTTGGGAGCCATAGACAGCATCCAGGCCGATAGTAGAGACGATAATCCCGAGCCCTGCAGCAATCAGGCCTTTAACCACCGAGTCGCCGGAGACTGAAATGATTATCGTCAGCGAGAAGCAAATCAGCCAAAAATATTCCGGAGGACCGAAATTCAACGCGATCTTGGCCAAGTAACCGGCGAAGAAGATAAGCGAAATATTGGAGATAACGTCAGCCACGCAAGACGAATAGAGCGCCGTTTTAAGTGCCTTCTTCGCATGCCCTTGCTGCGCCAGCGGATAACCATCAAGTAGCGTGCACGCCGACGCGGGCGAGCCAGGGGTCCGGATCAGGATGGCAGTAATAGAACCGCCGTACATGCCACCTTTATAGATACCGATCAGCAGCAAAATCGCCGTCACCGGCTCCATAGAAAAGGTAAATGGCAGTGCCAATGCTACGGCCATGGTGGCGGTCAGGCCTGGAATGGCGCCCACCACCACTCCGACCAAAACGCCAACAGCGATCGCAACAAAGTTATCGACACTCAAGAATATCGAGAGTACTTCAGAAAAATTTTCCATCCTAGATGTCCAAATTCAGGTATTCAGTGGGATACACGCTCTGCAAATCAATCCGCTCGACGCCTTCACTCCCAGATCATGCCGACCGGCAGCGGCACGTTAAGCACATGGACGAAAAGAAGCGAGACGACCACCGGAAACACCAGGGCCAGCAGATAAATTCTGACTTGCCGCAGACCATGAGCGATAAACAGCATTGCCGTAGCAATCACGCCACTGGCGATGGCTCCGAGTTCCTCTAACAACAACGAATAGACGAGGCCAGCCGCTAGCATCAACACCCAGCGCAGCCTAGGCACCTTCGCATGTACATTCTCAACAGAATTCTGCTTCGGCGGACGTCGTATGCCTTCCAGTAAAACGATAACTGAGAGCAGTAATACCACCCAACCAGTCACCAAAGGCAGGAAGCGCGGCGACAACATAGGATTCTTGACCATCTGCGGCTCGGTAATATACTGCGGCACTAGGTAAAAAATAAATATGCTGGCCAACACGACCAAACACATACCCAATATCAAGTCCGGCTTGATGCGACCATGGCATTCAGAACGATTGACCTCTTTGGTCTTCACAACCAACCTCCGACGAAACGATAAACGGGAGTCCGGGCGCAGGAGCCACACGGCCCCTGCGTTTCGACCACTTAGTTCTTGATATTCGCATGCTGGGCCACTTCGGCCCACTTGGTCACTTCCTCCGCAACGAAGTCACGAAAGACCTCGCCGTCCTCTTCCCCCGGTTCCGCGCCAATCTGCGGCAAGAAAGAGGTGAAGGATTCGCGCCCCATTATCTTCGTCATGGCGTCACGCAGCTTAGACACTGCCTCGTCTGGCATAGACTTGTGCGCAATCAGACCAAACCAGGCTGAGGTTTTATAGCCACCCAAGCCATAGTCGATGCCGACCTCAGCGACAGTGGGCACGTCGGGCAGGAAGGGCGAACGCTTGGTCGTAGTCACGGCAAGCGCCTTTAGTTTACCGGACTTAATGTGGGGAAGTACGGTCGGCATGTTCTCGAAGGCTACATCGACATCCCCCCCCAGCAGTGCCGGCAGCGCTTCACCGCTGCCACGGAACGGCACGTGTACCATGTTCGTGTCCGTGAGGTTTTTGAAGAGCTCAGCAGACATATGAACGGAGCTCCCAACACCGGGGGAGCTAAAGGTCAATTCTCCTCCCCGTGCCCCATCAATAAATTCCGCGACGCTGTTATACGGGCTGTCGGCCGGCACTACCATCACGTTCGGAATGGTTATGACGTTGCGGATAAATCGGAAGTCATTCACCGGAGCGTAGCGTAGTCCCGAGTAGATAGCCGCACCGATGGCATGCCCCGGGGACGCCATCAGGATGCTGTGATCCGCGCCACGACCACCACGGGCCAGCTGACCGGTTCCGACTGTCGACCCCGCACCCGGACGATTCTCGACGATGACATTGCCCAACTCATCTTTAAGCAGGTCTGCCACCTTACGTGAAATGATATCCGTAGTGCCTCCCGGCGAATAGGGAACGATCAGTTTCACGGTGTCACTTGGCCATTCAGCCGCCGCGGCTAGGGAGACAGGAAGCACTGCCGTCGCCGCCGCAAATGTCACCGCGCCAGCCAGTTTCACCATCAGTCGTTTCATGATGAGGTCCTTAGTTCTTTGTTATAAGATGAGGAATTTGTTCGAATATAGAACAACTGTGCGAATATCAGATAATGCCGAGCCACTTTTACACAATCTTTATCGACAGGCAAGTGAATAGCACTCTGCTGTTCAATCACACTCCGTGCCAACTTCAAGCTTGACAAGCAATGGGAAAGAAATCTACGATTTACGTTATTCGAACCAATGTACGATAATCGAACAAACAGGACTGGAATGACAATTATAGTGACACTCAAGGAGGCCGTATCTCGTTACGTAAAACCAGGTATGACAGTCGCCTTGGAGGGTTTCACCCACCTAATCCCCAATGCTGCGGGGCTAGAAATCATCCGTCAGGGTGTAGGTGACCTGACCCTGATACGGATGACCCCTGACTTGATTTATGACCAGATGATCGGGATGGGCTGCGCCAACAAGCTGATTTTCTCTTGGGGCGGTAACCCGGGCGTCGGCTCGCTGCACCGCTTTCGTGATGCTTACGAAAATGCAAACCCTCGCGCTCTAGCGATTGAGGAGCACGATCACGCGGCCATGGCCAACGCCTATGCCGCCGGCGCCGCCGGATTACCACTTGCGATCTTTGATGGTTACCGCGGCACCTCCTACCCGGAGCACAACTCCAATATTCGAAGCATCGCCTGCCCCTTCAGTGGGAAAAAGCTGTCCGCCGTCCCGGCGCTGCGTCCAGACGTCGGAATCATCCACGCCCAGCGCGCAGACCGTTTCGGTAATATCTGGCTGGACGGAATCCAGGGTGTCCAGAAAGAAGTCGTCTTGGCGTCGGAACACACGATCGTGACCGTAGAAGAAATCGTGGATCGGGTCAGCGAACGCGAGGGGGGGACGGTAATTCCGAACTGGGTGATCAACGCAGTCTGCGAAGTGCCCTCCGGCGCTTTCCCGTCCTACGCCAGCGGTTACTACGAACGCCACAACAGCTTCTATATCCAGTGGGACAAAATCAGCCGCGACTACAGGAAATTCCGTAGCTGGATGAGGCATTTCGTACTTGAGACGAAAGACTTCGCCGAGTACATGGACAAACTGCGGGAGGAAAACCATGTCTGAGTTGAATTTCACCCCACTCGAAATGATGACCATCGCAGCATCACGCACTCTGGCTGTCGACGATGTCTGCTTCGTCGGCATCGGACTTCCCAGCGCGGCTGCCAACTTGGCACGCCTCAGCCACGCCGAAAACATAAAACTGATCTACGAAAGCGGTACCTTGGATACCCAGCCCGACGTACTGCCGCTGTCGATCGGCGACGGTGAACTATCGTCGACAGCACTCAGCGTCGTTTCGATACCAGAGATGTTCCGATACTGGCTGCAAGGTAGAAAAATCCGTACCGGCTTCCTTGGCGCCGCTCAAATCGACCGCTACGCCAACATCAACACCACTGTCATCGGCTCCTATGAGACCCCCAAGGTGCGCCTCCCCGGCGCCGGCGGTGCTCCCCTGATTGCCACCCATTGTCAGCGTGTACTGATAACGCTGCGACACAGCAAGCGAGCGTTCGTCGACAAGCTTGACTTCATCACCTCTGTTGGCTTTTACGAAGGCGGAAACAGCCGTGAAGCACTGGGGCTGAGTGGTCAAGGTCCGGCCATGGTGATCACTGACCTGGGCATTCTCGAACCGGATACAGTCAGTCGCGAATTGGTACTGACCCACCTGCACCCAGGTGTGATGGTGGAGCAGGTCGTTAACGCCACCGGCTGGCCACTGAAGGTCGCCGCTGAACTGAAAACGACACCGGCACCGACAGTGGAAGAACTACAGGTGTTACGGGAATTGAACGCGCGTACCGAAGCGGCCTACGCCGCCCGGTAAGCGTCGCCGGCGGTAGTATTCAGGGCAGTGCCGCCGTGATCTGCTGGGACACCTGTTGCATTAGAGGTACGAATTCCCGCTCCGCGCGCTCGAGTGACACCTTACTGACATGGCTGCTAACGTTCAGAGCGAAGCATACATGCTGGTTACGGTCATAGACAGGTACCGCGACGGTCCTCAGGCCGAGTTCGAGCTCTTGGTCAATGATGCAGTACGCTTGGCGACGCACTCGTTCGATTTCGGAGCGCAATTGTTCAGCGGCCGTCACAGTGTAAGGCGTGAGCGGCTCCAAAGTGGCTGAAGACAGGAACGCCTCCAGTTGGTCTTCTGGTAGAGCCGCCAACAGCACTCGGCCCATAGAGGTCGCGTAGGCAGGCAGCCGGGCACCAATCTGTAAATTGACCGGGATCAGGCCACGCACCGGGATACGGGCTATATAAACAACATCCTGACCGTCCAGAACCGTTGCGGAGCAGGATTCGCCGAGTTTGTGCGTGATCTTCTCCATAAACGGGGTGATTGTCTCGGAGAAGTTTAGGGTAGCCAAGTAAGAGTAGCCCAGTTCGAGAACCCTGGCGGTTAGCTTGAACCGCTTATCGTCGCTTTTGACATAGCCGAGTTTCTGCAGCGTCAGCAAGAAACGCCGGGCCGAAGCACGGGACAGGTTGTTTTTCTTGGCGACGTCCGTCAGGGACATCGACGGCGTTTGTGTATCGAAGGATTTTATTACCTCGAGACCGCGAGCAAAGGTGGCGAG
Organism: Marinobacterium profundum; assembly: GCF_001528745.1. GTDB lineage: Bacteria > Pseudomonadota > Gammaproteobacteria > Pseudomonadales > Balneatricaceae > Marinobacterium_A > Marinobacterium_A profundum. The sequence continues at coordinate 4,162 of NZ_BCNS01000169.1, read as the reverse complement.
AAAATCTTTGTCGACGGCCCCAGGCTGGGAGTTTTTGACAGACATGCGTATTTCCGTACTGAGATAACTGACAGTTTGTTCGATTATCGTTGTTTTTGTTCACTTATCAAACATTAGCGACACCACACGCATATAAACATCAGGAAACAGGGTACCGACGGATGGGTAAATACAGCGTTCTAAACACAGACGGCGCACGCAATATCGGGCAATCGATCGCATTTCAGCTGCACGGTGAGGGCTATCGTGTCATTGCAGCCGATACAGTCGCCCCCGAAGCGACTGAGCTGACCGACGACCACCTGCTGGATTTGAGCGACGGCATCAGGTCACGTAACTGTTTAACAACCACAGTATCGTGTGCCCCGCCCGATTACGAACGCGCCCTGCACATTATCGACAACACTCTCATGCAGCGCATGGTCGAGATAGACGATGTAGCCCACAGCGTCAGATTTTTTCTGGATGCACGCAGCGGCTACGTCACCGGTCAGGCCCTCTATGCCTGCGAAGACATGACTGTCGGTTTAGCCTCGATTTGATCCGGTTCGCAAGCTTAGCACCGGGCAAGATACCCGTGGAGCGCTCCCCCTACACCACGCGCATTAGCGCACGATAACAAGGAGATGATGCAATGGCAGGTCCACTAACAGGCCTTCGAGTACTAGACTTGACCCGCGTGATGGCGGGTCCTTGGTGCACGCAGATTTTCGCCGACCTCGGCGCTGAAGTAATCAAGATCGAACGCCCCGGCACCGGAGATGATACGCGCTACTGGGGTCCGCCCTGGCTCGCGGACCGGGACGGCAACGAAACCCGAGAGTCGGCCTATTACCTCTCCGCCAACCGCGGCAAACACTCAGTCACCGTTGACCTCAGTCGAACCGAAGGCCAAGAGCTGATTCGCGAGCTGGCCACCAGCAGCGACATCCTAGTGGAAAACTTCAAGACCGGCACCTTGGCCAAGAAAGGGCTCGGTTACAACGACCTAGTGACGGCCAACCGCGGGCTCATCTACTGCTCTATCACCGGTTTCGGTCAGACCGGGCCTATGGCCCAAGATGCCGGCTACGACTACCTCATCCAGGCCCAGGCCGGCCTGATGAGCATTACGGGTGCGGCAGACGGCCAGCCTGGCGCAGGCCCACAACGGGTCGGGATGGCTGTCGCGGACCTGACCACCGGCATGAATGCGGCGATCGCGATCCTGTCAGCGCTGCACCACCGCAATAGCACCGGCGAAGGGCAGCATATAGACATGGCGTTGCTGGACGTCCAAGTCAGCTGGCTGGCCAACCAGGCGTTAAACTATTTCTGCGGCGGCACAGCACCAACCCGCACCGGCGAATACCACCCGAACCTAGCCCCCTACCAGCCGTTCCCGACCACAGATGGCCAGGTCATCATTGCTATCGGAAACGACGGTCAGTTCCAGCGTTTCTGCGCCGCGGTGAAACAGCCAGCGTTGGCCCAGGACCCTAGGTTCCGCACCAACCCCGATCGAGTACTGAACCGCCCCGCGCTAGTGGAACTGATGTCGGAAATCACTCGCAGCCGCAGTTGTCGCGACTGGTTGGACCTACTGCGCGAATTACATGTGCCTTGCGGCCCAATCCAGGATATAGCCCAGGTATTCCAAGACCCTCAGGTCCTAGCGCGCGGCATGAAAATCGAGCAAGAGCACCCGGAGATCGGTCCCGTTCCCGGTGTTGCGAATCCAATCAAGTTCTCAAAAACGCAGCAGGAGTACCCTAAGCCGCCACCCAAACTGGGTGAGGATACCACCACGATACTCGAGCGGTTGCTTGAGAAGAGCCCGGAACAGATTGCGGCCTTGCAGCAGCAAGGAATCGTCTGAGTCTCAGAGTCAACGGGCTCCCCGGTGGCACTGGGACCCCTCCTGACCGTAACAAGCCCTCACTGGTTATGGCACCAAGATTGCCGGAGGAAAGGAAGCCCATGATTGACTGTCCTGAATCATCAAGAAAACAGGGAAAAACGTCTCGAAATGTCGGCAGTATGAAGCATTTCCTGCGTCCAAGCAGTTACACCCGGTCCCGCTCTATTCTCACCTATCTGGCGCTGCTTACCGGAGTCGCAACCTTTATGCCGGGCAATACGGTGGCTGCAACTCTCTTTGCCTGCCTTGCGATTGTGCTTGGCTGGGGCAACCTGAGGCTAGCGGCGCGGGTGCTTTTTACACTCATAATTCTCTTTACCCTTGTGGCGATGACTTATGCGCCTGAGGCCTTACCCAAGGCAACCGGTAACATGGCGCAAATCGGCGCCCTGATTATTACGGTGATGCTATTGTCCGCAGTACTGGGCCAATCTAACGACCTTAAAGTCATATCCCGTAGCCTGTTTGCCGGGAAATCGTTATTACGCTACCTTAGCATGACCTTCGGTACTGCATTACTATCCATTCCACTGAACTTTGGAGCCGTCGGTGTAGTGGCGACGATGATCGGCCTTCAGGCTAAGGCACAGGGTGACAGTGCCTTGACACACAATGCCGCACGGGCCGTGGTGCGCGGTTTTGGTGCATCCCCCATGGCCTCACCACTGTCGATATCCTTTGTCATGACCCTCACTTTCCTGCCAAATCTGCCAAGCTGGAAACTGATAGCCCTAGGCCTTCCCGTCGCTACTTTCTATCTTCTAGCCGGCACCTTAGCCAGAGAAGAGGAGCCACTTCACAAAGATATGCCCGCACCCTCTGAGTACAGCCAATCCGCCTTAATTTCCTGGCTAAGGTTCGTTGCCATCATTGCACTGATTTGTGTGGGCACATTTGTGCTTAATGCAAAGGCGGGATTGCTCTACTCCCAGTCGGTAACCTTGAGTTGTCTGACTGCGGTAGTAGCCGGCCTTGTTTATCGTCGAATGGCCGATGGTGTAGTGTCCCTGCCATCGCTAGCCGGCATCAATAACGAGTTGCTGATCATGGGGGGCTCGTCTTTTCTGGGCGGTATCATCGGTACCTTTGCACTGAATTGGCTGGGCATACATTTCAGTTTGCCCTCTTGGGCTTATCCGCTGGTGGCCGGTACAGTGCCATGGCTGTTCTTTGCTAGCGGAACTCTGGGAGTAAACCCTATTATAACTTGCACCCTTTTGGGCAGCATTTTAGGGCCGATTTGGCCTGAATACAGCTTGCTAGGGTTAGGCTTGGGGATTGTTGTCGGCTGGGGGGTCACCATTGCAGGCACGCCCTACTCCGCCAATTCCCTTTTGCTAGAAAGTTGCACCGGCTACAAAGCAAAACGGGTCTCATATGAATGGAGCCTCAGATACTCACTAATAACGCTAACACTATCTAGTTTGCTCTGCATATTACTGACCCTACCAAGAGGCCTCTGATTAGTAACCAATGGGATGGACTCCTCCTCACCCCACTCCGGCGTCATGCGCCAAAATGGTGGGTGTGAAGATCCAACCATCATGTGGATGAGGAGAAGCCCAGATGAACATTATCCGTGTCGGTGTCGATATAGCCAAGTCGGTGTTTCATGTGCACGGGGTCGATCGTCATTGTCAATTACAGTGGCAAGGCAAGTACTCACGGCAGAAGTGGCTGGAGGCATTATGCAAACGCGTCCCCGTTGGCGCCGAGATTGGCATGGAGGCTTGCGCCTCATCCCATTACTGGGCACGCGAGCTCCAAAAGCGTGGCTATACCGTCAAGTTGATAGCGGCGCAGTTCGTGAAACCCTACGTCAAAAGTAACAAGAACGACCGGGTCGATGCCGAGGCCATCTGTGAAGCGATGAGTAGGCCGAACATGCGCTTTGTAGCCGTCAAGGCTGTTGCCCAACAGGATACGCAGGCGGCTCACCGCATCCGCGAAGAACTCGTAGGCCAGCGGACCGCTAAGGCTAACCAGATTCGTGGGTTGGTTGGCGAATACGGAATAATTGCTCCAACCGGCATCCAGCAGCTACGCAGTTCCCTACCGTGCTGGTTGGAGGATGGTGAGAATGGGCTGACCGATGCCTTCCGCGCTTTGCTTTACGGCTTGGCTGACGATCTGCGTTTTCTGGACGACCGTATGTATGCGTCCGGCGAACCCATCTTGAGCCAGTTGCCGTGAGCGCCTGATAGTGTCCACCTATTTCTAAGTGGACACCTGTTATGACATTGCCAAGCGTATCGCAAGCTC
>NZ_BCNS01000168.1 GCF_001528745.1 Marinobacterium profundum | reverse complement strand
TTTCTGCCGGCTTCATAACGCTGGTACCAGCGTCCAACAGTATCGGGGTGAACATTGAGCAGCTGCCCGATCTCACGGAAAGTTTTGCCTTCCAAACGGAGCCGAATGGCTTGCTGTCTGAGAAGTTCTTGTTGCTCTGTGCTGAGCTTGCGTGCGTCGGTATTCATGCGCACATTATATCAGATATAAATTGCCACCGGGTTAATACCAGCAGGTTTTTGCGGCTACGCCGAAACAGCAGATTGAGACGAAACAGCAACCCCACCGGCACGCCCCGTGACCAGCTAAACCAGCCCGGCACCGCCTGGCTACGGATATTGGCGTACAGCGAGGCGAGTAACTGCTCGCCCTTTTGGTGATGCCAGGCATTGAACCACACCGGGGTAAAGCCATAAGTTTTGAGGTCGTGGTGCAACAGGTTCATCAGCGAACTTTTGCCCGTGCCCCAGGCACCGGTAATGGCGACGGTCAACGGTGGTTCAGTTTTCGGGTTGCGCATAAAGCGCGACAGGCCACGGGCAATGGCGCCGAATTGCAGTGGGTCCGGGTCATCCGGGCGCAGCGGGCGATCCGATGCCAAAACATCCGCCACCGTTTGCACCCTGTTATCCCGCGCCTCGCGCTTGCGGTTGGCGATGCCCAGCGCCAGCAGGACGAAGTAACCGCAGGCCAGCCAGTACCAAAGCGCCGGGGTTCGCTGGTAAGTCAACGCCTGCCAGTTGTCGCGGCCCGCCGCCGCCACTTCAAACTGCTCACCGTTGCGGCGCAGCTGTTGACCCGGATGGCGTTTGGCATATTCGCTGGCCAGCACCGCTGCGCTGGCAACCACGTAATTCCAGCGAGTGCCTCCATCGTCCGAGCGCAACAGGCTACCGGCCGTACCTGCAGCCAGCAGCACTTGGTCATCAATAGCCGCCAGCGTCTCCAGGGTTTGCTCGGTGGCGGACGCCAGAGCTGACCAACTCTGGCCAGCATCCACAGACTCAATGACAGTACCTTGTTCCCCGACCGCCAGGGCACGATCGTCGTTAACCCATAGCACGTGGCGCAGGGACTGATCCGTGGGCGAGCGTATGCTACGCTCGACGTTTAGCCCTGTCGCTGTCCCGCGCACAATAGTCCCCTGATCTCCAACCCCTAACCAATAGCCTGCGCGGCCCGCTCCGTGGCTAATGGGGTTAGGCAATGACTCGGGATTACCAACAATATTGCCCTCACCGTCGCCGTATACCTGGTAGAGGCTGCCACCACTATCTATAAGCAGAGGCTCTATAGGCAGAGACTGCCTGAGCCTCTGCTCTGCCCGCTCCACCCATCCCACCGGTGTTTCGACAATGTTAAACATGACCTCACCGCCGGACCAGGTAGCGCCTTGATCGGATGAATAGATCACGGCCGCATCCAGCGCGGCATACAGTTTTTCAGCGGCAGCCGCATACAAATAGTTAATATTCCAGCTGGAAGGAAGGCTAACCAGCTGCCAGTTTGCGCCGCCGTCCAGGGTGCGATAAAGCGCGCCCCGATCACCCGCCACTACACCTATATTGGCGTCGAAAAACCACACTGAGCGCAAATCAGGCAAGAGCTCTTGCTGTGTGGACCTTGCAGGTTCTTCTATTTGCTGTGTCGGCTCTTGCTCTTGCTCTTGCTGTGCCGTCTCTTCCTCCGCCAACTGCTCCAGCTGCTGCTGAAGCTGCAACTGTTGTTGCAGTTGTTGCTGTTGCTCTAGTTCGAGCAAAAATTGGCGTTCAGCGGCAGTGTCAGGCGGCACGTCTTTGGTACCGGAGAAGCGCAGATTAGACGGTGGCAGCGGTGCCGTTTTGCTTGCCTCAGCCTCGACAGCGGCCTGCGCTTTCGCAAAAAGGGACGGCGATGCCTCTGTCACCGGTGCCTCTGCCCACCGCGCCACACCTCCGCTGCGGCTGTCGTTGTCAGCCGCAGTTACAGCAGGTGCAGAATCATCATTATTGACCTCCGTCTCCCGCCGCAACCGCTGTTGCTGCCAATGAATACCCCCGTCGACACTGTGCAGCACCAGGCCATTATCGCCCACTGCCCATACCAGGCTTGAACCGGGCACAACAAACAGATCATTGATAGCGCCGGAAAACAGCGGCAGGCGCAGGAAAGCGTTTTGCTCCCGCGGCAGGGCAAATGACTGCCAGCCGGTGGGAGCGGCCAGTGGGTAGAGACGTGGTGACTGGCGCAGCGCCAGCACTGTGATAATTAGAAAAAGGGCGAGGCTAAACGCCAGGGTAAAGGCAAACGATCGACCGACCGTCGGCGGTGCTGGAGCCTGTTTGCGCTGCATCTCGTTAACCTCCTAATCCCTGTGGTACAGGTATGCGGAGTGGCGCTATGAAAAGCTACAAAGGAGTACATGCTACAACAGTCAGTTTACGACAAGGAGGGCGCATTAGTAGCCGCCAGTGAGATAGATAACTATTCGGACCCTAGTGTAGTGTTTCACGCTATATGAAGCTTATAACGGCCCCTTTTTCCACCATCCTGCGTTGTTCGTTGTCGCCGTAGCCCCACTATGACTCCGCCTCACGCCTTGGCTGGCGAAAAAATGAGCGCGTTCTAAAGCACCACCAAGAGTGCAACACTACACTAGCAACTGAAGCCTTCAGGCCTAGTGCCAATCTGCGCGGAGTCACTGATGGCAGCATACTACCAGTACAGGCTCCCGCCAGGGCAAACGCATGATCATATTTTGATTTCCCCAAGCACTTTGAGCATGTAGTCGAGGTCCCAGCCACAGGCTTTGCGCTTGTTCTTGATGCCCACCTTGTGCGTCGTATCCTGCTTGAGAAGATTCAAGACGATTTGTCGGGCCGTCGCCAAATTTTCGGCGGCACAGCCTTGGCGGGCACGAGCGCGGTCTTCGTCGAAGGCTACATCCAGCACCCAGTGCAGACAGTTTTCGACCTGCCAGTGCTCGCGAGTAGCGGCCAAGACCTCCTGGGCCGTCAACGTGCGGCTGGAGATGTAATTGCGGATCATGGTGTCACCCTTGCGAGCGTCCTGGCGGTCCAACTGCACGGCCGCCACCGTCTTGGCCTGCCAGCGCTTCGCGGTGGCCAGTTCCGACGGCTCGTTCAGAACCCAACAGCGACGGTGTTCCTGGCGGCCGTGCTGGTGCTCTGCTCGCTCGGCAAACACGGGGCCCGGCGCGTCTTCAGGGGTGTTTTCCCAGTACCGATCGAAGTACTCGGCCACCTCTTTATGCAGACTTTTCTGGTTGGCTTTGACCGCCAGCAGATAGTCGGCACCGCGCTTGAGGATGCTATCGGCGATGCGCTTCTGACACCCCATCGCATCCAGGGTGACCAGGCACTTGAAGCTCCAGCAACGCCAACAATTTGGGAATAGCAGTGATCTCATTGGACTTACCGTCCACTTTGTATTGCCCCACCGCCATGCCCAGGTCGGTGGACCAGGCATTGACCATATGGATGGCGTCCTTGCCCTTGTTCCAGGCGGATCCTTTGACCGTCTTGCCATCGATAGCGACAGTGCCTGACAGACCGCTACCCACCATCACGTCCTGGACCCAGGTAATGAACAGGGGTCGGAAAGCTTTCGGGTCCAACAAGCTGAACATGCGACTGAAGGTATCGTGGGAGGGAATACCACCGGGCAGCGTCAGGTTCTGACGGAACCAGCCCTCTCGAGTCTGGGCAAACAGGGCGATAGAGTTCCAGTCGTCGGCCCCGCAGAGGATTCCGCAGATACTCATAAACAGAACTTCGGCAAAATTGTGAGTGCATTTTGCGCTTTGTCGAGGGTCTTCAATCTCTTGGAGATGGCTGAGCAGAGAACGCTTTGACATAGGGTATTCGCGCCTGTCCTATGATGGAAATTCTCTGAATACCAGCCGGGCTAGTCGGTTGCAAGAGAGAAGTAAGATCCGCGCTGCGCTGTGCAAAAAACGTTCATGCGTTTGCCCTGGGGGGCTTCATCAGCGACCGCAGACAATGCGAGTCAAAAATAATATGAACGTCTAAGTATTTATGCTCGTTTATATAGAACGGCGGACAAAAAGATAGAGTACCTATCTGTTTGTCCACCGGGTTCATATCATATCGTTAGAATGGGTATTGCTGTGAACTGTCTTCAATCGTGAGCCATTTAAGTTCGGTAAATTCGTCAATGACAGCGCGACCATCAAAGCGCCCATAACCACTGGACTTGGTACCTCCATAGGGCGCCTGGGCTTCATTTTGAACAGTAGGACCATTAACATGGCAACTACCCGTTTCAATGCTCTTCGCAACACTTAAGGCTCTAGTTATATCCTTGCCAAAAACTCCGGCGGACAAGCCAAATTCTGTATCATTTGCAATGTTAATCGCATCGTTCGTATCCTTAGCCCGGATAATTGAGATAACAGGCCCAAAGGTTTCTTCGCTATATACCGTCATTTCCGATGTAACATGATCGATAATAGTCGCAGGATAAAGCGACGTTTCCGACTTGCCACCCAAAACTAGTTTTGCACCTTTTTGCAATGAGTCATCAACGATAGTATTCAATCGATTGGCCGACTCTTGACTAATGACAGGGCCAATAATGCAGTTGCCCATCGTCAACGGCTGGCCAGCAGGTAACTCCATGGCCCGTGCAGTAAACTTTTGGACAAATTCATCCGCAACTTTTTCGTCAACGATAATCCGATCGGTCGACATACAAATCTGCCCTTGATAAAGGAAGGAACCGAAAATAGCAGCCGATACGGCATCGTCTATATTCGCATCATCCAGGACAATCAAAGGCGACTTATCCCCGAGCTCCAACAAGCAGCGCTTCAAATGCCGGCCACATTTTTCGGCGATAATACGGCCAACATGTGTCGAACCGGTGAAGTTCACACGTCTTATGGCAGGATCAGCAATCAGGGCTTCGATCACGGCGGGCGCATCATCGGGAGCCGTGGTAATAAAGTTCAGTACACCGGCTGGAGCACCAGCCTCGTATACGGCTTCAGCTATCAGCCTGTGTGTCATTGGGCTGATTTCAGAGGCTCGAAATACCACTGTATTTCCGCACATCAAGGGATACGCAATAGCTCTGGCCGCCAGCACAACTGGGCCATTCCAGGGGGCAATGCTCAGGCATGGTCCAACGGGCTGGCGTATCGTCATGGAGAGGGTATTGGGCTTCTCAGTCGGTATTGTTTCACCCTGGATCTGGGTTGTAAGTGCTGCCGCCTCCCTGAAAAGGTTCGCTGCCAGCATTACATTAAAGCCCGCCCAAAGATCGCTGGCACCTATTTCGGATTTCATTGCTGCAACAAATGATGCCATCTTGGTTTCTATCGCATCGGCGGATTTTAATAGCAGAGTACGTCGCTCGCCAGGAGTGGAAGATTTCCAACTTTGAAATGCCACTTTAGCTGACTCGGCGGCAATTCTAGCGTCGTTGACACTTGCGGCTGCACAGGTAGAAACTGTATCGCCAGTTATGGGATCTTGCCTCTTAAAAACTTTACCCGTCTCAGACGCCACATCTTTGTTATTAATGACCAGTTGCGTATTCATAATAAAATCTCTCCATATAGTTATATTTTTAATACCAGAAATAAGACTTAGTGCACATGTGAAAAAATAATCACACTACAGCTATTCTAACATTCATTTTATGCTAGCAGTTCCGATGCGCGCTCACCAATTAATACACATGCCGCCATCGTCGGACACGATACTATCGTCGGCATTATAGAGCTGTCTGCGATTCTCAACTTTTTTAAACCATTAACGCGCAATTCAGAGTCGACAACGGCATTGTCATCCTTGCCCATACGACAGGTTCCACTCACATGGAAGTAGGTAGTCGCACCGTTCCTGACAAAATCTACCATCTCTTTCCCCTCCAACTTTTTGCCAGGAACTACTTCTCGCTTAACATAGTTTTTCAGTGCCGGTGAGGCGCCTATCTCTCTGCACAGCTCTACACTTTTCACCAGAGCACTGACGTCGTCCGGATGATCAAGGAAATTCGCCTCGACAATAGGCCGGTCTGAATAGTCTGATGAACGAAGTTTTACTTCTCCCCTGCTCTTTGGCGTAACCAAACCGGCACAAATAGCCCAGCTCGAATTTGGCGGATTAAACTCTTTCCCCACAACATCACTCACATAGGGCAGCTCGATTTGCACTACGCTAATATCTGGCAGTTCCAGGGAGGGGTCGCTTTTCAGATAACCCGAGACCTCCGCAGCAGAGTTGCGGTGGCTCATAGCTTCGTGGGGCTCAAACAGCACTCCTCCATGCAGTAGGTGATCCTGCATGTTCTTGCCCACTTCGGGCGAGTGCACCACCGTTTCTATGTTGTGTTGCTTGAGTTGTGCTTCATCGCCGATGCCGCTTAGCATAAGCAATTTTGGCGTATTAAATCCGCCACCCGACAAGATAGTTTCCACGCCGGCAGCAACAGTACGCTGTTGTCCATTATGTTCAATCTCAACACCTACAACTGTTACGCCATCGATAATCAGCCTGTTGACATGGGTATTGACCAGTACCGTGACATTATCCTGTGCCATCACCGGATACAGATAAGACTTGGCCATATTTTGACGCCGTCCGTCACGAATGATGTGATCCATCAGCGCAAAGCCTTGGCCGCGTTCCTCGCGCAGCCCATTCAGGTCATCCAGCACTGGCAAACCCATCTGACGACACGCATCAAGCATTGCGGGCGCGACAGGCAGAGGGTCATGCGCCGGCTGACACCACACAGGTCCGTTCTGCCCCCGGTACTTGCCATTCGGCTGGCCTTGCCAATTCTCTACCCGCTTGAATACTTCCAGCGATGATTCATAGTTCCAGCGGTCGTCACCGGAGACTTTGGCCCAGCCGTCGAGATCAGCCTTGAAGGGACGTACCCAGATAGTGGCATTGATGCTGCTTCCGCCACCGAGAACCCGCCCTGTATGCTCAGGAATCGCACGACCGTTCACTCCGTCGAACGGAACGGCTACATCCCCCCATTCACGCTCAGTACCCAGATTTGTGAACCAGAGTCGAGGATCCAGTATGGACGGCGCGGTATCCCAATCACCGGCTTCTATCAACAGAATTTGCTTCGACTTGTCAGCCGCCAAGCGCCCTACCAATGCACAACCGGCACTGCCCGCTCCCACGACTATGTAGTCATAATGCTTTTGCAGGTTAATACTCTTTGTCTCTTGGCTTGAGCGGATAGCCCCCAGTTCTTCAGCCCAGGCATTTGCCTTGAACAGCGATAAAAGCCCAGCGGCAACAGCTAATTGCGTAAACCTGCGCCGGCTAATTTGACCTCTCAGCAGCGATCCCTCAAGCTTTTCAAGCATGAGGCCACTTTTGGCACTCTGGTTATTATTATTCATTAAACCACCTTGGGTACTGGCGTATTGTAGATCGCCTGGATACAGGCAATAGCAATAAAATAGCTGATTAATAACCTCTTCAACAGTTACGGCTTGAAATTCATATCCGATACTTTAAAGGTTGTGACTTGGGCTTGCATCAAGCCATCTTTAGTGACGTAGGCGTCAGCACCTCTATATGGCTCTACCAAAAATGGTGCTTCAAGTCTCCAGGATATGTTTAGTGTGGAACCTACGACATTAGTAAACTCAACATGAAACTCGGCGCCTTTTAATCCGCCATTTTCACGATCTTTACAAAAACCCAGGAAGAGATTTAAAATTTCATCGCGCCCCTGCATCCAGACACCATCTGGCAAGATAAAAACAGCGTCATCGGGATATTGAGCCATAAGCCGGCTCAGGTCACATTTATTCAAAGCATCAATATGCTCATCAAAGACTGCGGCCGGCGTCGATTGAGTTTTAAATCCCGGCATCTTGAACTCTTGCGCCAAGGCCGGGCCACAAAGACCTGCCAATGCAATAAACAGCGGAAATAGTTTCATTTTTGACCTTTTATATTTTTAGTTTGATCATGAAATGCGGCGAGCTAATAATTTAATAAATTAAACCAAAAAATCACCTTTATAAATTACATATTTATTTATATGCCTTACCTTCCATAAAACAATAAAAAACAAAAACTGTTAACACTCTGAATTTCAAAAAACAACCAATATTAATATATGGCGCAGCCTATTTCTTCAACGTTTCAGAAAAAAGCTCACCTTCAATTGCCCAGTTTTCAGTTTTAACATCATCGAAAATAACGTAGATGTACTTGGGATCAACACTTGCATGCTTTGCAATCGAATCTGTTATATCTTTGGCAATAGCTGACTTTGCACTGTCACGACCTTCAAACATTTTCACGTTGATAACTGGCATACCACTTCCTCATCTTAAGTAAAATAACAGTACCGCTGATAGCGACTACTCAAGATAATAAAGGCAATATTACAATTTATAAACCGTCAAAATATCCCCAGACTGTAGAATTAAAGTCTACAGTCGTCACAAAAATGCACCACCCTTCGACAATTTCACGAATTCATCGATGATGAAGCGTACACTGGGCAGCAGATGGCGAGTACTTGGCCAAATAATGTGTAGCGGAGTCGGATCTGGCGTCAACTGCGGCAATACCGGTACCAGTTTCCCTCCATCAACCAGTGACCGTAGCAGAGACTCAGGAAACTGCACTATCCCTGCTCCTGCGACGCACGCATCAACCATGGCGTCACCATCACTTATCTGGTGGAAACCGCCTGGATTAAAACGAATGTCGTCCCCGGATTCCGATTTCAGCAACCAGTACAGCGGGCTACCCCCACGCCACGCCATAATGCAGCGATGGCTTTTCAAGTCATCAATAGTTTTTGGGGCTCCGTAGCGACTGAGATAGTCTGGCGAGGCGCACAGAACAAGTTTCTGATCGTTGAGCTTTCTCGCAACCAGTTCATTAGTGTCGCTCAAGGGACCGAATCTGAATGCCAAATCAAATCCGGCATCCATAGGATCGATAACTTTATCGTTGAATGTAATGATCAACCTTAAATCAGGGTTATTATCAGCCATTTCAAGCAGCAATGGCATCGCCACCAAGCGCCCAAATGCAGCCGGCAAATCAACACGAACTCTTCCACTAGGTCGAGAGTGTTTTGACAGCAATGCGGACTCAGCTTCCTGAAGGGTTTCCAAAGCTAGCTGACAGCTGGCAAGATAAGACTCTCCTTCCGTGGTTAAACTCAGTTTCCGGGTGGTGCGATGTAGCAGTTTTGTGGTGAGGTGCTTTTCTAGCTTAGCTATGCTTTTACCCAGGGTAGATTTAGAAACACCCAATTCATCCGCCGCCGCGGTAAAACTGCCGACTTTGGCTACCGTCACGAAATAGACAATTGAACGCAAGGATTCAGATAACACTGGGCTAATCATCGTCTATCGACCCTGTATTTCAGGTAGTAAAAATATAACATGCCGACGGGATAGACACGACCATGCGCCCTAGCAGCCTGTCGGACTTACCACTGATCTACTGCGGAAAAGCCGATTTTGGTCATTTCTCGTCCTCTTTTTTGTTAAATAGAACCACTATTTGCCTCAAAAGAGTTCAAAAACTGCCTCAAAACGGACTTTCCCTCGCTACGATCGGCCAAGTTCGACAGGCTTCTAGATTTTGCTGATATGCAAAATTGAAGCTCACGCAGAGCTGCGTGAGCTTAGTCAGGGCTCCGTAGCCCTTAGCCCTTAGCCCTTAGCGATAATCAGACTGATTTCACCCACACCTTCGACAAATCCAGTAATCCTGTCGCCTGGCTCCACAGCACCGACACCGTCAGGTGTTCCGGTATAGATCAGGTCGCCTGGCTGCAGGTGATAGAACTTGGACAGATGGGCGATGATTTCGCGCACGTTCCAGATCAGCTTGGTGATATCGGATTTCTGGCGCGTTTCGCCATTGACGGCCAGTTCAACGGCCCCAGTCTCGACAATACCGGTCTGTGCTTTAGGCACGATAGGCGTGATCACCGCGGATTGCTCGAAGTCCTTGCCCAGATCCCAGGGACGGCCGGTTTCGCGGGCTTTCAACTGCAGGTCACGACGGGTCATGTCCAGGCCTGCGGCGTAACCAAAGATAAGGTCATCGGCATCGGTTTCGCAGACGTTGAAACCCTCTTTGCCGATCGCCACAACGAACTCCATCTCATAGTGGTAATTGCCGGTCTGCGGCGGATATTCAATCTCGCTACCCGTTGGGATCAGCGTGCTCGGGTGCTTGGTGAAATAAAACGGCTCCTGAGTCGTTTTGTCGACGCTCACACCCATTTCGGCGGCGTGGGCATGGTAGTTGCGGCCGACGCAAAAGATACGGTGCACCGGAAAGAGTGCATCGGTGCCGGCGATGGCGGTGGTGATCTGAGGCTTGCCCTGGAAAATCAATGTGCTGTTCATGTCGAGTCTCTCACGTGATGTTACGAAATGTGGGGGTACGCGTCCCTGCCCCGGATTTTCAGTACGGGTGCTTAAAAGATGCCCAGGTAGCGGTGCAGCGGTGCCTCATCCGCGGTAATAAGGAACGCGGGCTCACTGCCTGATGCATTGCTGAAGGTGATATCGGTGTAGCCAGGTGCGGATAACGTGTCCTTCTCTCGCCAGCCCAGCGCTTCGCCGCCATCAACGCTCATACGGCCCTGGCCTTCCACAATGTGATAAATGCAGGCGGTGGTGCGCCTGGGCAAGCGGATGGTCTCGCCGGGGCGCAGCATCAATGCGCCAAAGCCAATGCTCGGGAACAGACTGGCACCGGTCTCCGGATTAACGTAATCGATACGCAGCAGGTCTTCGCGATAGTGCTCGGCCATCTCGACCAGGCAAGCCCGGGTTCTGACCCAGGGATAGCGCAGCATGGGTGCTTTGGTCTCAGTGCGCTGGAAGTTGATGCTCGGCACAACGCCCGCAGCGCTGTATTCGGCGAAGGACTTGTCCCGCGGCAGCGTCTGCTGCTGTGGCACGCCTTCCATCGCCCAGGAGCCTTCCAGCTGGTACATCAGTGGCAGGTCGAGAACGTCGAGCCAGACGATAGGCCCGCTGCCCTCGTGATGGTGCTCATGCCATTTGCCCGCCGGCGTCAGAATCAGGTCACCGCGCTCCATGCGGCAAGGTTCACCGTCGACGGTGGTGTAGGCACCTTCACCCTCGACGATGATGCGTACCGCATTGGGTGTGTGGCGGTGATTGGGGGCGGTTTCGCCCGGCAATATCAGCTGCAACCCCATGTAAATACTCGGCGTCGCCTGCATGTTGCCAAGGCCGTGGCCCGGGTTGGCCAGCACCAGCACGCGGCGCTCGGCCTTTTCCATCGGCGTCAGCTCGCCGGCCTGCAGCAGCAACGGGCGCACCGCATCATAGTTCCAGTTCAGGGCTTGCGTCCTGCGACTGGGAATATTTGGCGGCAGCACCGCGCGCATGTTTGGCCACAGCGGCACCAGGTTTTGGCCGGTCAGCTCATCGCGATAAGCCTGTGGCAGTTCTTCCAGCGTCCCCAGAGCGTGCATATCAGTGTCCTCTTGTTGTAACGGTCAGTGGCTGATCAGGCAAGGTAGTCCGGCTGCTCTGCCGGGGCGGCCTGCCTGAAGGCCGGATGCTGCAGGCAGTGCTCGTATACCGCCATCACCTTTGGAAAAGCTGCAAGGTCACAGCCAAAACGCTGCGCGTTGGCCACCTGGGGCACCAGGCAACAGTCGGCCAGCGTCGGTGTATCGCCAAAGCAGAACTGGCCATGGCCGTGCCGATTAAGCAGTTTCTCGAGGGCCCTGAAACCCTCAGCCACCCAGTGCCGGTACCAGGCATCTTTCTGCTCATCAGTAACGCCCAGCTCACGTTTGAGGTAGCCCAAAATGCGCAGATTATTGATAGGGTGCATGTCGCAGGCAATGGCATTGGCTACCTCCAGTACCCGTGCCTTGTCGACACTGTTGTGCGGAATCAGGCGTGGTTCCGGAAACAGATCATCCAGGTACTGAATAATGGCCAGTGACTGAGTCAGGGACGCACCCTCGTCATCCACCAGCACTGGAACACCCCTGGATGGGTTGATCTCGGTGTATTTCGTATCGCTCTGTTCACCCACCCGGATATTGACGCCCTGGTAGTCGTACTCCAGCCCTTTAAGCGCCAGGGCGATGCGCACTCGATAAGACGTGGAACTGTTGAAAAAGCTGTATAGCTGCATGTTAGGCTCCAAAAATTTTCCTGTTGGCGCAATGATTACTTGGCCGCGATAGCCAGGCGTCTCTTGCCTGTAATGCCAAGGGCGATGAGCATTGCCAATATGATGAACCCTGCGATTCGGGCCATCGGTATCAGGTTCATACCGCCAAGATCCGGTATCAGGAACAGGATACCGACCAGCACGAAGGCAATACGTACACCGGGGCTGCGCTTATGTCCCAGAAAGCCGACCACGCCAACCGAAACAGCCCAGACACCAATGAGAGCACTGACAACCGCCACGGCAATATCGATACCGTCACCGATCAGCAGCAGTGCAGGCGAGGACACGAACAAAAACGGTACTATGTAGGCCGTCCAGCCCAGTCGCATGGCGGTAAACGCCGTTTTCATTGGGCTGGCTTTGGCGATACTGGCGGCGAAAAAGGCACCTATGGCAATAGGCGGTGTGATCATCGACATCATACCCATATAGAAAATGAACAGATGCGCAGCGATGGGTTCCACACCCACCTGGACCAGCGACGGGGCCACCAGTACAGCCAACAGCATGTAAACACCTACGGTGGGCATGCCCATCCCCAGCACGATGCATACCCCTGCAGAAATGAGCAGCAACAGAAACAGATTGCCCTGCCCCAGCTCCACCAGAAAATACGTCAGGCCAAAGCCAAGACCCGTGATATTCAAGATGCCGATAATGAAGCCGGCGGCGGCACCGATCATGATGATATCGACGATGGAGTGCCCGGTTTCGGCCAGCGAATCCCGGATATCCCTCAGAGACATGCGCTTGCCCTTGTAGCCCCTGGCCACACCCACAACCAGTGCCCCCAGGGCGCCCCAAAGCGCAGCGGTTTCGGGTCGCGAGTTAAAGAAAAACAGCGCGCCTATAACGGCAGCAAAGGGAATAACGAACACCCACCCCTGTGAAAACACCTGGCGTTTGGGTGGAATCAGCGCCGGATCAATGCGCTTGATATCTTCCTTGGCGGCTTCCAGGTCAACCTGAATGTAGAGGGCGGCGTAGTAGAGAATGGCCGGCACCAGCGCAGCCAGTACAACCTGTGCATAGCTGATCTGCAGAAACTCAGCCATCAGAAAGGCCACGGCACCCATCACCGGCGGCATAATCTGCCCGCCTGTCGAGGCCACCGTTTCTATCGCCGCCGCCGTGTGCGGTTTAAAGCCACCCTGCTTCATCATGCGAATGGTGACGACACCGGTTGCAACAATATTGGAGACAACCACACCGGAGATAGAGCCGAACAAGGCCGACGCGATAGTTGCGATCTTGCCGGACCCACCGCGCGAATGCCCCATCAGCGACAAGGCCAAATCGTTGAAGAAATCGGCGCCACCGGAGCGCAGTAGCAGCTGACCAAAGAGCACGAAGCCGATCACGATGGTGGCCGCGACACTCAGGGTGAGGCCCAGCATGCCGTTGGTATCAAGGCCGACATAGACCATCAGGCGATCAAGCTCCACCTCCCGAGTCTGCAGTGGGCCGGACAGGTTATGCCCCACCAACGCAAACACCAGAAAGCCCAGCACCACCAGCACCAGCGAGAGTCCGACAACGCGTCTTAGCCCCTCCAGCACCAGCACAAAGAGTATCCCTGATATCACTAGGGCCGAGAGCGGCATATCGAGTTGTCGCTCCACCAGGTCTGGGTATTCCACGGCAAGATAGAGGCTGGCAACAAGACCCAGAGCACCGATCAGGCTATCGACACTGCGGCGCAACAGCGACGCCTGTGGCTTAAGAAACACCAGCGCAAGGCTGATACCCAGAATGACGGCAAGGTATTGTTCGGTAAAAATCGACATGCCGACCCGACTAAACAGATCAGATGCATAGGCGATAGCGGCGATGGCAATGAAGACCCCTAACAGGGTTCGTATCAATGGCAGCGCAGCAGGCTCGCGAACCTGAGAATGATGACTCATGAGGGGTCCTCCAAAGGCGTTCAGTAATTTTTATTCCTGCCAGAGACCTTTTTCCTTGAAGTAGCGCACCGCACCCGGGTGGTATTCAACGCCCGGATACAGCTTGTGCGGCGCATCGACCGCAAGATCACGAAAGCCTGGAAACAATTGAGCCAGATCGTCCTTGTTTTCCAGCACCGCGCTGACCAGTTGATAGACGGTCTCTTCCGACACACCCTTGCCCACCACCAGCACGTTGTCCCAGGTCACCATTTCCATGGGTGCGTCTATACCCGCACGGTGAGGCGCCGGATTGACAACGGAAAAGTAAAACGCGGGGCGAACCTTCGCCATCGCGGCCAGGGACTGTGCATCAGTCGCTACAGGGAGAAATTTGACGCCCCCCACCGAGGCATCAACTTCGGCGACCTTGGGGCCACCCACCGCAAAATAGGTAGCGTCGAGTCGGCCCGACGCCAGGTTATCAGCGGCACGGATCAGGTCAGGTACCGGTACTTCGTCGACATCACTCCAGCCAAGTCCGCCGGTCGCCATCATGGCCGCCATGTGGGAGCGCCCCAGTGGAAACGCATTCCAGCCCGATGCCACCTGTTTGCCAGCCAGATCTGCGACGCTGTCTATATTGGCGTCCCTGCGCACAAAAATGCCGATCGGTTGTGGGCTAATCCGCAGCGCAACCTGAAGGTTGCCTCGCTTGCGGTCGTCGTAATCTGCCTCGCCTTGCGCGGCGATGATCACGTCATTAATGTCATTGATCGCGAACTCGGCAAGGCCCTTATCGACCGCATCCATCATGGCGCGGTTACCGCTGAACGGCTGCACCACCACATTAAGGCCCTGCTTGGATCGGGCCACGTTGGCTATGGAGGTGCTCATCGTATTCCACACAGACCCCTGGGGCGGGGACGCAAACGACAGCATCTGGGCCGATACCAGCGCTGAGCACAGCGACAGTGAAACACCTGCGAACAGGGATATGGCTGACTTATTCATGATTATTCTCAACTTTATTTATCGTTATATTTCTAGGGTGCCCATGTACATCGAGCGCGTTACTCAATTAGAAGCAGCACCTCTTCTCCGTTTACACGGGACTGATAGGACTTGATATTTTCCGTCAGGGGGTCACACATGGCCTTGCCGCTTTTGATGCAAAAGCGCCCCTGATGCAACGGGCATTCGATTTCACCATCTTCAAGAAAGCCATCGCTTAAGAGGGCCTGGCCGTGGGTACAGACATTATCAGTGGCGAATACCTCACCTCCGAACTTGTAAAGTGCGATGGGGTGACCGTTTATCGTTATACCAATAACATCATCATCGGGAATATCGGCAAGACTGGCGGCTGTTATCCAATTATCACTCATGGCGCACCTCAGATCGGGTAAATAAGCGAGTTAAGAATCATGTCGTTATCGAATACGCATGTACGTGATTCAATTCGCAGTCCATCCGGTGTCTGACGAATCCGATCAAGATAGCGACCGACATTGAACACCTCGGCGATGCCGTCATTTTTCGTCCGGAATACCGCATAGTTTGCCTGCGCCTCAATCAGCCCCGTCGAGATGCTTGTAATGCGAGGCGCGGAAATAACATGATTCTGTCGATAGGGATCATGAAAAATTGTTTCGGTAATACCGTAGATACGATCTTTCAACATGCCTTTGCTGCTAAGGGAAAGTGCAGCCATCGGCAGGTTACGATCAAAATTTTCCCGCGACTGAACTCGATAGGTGCAGTCGTCGGTGAACATCTCCAGCCAACGATCCCAGTCTGCGGCATCAACGGCAGCGGCATATTCCTGGTTGAACTCTGTCAGCTGAAGATAGATTTCCATATTCATTGCTTATACCCCCATGACCTTGCGCCAGTACTTGTACATACCGCGAATTAGCGTTTCAGAGACCATGTGGTCGGTATCTTCGATGTCGCGACCGCCCAGTTCCGCCAGCGTTCGATGGAACGGCTTCTGTTCAAAGCCTTGCTGGGAAAACTCGATCACTTCACCGTCGTCTGCCGACACAAAGCCTGCAGGCCCGAACAGGTTGGCCTGACACAGGCGCCGCTCGGTCATCTCGGGGGTGTCGTCTTCGTAGCCAAAGTGCGTCCAGACAAAGTCAAAGGATCCATGGCCGTTGGGCTGGATATGACGGGTACTGACGCTGTTGACCTGCTGTTGCAGAATGACACTGGGGAACAAGGTCATCATCACGGCAGTCGGGCCATTCCACCAGGGCTCCATCTCGACATCCAGGAAGCGTGGGTCATTCAGCTGCATGGATTCCTTGAAGCTGGAAATATTGGTTGTCTGCGCGTTTTTGCCACCCTCGCCCTTGGTTGAAATCATGGCGGCATGGCGATGGTGGCGGTCCATCTTCAGCTCGGAGCGGTTGTCTGCGCGCCAAAGGCCAAAAGTGACAAACCAGGTATGCAGCAGGCCCGGATGGTAGGGGTCCTTGATATTTTCCATCATCAACTTCCAGTTGCCCGGAATACGCTGATTGTTGTAGCCCAGCACCTTGAGTTTGCGACCGTTAAACATGCGATCGAAGTAGGCAAGCATCTCGGGGCCGATGAAGTCCTCGAAAGGCTCCACGTCGGCATCAAAGCTCGCGAATACCACACCGCCACGTCGGGCGACTTGTAGTTGAGTCAAGCCGTGTTCTTTGGGATTAAAGTCCTTGGGCATGCCCCCCTTTACAGCACCGTCCTGTTTTACGCCGCGACGAAAAGGCACCCCCTGCAGATTGCCTTCAAGATCGTAATTCCATTGATGGTACGGACATACGAAGCTTTTTACCGTGCCATGTTTCTCGCGGCAGAATTGCATTCCACGATGGCCGCACACATTTTCGACAACGTTAATGCCACCTTGTGCATCGCGCACCATAATCACGGAACGCTCACCCACAACAGTACGTTTGAAATCACCGGTCTCGGGTATTTCAGCCTCAAGACCGACATAACACCAGTGGCCTTTATAAAACAGCTTTTCCAGCTCTTGCTTGTGAATATCTTTACTGGTGTACGCCCAGAAAGGGATACGGCTGGTATCGGGCTGATCCCATACAGGCAGCAGCGGAATAAGATTTTCCTGACTCATATCAGTACACTCTCTTATAGTTTTAAATTGTAATGGCAGTAGTTAAACGCCGCTGGGATAAAAGGCATCGGCATAAATATGTTCGATGCTGGCACCTCGACTGGTACAGGCCACGGTTGCCGCCTCCACCATGACAGGCGCACCCGCCAGGTATATTCGCCAGTCGGAAAGATCCGGGAACTGCTCGGCAATGGCATCGGTGACCAAGCCACGGGTATAGTTTTTCAGATCATTGGTGTGATTAAGCGTGATGCTGTAGTCGAAATTGGAAAAGTCGGCCGCTAGCGTCTTCAGGTAATTAACGCCATAAAGATCGTCCTGCGTTCGGGCGCCGAAAATCAGATGGATTGGATTCTCCATGCCTGACTCAAGCGCACCTCGAACAATCGACAGTATCGGCGCCAGTCCGGTGCCGGTCGCAACGCACAGCATAGAGCCACTATGCTTGCGGCGAAGATAGGACGCCCCCAGAGGACCGTTCACCTTGACGATACTGCCAGGCGTTATGGTCTCATCCAGCTTGGATGTAACACGTCCACCCGGCACCAGCCGAATATGGAACTCAAGTTCAGTGTCCTGTGCCAACCCGGCCATCGAATAGGCCCGAGTACCCTCGAGGCCGCGAAAGGTCAGATGGGCATATTGACCCGGGGAGAACTCCAGCGGTTTGTTGGTCTTCAGCCGCAATCGGCGTACATCCGCTGAAAGCGCCTCATAGACAGTCACCGTGCCCTTGAGGGTTTTGGCTGGATGATTCACAACCTCATCGGGCTCTGGCACTTCAATGGCGCAATCGCTTTCGACCACAGTCTGACAGGCAAGTACATATTGACCGTCCCGCGCCAGACGACCATCAGCGGCAGGCGGACCGCTCACCTCCCCTTCGATGACCTTGCAGCGGCAGGTACCACAACGCCCGGACAAACAGCTGTACGAAATGGGGATCTCATTATCCCGCAGGATATCCAGCAGGTTGCTCCCCGTGGTTGCGGTGACGGTTTTATTGAGCGGTATTATGCGAATGTCCATCGTCACTCCGAGAGCAAGCGCCCGTTGTTTGAATTGTGCATCCACTGTATAACCCGCCGAGATATTCAGACAGCCAATCACCGTGATAATCTATATTCATATTGGTGATATCTTTAAGAGGCGGAAGACAGCCATGCTCAGGCTTCAGGACATTGATCTAAACCTGCTCGTCGTATTTCAGCTCATGTATAGAGAACGCAAGACAGGGCTGGTGGCAGAACAGCTGGGCTTGACCCAGCCCGCGGTCAGCAACGCACTGGCACGATTGCGAAAGACGTTGAACGACGAGTTGTTCGAGCGTACCGCCAGGGGAATGAAACCCACCCCCTTTGCGGATAGCATAGCGGAATCAATAAGTTACGCATTGAGTACATTGCAGGACGGCTTGAATCATGAAGAACGTTTCAACCCCGCCACCAGCGACCGTAACTTCTGCCTATCGATGACCGACCTAGGGGAGATGTATGTACTGCCACGCCTGATGGCGTACCTGGCAGAACATGCTCCCAACATTACCCTGAGTACTGTGCGCAACAGTGGCAATTCGCTCAAAGAAGACATGGAGCTTGGCAGTGTCGATCTTGCGTTTGGCCTGCTGCCCCAGCTTGAGGCCGGCTTTTACCAAAGGCGCGTGTTTGAGCAACAGTACGTGTGCCTGATGCGTGAGGGACATCCCTTGTCCCATGAACCCCTGACTCTGGAAGCGTTTTCCCAGGCCAAACACATCGTCATCGAAGCACAGGGAACCGGCCATGGGCGTGTTGAAAAGCAGCTGACGAAAAGCGGTATCGCGCGCATTATCCACCTGCGGCTGCCCAACTTCATGTCAGCGCCCTATATTGTCGGCGAAACAGACCTTATCGCCACGGTAACGGAAAAGCTCGCGCTGCAGACATGCAAGAGCCTGAATCTTGTAATACGGCCCCACCCCATGGAGATTCCACCGGCACAGATCAACCTGTTCTGGCATCGTCGCTACCAC
This sequence comes from Marinobacterium profundum, assembly GCF_001528745.1. Lineage (GTDB taxonomy): Bacteria > Pseudomonadota > Gammaproteobacteria > Pseudomonadales > Balneatricaceae > Marinobacterium_A > Marinobacterium_A profundum. Next base: position 24,715 of record NZ_BCNS01000168.1, on the reverse strand, counting down.
CAGGATACCGGCAACATCTGGTTGCGAAATCTCATGTTTGAAATGTTCTCGGAATGAACAACAGCGCCCCGAACGACCGCTGCCCCATTATAAAGCGAGAGGTATGAGTACCTTGCTGTGAGTGTGCTGTCGCGCGGCTAGGCTGGAATAAGCGTGCGAATTCACACAACCATCGCGTAGCGATGGTCTTCGCTGCGCTTCAGTCGAACCCTCTTCTCGAAATAAAATTTGTAGCCCTTGAAAACAAAAAAATTCCCAGAGGGAGAGAGTGGCTTTTTTGTTTTGAATATGGAAGTGAGCAAGGAACACACCAAAATTTCTTAGCCGTCCTTAAAAAGGAATAACTTAAAAACCAACTTCACTCCTCTAAAAACTGCTAGTACCATAAAAACTAACCGACAATAGCGACAGATACTGACGCTGCCAATCGGGTTACGAAAGTACTTGGGCAAGAGCTCAATCCACGAAATCCTCGCTAGAATTTCTATGCTGATTTCGGTTATGCCCGTCGGGCGGGAAGCGTATCCCAGGCAGCGTGGCAATAGCCCCCATATTCGATGAAATCGTACGCGTAGGCGCCGTTATCCGACTGCCTAAACACCCACCACGCCTAGGTTGAGCGGTAAATCATATGAATGGGCTGATTCAAAGAATTTAGCTATGCCCGAATGAACGTTAAGATCATGCTATTGATAACCTGCTATAACTCGCAGCGGTTAGTGTATTAACGCTTCGCCGAAATTGAGGTCTGTTAACAATCTACATGGGCTGAATCGCGTCTATATAGCGCGACTCAGCCCACAACAAAGAGCCCCCAACCGAATAAGTCTTCACTCGCTGACGAGTTCAAATATTTTTTAGTTTTCGTCACAAGCCTGTTTCGCTTTTCAGCGAATGTTGATGAGTTATTCAAGGTACCCTTTCATCGCCCCCAAGAACCCATTCTATTGTTTTAACATAAAAATAATTTTTTCAGGTTTAACCAGGAAGTAAGCCAACGCTGGTAAAAGGAGAAGTGCCCCGAGCATGTTAAAGATAAACATGAATGCCAGCAATATTCCCATGTCTGCCTGGAATTTGATCGGTGAAAACACCCAGGTTGCCACCGCAACGCCCAGCGTCAACCCCGTCAATATCACTATTTTCCCGGTAAAGGTCAGTGCTCGGTAATAGGCTTGGGACAAACTATCGCCTTCCCGCAAGCGTGACAGCGTCACCGTCATGATATAAAGTGCGTAATCCACTCCGATACCTACGCCCAACGCGATAACGGGCAAGGTCGATACCTTGACACCAATATCCAGCAGTACCATCAGTGCCTGACACAAGATCGATGTAAGCATCAATGGAATAACCGCACAGGCAACAGCGGCCCAGCTGCGAAAGGTCAAAAAGGCCAGCGCAATAACCGCACTGTAGACAAGTACAAGCATTTGGACGTTAGCCTGCTTGACCACAATATTGGTCGCCGCTTCGATTCCCGCATTACCCGCCGCATTCAGTACTTCAAGCTGATCCGTACCATGTCTGTCAGCAAAGCGCTCCACGACGGAAACGACTGAATTGAGCGTATCGGCCTTGTGATCTTTCAGGTAGGCATATACAACCAACAGATCACAGCCCTGGTTGAAGAGCTCTCTTGGCGCGCGAGTAACTATGGCATTCAGCATCCCTTGCGAACGGGGTATGTCGTACCACTTCATGTTACCTTCATTCATTCCGGCATTGGCAATCTTCGAGAGCGCGGCCAGTGAGTTCGTCGATTCCACCCCCTCCAGAGCCTGCAGCTCCGACTCCAGTCCATCGACAGCGCTCACCGTCTCATAAAGGGCGCACCCATACTGCCCGGTTTTGACCATGACAATATAGATGTCACTACTGGCCGCGTAGTGGTCAACCATGAACTTGTTGTCAAGGTTGTAACGGGAGTCGGCCCTTAATTCAGGCGCCCCCACCCCGGTGTCGCCGATTTTTGTCTCGAAACTGAGCAGTGTCGCCCCAACCCCGAGAACACTACATAGAACAAGAAGTAACGTGGCATACTTGCGTCGTGTTAGATGGTCAATCAGATTCCACAAGGGATGCTTTTGATGCGCTTTGTCCGCCAAATCTGTGCGCTCGTCGAAAACACTGCGGGCAGCCGCCTTCTCGTTAACCCCAACATAAGAAAGCATCACAGGCAAAAGCATTAAATTGGTGAAGATCAAAGTGGCGACGCCAAGACTCGCAGTCACAGCGAGATCCTGAATGACGGGAATATCGATCACCATAAGTACAGCAAAACCGATGGCATCGGAAGCTAGCGCCGTAATACCGGCGAGAAACAGTCTGCGGAAGGTATATCGAGCTGCCAGCAACTTGTGAATACCACGGCCCACATCCTGCAGAATTCCGTTCATCTTCTGCGCGCCATGACTCATGCCGATGGCAAAAACCAGGAATGGAACAAGTATCGAGTAAGGATCGAGATCATAACCCAGCGTAGGCAGTAACCCAAGCAGCCAGACAACCGCTATCAAAGAGCAGATAACAACCAGCGAAGTGCTACGCAAGCAGCGTGTGTAGTAATAAAGCACCAACGTTGCCAGCATAATTGTAATACCAAAGAAGATCACTACCTCATACAGTCCATCGATAAGATCACCTACGACCTTTGCAAAGCCGGTAATATGGATCTTGGTTGAATCGCTCTGATATCGTGTTCTGAGCTCCTCGAGCGTGTTCGAAAGCTGATGATAATCCAACTCCTGACCGGCGATTTCACGCAAGGGTACCAATATAACGCTGGACTTTAAGTCTGCAGCAACGAGCTGGCCAATCTCACCGGAACGCTCCACGTTGGCCTGAAACTCCTCGATAGACCGTTGACTACCGTCATAGGTGTCAGGCATAACGGAGCCCCCATCTAGCCCTTCTTCCGTGACCCCAGTCCAACGCACAGATGGCGTCCATAGAGATTTCAAGTAGGGCCTATCAACACCTGGCAGCAGGAAAAGTTCGTCTGTCAGCGCTTTAACTACATTGAGGTACTCTGGCTCGAAAATACTGCCTTGAGTATTTTCAACCGTAACACGTAGCGAGTTGCCTATATTGGTAAGGTCTTTCTCATTATCCAGGTAGTTAATAATATATTCATGTTTGCTCGGCATCATTTTATTGAATGCGGCACTTACATTAAGACCTAGCGACTTGTAGGAAAGAAACGAAGTAATCAATAGACAAACAAGTATAACTATCAGCCTATTATTAAAAATAGCCCGCTCTATAAACTGTCCCGACCGAGGGTCAAAATCCTCAATTGATCTAGCCAGCGGAGTACTTTTACGAATATTTTCACTCACCTCTTTATTCATTCTAATAGACCCACTTCAATACGCTTATTTCCGCGAACAGTTGACACGATTATTTCTCCCTCATGAACAATCATATCTGTTACGTACGACCCGATATTTTCAACCAATCTAAATGAATTAGATATCCCTGATTCTAGCTGGACAATATTCCCATTAGCATCCCCAAGAAGAATATTTCCGCTAGTAGCCTTTACGGCTGATGTAATTGAAATATCATATGGATATTCAAACTGCGACCACTGTTCCGATCCTGATAAATAGCCCCATAGATTTCCTCGCAACCCATAGACAAGAATAGTTTCCTTTTCGTCAACTAGTGCACCGAAAAAAGACCCATTATAGGGTGACTTCTGTTCTTCAAATATTTCATTATTCATATCACGTTTAAAAAATATGCCACGCTCACCTACCAAGTACTCAGTACCCTTTGCTTGCACGTAGTCGTAAAGGTGCATACCACCGTCGTTTGGCACCTCAAGCATGAGTGGAATCCAGGTAGCACCACCATCCGTCGTTTTAAAAGCAAGACCGTAAGCCCCTGTAACCACACCAAAATAACTGTCAACAAAATCAATATTCAACAGGGGCTTATCGGCGCCGTCCTGAATAAGATACTCGGCTTGTTTTAGTGCCTTGGCTTTCAGAGCAGGATCTTCTGTGGATTCAGCCTGGCGCATGTACATTTCGCCAATATTCCGACCGTCGAATTTAAAGTCCCAATTTTCACCGCCGTTCACTGTGGTCAAAAGAACGCCACCATGGCCGGTTGAAAAGCCAACATTAGAATTTATAAATTTAACATCTGTCAGCGTAACTGATACGGGAACCGATGTTGCTTGCCTCCAACTTATTCCCTTATCATCTGACAGTAATATGATTCCTTTCTCACCGACTGAGACGAAACGTTCGCCCGCCTCGGTAAGTGAAAGTTGCACCGAATCCACTGCGTTCTTTAGTTTTTTAGCGGGCCTATCCAATACATCTTGGATTTTAACGCCGGCAGTAATTAGATCGCTCGCAAAAACACCTGATAACGCAACGATAGCCAAAGCTAACTTACATTTTCTAATTAAACACGCTTGATTCATTATTTTTATCTCTGCATCGATAGATGCTTAGGAAGCAAGGAGCTTTTGCCCGGTCATAGGATGAAGGGGGAACCCTATGCCGAGCAAGCTCACCTAGCCGATTAGCGTGATGCTTCTGCCGCCACCGCGTCACCGGTGAAAAACGTTTCCGGCTTGTTGGAAACGATTCTGAACGTTTCACCATTAAGGAATTGCACGTTACTCACGGTGTCCGCCTGAAGGTCATATACCGAAACCGGCTTAACAAGCGTCACCGGCACGCTTGGAACAACGAAAGGGAACACCTGAGACGTTCGCCACAGGCTGCCTTCCGAGTCGTAGCCATCCAACAGGGTCAGCAGCCAGCTGTCCTCATCGAAATAGAACACGCGCTTCGGTACGGCGTGGCGCTTGTCAGACTTGACAGTTGCTTCCACAACCCAGGTACGGTGGAGCTCCCAACGCATTTCGGCAGGATTCAAATGGTTTGCAACGAAAGCATCCTCTATCTGAGCCGTAACGAGCCCATTGCTGTTGTAAGGAATATAGGTTTCACGTTTTTCGACAATCGTCCAGTCATAGCGGTCGGGCATACCGAAAAAGCCTTGTACTTCATCGAAATAGTTGGCACCGGACGAAACAAAATCAGGTGTGTCGTAACCAACCGTCGGTGCGCGCCGTACACGTCGCTGTCCCAGCAGGTACTGCCAGGCACGACGCGGCTCACTGGGATCGATGCTATCTCGAATGACCAGTGATTCTCCTGACTTGAAAGGCGGCTCAGTGGTGGTAAACCGCTGCAGGAAGTATTCGCCAGACCATTTGTCGGCAGAGCCGTCACGATAATAGTATGGGTATTGCCAATAGTTGTCGTTTCGCGTGGCCAGAGTCGGCTCGCTATCCTTCAGCAGGAGTAAGTTTTTAAACCCATACTCAGTAGCGGTGGCTTCTACGCGCAACAGGTAATTCCAGATAATCTCCAAACCGGATTTCGGAATCGGGAACGGAATACCACCAAAGCAGCCCTCTACACTATCCTGAGCCGCGGATAGTTTACAGTTGAGTGCGTTATCTCGTGTATTTTCATATACATAGTCAGGAGCAGACGCTGTACGGCGCGTAGGATATACATTCAGATAGAAGCTATCGGGATATTTTTCCAGTAAAGCTATTGTGCCTGGCGACAACTTATCAGAGAACTGCTTAATATTTTTGGAATTAATTTTGACTATAGGTTGATCGTCACTCAGAAATTCCCATGGGATATAGTTTTCACCCTGCACAGGAAGCTTGGCTGTTCCCCCTGTCCACTCGGGAATGGTGCCATCAGCATTACCGGCTTTCTCGCCACCTAGCGGCGTCAGGGAACTGCTTAACTGTGCCGCCTCATCAACGGCTACGGCAGCATATGAAAATTGAAAACCGGACAGTACACCGACAATGGTAAAATTCAGAATTGTTTTATTTATATTCATGATCTAATGCCTTCCAATCGTTAGAAACTTCTCTGGATGTTAAACGATATAAAATCACGGTCCGCATGCACCTGATCTCCGGATAATGCTGCTGTGGAATCCACGATCCCGCCAGCACTGCCGAAGTAATGGGTATATTGCACACCGCCACGCCAAGTCTTAAGGTAATCGAACTTCAGGCCGACACTTAGATCACCACCACCTTCAGGTGAGAAGCCCGTTCCTCCGATAGCAGGATTACCGGATATGCCGTAGCCCAGACCAATTGGTAGTTTTAAATCAACACCCTGCATAGCCTGAAAGTATTCAAGCTCAAGCAGCAAACGTAAAGCAGCTGAGCTGCGAGTTGTATTGGGATCGAGTTGACCGCGGTTCTCTTCGATAGAAGTAATTCGGTTATATGCGACTTCACCAAGAAGGGTAGCCCCATCCCACAACGGACTCTCATTCATCAGAGTAATGGCTGATATCTGTGCATGGAAGGTGTTACCAACCGGGTAGAGCGCATTTTTGTCACCATCGCCATTGCCGGCTACATCGATCACCACGTTACCGACACCGGCCAGAGGCATATCCTTTCGAACCGAGACCTCTGCTGCAACATTGGCCTCGCCAATGAGAGTACTGACGCTTGCCCCTAGTGTCTTTATGCTCTCGCCATAAACAAGCGTATATTCTGAGCTGCCTGGGCGGACATAGAATTGTGGGAATTTATCGTGATATTGAGCTGCGTACAGGCCATATTCATAGTTCCCATCCTTAATCTTGATCTGGGCACCAAACTGACCATCGTCGCTCGGTGTAATATCCCCAACGCGGTGACTCAAACCGCCCAGAGCCGGAGGTAGATACATATAGTCGCCACCGGCATCCGCGAAATCGGAAAAGCTGAAATAGCTTCCCGCACCGGGCAGGCGTGCTTTTTCCCATTCATATTGGTAGTAAGCGCCTACACTGAGACTTTCATTAATGACAAGATTCGCACCTAACTGGCCGACCGGCCGCAAAATTTCCTGAAAGGTCGAGCCGGGTACCGATAGTAACTTGACAATATCCACCGGAGCCTGCGCCCCTGCTATCCCGTTACCACCGAAAAAGAGGCTTTCACCGTAAATTTGCGTGTATTGACCGGCTTTCAGGGAAAGGGACTTTCCGTCTACGTTGAAATTCCCATATAAAAATGCATCCAATATTTCGGCATCGCGACCATGGAGCTCTTCAGTTTCATCCGGAAACTCATCAAAGGAGCCATTCAGATTGTTGCTCAGGCCTGAGCCGTCGTTGTCCGTTCCTTTATTGTAGACGTCGTCGTACCACGCTGCACCACTGAGACGAACACCATATCGCCGGTCGTAACTGAGATCGAATTCTGATAGCAAATCCATTCGATTTGAGATTAATCCTTTATTGAAATTCCTGTCACCATCATCGAGATTTGGATTATATGATGACAATACATCTTCACTCTTATCCTCTACTCTCCATCCAGCGCTGTATCGAATTGAATTATCCCAGGACAGACGTATATTCGGATTACCCGTATCAATTGTGAAAGCCTGCGCAACAGGAACAGACATCAAAACGGACATAGAACAAGCGACGGATAACCCTAATTTTTTTATAGTTGGAGAACATCCTGTCACACTTATAATATTATTATTCTTCATGCAATCCTCGATTTTATAAAAAACAACCTTTTTACTTAAGGTGGTCAGATCTTAGTATTTACATTTCTCAGGACCACCCTATTAATTTTTGACTTTTATAACTAAAATCACTAAAAATAAAACTTTGTCATTACATTTAAATGCAACAAAAGCCGAGATGGAAGCAAATACAAAGTGCTTTTCATAGAGTGAAAACTTTAATAAAACTGTGATTAAGTCATTAAGGGATAGTGTCCCCCTGCACGTTGAGGCACCGAGGCACTACATGAATTAGGAGCTTATCTTCGCCGAAAGAAAGCTCGGCCATAAGCATGGAAAACCCCGTAAAAAGCAGTTTGTCGGCCATATGGAGGAGCGGACTCCATGGACCCGGAAGCAACTGTCATCGATCCGTATTACCCCAAACGCAGGCCCTATCTCGTCATAACCCTGCTACGCATTCATTGCATGCAGCAGTGGTACTGTCTGAGTGATCGTTGCAGACAAGGGGGATGACAATGGACGTATCCGTGTACAGGTTGTGGCCCGACCGGTCATTCCCAGAAAGCGCCACTTGATCAAGAACAATGGCGCTCTGGAAAGGGGGCTGTATTACTACAGGCGCTTGGTCGGGAACGCCTTTGCGCGGCTGAAGTACTGCCGCGCAGTGGTATTCCGATACGGCAAGCTTAACCTGAATTACGACTGCATTATCGCCGTCGCATGCGGGTTCCTGTCGCTATCCATGTACAACGTTAACAGCCCCTAGCGACCTAGCTTTCTCGCCGACTGGCCGCCGATACCGAAGTGCTGCTTTGGCATTTCATTAAGCAGTACCCGCACACTTTCCCGCGGCGCCTCGATGGCCAGATGCACAGCTTCGGTGATCTCATGAATCAGCGCTTCTTTCTGTTCGTCGCTACGCCCTTCCATTAGATTGACCTGGATAATAGGCATCGTCCTGGCTCCTGTATCAGTATCAGACGAAACGGCCGCCGATTGAGCCCAGACCCTGGTAGTGCACGGTGAAGTTGTCGCCGGGCTCGACCGGCACCGCCGCGGTAATTGCACCTATCATGATGAAGCTGCCGGCCGGCAACGACTCGCCGCGCTCGCCCAGCATGTTGGCCAGCATCGCCACCGAGGCCGCCGGGTGGCCCAGTACTGCCGCACCTGCACCGGTCTGCACCACTTCGCCGTTCACCTCCATCACCACACCGAGCGTCTTGAGGTCGAGCTCCTCCGGCGCAGCCATGCGGCCCCCGGTAATAAAACGACTGGAGCTGGAGTTGTCGGCGATAACGCTCTTGAGGTCGAACTTGAAGTCCTTGTAGCGTGAGTCGATCACCTCGACCGCCGGCATCACGAAATCGGTGGCGCGCAGCACGTCGCCGATATGCACCCCGGGGCCCTTCAGTTCGGCTTTAGTAACGAACGCCAATTCAGCTTCAATCTTCGGATGGATCAACTCGCTATGCTTGATCTCGCCGCCGTCCGGCACGCTGAAATAGTCCGCCAGAAAGCCGTAACAGGGATACTCGACCCCCATCTGCGCCATCTTGGCCCAGGATGTCAGGCCCATTTTCATGCCGACGATTTTGTTGCCGCGGGCTTCCTTGCGGCGACGAATTTCCCACTGGATGTCAAAGGCATCCTCGTAGGTCATGTCAGGGAAATCGTCGGTGACTTTGGTGACTTCATACGCTTCCAGCTCGGCGGTTTCCAGGTGTGCCGCCAGTTCTACGATCTGTGTTTGTGTCAGATTACCCATTATATCGGTCCTTTCAGTATTCACGGGAGTAGCAGGGTGCTGGTGAGCGAAGCGAACCGCACCCTTTCCTCAGTTCAGCAATCAGACCAGGCCTTTCTGCTTGGCCATGGTCAGTGCCAGATCTTCAATCATGTCTTCCTGGCCACCGACGGTGCCGCGACGGCCCAGTTCTACCAGGATGTCCCTGGCAGATATGCCGTATTTCTTCTCAGCGCGCTGCGCGAACAGCAGGAAGGAGCTGTAGACGCCGGCATAGCCCAGAGTCAGTGCATCACGGTCGACGCGGATCGGCTGATCCATCAGTGGAACCACCCGGTCTTCAGCCACATCCATGATCCTGTAGAGGTCGATACCGGACTCGACGCCCATCCGTTCCAGCACCGCCACCAGCACCTCCAGCGGGGTGTTGCCAGCGCCGGCTCCAAGACCCGCGACCGAGCCGTCGATACGGCTCGCGCCGGCTTCGATCGCGGCCAGGGAGTTGGCGATGCCAAGACCAAGGCTATGGTGACCGTGGAAGCCGATCTCAATATTGGCCGGCAGCTCGGCCCGCAGCAGACCTATCTTGGCCGTCACGTCGTCCGGCAGCATGTAGCCGGCGGAATCCGTGCAGTAGATGCAGTTGGCGCCGTAGCCGACCATCAGCTTCGCCTGTTCGAGCACCTTCTCGGCACTGACCATATGGGCCATCATCAGGAAACCGACGGTGTCCATCTCCATTTTCGCCGCCAGACCGATATGCTGCTGCGAAACATCAGCCTCGGTGCAATGGGTAGCGACACGGATGGTGCTGACGCCGCAGTCGCGGGCCATTCTCAGGTGGTCGACGGTGCCGATCCCTGGCAGCAGCAGCGCTGAGACCTTGGCATGCTTCAGCTGCGGGATCACTGCCTTGAGATACTCTTCGTCGCTGTGGGCAGGGAAACCGTAGTTGACAGAGGCACCGCCGAGGCCGTCGCCGTGGGTGACTTCGATCAGCGGCATGCCGGCCTGATCGAGTCCGGTGGCAATGCTGACCATCTGCTCGAGACTGATCTGGTGGCGCTTGGCATGCATGCCGTCGCGCAGGCTCATATCGTGTAGCGTGACTTTCTTACCATTGAGATTCATGTCCAGTCTCCCTCGCTTAGCCACGTTCCGGCAATGTAACGGTTCCGGCCGCCGCTTCTTCGGCGAACATTTCAGCAGTACGCAGGCCCGCCGCAGTCATGATGTCCAGGTTGCCGGCGTATTTGGGCAGGAAGTCACCCAGGCCCTCCACTTCCATGAACATAGACACCCGGTTGCCATCGAAAACAGGGCCGTTAACCAGACGATAGCCCGGCACATATTGCTGCACTTCCGCGACCATGGCGTGAACCGAGTCGATGATGGCAGCCTGATCCGGTGTAGTTTCGGTCAGGCAGTGGATGGTGTCGCGCATCATCAGCGGCGGCTCCGCCGGATTGATGATGATGATCGCCTTGCCCTGCTTGGCGCCGCCAACCTGCTCCACGGCACCGGCGGTGGTGCGGGTGAACTCGTCGATATTCTGACGCGTACCAGGCCCAACCGAACGGGACGACACCGTAGCGACGATCTCGCCATACTCAACCGGCTGCACGCGGGACACCGCCGCCACCATCGGGATCGTCGCCTGGCCACCACAGGTCACCATATTGACGTTCATCTCCAGCGATTTGGCATGCTGCTTAAGGTTAACCGGCGGAACACAGAAGGGGCCGATCGCTGCCGGGGTCAGGTCAATCATGATGACGCCCAGTTCATTGAGCTTGCGGCTGTTCTCGGCATGGACATAGGCGGAAGTGGCATCGAAGGCGACGCGAATGTCGTCTTCAATTACATGCGACAGCAGACCATCGACACCCTCGGCGCTGGTCTTGATGCCCATCTCCCGCGCACGCCTGAGACCTTCGGACTCGGGGTCGATACCGACCATCCAGACAGGCTCGATCCACTCCGATCGTTGCATTTTCATCAGCAGGTCGGTGCCAATGTTGCCGGGGCCGATAATGGCCGCCTTGAGTTTTGTTTTCATAGAATTAACCCTGACATTGATATCGATGATTGGGGCGAAGTTTGGATAGTCTGAATATCGGCTAGGCCCTGACCCGGCATTCGCCCTGATAGATCAGGTGAAGCGAACTGAGGCGTTGCCGATGCCACCGATCGAGACACTCAAGAAGTCACCGGCCTTGACCGGCTCCAGCGGTACCAGCGAGCCGGACAAAATCACCTCGCCGGCCTTCAGCGCAATGCCAAATTGCCCCAGGGTATTGGCCAACCACGTGACGCAGTTGACAGGACCACCCAGGGCCGCTGCACCGGCGCCGGTGCTGATAATCTCGCCATTTTTCTCGACCACCATGCCGCAGGTGCGAAGGTCCAGTTTGCGCGGGTCGACCGCCTGGTCACCGAGGATAAACAGACCGCAGGAGGCGTTATCCGCGACCGTATCCTGAATCTTGATCTGCCAGTTCTCGATGCGCGAATCCACCACCTCGAAACAGGGGATTACACATTCAGTCGCCGCCAGTACGTCGGCACTGGTGATACCGGGCCCCATCAGGTCCTTTTTCAGGATAAAGGCAATCTCGCCCTCGGCCTTAGGCTGAATCAGGCGCTCGGAGATCGGCATTTCCTGGCCCTGGCTGAACGCCATCGCATCGGTCAGGTAACCGAAATCAGGTTGATTTACCTTGAGCATGTTCTGTACCGCTTTCGAGGTCAGGCCGATCTTCTTGCCGATCACCTTCTCCCCTGCCTCGAGCCGGCGCTGCAGCAGCCGCAACGAGATATGATAGGCATCTTCGATGCTGATATCGCTGAAGCGGCTGGTCAGCGGCGCTACGGTCTCGCGTTTGGTCAGGGCTTGGTAGAGCTCGTCACCCAGTGTTTGTATCTGTGTTGTATCCATCATTCTTCTCCGGCTCAGAGTTTGATGCAGATGTTTTTCAGTTCGGTGTAAAACTCGAGTCCATGCACCCCGCCCTCACGACCGATACCTGACTGCTTGGCGCCACCGAACGCAGTGCGCAAATCACGCAGGAACCAACTGTTGACCCAGACAATGCCAACGTCCATCTGCTCGGCCACCCGCACCGCACGGGCGCTGTTCTCGGTCCAGACCGCCGCCGCCAGGCCATAGTTGGTGTCGTTGGCCAGCTGGACGACTTCCTCTTCGCGGTCGAATGGCCGGATATGACAGCAGGGACCGAATATCTCTTCCCTGATCACCCGTGCATCGTCGGCAAGGCCGGTCCAGATAGTCGGTTCGACCCAGGCACCATCGTTCAGCTCGGCGCCCATATCCGGTACACCACCGCCGATCTCGACCGTGGCGCCCTCTTCCACCGCCAGTCGGTAGTAGGACAGTACCTTCTGCTTGTGTTTCTGGCTGACTAGCGGACCGAAGTCGACGCTGCTGTCTTGCGGTCGACCCAGCTTGAGTTTCGCCACTTCTTCCTTCATCCGGGTCAAGAAAGCGTCATAGATCGGGCGCTCTACATACACCCGCTCAGTGCCGAGGCAGACCTGGCCGCAGTTGACGAAGGCGGACCTCATAGTCCCTTCGACCGCCTTTTCCAGGTCGCAGTCAGCGAAGACGATGCCAGGATTCTTGCCGCCGCACTCCAGCGAAATATTGCGCAAGCCCACTGAGGCCGCCCGCATGATGGCCTCACCCGTGCGGGTCTCGCCGGTGAAGGTAATGGCATCCACCAGCGGATGGGTGGTTAGGAACTCGCCGGCCGAATCGGGACCGAAGCCGTGCACCACATTAAACACGCCCGGGGGCACGCCGCACTCGTTCATCACCTCACCCAGCAGCGTGGTGGTGGCCGGGGTTTCTTCCGAGGGCTTGACTACGACGGTGTTGCCGCAGGCCAGCGCAGGCCCCACTTTCCAGGTCATCAGCAGCAACGGCAGGTTCCAGGGGCTGATCACCGCTATTACGCCTTTCGGGGTGCGGTGGCCAACATTGAGCGCCCCCTTGCCGTCCGGGGTATCGAGGCGAAGCCCTTCAGTCGGGTGGTTGGCCAGGGTCTCGGAAAAAGCGGTAAAGTTGGCCGCACCACGCGGGATATCGATATGACTGGCGATGCTGTAGGGCTTGCCGGTATCGCGGCACTCGGCCTCGAGAAATTCGTCGAAACGCTCGTTAATGCGATCGGCAACCCTGTTCAGCAACTGAATCCGCTGGGGTTGGCTCAGCTTACCCCAGGGCCCCTTGAGCGCGGCCCTGGCGGCGCGCACAGCCGCGTCAACTTCGTCGCGGCCGGCTTCATGGACTTGCCCTATCAGACTGTTGTCGACTGGGCAGCGGTTCTCAAAACGCTTGCCGCTGGCAGAGCTGACATACTCGCCGTGAATAAAGTGTTTGAATTCTTTCATCTTGTTCCCTGTAATCATTATCGAACCGAGCAGATCTGTGACTGGGCCAAACAGCCATAATCAGAAAACGACCACTGCTGTGGCTATGCTCTATTTCGCTGTTGAATCCATGTAACCCTTGACTGATGTGGCATGATTTTTGTCCGCAGCCACCCACATCACGGGTTTTCGGAAACAACTCAATTTTTCGAATTAACCGAACATAGCCGGTGCTGTTGTCAGGACACAGTTACTGGCAGATTAAAAAATGCGCGAGTTGTATTATTCAGGGTGCGCACAGCGGGCCCCGTAATCTCGAACCGTTCGACTCGGCGAGCAAATGCCTTCAGGATGGAAATTGCTTGCAGTTGCGCCAGGTGCTGTCCGGGACAGCCATGAATCCCGCCACCAAACGCGAGGTGGTCCATCGGATCACGCATCACGTCGAAGCGGTCAGGATCCGGGAAATGGCGTTCGTCGCGGTTGCCAGAACCAAAGAGGAGAAGGATGCGGCTGCCCTCAGGCACGATGACTCCATCAGCATCGTAGTCCTGCTTCAGCACTCGGGAAAACCACTGCACCGGGGACTCCATGCGCAACACCTCGGCAACGGCGGGCCGAAGCAGTTCATCCGGATTTTCACGAACCATTTTCCACTGGTCAGGGTTATTAGCAAACAGATGGAGGGCGCTGCCGATAAGACCGATGGTGGTATCAGTGCCCGGAATACTGTAACCGGCCATCAGGGGTACGACCGACTCCGGCTTGATCTCACCGCGCTCCGCGGCTTCGTGAATGGTGGCCGCAAAACCTCCCGGAGTTACTCGATCCTTGGTGCATTCTTTTCCGAGCCACTCAAACATTTTCACCAACCCCGGCACGGATTCCTGCATTTTCTGATTGCCGTCAGGGCCGTTAACATTAAAGATCTGCTCGGCCCACTGCAGCAGGTTCTCGCTGCCTTCCTTAGGGAACCCGATTAAATCCAAGATAACGGGTGGAACAAACCGGTAAGCGCAATCAGTCATCGCATCAAATGAACCGCGCTCAACCAACTCCTCCACAAGTAGCTCGGCTCTCGCCTCGATGTCCGCGGTTAATTTGCGGATCTGGCGCGGCGACACCCGCTCATTGAGTACCGCTCGCAGCGCCGAGTGATAGGGAGGATCGGAGGCAATCACCGTGCCGGTCCAAGCCTTGTTGAGCAGGTCATTAAGGCTAACACCATCGGCCGAGGAGAAGGTTCGCCAATTATCCAGCGCAAAACGAATGGCCTTGTAACGTGCAAGTGCGGTGACGTTTAGTTCAGGCAGGTGAACAACCGGACCGGCATCACGCAGTAGTTTGTAGTTGGGGTAGGGGTTTTCCAGGTGCTGGTCGCTGAACAGATCGATGTCGCACGTAGCGGGCGCAGTTCGTGAGAGTACTGTATTAGTCATGTGAGTTTCTCCAAACAGTTTGATTCGTAAAGTTCGGTCGGCCGTGCATCGCACATCAGGGATCTGCAGCTCTGGCTTAGAGCTGCCGCCAGACATCGAGACTGGGAATCCTGATATATCGGCCTAAATGTCCAGAACGAGCTTTGGCGACAGCGAGCGCGAGCAACAAACAAGCATGAACTCGTTGGACTCCCGCTCCGCGCGCGATAGCACAGTGTCGCGGTGATCGGCTTTGCCTTCGAGAATATCGACTTCACAAGTTCCGCAAACACCGGCACGACAAGATGCAAGGACCTTCAAACCGGCCTTTTCAACTGCATGAAGAATCGACTGATCAGGACCGACGCTCAGGCTAATACCGGAGCGTTGGCACACGACCTCGAAGGACTCCAGCGCATCTGCGGGTGCATCAACAGGCTTGGCGGCAAAACGCTCGGTATGCAGGCTGTCGGCCGGCCAGTGCGCGGCACCGGTTTCGACCGCATCGAGTAACGGCTCTGGGCCACACACATACAGAAGAACATCGTCACGGGCCTCGGACAAAACTGAAATCAACGGGATCCGCCCGACCTCGTCCTGGGGAAATATACTGACCCGGTCCCCGTAGACAGACAATTCGTCGCGAAACGCCATTGAGTCCCTGGTACGGCCACCGTAGAAAAGGCGCCAGTTCGCGCCGGCGGCCTGCGCCGCCGCAATCATCGGCAGCATGGGGGTAATACCTATCCCACCGGCGATAAACAGGTACTCCGGGGCCTCGATGAGCCGGAAGTGGTTGCGCGGCCCGCGCACACGTACTGTCCCACCAGCCTGCAGCTTATCGTGGACAAACTGCGATCCCCCACGACTGCCTGGATCAAGGAGTACCCCAATCCGATACGAACGGCGGTCGTGGATGTCCCCGCACAGGGAATACTGCCGGATCAGCCCATCGGACAGCAGCAGGTCGATATGCGCGCCCGGGCTCCACTCGGGCAAGCCCGCGCCAGCCGGGTCCGTGAGGGTGAGCACGACGACCCCTTCCGAGACCAGTTCCCTGCTCTTGATCAGGAGATCGCCCTCCCACTCCCACTCGCGGTCATGGAGGGTGCTCTTGTGTTTTGGTGCGAGGTTATCGATTGACATGGTATGCTCCGTCCGAGATCGATTTAGTTTTGTTATGAGAGCTTGGCGGCAGGTACATTATTCGAATCGCTGAGTTCCGATTCAGCGGGAACATCGAGACGGTCTGCCTTGTTAAGGTCACGTTTGGCAAGTCGGTCACTGAAAGGCCCGCGCCTGAGCCGATCGGTTGCATCGAGCCTGATTACGACATCTGTCACGGGCACCGCCCGGCACGGCAAGCAGATGCCTCTGGCATGTTCCTGGTCACTGAGCACCGACTCTGCCACGGTCTTGCTGTAGACCAACTCCCCAGACACCAACTCCAGCTTGCAGGCACCGCACCCGCCCTCTCGACAGCCCACCCGGTATGCAAAACCATAACGACGAGCAGCCGCGAGCAAGGTCTCACCCGGCCGAACCGGGAAACGAGCCCCGTCCGGCAAGATCGTAACGACATGACTCATGGTTCAGGTGTCAACGGTAAAGTGGTTCTCCGCTATCTCCCGACCGATATAGGAGACCGCCCGCGGGATTTCGTCTGCGGTCCAGGTAACTGTCGGGAAGTCCTGATAGGTCTCGTAACCACCGGCAAAAACCTCGTTACGATTACCCGCCGGGTCGAAGAAATAGATAGTGTCGCCCCGGCTGAGTCCGTGTATGTCTGGCCCAAAACCGACAGACGTATCATCCATCGACAAGATCGCTCCTGCATGGCGGATCGCATCCCAGTTCTCCAGCTTGTATGCCCAGTGGTGAATCCGGCCCTGCTCCCCGGCGACAAAGGCAATGTCATGGGTCTTGTGCTGACAAAACAGCCAGGTCCCCATTAATTCGCCAGTGTCACCGAGCTCGCTTACCAGCCGCTCTGCGGGCTTGAAGTCCAGCGCCTCAATACAGAAACGCTCCGCCAGGGGAATATCGTCGGTTTTAAGCAGGCAATGATCGAGTCGTGGCACCCCAACTCCCACCAGGTGCCGGGGAAACAGCGGCGGATTGACGAGGCCGACGGCGGTGTTTGTGAACTCCATTTCATGATAAAGCTCCATCAGGTGCCCCGATGGCATGGTGAAGCGAATACCCTCACCGACGGCCAGGTTTTCCCCTGCACTCATGCGGGTGGTTCTGACGCCAAAGGCCTCGATTTTCTGCTCGAAATAAGCCAGATCCTCAGCCTTGGCGACCTTGTATCCAAGCTTGATCAGCCCGACACCACCTTCCTCCAGCATAAGCGAATGATGATCCCACTCGTCCCAGCACTTTAAATAGAGCCTGTTGTCTTGCTCCAGCACCACCTGCATGCCGAGCGTATTCACGTAGTGGCGCTTGGCTTCCGCCAGGTTGGTCACGCGCGCATGCAGGTACCCCAATCGCATTACAGCCATTTCAAACCTCCAGTTTGTTCATAAATATGTTGTTTTTGTTATGTCATTCCGCTGCTGGTATTACCGGCATGAGGAGATATGACTGATAATCGCCACCGGTATGCAACCGGACCATCCCCCCGAACACATCAGCAGGCCTGTCCAGAGGATCGTTGTGAACGAAAGGGCCGACCCCACGTGACGGGTAGCGATGAGTCGTGTCGCTCGGGTCGATCTCCCCCTCGTACTCATAGTCCTTTCCGCGCACTGTCAACGCCACCCGGTACCCTGCCGGCACCACGACGGACGTCGGCCAAATCTCGACGTCCACCTCGTAAATGTCTCCAGGCGTAAGGGGTTCCTTCACCGTATGCTGGTGATACGGCCTGTACGGCTGACTGCGGTGAGTATCCAGGCGCCGGTGTGAGGCGCGCAGCCACCCTTGGGCAACCGGCGTATGTACGTCCATCGCGCCGCGGAACACAACTTCGTCACCGTTAGGATCAAACACCCGAACCACAAGGAACAGATCAGCATCAGTCGTCGATGAGCTGATAAACAGCTTGGCTGCCAGCGGGCCGGTAATTTCGGTGTCGTTTTCCAATGCAGGACTGGTGAAAGTCACCCCGGCCCCCATAGCGTCGTACTCGAGATAGGCGTCGGTATCCACCTGCTCAGCCTGCAGCCTTGCTCCATTGGCCTGCAGGTGGAAGCGAGTCCACTGCGTACGTTCGAGCGGCCATGCGTGCTCCCCTCTTTGCACGAACCTGCCCGCGATGCTGCCCTTGGCACCGGCATCAATGTGCCGGACCTGCAACGAAATCCTCGGCTGCTTGTCCCAACCGTTGTCCACACCGCGCAAGAAATGATCGAAGAAGCGTTTTTGGAGATCGACCCCGTAAGGGGTGTAGTAATGCGTCCAGTGCTCCAGCCCATGGACTTCCAGCCACTTGTTCTCGGAGGCTGCCTGTGTGTAGCCCTCGATGTTGCCCCTCAGGTGCAGTCCCTGGCCACCCCAGTTAGCCGCTGAGAGCAGCGGCACGGTAACTTTCGACAAATCCGCCACCAGAGCGTTGTTATAATCGTCCGCCAGCGGATGGGCGCGCACCTCCGCCACCTTGTCGACGCGGTTTAGCGCCAGCGCCTCATCGGTGAGGGTCTCAGGGCCTGCCACGGGCACACCGGTGTTGGGGTTCTTGCGACCACGCTCTCCGTAGCCGTGCTGCATCGCGAGCTGACGGGGCAACCATCGGTCAAGAAAACCGGATCGAATACCGCCGTGGTAGAACACTTCGCGGTACCAGTCAGAGGTGCCTTCCCAGGGGATAATTGCCTTCAAATAAGGCGGTTGCATGGCCGCTACGTGCCATTGATTGGCGCCGTAATAGGAAATTCCATGCAGCCCGACATTACCATTGCTCCAGGCTTGCTCGCCGGCCCACTCTATACACTCGTAATAATCCTGAATCTCCTGTTCAGACCATACGCTCTGCACACCTTCTGAACGCCCCGCACCTCGAGAGTCAACACGTATCACGACATAACCATCAGGTACCCAACACTCCGGATCAACAACCTCCCAACACTGGTATTTGTTGGTCGTACCGTCCTTTATTTCCGGAAAATCCCTTGTCATTACATCCCATTGCCCAGCGTAGGCTTCCTGAAACGAGAGACCCTTTGCATAGCACCCGTAACTCAGGATGACCGGGTAACGCCCCTCTTCCGGCGGCTGGAAAATATCAGCGCGAAGAATAATTCCATCACTCATTCTGATCGGAATATCCCAACCAATGCGCATTCCATCGATAACTTCCGCATCAACCTTATTAACTTCAGTAATAGACATAAGTCATATTCCTTATTATTTTTGGACCAAACTTAAGCAGCAAGGTGACATTAAAATGGAGTTAAATACTCACATTAAAATTAACTTCTGAACCTTGATCCCATTTTTTTGATTTGACGGAGTTAATATAATAATTCGTCGATTGAGTTAAATTATTATCCATTTCATTTCTACACCGCCAGCGCGGCGTGAAATGATTTCACGTGGTGAAAATAGGGCAACGGCTAGCGCAACGCCTGTCAAAGGAATTCCAGGCAGGCTATCATTAAACCTATAAGTTTCACGTGGTGAAAAATAAGATGCGGGATTACAAAGTAAAGACCATCCGAGCTTTGGACAGAGGCCTTGAAGTACTTACCTATTTACAGGATGCCCGCAGCGCCAGTCTGCATGAGTTATACCTCGCGACGGATCTGCCCAAAGCAACACTAACACGCATCATTCTAACGCTGGAGCAGCGAGGGCTGGTATGGCAGCGACTGGCAGACGGCGCTTACATGGCAAGCCACAGAATACAGGTGCGCTTGCCTGAGCTGAACGACACCGGTCACGTAGTTGAAGTAGCCTCACCGATCTTGGAGCGACTGGGGCGCCAGGTGCAATGGCCATCGATACTGGCGGTGCCGCGTCTTGACCACATGGCGGTCGTGGAGACAAATACGTCACAGTCTTATTTCTCACACATACTCCAGGGACAACTCAACTTTCGCATCAACATGCCCAGGTCTGCGACCGGGCGTGCCTATCTGGCGTTTTGCAGCGACACCGAACGAGAGGCGGTGTTGCAACGGCTGCGCAGTAGCAAAGAGCCCGGAAACTTCATCGCCAGAAAAGCAGAGGTCATTGAACAGCTGCTGAATGAAACCCGGCGCCTGGGGTATGGAGAGCGTGCAGGTGACTTCGGCGGGGACTTCAACGAATCAAGACGCGAGTCGGATGATGGTCGCCTTTCGATTGCAGTGCCTGTCATGGCCAGTGGCGATGTAATTGCGGTGCTTAATTTGACATGGAATCGTAAGGTTAAGACGACCGAGGAAATCGTAAAGGCGCATCTATCAGAACTCACTGCGGCTGCACACGAGATCTCAACGAATTTGATGGCAACATAGTAAAAAATATCAGCGGCCTGATGTACCATTTGGAACATTTACCACCCGAAGATAATGATCTACGCCACCGCCATAAATTTTGATGTGCTATTAAGAGGGCGGTGTAATACCGCAAAAAGCCTCAGATCCGGCGACCACTCCTGGGGAGAATAAAATAATGAAAAAACAAAAACCCTACGTCCTAATGATTGCTACCCGTGATACAAAACAGCTGGAAGCGGCGTACCTCCGCCAAGTATTAGAGGCCCGCGGAGTGAACGTGATTCACCTGGATGCCAGTATTCGTGGCGAGGATGCGAGTCCGGCCGAAATAAACCCAACAAAAATCGCTGCCGCCGCGGGTCGAACCATGGACGAAATTCGTGCCCTCAATCACGAAGGCAAGTGTTTGTCTATTATGGCTGAGGGTGCCATACACTGTGCCCGTGAAGTAGATCAGAAAGTAGGCCTCGCAGGTATCATTGGCATGGGTGGTTCAATGGGCACGACCCTTAGCACCGCGGTCATGCGCACCTTCCGCTATGGCCTGCCCAAAGTCATGATATCGACACTGGCTTCTGGCTTCACCAAACCCTTCGTTGGTTCCAACGACATTATGATGGTCAATCCGGTATGTGACATCAGCGGTTTCAACAGTATCTCCCAAGCCGCTTACCGCAACGGCGCAATAGCAATCGCAGCCCAAGCCAGGGAGTATCGTGCCGTCATCGCCGAAAACCGTCCGCTGGTGACGATGACCACACTCTCGACAACAGATCCCTGCACAGTGCGCGTGCGCTGTGCACTGGAAGCTCTGGGCTACGAGGTGATGGTTTTTCACACTCTCGGCAGTGGCGGCATTGCGATGGAGGAGATCATCAGGCAGCGCGATACCTGTGTCGTCGTGGATGTATCCCTCCTGGAGGTGAACGACTTCTTGCACAACGGTCTGTGCAGCGCAGGCGCTGACCGCTGCAAGGCCGCTCTCAGGAAGGGTATTCCGACAATCTTTGCACCAGGCAACGCTGACTTCATTTCCACAGGCCCCATTGCTGAAGCCCGCCACCTCTTTCCCGGCAAACGCTGCCACATGCACAACACGGCGCTCACGGCGGTACGTACCGAACGCCGCGAACTCCTGGCGTTGGCAGAGCACATGACTCGCTTGATCGCCGACGCAACGGGCCCCGTGTCCTTCTTCATCCCGCTGCGGGGCTTCTCAGAGCACGATAGCCCCCGCGGCCATTTGCACGACCCATCGCTACCACCTGTATTCGCGGCACACTTGCAATCCCTCCGCCCTTCCAACCTTGATCT
Organism: Marinobacterium profundum; assembly: GCF_001528745.1. Lineage (GTDB taxonomy): Bacteria > Pseudomonadota > Gammaproteobacteria > Pseudomonadales > Balneatricaceae > Marinobacterium_A > Marinobacterium_A profundum. The sequence goes on along the minus strand of NZ_BCNS01000168.1, from coordinate 2,874 downwards.
GCGCGAGTTCGACTTCCACATCAACGACCATCAGTTTGCGGACACCATCGTCGAACAGGTAGTCAAGTACACAAAGCTGTGCAATACAGGCTAAAAGCCTCAAAATCTGAAGCGCTATGTGAGTTTTATTGACACATGGTAGATACTGCAAAAATACGGTAAAACGCCGCACACCGCCATGACGCATGGTCTGTTATCCTCGACACCATCGGCCAAGATTTCAACAAAGGCGGCGTCGGGCAAGGACGAGGAAGCCGCTCTCAACAGATTTTGGCGGTGACGGTGAAGTTGATATACACAGGGGATTCAAAATCCCCCGCCCTTAAAAGCGTGCTGGTTCGAGTCCGGCCACTGGTACCAGTCATTCATAAAAATCAATTAGTTACAAGCGAATCCGCCACATACCCCACTAGCTACCCAACAACCCAAAATCACCGGGTTTCGTGTTGTTTGTTACCTATGGGCTCACCTGCCTCAACATTCAGTACGTTCGTTTTGGTGCTCATGACCTCGCCCCGTCACGTCACCAACCATGGATATACGCAAGGACGCAATAACTTCCCGTTAAATATCATTGACTTATATTCCAGATGACACCAACCATTGTGGTTATGCTATGATCAACTCTAAAGTTAAGGTGGGTTATTACAAAAACCTTGCAGATAACTTGGAAGGGTCGCGATGAGGCGTAAAAGGGAATGGTCGAGAGTATTCATATCCTCAGACCGAGAAAAATGCGAAGTTACGCTTGAGGCGCCGAGCTCTCATATGATTGCCTTTGGCGGTCGAGATTTTACGGTAGTGCGTGTAAACCGTGCCGCAGCTGATCGCGCCATGAAAAAAGCTATGATTGCTCACTATAAAAGACGCAGAGATGAGAAGAATGAGGACGAACTTGCTGAAGCACTCATCTAAAAGGGAATTTTGGTTACTAAACGCTTTTACGCCTAACGGGTAAGTTGATGACACAACAGGCCACGGAAGGTCAAGCTGAAGATGTTCAGCCACTCATTCCAGTTCACAACCCCATTCTTCGAAAGTTGGTCATTGATGAAGATGACCTACCCTTGGCCTTAATAGGGCGATTGGCGTACGCGGAATATAAACTCCAAAAGTTTGAGTTTTATCGTGATACCGAAGAAAACGAAGGCCGCTCCCCTACCCCTGAGGAATTGCGAGGCTTTCTTAGAAATTACAATGATCGACGCTTAGAGCAGTTGCGATCCGAAGCGGAGCAAACATTATTTGCATTTGCTGACGAAATTTCACAACAGTTCCTGACAGAACAAACACGAAACTCCTCCGTCCTGAAGCAAGTAGAAGCCTCCAATAGCCAGGTAATAGATGACTTGGTTGATGTGAAGTCCCACATAACAGATCGAACTAGTACAAAGACTGGTTTGCTACTGGGTATGGGAGCCTCTATTGCCTCTACAGTTATTCTTGCGCTATTGATCGCCATCATCGGTGCGTCTAGTCACAACTCTAACTTTGGAAAGCTATATAGAGCTATTGTTCTAAATGAAGGAACAATATCACTTAACCCAAACTCAAGTGATGAATGACCGCACCTCCTCCGATAACACGGGCTTGACGCTCAAGTCACCGTATACTGCTCAAGCGCTAAGTCCAGCAAAAGGCCAAAATAGTCGCTATCAATGAACTGTATCGTTGCAGTGCATGAGAACATCAGCGGGTCTAGTTCCTGCAGTTCACAACATACCCAAGCCTCAAGGTCGAAGTTTGGCAAGCAGGGATGATCGAGTGTATCCGGCCACCGCTACCATACTTTGTTGCTTTATAAGCAACTGAAAAAAGCCAACCTTCTTGAGGTTGGCTTTTTTTGTGCCTGCTTGGTAGAGCTCCCCCGGTGTCAGGGTAGTTGTCGCCTGATCAGTTTCATCTAAACCAAAGTCCCGGGGACGGAAAGAGTCATGCGATGCGACGTTATTCACCTGAGCGTAAAGAGGCCCTGCTGAAGAAGCTTTTGCCGCCCCACAACATGTCTGTAGCCGAGCTCGCCCGCCAGGAAGGCATCTCCGATGTAACCCTGTATGCTTGGCGCAAACAGGCCAAAGCGGGAGGGGCTGCGGTGCCCGGAGATCAAAAGCTAACGGATAACTGGTCAGCTGAGTCCAAGCTGGCGGTGGTGATTGAGACCACCGCGCTGTCTGAAATCGAGCTGAGCGAATACTGCCGCAGTAAAGGGCTATATCCCCAGCAGATCAAGGCATGGCGCGACGCCTGTCTGTCGGGTCAGCAGACAGCCAAAGCCCAGCGCCAACTCGATCGCGAACAGGCCAAGGCTGACAAGAAACGTATCCGCGAACTGGAACGCGAGCTGAGGCGCAAGGACAAAGCGTTGGCGGAGGCTGCGGCGATTCTGGTACTGCGAAAAAAGCTCAATGCCTACTGGGGGGACGACAGCGAGGACAGCTAACGACGCTGTCGGTACGGCGCGATTATGTCGTCTGGATTGCTGAAGCCATTGCCGCCGGTGCCCGAAAACAGGTCGCCTGCAAGGAACTGGCGATTAGTCTCCGCTCGCTGCAACGCTGGACACAAGAAGGCGCGCTGAAAGCCGATGGTCGCACGACCACGCAGCGGCCCACGCTGGCGAATGCCCTGACTAATGCTGAACGCGAGACGATCTTGCAGCTCTGCAACAGCACGGAATACGCGCATCTTCCACCGAGCCAGATCGTGCCCCGGCTGGCCGATCAGGGCCGTTATCTCGCGTCTGAAAGCAGCTTTTATCGGGTGCTGCATGCCGCCGATCAGCAGCATCGCCGGGGCCGCGTTCAGCGTCCGAAAAGGCATCCGGCACCCACGACGCACGCTGCGAACGGGCCTAACCAGCTTTGGTCTTGGGAC
>NZ_BCNS01000167.1 GCF_001528745.1 Marinobacterium profundum | reverse complement strand
GCGCTCGACGCCGCGCTCTGAGACTTCGATTACCTTTAAATACATAGGAACCGAGATGAAGAACAAACCTGCATACATTCTTAAAGTGTCCTGCCCGGGCAAGGTCGGCATCGTTGCCGCCGTAGGTAACTTCCTGGCCGACCGGGGCTGCTTTATCAAGGAATTTCACCAGTTTGACGATCTGGAGTCCGGGCGCTTTTTCTCCACCATCGAGTTCGTATTTGAAGGTTCCCAGCAGCCGAGTGTCGAGCAGCTGAAAGCGGCCTTTGAAGTCACGGCGCTGCGCTTTGAGATGGAGTGGGAAATCCACGACGCCAGCCAGCCGGCCCGCGTGCTGATCATGGTCTCCAAGTACGACCACTGCCTGCGTGACTTGCTGTACCGCCGTGCTACCGGCGAGCTCAACATCGAGATCTCCGCCATTGTCTCCAACCATGAAGATCTGCGCTACCTGGCCGAGCGTGAAGGGCTGGACTATATCCACCTGCCGGTGACCAAGGAAACCAAGCCGGAACAGGAAGCCAAGCTGCTCGAAATCGTTGAGCAGACCGGCACCGAACTGGTGGTTCTGGCGCGCTACATGCAGGTGCTGTCCGATACCCTGTGCAAGCAGCTGGCCGGGCGCTGTATCAATATTCACCATTCCTTCCTGCCGGGCTTCAAGGGTGCCAAACCCTACTT
>NZ_BCNS01000166.1 GCF_001528745.1 Marinobacterium profundum | reverse complement strand
CTGAGCCGGTACCGCCAGCGATACAAAAGCAGGCGATGTCGCGGCTGGTTGCTGCCGGGCTGCGCGGATCCATTTATGAACCAGGTTCGCGTTAAGTCCATGATCCAGTGCGATCCGGGCGACAGAGGCGTTTGGCTCTTGGCAGGCTGCGATAATGCGGGCTTTGAACTCGGGGGTATAACGACGACGCTTCCGGGGTGCTTCCGATACGCTTAATAAAGTCATCATAAGTGTCCACTTGAAAATAGGTGGACACTATCGGGCAGTCTCGACCGCTGCCTCAAGATGGGTTTACCGGCCGCTTACAGTCAAGGGGTGTTCAGCGAAATATTGTTGATAAATTTTTGTCGGAAATAACGGAAGAAGAGCAATCATGGAGGTGGGAAGGTGTCTAATATAAAAGTCGGTGAAACTGGTCGAATAAAGGGGATCAGGAAGCTAACGGAAGGTTTGGCTGCACAAGATATATACAGCGCTATAGAACCTTTTGAATTACTTGGTGGGCAAGTAGACTCTTATGAACAGTCGACATTTTATGACCTTGTCGTCAATAGCAAGAGATACCCCCCCGAAAGCAATCTTTGGACTCGCTGCTTCGCGACTACTTGGCTTTGAGTTGAACTCCAGTCACTTTACCGGCGGGGAAAATTCACCATGCTTTCAAGTCCTGGAGCGGCTTGGGTTTGAAATAAAAACAAAAGTAGTTCGGCCCGGGCTGCCCGAGGGGTTGAGGCTCTACGGGCGGTATGACCGGCAGCAGGTCTGTTAAATATTCTCGCCGGGAACGAAGTTTAGTATTGGTGCTGGTGTCTGGGGGATACAGGGCATCATCCCAAATGTTCCATGTCCCAACGATTTCGCGCTGTTCGTTACGCTTGAGCAGCGTGACGGTAACGACTATGAGGATGCTTTGACCGAAGATGGCGTATTGGTTTGGAAGTCGCAAAATCGACATATACCCGAGTCACCTGTCGTGCGGAAGTTGGTATCTCACGATGCCGCTCGGAACAATGTATATTTGTTCCTGCGTGGAAATGGACGAGACACATACACATATCTCGGGCCTGTAGCGTTTCGCGACTGGGATCCACTCTCTTCGCAACCGGTGCACTTTACGTGGACGATTCTCAACTGGCCTTTGCCTGAGGGTCTCGCTGACAGGTTAAACGTACAGTTGAAACCTGCGCTAACGCCAACGTACAGCACAGGCAGAGTGCAGATTCCTACCGGAGGTCTAACCGAGGTATCATCAACTGCCCGTAAGCGAGGTGGGCGGGCTCCTACCACATCAACGATTACACCGGATTGGGCTGAACGAGAGCAGCGAAATAGAGAGCTTGGGCTTGCCGGTGAGCACCTGGTCTTGCAGTTTGAACGTGACCAGCTTTTTAAGGCTGGAAAGAGGGAGCTTTCCGAATTAGTCGAGCATGTAGCGCAGGTCAACTCGGCGGCTGGATATGACATTAAATCTTTTGATCCGGAGACTGGAGGGCAGCGTTACATTGAGGTGAAAACAACGACCGCATCGATGCATACGCCGTTTTTTATCTCTAGAAATGAGGTGGGTGTCTCGAGAGATTTTGGAGACGCGTATTGGATTTATCGAGTGTTTGACTACGACGCAAAAGAAGGGCGGGCAAGCTTCTATCGGCGCTGCGGGGCAGTTGAAGATGTTTTCGGGCTATGTGCTACGTCCTATAGCGCGGTCGCCAAGGATCAGGAGAACGAGTAGACCAAGATTTCTGTGCGAAGGTAACTGTTATTGCATGGTTGGATTATTTTCTTTTTAGGGAATTCGGACTGTCTTGGCTTTCAAAAAATTTAGCAGCTCTATGGGTGGGTCATAAATTTTTCTAGCCGGCTTGGTAAGGTTTTCGCTGAATAGGACTAGATTGCGTTTCCCCGGAGAGGCTACGCTCCCATAGAGGACGCCGTCCAGCGGGCCGTTTCTAAATTCGAAGTCGCGAAGGAACTCTGTAACGACTTGTGACGGAAGGTAATCTACATGCGCTCGGTCTTCGCGATCAACCGGCTGCATTATGTTGTGTGAAAAATGGCGCATGAAACTGAGCTCCATGGTTCTCTTACGCTCAGTTTCGGAGAAGTAGCTTGGAACTCCTGGTAGCCGAGTTAAGTCAAGAATGCACAGTGGTACAGAAACCTGAAAGTAGCCTACGCGTGACACCTGCCTTCCTACCTCTTTTACCGCAGTTCTTGAATCTAGCGCGCCATAGAACATCGGAACTCCGGCTGGGTTCATTCTGTTGTTTTGACAACTATGCCGTGGCGGCGGGCCGAATTCTGAAGCTGCAGGGTTACGCTTTTTGAAGTCGGGGCGTGCTCGATAGACCCTGGTACCCACTTCAAGATCTCTCACTAAACCGTGGCTTTCTGAGAAGTTGGCAATTGAAGTCAGAATAGATATTGGGCTGTAGGAGTCTCGATCTTCAGGGTCAGCTCCGTGCGTTTGAAAGAAGAAGCGACGTTCATGCATTACAATGTCACAGAAACGATCCCAGCTCGTGATCATAGCCTGGTCTTCGTCCAATGAAAGCCAGTCGTAGTCACACCAAGTATCGTCGCTTAGGCACCAGCGGATGGCTTTCTCTAACTCACCACTGTGGTCTAGGGGCAAGGTAAGTTCGCAATGATCGAAGACTAACTCATCTGTATCGTATGTTACTCCAACCCATCCCCCCTCTGCAGAGCAGTATGTCATCTGATCATCAGGGTTGCCCCAGTAGCGGCAGATGCACTGCTCTATATGCTCGCATAGATCCGAGACCGGTGCCGTCGGAGCAACGGCTGTATGACAAAAGTTACAACCCCGGCGGCCGTGATATTGCCTAATCCATTCCTTTAATGGAGTGTCGCCGACACAGCGAGTACATACGTTTTCCATTACGCTCCTACAAGTCGCTTGGTTTGGGATCGGTTAGTTACCTGATAGTTGTTTAAGTCTAGGTCGAAACACATTCACCAGTGCATTCAAAGTTGTTTCTAAATATTTTGTAATTTCAGGTCTGTCAAATGGAGGCCAGTCTCCAGAAACGCGCATAATTCGTTTCACCTTTCGGTCGTAATCCCACACAATTTCGAAGGGAAGCTCTCGATCGATTTCGTCTTGCATTCCCTGCAACTCTTGGTAAAGCTCATTGCCTTGATCGCTGTTAGTCAGACGTAGAAAGCATCCAGTTTCCTTGGTGTTTTTGGAGAAGAAAACAGTGATCCAAGCAGTACCACCTGATGGCGGCAGCGCGAATGAAATATTGCCGACCGGCACCGGCTTGGGAATGGGTTGTTCTGGGTCATCTAGACTGATCTCGTTAAGAAATTTCTCCCAAAAAGCCAGATACTCCAGTTGCCATTGCTCCCGACTTGGGGTGCTATCGGCCGGTGGCCGGTTTTGTGTCTCCACCAATTCCTGCTGCTCAGTGGTAACCACCCGCTCCAGCGTTTGGGTTTTCGCCAGGACCCTTGGCTGAATGAAATAGCGCTCGAGTTCTGGAAAGCGATAGACGCCGACTTCAATCATCGACAACACAAAGCGCATATGTGCGGTGTTTTGCAGGAATTCGACAATACCTTTGGCTCCGTGATGAATGCCGTCACCGGCAATAACCAGCATAAAGTCCCCTTTGGTCAGAGAAGCACTAACACCGTCAACGAACATAGCTTCATCGGTTTCGGGAAACTCGGTCTTAACCAAGGCGTAAGGACTGTTGCCTTTAAGTCCGGTGCGCCGGCTCACTTCCCGCTGCAGGTCCGCGTAGGACCAGGTAATCAGCTCTTTGGCATAATCCAGGATCTGTCCCACGACTTTGCGGCGAGCTTCAGGGTTGCGCCACAATTTGGTTTCAATAATCACCAAGCGGCCTTCGGGTGTCACATAGACGATATCAATCGGGCCTACCGACGTGGACATCTCTGTGCAGAGTGAGGTAACGTGTTGGTATCCTGGGTCAATTTCTCCCAAGGGTAGCGACTTCGGATTTTCGAAGAGGCGTGATTGCAACCAGTTCTCTGTGAAGCCTCCATCCAGTCGAACGCGCTCTAGAGCGATGACCTGGCCATGCTCATCAAACAGAAATGGCGTAGAAAACATCCTTCTCAATCCTTATGTGACATCAGTGCCAGCTCTCAACATAGCAGGTCTTCGATAGCTGAATGATCTTCACGCGATCAAGTCACCATTTTTCTATGATTCATTCCGGTTTGGCGGTCAGGTCACCGCAGACCGCTCAAGCGCCCTCTCGATCAGGATCCAGTAGTAGTCGCTCTCAATCACTTTAACCAGCGCCCGACGGCTGAGATGCAGCGGCCGCAACTCGGTAAGCTCGTGCTCAACCCTTTGGGCTAGGTCTATATCGGCCGGGCGGGGTGATCGGCTTCAAGCAGGGCAGCAAGGCGCTTCACCTCGCAGTAGAGGGGCTGTGACATATCCGTGTCTCCTGTGCTGTAGTTCGTCCTGAGCACCGGTAAGAATAGACCATGCTGCGCAGGTCGAGAGGGTCAATCTGACCCTCTCGGTTTTGCATCAGGCACTTGATGTCCTTCATGATTTGACGGTCTCGGGTCAGCGCAGGCTGTGTCCCATAACAGGGCGCAGGTAGAGCCCGTCAAATTGAGTGATGTTGATCTGGCCTATCAGGTGCTCGCCGGCTAAGCTGTGGCCACGATCCATCGGCAGTTCAGTCGTAGCTTCTAGTAGTTGTGCAGCGGAGCCGACACGTACAGCAGCTAAGTCAGCTGTATGCTGAACCGGCGAATGTACCAAAGGATCTTGTGCAAAGATTAACCAGACGAGCAGGCCGGCCGCGACGGCCTGCAGGCGCAGTCGGCGTACAGGCAGCAATAGCTGCTTAGATTGGGGTGGTCAGGCTGTAGCCTAATAAACAATACAAGGAGTGTAAGTGTGTCTATCCTCAAGCTACCCTCCGACGCTTTTGTCGGCCAGCTTTCACCACCCAAGAAGACAGGCGCCAGCCCAATATTTCGCGCGAAGATCGATCTCGGGCTGTCAGTGGAGTGTTGCTTCGTTAAGCCGCTACCCGATGTCATTGTTTGCCCTGCAGATCAACAGCCAGTACCTAACAGGGAGATAGTTGCCGAGGCGATTGGGTACGTACTGGCTAAGCGGTCCGGCTTTGATGTGCCCGAAAAGGCAGGAATCATATTGCTAACGGTTGAGCAAATACCGTCTGAGCTGCATAGGATGCTGGCGAAGGCTGGGCACGGACAGTTGCAGGAGGACTACTTGTGCTGGTTTAGCCAGGACATGCAGTACCCTAATGTCATTCAGCACATTGACTTAACGCTGCCCGAGCACATGGTCAGCAAGGCGTTCGAACGTGTGGTGAAGCGTTTGGCTGAGATAAGCCAAACTAATCGAATCGTTGCATTTGATGACTGGCTCGCCAATTCTGATCGCAATCTTGGGAATCTGTTGGCTGCACCGAGAGCCCCCATGTTGATTGATCACGGCCGCATCTTCGTCTTTCCAAATTGGTCACCTGGGTCATTTGGGCGGATTCCCGGTGGCGGCCAAAATCGGCTTCTTGCAGCACTCGATCATTTCAATCCCGGGTGGAGTGCCAAACTTCCCAATAAAAGTGCGCGAGCGATGGCGTATGCCTCGTTTGCTAAGGTCGTGAGCACTGCTGACTGCCAGCAGGATTTGGCTGGCTTTCTGGGGGAGTTCTTCGATGCGACACAGGCCGGTGCTATCATCGACCTATTGGAAAGCAGGCTCGATGCTGACTACTACAACCAGCAGATAGGACTTCTCGCATGAACAGCGGTCTCAGAGGAAAGCTGCGAACGCAAGGAACGCAGAGACCCGTAACCGGAAATTGGCGCAGCATACAATTCTGTATCGATGAAGACACCCGGGAGTTCTTCAATGTGGGCGTTGTGTTCAGCAATGAGCGCGACGTTGAAGTGCGGATGCTCGACTCATTCGACCGCCTTGGGTGCCTGTTTGATAACCGGGTCGATAAGAATTGGCTTTCGCACACCCTGCATGACATTGAGTCCACAATTTTAGAGATGCACGGAAACCTGCCTGACAATTTGGGACACAATATCAAAATTGGCGCGCCGCTTTATGCCGCTGGCATGTCATCCGAACAGATTGTTGACGAATTCTTCGACCATGTTGTGACGTTGGCAAGACCAAAGAACATCCGGGAGTCGCAACGATTTCGATACCGCTCGACGAGCAAGGTCCGCCACGCTGTGGTTGATCACATCAAAGAGTCCATCCCCTTAGAGGCGGGTAGTATCGTTCAGCTCGATCGCTATGTCCTGAGGCTCAATGCTGGCGGCAAGCTTGACTTGGATATACCGCTTATGAGCGCCCGGTCGGCCAGCACCATTGTATCCGGCTGGTACAAAAATCCGCTCGTGGTTGAAAATAGTTTGTTGAAGGCGTCAGCTGACCTGAATCTGGTCAGGAGTAATACAGACAGGCAAACGGCAGCTGTATCTGTTCTTGTACCAGACACTAACAGTGGGTTGTCACGGAGCGAGTTCAACAAGCTGAATACTGCAACCATGAAGCAGCTGGATAGGATCAAAGCTGCTGGCATCGAGGTGATAACCGCACCGACTACCCAGGAGCTTGCATCACAGACCAGCGACTGGTGGATGCAGCAAGCTAGCTGAGTTTCATGGAGTAAGGACTGATGGCCCGCCCTGAGTGGGCTTTTACTACCTGTCTGAAATTGGAAAGCAAACCAGCGGTCCTCCTCCTGGCTCGTCGACGTGGCGGGTCGGCGTGATGCCGGTTCTGGGGTGAACCGCCCCGGCTTTACCGGAGACTCCAAACCTAGAGAGGGTGGCGTCATGAACCACAACAAAATTGCTCGGTTCGATCTGGCTTAATTGGCTTTGTGTCTGTTTTTTGCCTCTATCCACTGGGCCATGTACTGCGTATTTTTCATTGTGTGGTGACGCAGCATGGCTCCGGTAAAGTTCTTTAGCCGGTGCTGATCAATCGTGCGGCCGAGGGTTTCCAGTCGCGCCACCAGTGCCTGAGCGTGGGTCTCCTATGCCAAATTGGTGGTTGTGTAGGCGAAAGCCCTGCTGCTGCCGCCTTTTGTCGATCCCGGGTATCGGATGGTGCCGCAGCTGGCGGTGCTGCTGTCCATTATTCTGCTGATCGAGTTCTGCTGTCTGCTGATGTATGCCGCGGGCGGGAAGACCCTTAGTCGCTTTTTGCAGCGCACCTCAAATATTCGCCTGATGAACCGTGTGGCGGGGTCGCTCATGGTCGGCGTTGCAGTATGGCTGGCGTTCGGCTAGTTATGGGCTGCTGTGGGCTTGAGTGCTGTTGTCACGTTGTGGCTGTGTGCCGTGATTTGTGTCGGCTGGTCGGAGGCTGAGTGGCCGGGTCTGTCTGTGTGGGGATTTTCTGGGGCGCGGGTTTGTGCGTGGCGATATCGGGGCGAGGAGGGGGTAATTTCAGTACTGTATTTCAGGCATGAAAAAATCGCGGCTACCGGTTATGGTAACAACGTTAGGGGTATCAAAAGCGGGAAGGGTTAATGGTCGGAGTGATAGGATTCGAACCTACGACCCTCTGGTCCCAAACCAGATGCGCTACCAAGCTGCGCTACACTCCGACAGTACTACACTTGCTTTGGTTGTTGGCTCCCCGAGCTGGACTCGAACCAGCGACCAATAGATTAACAGTCTACTGCTCTACCAACTGAGCTATCAGGGAACATCACTAACTGACAAATACTCGATATTACATCTCGCATCTAATAGCAACTCTGTAAGCTGCGTATCTACCAGGGCGAAGACTACTAGTACCAAAATCTGCAGAAAGCTTTAATGGTCGGAGTGATAGGATTCGAACCTACGACCCTCTGGTCCCAAACCAGATGCGCTACCAAGCTGCGCTACACTCCGACAGTACTGCACTTGCTTTGGTAGTTGGCTCCCCGAGCTGGACTCGAACCAGCGACCAATAGATTAACAGTCTACTGCTCTACCAACTGAGCTATCAGGGAACATCACTACCAATTTTTCGATTGGCTCCTCGAGCTGGACTCGAACCAGCGACCAATAGATTAACAGTCTACTGCTCTACCAACTGAGCTATCAAGGAATGTCTCAACCGAGGCCGCGTATACTAATGACGAGGGCCTGTAGCGTCAACCCCTTAGTTTAAAAAAGATTTTTGCGTTGGCTGGGGCTGCGTTCAAAGCGAGGGATGCGGTTATAATCAGGCATAGTTGGGGCGGCACTATGCGCGGGCTGTGCCTCGGTCAGGCCGATGCCGGGTAGCGCTAAGGGATGCACGGTTTCGGGTGTGCAGAGCACAGGTTCCGGCAAACAATATAAGAAGTGGTTGGCTAGGGAGAGGATATGAGCGCTGCAGCAGGTAACGATGCGCCACTAAATGAAGCTATTGACCAGATGCGCCAGAGCCTTCAGGCGCTGGGTTTCGACCTGGAGGAAGTGTGCTGGTTTAATCCGGTGCCCAATGTCTGGTCAGTTCAGTTACGTGACCGGACTTGTTCGCTGCTGGGCAGCAGTGGGCGGGGCGGCAGTCGCGATGCGGCGCTGAGCAGTGCCTTGCTTGAGTTTTATGAGCGTTTGTCCTGCAATCGTTTTTTTGCCGACTACTATTTTGGCCGGGAGCTGGCTCAAGCTGAGTTTGTGCATTACCCGAATGAGCGCTGGTTTGCGCTCTCTGGCAATGGCTTGCCTGAGGGTTTGCTCGATGACGCGACTCGCGATCACTTCGATTTGCAGGGTCAGCTACGGGCGCGAATGCTGCTGGACACGAACTCCGGCAATGAGCAGCGCGGCGTCTGTGCCATTCCGTTTACGCGCCAGCGCACCGGTGAGCAGGTCTGGCTACCGGTCAATATTCTCAATAACCTCTATACCAGCAATGGCATGGCTGCAGGATCTTCGCGCTGGGAAGCTCGAACGCTGGCGTTGTCGGAGATATTTGAGCGCCATATAAAGAACACTATTCTGACAGCCGGCATCAGCTTGCCGCAGATTCCTGAGGCGGTTTTGGCACGTTATCCAGCATTTTGCGAGTCTATCGATGCGTTGCGTGCTGCCGGTTTAGTGGTAGTGGTGCAGGATGCATCACTGGGGGGCAAATTTCCTCTGGTCAATATAACGCTGATCAATCCGGCCGACGGAGGTTGCTGCGCAGCCTTTGGCGCTCATCCCAAATTCGAGAAAGCGCTTGAACGCACTCTGACGGGGGTGTTGCAGGGGCGGGATCTGGATGATTTGAGTGGCTTTGCCTTACCCTGCTTTGATCTCAGTATGGTGGCCGAGCAGGATAACCTGGAAGCGCACTTTATTGATTCGAGCGGTCTGGTCGCCTGGGATCTGCTGTCGCGCAAGCCTGATTACGCCTTTACTCAATGGAACATCGAAGGTGACAGTCAGGTTGAGTTTGAACACCTGTGCTATTTGATTCATCGTGTCGATATGGACATCTATATCGCAGATCACGAACATCTGGGTATCTGCTGCTGTCAGATTGTGGTGCCGGGGATGGCGGATCTCTATCCGGTGGATTATCTCGTACACCAGAACAATAACCGGGCGGTTTCCTTGCGAGGCCCAATATTGCAACTCGCTGATCTCAGTGCTGAGCAGGCCGCCCTGCTGGAGCAGCAACTCGATAATCTTGAACTGGATGATTACTTGCGGGTGAGCGAGCTCCTGTGTCTGTATGCAGATCCGGATACTTACTGGGGGCAGCTCAGTGTGGGTGAGCTGCGCTGTTTGCTGGCGTTGCGTGCGGGGGAACTGAGTCTTGCACAGGAGTGGAGCGGCTGGGTGATGCACAGTGGCTTGCTGTCCGATGAGCGTCTTAGGCTGTTTCGCTGTATTAATCAGTTGCTGCAGTTTCGCCTGGACCCTGAACGCCACGCCGAGCAGTTTGATTATCTGCTGCAGCAAATCTACGGTCAGCCATTGCTGGATCGGGTACGTCAGATGTTGGCTGGCGAGGAAATATTTGTGGATGCCCCGGTTATTGGGGACAACCTTGAAGGTCTTGCCACTCATAGAGCCTTACTCGATATCTATCAGCGCCAACAGAAGATAAAAGCACGTAATTTTCAGGGCTAAATTTGAATTTTAGGCCTCAGGCCTATTGCGAATTTCTTGCTGTTCTGGCCTGCACTGTACCACGGTACAATAGCCGCCCTTGGTTTTAGTCCCTATGTTTAGGTAACGCCTGAACTGGGCACTTAATAAAATTAAGGAAAACCATCATGGCTATTGGTGACGTTGCAGGTAATGTAAGCTTTATTTTTGGAACTGTTGTAGCTGTCGGAACCAATGGCGCCGAGCGTATTCTCGCGTTGGGTGACACTCTCTACGAAGGCGATCAGATTCGAGTGTCCGACGGCGGGCGGATCGAAATTGCGGCAGCTAACGGCGAAATGTTGGCGCTGGGCTCCGGTCAGGAGGCGACCGTTGATGCGGGCTTCCTGACAGCCAGCAATGCAGATGATCAGCCCCAGAGTCAGAATATTGCCGCAACAGTAACCTCGATCACTGGTACCGTTGTCGCCGTTGCTGCTGATGGCAGCGAGCGGATTCTGGCGGTGGGCGATGTTTTGTTCGAAGGTGAGCTGATTCGAGTCGCCAGCGGTGCCAATGTGCAGCTGGTGGACGCGTCCGGTGAGTCTGTTTCTCTGGCGTCTGGTCAGCAGGTACTGATAACCCCCGAATTTTACGCCGATGCGGCCCAGTTCGACTCATCCCAGTCCGTGGCGTCCAGCCAAAGCACCGACCAGGCACTACAGCAAACCGGTGAAATAGATGCCATCCAGGCCGCAATTTTGGCCGGCGAGGATCCCACCGCGGTGGCTGAGGCTACCGCCGCCGGTCAGGCGCCGGGTGATGCTGGTGGCCCTGGGGACTCAGGCTCGTCTTTTGTTCAGCTGTCCCGTACGGGTCAGGAAGTAACTCCCCAGGCGGGTTATCAGACCAGTGGCCTGACTCGTGGGTTTACTACGCCGGATAGTGAAGATGTGTTAATTGCATCGGTAGAGCCAGTTGTTAGTGTCACTGTGGAGGTTGAAGTTGAAACTCCTCCCGGTGGCGGCGAGCCGCCGATCACGCCAACGACGGACTTTCCTGTCCTTGTTGATGGTAATTCGGTTGCCGTGTTAGAGGGTACCGGTGGCGGGGAGCGTTTGGTTACTTTCATTCTGAAACTGGATCAACCATCGGTCCAAGACGTCACAGTTACCTATGAATTGCGTGATGTATCGACCACTTACCTTGAAGATTGGCGCGATGGCGGCGCCCAGGTTCATACAGTGGTCATTCCGGCGGGAAGTACTCAGATTCCGGTTTCAGTTTATATTACTGAAGATGCGTTGTTCGAAGGCAATGAAGTCCTGGATATAGTGCTGCTTAGTGCCAGCAACGCAACCATCAATAGCGCCCAGAGCCAGGCGCAGATTACTATTTTTGATGACGATACGCCCGTATTTACGCTTTCGGGTGATGCGACGGTTAATGAGGGATTTGCCGCAGACTACAGTGTTGCGCTCAGCGGCGCCGACCTGCAGTCAGGCCAGATTATCGAACTGTCTATTGGTACCGGGCTTAATGTCGACACTGCGCTGGAGAACGTTGACTACAACAGTGCTGATGGAGTTCTGACGGTGACGGTTCCCGCTGGCGGCATGGTCATCGGCGACACTGTGGTCAGCTTCAATGTTACGACGCTCACTGATAGTGCTGTTGAGGGCCCAGAGAGTTTCAGTGTTGTGCTTCAGAGCGCTACGGTAAATGGTCAGCCAGCTATTGCTCAGGGCACTGTTAACACCGCTATTTTGGATGGTGGTCAAACTCCGGTATTCAGCGTCAATGACGTCTCGACCGATGAGGGCGGCAACCTGGTGTTCACCGTAACCCGCACAGGCGATGCCCAGGCGAGCCAGTCGGTGACCATCGCCACCTCGGATGGCAGCGCCACCATCGCCGGCGGCGACTACACCGGCAACAGTGAGACCCTGACCTTCGCCCAGGGCGAGACCAGCAAGACCTTCACCGTGGCCACCACCGACGATGCGCTGTTCGAAGGCAGCGAGAACATCAACGCGACCCTCAGCAATGCCACCGGCGGTGCCGTGATCGGCGATGGCGCCGGTGTCGGCACTATCCTGGATAACGATGCTGCGCCAAGCTTCAGCGTCAATGACGTCTCGACCGATGAGGGCGGCAACCTGGTGTTCACCGTAACCCGCACAGGCGATGCCCAGGCGAGCCAGTCGGTGACCATCGCCACCTCGGATGGCAGCGCCACCCTGG
>NZ_BCNS01000165.1 GCF_001528745.1 Marinobacterium profundum | reverse complement strand
AGCAGCAGGAAGCCCTAGAAGCACTGGAGCAGAGCCTGGAGGCGAGCGACTAGGAGGCTGTCCGAGAATGCTAGCCGTAGCGAGAGCCGACTGATTTGAGCGGGTTTTTGCGGTGTTTTAAGGCGATAAATCGGCAGGATTGCCGATTTACACAGCGTTAGCTGCCCACAGGGCAAGCTACAGGGATGTAGCTTGTGAATAGTGGTTCTATTTAACGCAAAACAGCACAAAAAACAGCCAAACTCAGGTGGCTCGCAGTAGGTTGAGTATTGTCGGACAGCCTCCTAGCAGCCTTAGGGCTTAGCTGAGCGTCGCGAGGGAAAGGCAGGCAGGCTGCTCTAACTCGCGCGCTGCCCGCCCAGCACCTGGGTCACTTCCCCCAGCACTTCCCGTGATTCCAGCAAGTGCTCCATGGCTTCGCTGATCACGCCGCGGCTCAGTCCTAGGGATTCGGTCAGCCCCGCCGGGATATTCTCGATGGGGCCGTCGCTCAGCCCCTGCTCACGCAACAGACGGTTACTCAGATGCACCAGACGGGCATAGCCGCAGTGCTCGCCGTCATAATCGACCTCGTTCTGACGCCGCACCGCCACACAGACCTCCGCCGGTACCGTCCAGCTTTCAAGCAGCCAGCTACCCATCAGCTCACGCGTCACGTTCAGCACCTGCTTCTCGATATATTCGGTCCCAATATGCGGGTTAGCCTCGATATAGCGCGACAGCAGCGAGAAATGTGGCGGAAACAGATGCGCCAGCACCAGATAGCCAAAGTTGTGCAACAGCCCGGCCAGATAGGCCAGACCAGGCCGCAGCCTTTCAGCCATCGGCATTTTGCGGCACAGACGCTCGGCCAGGGTCGCCGTATAGACCGCCTCCTGCCAGTAATCAGTGGCACCGCGGGGCGTGTCATTGGGCATCTGCAGCGTTTTGCCCAGCGCCACACCCAGCGCCAGATTGACCACCAGATCGAAACCCAGCACGCGGATAATGGCATCCTCCAGCGAATGCACCTTGCCGGGTACCGCATAGTAGGATGAAGACGCCCAGCTCATCACCTGGGCCGACAGGCTCGGATCCAGCCGCACCACAGGTACCAGCGTATCGACGCCGGCTTCAGGGTCGCAGCGCATCATCAGAATTTTCTGCATGGTGGGCGAAAAAGAGGGTAATCCCAGGGTATCTTCAAGCCGCTGCCGGATGCGCAGCGCGGTGAATTTTTCCACCGCCCGGGTGATCACCGTGCGATCGTCACCGGTAGGCTGGCAAGCATCAATATAGGCGCGGGTCAGCGCCAGCGGATACGCCTCTATATGGCCTTCGCTCAGCCAGGAACCAGGAAGGCTAAAAGTGCGGCCGGAATGGGGCTCGTAGGCTTTAAGCTCAACGCGGGACTGCAGCGAAAGGTCTATGTAGAGCGGCAGGGAAAACAGCTTGCGCAGACCCAGTTCCTGATTCAGCCCCGGCTGGCTGAAAAAACGCACGGCATCCTCACTGCGGGCCGGCTGCAATTGCCGACTCGAACCCCTCCAGATGGCTTCAAGGTTCAGCAAGCCTTCCCAGGGCAGCAGCACCAGTACTTTGCCGTCACCATCATGCATCAGCAGAAGACGGGCTATACCCTCATACTGGGCGTCACCTTCCAGCGAACGTACACCAATTGCCAAATCGCTTTCTCCCTTCGATTGTTCGGCCAGCTTAGAGTTAACTGACACTACGGCATATTGTCACCAGAGCTCTGGGCTCTGGCCTGAGCGGCCATCCACGCCGCCTATTGCCGCTGGATATGATTCACGGCCTTGATGACACGCAGCTTTTTCATCACCGAGGCCAAATGCACCCGATTCTGCACCGAGATATCCAGCTGCACCTGACTCAGCTGCCCGTCCTTCTCGCCGCTGTCGATCTTAATAATATTAGCACCGGCTGTCGCCACAGTAGTCGCAAGGCTGGCGATAATACCGCGCTGCGACATGACTTCGAGCCTGAGACTGACGCGGAACTCATCATCAATGCTCTTGGACCATTCGAGGTAAATGCATTTTTCCGGATCATCGCGCAGATAGCCAATATTGCGACAGTCCGTACGATGGATCACCAGGCCGCGGCCGGTGCTGATATGGGCAACGATGGTGTCACCGGGAATCGGGTGGCAGCACTTGGCATAATTCAGCACCATGCCTTCGGTGCCCTGAATCGCCAGCGGCTTGTTGCCGCGGCGCACCGCGGCAAGATCATCTTCCCCGACCGGGGTTTCGGGCTTCAGACGCCGCGCAACCACATAGGCCATGCGATTGCCCATGCCAATATCTTCCAGCAGGTCGTCCAGCACCCGCAGCTCCGCATCCTTGAGCACAGCCGCCAAGCGACCGCGCTCCACCCCGTCCAGACTGATGCCATAGTTGCCCAGGAACTGATTCAGCAGCCGCCGCCCCATCTCCACCGACTCGTGACGCTGCTGATTCTTGAGGAAATGGCGAATGCTTGCGCGTGCCTTGCCGGTGACGACAAAATTCAGCCAGGCCATGTTGGGCTGGGCACTGGGGGTGGTAATGATCTCGACAGTAGCGCCACTGAACAGAGGCTCGGACAGCGGCGCCAGGCGCCGATTAATACGGCAGGACACGCAGGAATTACCAATATCGGTATGCACGGCGTAGGCAAAGTCTACCGGGGTGGCGCCACGCGGCAGTTCAAGAATGCGTCCCTGAGGCGTGAACACATAAACCTCATCAGGGAACAGATCCTTTTTAACGTGTTCGATAAACTCCATCGAGTCGCCGGCGTTACGCTGCATTTCCAGCAGCCCCTGCACCCACTTGCGGGCCCGATTGTAGGAGCCAACAGCACTGTCGGAGCCGCCGTAGGCCTTGTAATGGCTGTGCTCGGCGATGCCCTGGCTGGCAACGGCATCCATTTCACGGGTGCGGATCTGCATCTCCAGTGCGATATCACGGGTGCCAAACAGATCGGTGTGCAGTGACTGGTAACCGTTAGCCTTGGGAATGGCTATGTAGTCCTTGAAACGACCCGGCACCGGCTTGTAAAGATTGTGCACGGCACCCAGAATGCGGTAGCAGTCGTCCACCTTGTCGGTAACGATGCGAAACGCAAACATGTCCATGATCTCAGAGAAGGACTTGCGTTGCTGGCGCATCTTGCGATAGACACTGTAGAGGTGTTTTTCCCGCCCGGTGACTACACCCTTGAGGCCTTCTTCATCCAGTCTGCGCTGCACTGTTTGCTGAATTTCGGTGATGATGTCACGACGCTGCCCACGCGCTTTCACTACCGCACGGCGGATATAACGGGCACGCATCGGGTAATAGGACTGGAACGCCAGGTCCTCCAGTTCAACTTGCAGGTCACGCATGCCCAGACGGGCGGCAATGGGGGCGTAGATATCGAGGGTTTCGCGGGCAATGCGACGCTGTTTTACCGCTGGCATGGCGCCGAGGGTACGCATGTTGTGCAGCCGATCAGCCAGTTTCACCAGGATAACCCGGATATCCTCGGCCATGGCCAGCACCATTTTCTGGAAGTTTTCCGCCTGGGCTTCTGCCTTGGTTTCAAACTCCAGATGAGTCAGCTTGGAAACGCCGTCGACGATGTCCGCCACCGCACTGCCAAACTGCGACTCAATGGAGTCATAATTGATTTCGGTGTCTTCGATAACGTCGTGCAGCATGGCTGCCATCAGGCTCTGATGGTCCATGTGCATGCCGGCCAGAATGCCGGCCGCCGCCAGGGGGTGGGTCACATAGGGCTCGCCGCTCTTGCGCCGCTGCCCGTCGTGCGCCTGCTCGGCAAAATAGTAGGCGCGCCGCACTTTGCGGATCTGTTCCTGCTCGAGATATTCGGTCAGTCGCTGACAAAGTGCGTCTATGGTTGGCATCGAGACTCCGGTAATACGGGGCTAGCGTCGGCTATTCCCTCGAGTTTTACCTGAAATGATGCCGTATCGCGAAGCTTTCTGGAAGATCAGTCTTCTTCCCGATCTTCCAGTACGCTTTTATCGGTAAAACCTTCAGCGATTTCACGCAAGGCAACGACGGTAACCTTGTCATTTTCCCAGTCAACCTTGGCTTCTTTACCACCAGTGGCCAGCTGACGCGCACGTTTAGCTGCAACCATGACGAGTTCGAAACGGTTATCAACGTTTTCCAGGCAATCTTCAACTGTTACTCGTGCCATCTTGAACCTCAAAAAAGGTAGTAAACTGCGAACAAAAAGACGGGGAATTATACGCGAGCACCCTTATTCTGACAAGAGATCCGTGATCAACCCTGCATGTCTCTGCTGCTGCACGGATTGTCGCAGTCTGCGCGTCACCAGTACGGCCTGCAGCTCACTCAGCGCCAGCTCAAAATCATCATTGATCACTATATAGTCAAACTCGGCGTAGTGACTCATTTCACTCACCGCATCCGCCATGCGCCGCTCGATGATGCTGGCGTCATCCTGACCACGGCCAGTGAGGCGCGCGCGCAGAGCTTCACGGGACGGCGGCAGAATAAAGATGGACACCGCTTCCGGCATTAGCCGGCGCACCTGCTGAGCGCCCTGCCAGTCAATTTCAAGGATGACATCGGTACCCTGGTCCAGCTGTTGCTGTACCCAGGTCTGGGAGGTGCCGTACTTGTTGTCGAAGACCTCGGCGAACTCCAGGAACTGGCCGTTATCGATCATGTCGTTGAACTGGGCCTGGGTGACAAAGTTATAGTCCGTACCATTGGCTTCACCGGGCCGCATGGCCCGGGTGGTATGGGACACCGAGACCCGCACCTGAGCGTCCCGGGACAGCAGCTGGCGCACCAGGCTGGTCTTGCCGGCGCCAGAGGGTGCAGAAATAATGTACAGGGTTCCTTTAAGGCTCATTTAGCCGCTCCAGGTAAACAAAAGACTGACAGCCGCCCATGATAAACCAATCCGGGCCCCGCGCCGAACCTCAGACATCAGTGGCATCCAGTACCTGGCGCAGAATGGCCGGCGCCGTAATGGCTTCGGCGGCGGCAAAGCCGTGTTGCAGCTGTGCCAGCGGTACATCGATATCTATCCCCTGGGTGATGGCGGCCTCCACTGCCGCCAGCTCACGGCTCAGCTGCACAAAGCCCAGATTCAATGCAGCCCCGCGCGCACCATGACAGAGGCGCTTTATTTCACCCCGATCGGCCTGTAGCAGCGCTGTATCCAGGCGCGCCCGGTAGTCGGCCAAACTGGCACGAAAGTCCGCCAGCAAATCAATACAGTCGTCGGTACCCAGGGTATCCGCCAGTGATCCAAGCAGGGCGGTGTCCAGTCGACTTGCATCCAGCAGTGCGGCCACATCCAAAGCACCTTGGGGCTCACTCTCTTGTGCTTCAATGACAATGCCTGCAGGCACAGGTTCGATACCCGTTGCCGGCTCGAGCTGCAGGCATATTCGATGCAGCATGCTGGCCAGGCTCTGGCGTCGAACCGGTTTGGACAGACAGGCATCCATGCCAGCGTCACGGCAGGCACGCTGGTCCTCCTCCATGACATTGGCGGTCATACCGATAATAGGCACAGTATTCTGTGGCGCTGGCAGGTTGCGGATCGCCCGGGTAGCTTCGAGCCCATCCATGTTCGGCATCTGCACATCCATTAGCACCAGATCGAAATGATCACGCTCAAGACATTCCAGCGCCAGCAAACCATCCTCGGCCAGTGTGCTCTGCTGTCCAAGAAAAGTCAGAATACCCTGAGCCACCTGCTGATTAACCCGATTATCCTCGACCACCAGCACCTGCATGGGGCGAGCTCTGAGCGCTGCGACTATGGCCCCCTCATCGACATCCGCAGCCGTCATTTCACCGGGGGTACTGTGCTCCAGCTCAATCCGGAACCAGAAACGGCTGCCCTTTCCCGCCTGGCTGTCAAAGCCAATGGTGCCCTGCATCTGTTCGATAATGCGCTGGCAGATCGCCAGCCCCAGCCCGGTGCCACCATAACGCCTGGCTGTACCGGCATCACCCTGCACAAACATGGAAAACAGCCGCGACTGGGCCTCCGGTGTTATACCTATGCCGGTGTCCTCAACTTCGAACAGCAGACTCTGCCACCCCGGTCGCTCACCGGGCACCGGACTGACCCGCAGTCGCACATGCCCCCGTTCAGTGAATTTCACTGCGTTGCCAAGCAGATTCAGTAACACCTGGCGCAGACGCCCGGCATCGCCGCAGTAGTGACCGCGCACGGCCGGCTCAGCCTCCAGACTCAGGTGAACCTGGCTGCTGTCGAGTGATACGGCCAGTAATTCGACACTGCCGACGAGTAGTTCCTGCAGATCAAACTCCGCCTGTTCCAGCTCAAGGTGGCCCGCCTCCATCTTGGAGATATCCAGCACATCGTTGAGAATTTTCAGCAGGGCATCGGCCGAGTCGCCGATGGTTTTCGCATAATGACGCTGCTGTGGCTGTAACGGCGTGTCGAGCAGCAGGCTGCTCATGCCGATTACGCCATTCATGGGGGTGCGAATCTCATGGCTCATGGTCGCCAGAAATTCGGACTTAGCCTGGTTTGCGGTTTCGGCTTCGGCAGCGCTGATTCTGAGCTTCTCACTGAGCTGTTCGGCCTGCTCGCGGGAGCGCTGTTCAAGTATCATCTGTCGAAACAGCAGCGCGATGATGGAACCAATGCCCAGCAGCAGCAGGGTGCCCATGCTGCTGAGGTAGCCCAGCAGTTCGAAAAATTCGTTACGACTGGCGGTTTTTTGCTCGGCGCGCAGCTGCAGCACCTTGAAGATCAGCGCCTCGGCACTGTCGTTAATCTCGGTCGCCATGGCGATCAGCCCGGCGGTGGCAACAGGCCCCTGCTCACGCAGTGACGGCAATACCACCTCCATGGCGCTGATCGCGGTGCGAAAACCCGTTACCCGGCGGGCAAGCTCCGCCTCGCGCCGATATACCGCTCCCAGCTCGCCCTGCTCCAGCAACCCGACGCGACTGTAGAGAATTTCGAAACGCACCTCCACCTCGTCCAGCAACTCCTCATCTTCATGACTGGCATAGTTGTGAATGGCATTTTTAAGTTTCAGGCTTTCGCGGTCAATCTGGTAGGCAGACCAGAGCGCCTCTTCGGTGGCGACCTCGAACAGCACCTGCTGGCGATCCACCAGCGTTTTGAATAGTGCCAGCGAGGTCAGCAGACACACCAGCGAAACAACCAGAAGAATTAAAACGGAGCCACGCCTGGGTTTGGCAGAAGACCATGCGGGTACTTGAAATCGCAATCTTTATCCTCCGCCACCCGTGCGTAGCTATTACTGTACGCGGATGCTTTTAAGCTGCCAAACCGACCGGTTATGGATAATTTCTGTCTGCAGTGCGGGGAACTCCGCAAACGGATAGATAATAAATATCGGCCCCTTGTCACGAATACGAATGTATTGACCATCCATCTTCAGCGCCAAGATTACATCATAGCTATAGAAATCAGCTAAGGGCACTTCCGTGCTGTAGTCGTTCAGAGCCGTCACTATCAGGGTTTCACCTTTGGCGCCGACAAAATCGAGCACACGACGCCCAAGCGGGCCTTCAAAGTCCACAATGCCTTCAGTCCAGGGCGTATCAGTGCGCGTATGGTGCAAAGACAGATCTTCCAGCATCTCACGGTCAAAGCGGGCAACGCCGTTGCCGTTGGTGTTGCTCAGGGCTCCTTCCACGGTGAGAATCACCGGACCTGAAGGCTGCGGCAGAGTATCTGCCATGGTCTGAAGACCCAAAACCAACAGCAGGCAGGTCGTTACGAAAGAACGCGCAAAATACATGATTGCGACCCAATATCCTTATAAAGTCCATTCATTATCGGTAAAGTCGGAAAATCTCGCAAATAAATAGTTGACTGAATTCCGATCCTGATTCATGAGTCAGGATAAAACCCCGATCAACCCTGCATCCTTGCGTCTTCGCCGCCGGCGTAAAGACCCTGCTGCCAAAGCACACCTAATAACAGCAAAGCAGGCGCAGTCTGCTGCCTGCACTCGCCCGGAGATATTGATGAACAACCCCCCGCCGCTGCGGCTTCTGCTGATCAACCCCAATACCAATGCCGCACTGACTCGCCAGATGCAGCAGGTGGCAGGCACGACCATATCGGCCGAAACCGAATTGCACTGCATCAACCCGCCGGCCGGCCCCTACGCCATCGAGTGCAAAGCGGATCGAGATGCCGCCGCCATCCAGTTGCAGACCCTGGTGAACAGCCGCGCCTGTCAGGGCTATGATGCCCTGATCCTGGCCTGTTTCGATGATATTGAACTGCAGTCACTGCGCGAATCTATGCGGGTACCCGTGATTGGCCTGTGCGAGGCAGCCCTATTCGCCGCACGTGCGCTACCAGGGCGTTTTGCCATAGTCACAACCGTTCATGCCGCCGTTCCCGGAATTAGGAGCATGCTGACGCGCTACGGCGCGTCGGATCAGGCCTGCGTACACGCCGCTGGCATTGGCGTGGCCGAGGCGGCAGGCGATGGCGCTCAGGCCGCGGAAAAAATAGCCGCCTGTATTCGTACTGCGATTGAGCAGGATGGCGCCAAAACCATAGTGCTGGGCTCCGGCGGTCTCACCGGCCGGGCAGCCGACCTGCAGCGCAGCTTCGGTCTGCCGGTGATAGACCCGGTAGTCAGCGCCCTGGCGCTGGCCGAGAGTCTGGCCAGGTTACAGCTGCGCAGCCCGACCTGACACCCAGCCCGATGCGCATGCAAAGCCTGTAAGGCCTCAGACGAAAAAATCCGCAGCACCCTGGAGGGTACTGCGGACTCTGACTATTCGAAAAGTGCTTCCCGGTTACAGTTTTCCGGTGCGGATGAAATAGGTCTCGCCTGAGCTGTCATCCACACCATCGTTATCGGTTACCGCAAAGCCGTTGCCGGCGGCATCCAGTGCGAAGCCCTCTATCTTGTCGACCACAAAGCCATTCAACGCCTTGAGGTCCGGGATAAAGTCGTGCACCAGCTGCTTGCTGACCAGCGGCAGTTCCGAACCCAGGGGCGCCGGCTTGAGTTCTTCCAGCGCCACCCGATACAGCCGCTTGATCAGGGCCTGGTCTCCGATCTGGTTATCCCGCTCGATAATGTAGACGCCATCTTCCCCCAGACTGATTTCGGACAGCCCGACCCAGCCGCGCTTGGCAGTCTCGGTCGGGTAACGCACGGCGCCCCACTGGCCAGTTTTCAAGTTATGGGACACCAGCTTGACGGTATTTTGCGGATCATCCTTCCAGGAACGCTGCAGGGCAATCCAGAGAGTGTCACCAATCAGGGTGATACCTTCAGCACCAAAGCGCTTCTCATGCTGCAGCAGTTCGGGCGGGAAGCTCAAAGTGCGATCGATCTCGCCCTGGGCATTGGTGTGATAAATGGCGTGGGGGATATCCTTGTCCGTACGCCCTTCGGATGCGAGCCAGAAACCATCCTCGCCATCGGCCACGACGCCTTCCAGATCCAGTTTCTCCGCCGCCTTGCCCCCACGGGTCACCAGAGTCGCCGCTGTGATGCGGGCCGGAGTGCTGTTGGCGTCAATGCTGAAGATCGTCGGCTGCTGACTGTAAAAGCTGTCGTTAACCGCATAGAGCAGACCGGGTTCACCGGGGTCCGCCGCAAGGCCGGACAAGGCGCCCCAGCCCACCGGCATGCCCTTGGCATCAGGTTCGGACAGTAGCTGCGGATAGGTGGGGGCCGCCTCTTCCAGGCGATAGAGCATGACGTGAGCGCGGGCACCGCCATCCCCGATCAGATCCTTTTCATTGGCGCTGGCCAGCAAGCCGCGGGATGGAATTGCCACCGCGGACTCAGGACCTATGCCAGAGGGCAGCAGCTGCACGAACTCAGGCGCGGCGCCGGTATCGCGGTAGACACCAATAACTGAGGCCCGCTCGGACAGCACGAAGATATAACGATCATCCCCGAACACGCCTACTGCGACACCTTCAGGCTCGGCGCCCTTTTTGCCGGAGCGTTTTTCCGGGTAATGACCCGCCGCCACTATGCGCTGCTCGAAGTCGGCACCAGATTCAAATAGCACCCGACCATCTTTATGAAAGATGCTGAAGCCGCGGGAACCGCCCTGGTAATCGCCTTCGTTGGCGGTAACGAAGCGCTCGTCGTCGAGCCACTTCACGGCATCCGGCTCACGCGCTACACCATTCAGGCTGCCACTGAAATCCAGCTGACCGTCTTTGGCGATATCAATGCCGGCAAGGTTCACGTGCCCGGCACTGAAGTGATGCAGGATCTCGCCGCTCTCGGCGGCCAGAATCACCAGGTGGTTGTTTTCCTGCAGCGTGACCACGATCTCGTTGTTATTGTTGAAATCCACGAACTCGGGTTCCGGATCCTCGCCGGCAACCTCCGCCAGACCGGTCAGCTCGACCCGGCGCAGCGCGTAACACTGAGGTATGCCATCCTGTAACGGTAATACAACCAGAAAGCCCGCAGGCAACTGTCCGGGGGCACCGTCACCCAGCTCTTCGTCACGTTCGTTTTCAATCGCCACGGCGGCAAAACGGCCATCTCTGGACACTGCAACCGAATCCGGCTGCCCGCCCAGATCACAACGTGCCTTTTCGGTCTGATCCTGCAGGGACACCGCCGCCAGAAAACCCGAGGGCGTGGTATAGCTTACTGAGGTATTGACGCCCACCAGTACCATGCCGCCAGCGGTGGCCACGGAGGTCGGCTCGCCGCCCATATCCACGAATCCCGCCCCGCGGGGCCTGGCTGCATCACTGATATCGATAAAGCCCAAACCGCCGCGCGGGCTGTCCGAGTAGATCAGCGTCTGACCATCAGCGGAAGCCGCTATAATTTCGGCCGAGGTTTCCTGTGCAGCATCCTCAGTGGCAGCAAAATTCTGTGCCGCCGGGAAACTGGCTATACGATTGAAAGACTGCGCCTGCGCCGTACAGGCAGCCGTCGCAACTAGCAGGGCCAGGGCCGCCCGCTTGAAAGATCGCTCGGACATCGGAATCACTCCACTACAAATAACAGTGGCCAACAAACTAGAGTGATTCGATGACAACGGCATGACAGAGGCCCACTGCAGGGCTGTGACGCACTGCCCTCAGAAAGCCATCTTCTTCATCAGGGACTCCAGCGCATCGCGCGTGAAAGGCTTGGGCAGCCAGTCATCAAAGCCGGCATGGCTGGTTGCCTGACGCGAATCGGTGGTGACATCGGCGGATACCGCCACTATGCGTATCTTCTCGCCAGCCGGGGTTTCGCGTATCTGCACCGCCGCTTCCAGGCCATCCATCACAGGCATGTGCAGATCAAGCAACACCAGATCAAAAGACTGGCGCCCAAATTCATTAACCGCCAGCTGGCCGTTCTCCACAATAGTGATGTGCTGATATCCCAGCATCTTGAGCATCGCCTCGATCACCATCTGATTGGCGCGCACATCCTCGGCTATCAGTATCCGCAGCGCTGAGGCCTCACGCCCAGGAGCAATGGAAAAGCTAGGTTCAGGCACCGGCGGACACAGCAGCTGCCATAGCCGGTTTGGCGTCAGCACGGCACCGCCGAATGGCGGATGTCGCGTTACCCTGTCACCATTTTCCTGTACCAGCGTCAGGCCAGGCTCGGCACCAGGCTCATCATCAAATTCGGTTTTCATACCCAGGCAGTGAGCCAGGGAATCAGCCACCTCACGGGTACGCGTGTCCAGATTGAGACCACGGAGGCGCTGCAAAGACGCAGGAGTCTCTTCATGCCGGGCCTTGAGTGGCAGCTTGACCTGGAATACAGACCCGCTCCCGGGTGTACTCTGGGCATCTATAGCCCCGCCCATGGCGTTACAGATCTGGCGGCAAATCGCCAGCCCCAGCCCGGTCCCCCCATAACGCCGGGTGGTGGACAGATCAGCCTGACTGAAGGCATCAAATAGCTGACCAATACGGTCATCCGGTATGCCAATACCGCTGTCCTGCACCGCGAACTCCAGCTCGCCCTGCGGCGTACCGGGCGTCCAGCTGACCCGCAGACCAATACCGCCGCGGGCGGTAAATTTAACCGCGTTGGACAGCAGGTTAATCAACACCTGGCGTATACGATGCCCATCACCAAACAGCAGACGAGGTACGCCGGGGTCGCAGGTCAGGCTCAGCACAAGCCCTTTTTCTTCCACCGCCGCCGCGACTATGTTGATCGCTTCCTCGCACAGATCCGCCAGATCAAACTCCGAGCACTCCAGCTGAATTTCCTCGGAATCCAGTTTCGACAGATCCAGCACATCGTTCACCAGTGCCAGCAGCACCTTGCCACCATTACAGAGCGTATCCAGGCAGGCGCGCTGTTCGTCGTTCAACTCGGTCTGCTGCAACACCGATGTCATGCCAATAATGGCGTTGAGGGGCGTACGAATTTCATGGGACATGTTGGCGACGAAGCGCGTGCGGGCGCGAGACAGATCCTCAGCTTCCTGCTTGGCACGTAATATGGTCTGAGTCGCCTGCCAGCGGTCATCAATATCCACCAGTGCACCGGTCAGATCCGACCCTGTATCGCTCGGCAATGACGCATTGCTCGACAGCACCAGTTCTACACGGCGCCAGTCGCAGCCGGCATCCCGCAGCCGTAACTCCTCGCGCACCGATGATTCGCCACCACTGGCCCTATCCCTCGCCTGCAGTACCCGCTGGATATCTTCGGGGTGAATGTAGTCGAGCAGTGAATCCGATTTGCCCGTGCCAAGGCAGTGGCCGGTCATGTCGCTCCAGGCCGGATTGACGAACTGCAACTGCAGTGTACTGTCGCAATAGAAAATCGCTTCGCTGACCGTATTCAGGATGGTGCGGTGATGCCGTTCACTATCCAGCAGCGCCTGTTCGGAACGCTTGCGCTCGGACACCTCTCGCTCAATGGCGATGAAATTGACGATAGTGCCATCATCGTCCAGTACCGGCGTGCAGTCGATAGCCAGCCAGTAAGGCTCGCCTGCGCGACTGTAGTTGACAACCTCGACGCTAAATCCGGTGCCTTCCTCCAGTCCCCGATGCATCTGGGCGACTGTGGCAGCATCGGTTGCCTCACCCTGCAGAAAATCACCCGGACGGCGACCCTGAACCTCTCCGAGGCTGTATCCCGTGACCTGTTCAAAACTGTGGTTAACCCACTCAATGCAGCCATGGGCATCGGATATGATGACCAGGTTATCGGTACGGCTGGCCACCAGCGACAGCTGTCGCTCCTTGTCCCGGCTCGCCTCCAGCGCATCGGCGGTTCTGCGCAATTCGGTCACATCATAGAGCGAACCGTACCAGGCGTTGGCGCTGCGCCGCGCGCGCAAACTCATCAGCCGGTGATCGCCTGCGCGGCCCATCAACCTGACATCAAACGCCATGGGCTCGCCGCCGGCAAGACCACTCAGTAACCAGGCCGCCGACTCCGCGTCCAGAAACTCCATCAGTCGGCGTCCCTTGCAACTATCTGCCGGGCAGCCGGTCTTGCGCTCCCAGGCCGCATTAAGCAGCGCCAACTCGCCGTTATCATCACAGCGGAACACCACTTCTTCGAGCATGTCCGTGAGGGTCTTGAATTCCCTATGGCGCTCTCCGAGCTCTTCCACCATTTTATTGTGCAGTTGCAGCTGCAGTTCGCTTTCCGTCGCACTCATGAATAAGCCTCGGCAAGTCAGCTCAGCCCGTAATCAGGTCAGCGGCCCGACTGACACTGGCGTAGAGGGGAAACACGCTGTCGCAGTAAAACTCCTGTTCAAAGATAGTACGTCCTGAGGTGCAGTCCGACAGCACAGTCACGCGAAAACCAAGTTCTGCGGCGTGCCGGGCCGTGGAGTCGATACAAATTGACGTCACAGTACCGGCCAGCACCAGCCGCTCAATGCCCTTTGAGCGCAGCAGATCTTCAAGCTGTGTGTTGGAAAACGCATTCAGGCCACGTTTGCCCGGCACTTCAGTGATCAGACGCCCAAAGGGCTTCAGCTCATCAATGGACCGTGAGCCCTTGCAGCCGGCCTTGAAGGCACCCACTTCCTTTATCGTTTTCAGGATACCTACAGGATCCGCCAGCTCCTCGTAGCCTGCGGTAAAGTGTATAGGTGTCGAGACCACCAGGCCGAAATCGTCGCCGATAATATCGAGCAGACCCAGGGTATTTTGCAGCACACCACTGACACGGGATGACTCTTCGATGACTCCATGCAGGATTCCATCCTTGGAAAAATAGTCGTTCTGGAATCCGATCAGCAACAGAGCAGTTTTGGAGAGATCAACCATGATACGGTCCTCCGCTTGATTGTATTTAAAGGCGCCTTTAATAAAGCCCCTTTCCATACAATGGATTATGCAATAGCCATACCAGCGTCCCGATAGACGTCTAAGTCGTTGTTTTGTAATTGAGCGCACTGCAGCAACAATAACAAATTTAGCAGAATGCAAAGCACCGAGCCTTTATCCGACGTGCTTAAACACGTCTTTGCAGGAGCAAAACGCTCTCAACCTTCCTCCGGCGATATCGCCATCATCAACATTAACCAAATAGTTAACGATAAGTTTAACGCCGGCCCCTATGCTGCCACCAGAGCGCACCTGAAACAGATTAAACGCCCTCTTGTTGTGCGATTAGCATCAAAAACAGGGATGAAAAATGCCCCCGATAATCCGGATAAAAATAAAAACTCAATAGTTTCAATAACTAAAGAAAGCCTTCTTGTAGTTGGCACAGCACCTGCATTTATCGTTGACAACATTGTTAGCAATAGGCCGGGAAATGCAGATAAACAAAGGTTCTGTCGAACTCGTCGGTGTCGTCAAACGCTATGGCGACAAGCTCGCTGTCAGCGAGATTAACCTGGCCATCGCAGGCGGTTCATATTGCTGCCTGCTCGGCCCCAGCGGTTGCGGCAAGTCCACCACCCTGCGCATGATCGCCGGCCATGAAGCCGTGAGCGAAGGCGATATTCTGCTGAATAACCGCAACGTCACCGACCTGCCGCCACGCAGGCGCGGCACCGCCATGATGTTTCAGAACTATGCGCTTTTTCCGCACCTCAGCAGCCTGGACAATGTCGCCTTCAGCCTGAAGATCGCAGGCATAAGCAAGGCTGACCGCCACGCCCGCGCCCTGGAAATGCTGCAACTGGTTAATATGGAGACCTATGCCGATGCTTTTCCGGACAATCTCTCCGGCGGGCAACAGCAACGCGTGGCCCTGGCCCGGGCACTGATCAACCAGCCCGAAGTGATACTGCTCGATGAACCGCTGTCAGCCCTGGACCCCTTCCTGCGCGTTCGCATGCGCACCGAACTCAAACGCATACAGCAGCAGCTTGGCATTACCTTTATCCATGTTACCCACTCCCAGGAAGAAGCCTTCGCACTGGCCGACTCTGTGGTGGTGATGAATAACGGCTGTATCGAACAGATTGACAATCCCCAGGGCATCTTCCGCACCCCGCGCACCGCTTTCGTGGCAGGCTTTATCGGTGGCCACAATATTATCGAGGGGCGCCTCACCGGCGCAGGCCTGCAGATCAGCCAGGCCCGCACACTGGCGCTGCAAACAGTACCTGCGCCTCACTCAGGTGGTGACCAGACCCAGGTTTCGTTGCGCTGCGATCATATCCGCGTCAGCCCCAGGCCTTTTGACAACGCACAAGCCCTGCCCCTGCAGGTCGAGTCGGTGGAGTATCAGGGCAGTTATGTGCATGTACGCACCCGTTCTGACGACGGCTTGCAGCTCTCGATCCACCAGCCCGATGCGGACTATCTGCAGGCACCGCTTTACCCCGGAGACCCGGCCTATGTCGGCTGGCACCCGGAAGACCTCAATCCGCTGCAGCCCCCTGCTGCGCACGCCTGACACCCCTTATTTACCCCTATGACATCCAGTGACACCAGGAGACTGTGCTATGAGCTTTGACAAAAAAGACGATCAGCAGGCCAGTATCGATACCCCAATCGATAATGAAAAACCCTCCGCCGGCCTCAGCCGCCGCAGCCTGATCAAGGCCGCCGGCGCCCTGGGCGGGGTAGCGCTGGGTTCCGGTGCCATACCCGGTTTCCCGATGATCTGGGCCCAGAATATCAAGAACATAAAGCTGCGCCAGTTCGGCACCGGCGTCTCCAACCTGAACGATATAGCCCAGAAAGCGAAAGAGGATCTTGGCATTACGCTGGAGCTGACCGCGCTGGATTCCGATGCCGTCGCCCAGCGCGCCGTAACCCAGCCGCGTTCCTACGATATCGCCGATATCGAGTACTGGATCTGCAAGAAGGTATTCCCGGCCGGTGTCATGCAACCGATGGATGTTCGGCGTCTGAAAAACTTCGACAAGATTTCACCGCTGTTCATCAATGGCAAGCTGGCCGATGACTCCAGCATCGCCCAGGGCACCGCGCCCCACACCGTGGGCTTTACCGAAGGCAAGGACTCCACCCGTTTTGCTTCCGAGCCGACGAACTGGATGACCCTGGTGCCCACCATCTACAACGCCGACACCCTGGGAATTCGCCCGGACCTGGTGGGCCGCCCGATCACTCACTGGCGCGACATCATGGATCCAGCCTTCAAGGGCAAGACCTCGATTCTGAACATTCCGTCGATCGGCATCATGGACGCCGCCATGATCTGCGAGTCCATGGGCGAAATACAGTACGGCGACAAGGGCAACATGACCCGGGAGGAACTCGACAAGACCATCGAAATTCTCAAGGCCGCCAAATCCCAGGGGCAGTTCCGCGCCTTCTGGAAGAGCTTCGACGAGTCCGTCAACCTCATGTCCTCCGGCGAGGTGGTGATCCAGTCGATGTGGTCCCCCGCCGTGGCCGCTGTACGCGCCAAGGGCATCGAATGCAAATACCAGCCGCTGGCTGAGGGCTATCGCGCCTGGGGTGGCGGCATTGGTATGGCCAAACACCTGTCCGGCCTGGAGCTGGATGCGGCCTACGAATATATCGATTGGTACCTGTCTGGCTGGGCCGGCGCCTACCTCAATCGCCAGGGTTACTACAGCGCCGCACCGTCCACCTCCAAGGAATTCCTGTCGGCAGATGAGTGGGGTTACTGGATTGAAGGCAAGCCGGCCCAGGGCGACATCCTGGGTACCGATGGCCGCTTGATGGAAAAAGCCGGCACCCTGCGCGATGGTGGTTCTTACTGGGACCGCATGGGCTCAGTGGCCTGCTGGAACTCGGTGATGGACGAAAACAAGTACATGATCCGCAAATGGAACGAGTTCATCGCGTCCTGATCCCCTGGGGGCGGCGCTGTCGCCCCCTTCGCTGTTGCCGGAGAAACATCCATTATGCGTAGCCTCGCGCACAACCCAAGCTACCTGCAGGTCACGCCCCTGGCACTGGTGATACTGCTGTTTCTGCTGTTCCCGGTGCTGACCATCCTGGTGGTGAGTTTCTGGGACTTTAATGCCTACCAGCTGATACCCGACTTCATTTTCGAGAACTACCAGTTCCTGCTGACCTCGGACGTCACGCTCAAGGCCTACCTGAAAACCTTCTTCTACGCCTTTACCACCTGGGCCATCACCCTGGGGCTGGGGTTCACCCTGGCCTACTACCTGGCTTTCTATATCCGCAGCCCGTTGCTGCAGAGCGTACTCTTCGTGCTCTGCACCGTGCCTTTTCTGACATCCAACATTATCCGCATGATTTCCTGGATGCCACTGCTGGGGCGCAATGGCATGATCAACTCGGCCCTGCAGCAACTGGAGCTGATAGACGCACCCATAGAATGGCTGCTGTACAGCGACTTCGCCGTGGTGCTGGCGTTCGTGCACCTCTATGCACTCTTCATGGTGGTGCCCATCTTCAATTCGATGATGCGCATTGACCGCAACCTGATGGAAGCCTCCATGGATGCCGGTGCCAGTGCGCTACAGACGGTGTTTCAGGTGGTGGTGCCGCTGTGCAAGTCCGGTATCGCCATAGGTTCAATCTTCGTGGTCACCCTGGTCATGGGCGATTTCATTACCGTGCGGCTGATGAGCGGCGGCCTCAGCGCTTCGGTCGGCGTGCTGATTCACAACGAGATATCGCTGCTGCAATACCCGGCTGCGGCAGCCGGGGCCATAGTGCTGCTGCTGACTGTGCTGCTCATGCTCAGCATTCTGTTCCGCTTTATCAATATCAAGAAGGAGCTGTAACCATGGCATCCTCCCCACGCAAGCCGGGTTTCGTGCCGCTGACGTTGCTGTTCGCACTCTTCCTGATCTTTCTTTACGGCCCCACGCTGACCATCGGCATCCTGTCTTTTCAGGGACCCAACGGCGGCCTGACCTTCCCGCTGAACGGCGTGTCACTGCACTGGTTCCGCCAGCTGTTTGAGCAGCAGCAGGTGGGCGACTTCGGTGGTTCACTGCTGCGCTCGCTGCTGCTTGGAATGTCGGTCATGCTCTGCACCACCGTATTTTCACTGCTGGCGGGCCTGGCTTACCGGCGAAATTTTCGCGGCGCGAACTGTCTGTTCTATCTGACGCTGGTCAGCCTGATACTGCCATCGATTCTGATCAGTCTGGGTATTGGCATCATGTTCGACCGGCTCAACCTGGCACCCGGCTGGTACAGTTCGGCCTTCGGTGCCCACCTGACCTGGACCCTGCCTTTTGGCCTGCTGATCATGTTTGCGGTCTTCAATCGCTTCAACAAGGCCTATGAGGCCGCCGCCATCGATATGGGGGCCACCCCCTGGCAGGCTTTTCGCCTGGTGGTGCTGCCGCTGATCCTTCCTAGCCTTATTGGTGTCGGCCTGTTCGGCTTCACGCTGTCGTATGACGAATTCGCCCGCACTCTGATGACCGCAGGCACCTTCAACACCCTGCCACTGGAAATCTACGGCATGACCACCAACGTCACGACCCCGGTGCTCTATGCGCTGGGCACCCTGACGACGCTGTTTTCCTTCACACTGGTCTTGCTCGCCCTGCTGGGCATGCATCTGGTGCAACGTCGCAGAGGAGCGGCGACAACCGGATAATCGCAGTCACCACGCAAACTCAGCGCCTTTAGCCTCGTGGCCGCGTCAGGGCAATGCTGCGCCCGGCAAGCGCCGGCCAGGCAGCGTCACTGTGGCGCTGCTGCAGCACTTCGACCCGCGCCGCGGTGTCAGGCAGCATGGGTGCGGCGCGATGTGCCGCCATGTCCATATGCAGCAGCAGGGTTTCCATCGCCGCCAGTTCTGCACCGGTTTCACCATGACGCATGGTAAAAAAGACCCGCAGTTTTTTGGCGTCACTTTCGAGCAAGCGCGCCTCTACCCGCAGTGGCTCATCCAGGCTCACTTCCTGCAGGTAATGCACCATGCTCTGCAGCGTATAGATCGAGACCTGATGCGCCTCACGAAAGGTCGCATCAAGCCCAATCTGCAGCATGAATTCGTCGATCGCCTGGCTGAAGACCAGCACATAGCAGGCATCGTTCATATGACCGTTGTAATCGATCCACTCGGGCTGAACGGGCCCCTCGAACACGGTGAGTTCAGTTGTCATCTTGCACCTCTGATTGGGATTGCGCCGACGCGTCTTTTGGGCAATGCTAACCCGTCCGCCCCACAAAACTTGCCTGAATCCGCTTATTAAATGTGCGTTTTCACCAAAACAGCCCAGGACTCAGCGCATCCATGTTTGGAGACCGCCCCCGCACCTACCCGCAAACCATCAGCTTTCTGCTGATTCCAGGCTTCTCGCTGTTCGGCCTGACGGCGATGCTCGATCCCTTGCGCCACGCCAATCACAGCAGCAACCGCGAGCTGTACCGCTGGCAGCTAATCTCAGAAAAAGGTGGCCTGGTCGCCAGCAGCGACAATCTTGATATCATGAGCGATGCTGGCATTCGCGAGACTCCCGCCTGCGACACCCTGATTATCTGCGCAGGCTACGACCCCCAGGCGCGCATCACACCGGCATTGCTGGGCTTTATCCGCCAGCAGGCCAGTCATGGCGCCGACATCGGTTGCCAGGACACCGCCGCCTACATTGCCGCCGCGGCCGGCATCCTTGATGGCTACCGCGCCACCCTGCATTGGGAGAACCTGCAGTCGACCGCCGAGGCCTTTCCCCGAGTGGCCTTTGTGCAGGAACTGCTGGTAGTGGATCGCGCCCGCTTTTCCTGCCCAGGCGCTTTGTCGGGGCTCGATATGATGCTCTATTTAATCGGCACCCAGCACGGCAATGGCCTGGCGACTACGGTTGCCGACGAGCTGATCTACACCCACAAGCGCGCCCACAGCGATCCCCAGCGCACCTCGATACAAAAGCGCCTGGACAGCCGCAATCCGCGCCTGGTTGAGGCCGTGCAACTGATGGAACACAACCTGGAGGAGCCGCTGCGCATCAGCGAAATCGCAACCCAGCTGCAGCTCTCCGGGCGTGAACTCGAGCGCCTGTTCCGCCACTACCTGCAACAGACCCCCAGCGCCTACTACCGCAACCTGCGCCTGGATCAGGCGCGCTGGATGCTGCAGCAAACCAGCCAGAGCGTCACCGACATTTCAGTCGCCTGCGGCTTCGTCTCCCTGTCCCATTTCACCCGCAGTTACCAGCAGCGCTTTGCCAAAAATCCCAGCCGGGAACGCTGAATCCGGCGGTAATAATCGCCTGCTAGGGGCGCCGCGGAGCGTCCTGCTGTTGCCAGCCGGCTGCACCCAAACGGGTGCTCGAGGCGATGTGTAACTCCGGCGTTGCGGCAACCTTCTGGCGCCAAAAATACCTGCCGAACGCAGAAAAACGGCGCGACCCTGTCGCAAACAGGTACTTCTTGCCTGCTTGCGACAGCGCGCAAAATTATTCGCAAATTGACAATAAAGATGCGATTCCAGACAACCACGCTGGGATAAGCCACGTAAGTTAAGTATCCATCGCCGGTGTTACAACACACCGGACACCCTCATCAGCGGCACCGCACAGGAAACGCCAGCATGGACATCGCCACCTTCGAGCAACATTTCCAGGCTGGCCTGGATGCCATGGCCAGCATGTCGCCTGGGGCTGCACGCAGCCACTACGACGGCCTCTGTGCATCCTTTGCCCCACAGCTTCCCACCGGCATGACCCTGAGCGACACATACATTGCAACAGTACCCGTTCGCCGCCACCGCCCTGCACTATGCAGGCCGGGGACTGTGATCTACGTGCACGGTGGCGGCTACAGCCTGGGGTCACTGGACAGCCACCAGGGTGTCGCCGCCGGTCTGGCACAGGCACTTGAACGCGAGGTTCTGAGTATCGGCTACCCCTTGATGCCGGATGCACGCTACTCCAAGGTGCTTGACGATTGCCGCCGGGTAATCTTTGCCAGCGATCCTGTTGCTCTGGTTGGCGACAGCGCCGGTGCCCGCCTGATTCTGGATGCCCTAGCTGGCGCCCCTTTGGTTCCGCTACTGGGGCTCATCTATCCACTGGTGGGTGTACCAACGTTAGCGAACCTCGGGCCCGATGCGCCGCTGCTCAGCCGCGAGGATATTCTGGCGGCCTGGGCACTCATCGGGGATGACGCGCCTCCCGGTAACGGCCACCAGCCGCCTGCAAAGCGCATTGAAGTACTGGCGGTGGAGCTAGACCCGCTAACCGCTCCGCTGGAAAGCGCCATCCAGGCCTGGCGCGCAGGCGGTGCCGACGTCGGCTATCACCTGGCGCCCAACATGCTGCACGGCTGTTTGCACGCACGGGAGTCACTGCCCGAAATGGCGCACGCCTGGCGGCAGTTTTGCGCGGCACTCAAACAGCGCCTGGACTAACCCCACCGACCTAACCGGCCAAGCACCGGCACTCAAGCTGCGCAGGGATGCGGCGTCACTGATGTCGCCTGTGCTCAAAAATAACGACAATGGCAACAGGAGAGATCTTCATGAAACAGAACCTCGGTACCAGCATAGCGACCATCCTTACGGTGGTTGGGCTGATTGGATTCGCGACCCTGGCCCCCAATACCTTCCAGTTTCTGCTCGATGCCATCAAGGTCAACGTCATCGGCAATCTGGGCTTTATCTTCACCTACCCGGCCTTCGCCGTCTCGGTGGGCTTCGTTATCCTGATGTTCACACCCCTGGGGCGCCTGCGTTTTGGCGAGGGCCCGGCGGAGTTCTCCACCCTGAGCTGGCTTGGGATGCTGTTCGCCACGGGCATGGGTATCGGCCTTCTTACCTGGGGCGTACTGGAACCGCGCTACCATGTCGAGGCAGGCCAGAGTACCGACCAGGCGCTGCTCTATGCCTTCAACCACTGGGGTCTGCTGGCCTGGGCCGGCTACTTGGCCATAGGTGTGATCTTCGCCCACGCCATGTACAACCTGAATATCGCCAAACCCGCCGAGACGCTGCTGGGCGGCGGTTTCCTCAGCAAACTGAACCTGGTGAGTCTGGTGGTTTCGACGGTCATCGGTCTTTCTCTGACCTTTTCCTACGCCGCCGCGCCACTGCAAAAGAGCGTCTCGCAGTACCTGGGGGTCGACGTCAGTACGACTCTGATCATCCTGGTGCTGTCCTGTTTCGCCATTGCCTCCAGCACCTCAGGGCTGAATCGCGGCATCAAGTGGCTGAGTAACTACAACACCCTGCTCGCCGTTGGCCTCATGATCAGCGTTTTCCTGCTGACCAATCCGGGCGAAATCCTCACGACCTTTGGCCGACTGCTACCGGAATATCTTCTGAGCTACCCGGCAATGGCTACCGACATTGGCCTGGGCGATCCGGAGCGCAAGGCCTGGCTCGCCGACTGGCTCTATGCCTTCGAAGCATCCTGGTACGGCTGGTTTGTCTTCACCGGGATATTCATCGCGCGCATTTCCAAAGGCCGCACTCTACGCCAGCTGGTACTGGGCGTAATGCTGGTACCCAGCCTGTTCTCCTGCCTCTGGTTTACCGTCTTCGGCCTGGCCGGACTTGAAACAGGCTCCGAGGATGTGTTCACGCTGATGACCACGCTCGACAGCTACGGCATACTCTCGGCCATACTGGCGATCAACCTCCTGCTGTTCTTCGTCACCAGCGCAGACTCGGCCGGGCTGGTATGCGAAATGCTTACAGTGCCACGTTCGCGCGCCTTCTGGATTGTCGCCATGGCCGCCCTGGCCGTGGTCATCAACTGGCTGGACGGCGATATCTTCAAAGTCATACTGACACTGATCTCGGTCGCCGCCATTCCGGTCGCCTTCGGCATCTTTGCCTTGGGTACTGCTTTCCTGCTGCTGATCCGGCGCAATAAACAGGCACAGCAGCCCGCCGCGGTACCGGCTGATATGCCTGCATCCAACTAAGCGTTGGGCGTCGTTTGCCCAGCTGTACTGGCAGGGCAAGCGGCGCTGCGCTGGTGGTTAAAAAGCCGTTATTCGTAGCGAACATCAGGCCTGCTCCTTGCAGTCCTACCCGTGGCTCCACTTCCTAACAGTAGGATGCGATGTAGCGCAGCGTAACCCATCAATCGGTGGCTCAGCGCTGTGTTACGACAATTATTGGGTTACGCCCCGTCGGGCCTGCACCTACCTGGTTGGGTTCCTCGCCTCACCCCTTGCTTCTGCTTTACCCTCGAAACTCGTTTCGCTCTTTTCCCGGAATTCGCTTCGCTCATTCCAGGCTACGAACTGCCTTGCCCTTCGCTCCCTCGTCCCTTTCACCTCGCCCCTCGCACCTGCTTTTCACCTCGCCCCTCGCCCTTGTGACTGTCGCAAACAGACTCGTCTTATCCAATTACGTCAGTGAGAAAGGCTAATCGCATACAGGCAATTAAGCTGCGATTTCAGACAAAAACATCCCATTCATCCGCGTAACTTTAGTCACAAGCCGGGCGCACCGAAGATCTCTTAGGTCTAGCACCGGCGCTACAACAAAACACTTCAAGAGTCAGAATTGCCATGAATCAGGACGTCATCATCACCTGCGCTGTTACCGGCGCCGCCGATACAGCCGACCGCAGCCCCCATGTGCCTGTCACGCCGAAAGAGATCGCCGATGCCGCCATTGAGGCCTGGAACGCCGGTGCCGCCATTGCCCACATGCATGTGCGCGACCCCGAAACCAAGCAGTGCTCTCGTCGCCTGGATCTGTACGCCGAAGTCTGCGAGCGCCTGCGGGCCGCCGACTGCGACGTCATCATCAACCTGACCGCCGGCATGGGGGGCGATCTGTATATAGGCCCGGAAGAAAACCCAACCGCCTTCTGCCCCGAAACCGACCTGGTCGGCGGCCTTGAGCGTCTGGTGCATATCGAAGAACTCAAGCCCGAGATCTGCACCCTGGATTGCGGTTCGGTCAATTTTGGCGACAGCAACCTGGTGTACATCTCCACGCCGGACATGCTGCGCAAGGCCGCGGCCCGCATCCAGCAGCTGGATGTCACCGTCGAGCTGGAAATCTTCGATACCGGTAACCTCTGGTTCGCGCTGCAGATGATGAAGGAAGGCCTGATCAACGACAACGCCATGTTCCAGCTGTGCCAGGGCATCCCCTGGGGCACTCCGCCGGAACTGAGCCTGCTCAAGGGCATGGTCGACATGCTGCCGGCCAACACCAACTGGACCGCCTTTGCCCTGGGCCGCAAGCAGCTGCCCTGGGCGGCACAATCAACGCTGCTGGGTGGCCATGTCCGCGTTGGGCTGGAAGACAACCTCTACCTGGGCAAGGGCGAATTCGCTACCAACGGCCAGCTGGTCGAGCGTGCCGTGAATATCGTCGAGAACATGGGCTCACGCATTCTGAGCCCGAATGAAGCCCGCCAGAAGCTGCGTTTGCGCGGCACGCAGTAACGCCTGCAACTCTTGCACATTCAGCCACTTACGGAACAATCAAAATGAATCGTCCCTTACCTACTGAAGTTACCAAGGCCGGCGTACTCGGCACCGGCGTTATCGGCGGCGCCTGGGCGCTGCACTTTCTGAGAATGGGCATGGATGTGGTCGCCTATGATCCAGGCCCCAATGCGCGCGAAAAACTGCTGGCGATGGTGGACCATATCTGGCCAACCATGGTGAAACTCGGCCTGCGCGAAGGTGCCAGCCCGCAGCGACTGCGATTTGCCGACAGCCTGGAAGAGCTGGTCAACAGCGTCGAAGTGATTCAGGAAAGCACGCCGGAGAACCTCGAAGCCAAGCGCGCCCTGTTCGTCGAACTCGATCGCCTGGCACCGCCGGAAGTGGTGATCATTTCCAGCACCTCGGGTTTTGCCATGTCCGACATGGCCGTTGAAGTACAACACCAGGCCGACCGCTTCGTCGTAGGTCACCCGTTCAACCCGCCCTACCTGGTGCCTTTTTGCGAAGTCTGTGGCGGCAAGCGCACCAGCCAGGAAGTGGTCGACTGGACCGCAGCCTTCTACGAAGCGATCGAGAAACAGGTCGCCAAGATGGACAAGGAACTCCCGGGCTTTATCGGCAACCGCCTGCAGGAAGCCCTGTGGCGCGAAGCCCTGCACATGGTGGCCAACAATGAATGCTCGGTTGAAGACATCGACAAGGCCATCGCCTACGGGCCGGGTCTGCGCTGGGCCATCATGGGCCACTGCCTGACCTACCACCTGGGCGGCGGACAAGGCGGCATGGCGCACCTGCTGGACCATTTTGAGGACTCCCTCAAAGAACCCTGGACCCGACTGGAAGCACCCGAGCTGACGCAGCAGCTCAAAGACGATATGGTCGCCGGCTGTCTGACCCAGGCCAATGGCGCCTCGATCAACGACCTGATCCAGGAACGTGACGACTGCCTGATCCGCATCATGCAAACGCTGCAGGAATACCGCGACGAACACGGCATCCGCCGCTGAAATAACGGCGTGACGACAGAGCCCTGCCGTCACGCCTTGTGCGTTTAACACTCAGGAGATTGTGTATCCATATAGCACTGACCTTGCCCAAAATCATGGCTCATCGGAGACCACTAGAATGTCGATAGAACAACAAAGTCCAGAGAGTGACAGCCCCGTTTTCAGGGCCGACTCCCTGGCCCGCGAGGGCATTTTCAAAGACATGCACAAAGGCATGACTCTGGCCGCAGCAGGCCTGGTTCTCGCCTTCGTACTTTTCACCGGCCTCAATGCGGAGCTTGCCAGCAGTATTTTTGGCAGTGCCCGCAGCTGGATCGAAGCTACCTTTGGCTGGTACTACCTGGTCACCATCGTTTTCCTGATCGCCACCTGCTGCTACATCGTATTCAGCCGCCACGGGCGTATCCGCCTGGGCGATGACGACAGCCGCCCGGAATTCAGTAATTTTTCCTGGTTCTCGATGCTGTTTTCCGCCGGTATCGGTATTGGCATTCTGTTTTTTGGCGTCGCCGAGCCCATCTTTTACCTCGATAACAGCGGCGCTTTTGGCTACCCCAACAACCCCTACGCCGACATGGCCGGCGCCACCGCCATCGGCCACGACCGCGCGGTCGATGCGCTGCGCGTCACCTTCTTCCACTGGGGCTTCCACGGCTGGGCCGTTTACGTCATCGTTGGCCTGTCACTGGCCTACTTCGCCTACCGCAAGAAACTGCCGCTGGCACTGCGCTCCGCGCTCTACCCCTTTATTGGTGATCGTATCTACGGCCCCATCGGCCATGTAGTCGACCTGCTCGGCGTGCTGGGCTGCGTCTTTGGCGTCGCCACCTCCCTGGGACTTGGCGTCAGCCAGATGTCGGTAGGGCTTGAGCGCCTGATCGGCGTGGATCCTGGCCTCAATACCCAGCTGATACTGATCGCGGTCATTTCCGTTATCTCGATTCTGTCGGCCATCTCCGGCGTTAACCGCGGAATCAAGATCATCTCCGAATGGAACATCATTATCTCGGTGCTGGTGATCGGCTTCTTTCTGTTCGCAGGCCCCACCAGCTGGCTACTGAGCGTTTTTGCCGAATCCCTGGGGGATTATCTGGCCAACTTTGTGCAGATGGGTCTCTGGTTCCCGGAAGAAGCGGGCCCCGCAGCCTGGCAGAATGGCTGGACCGTATTTTACTGGGGCTGGTGGCTGGCCTGGGCTCCCTTTGTCGGCCTGTTTATAGCCCGCATTTCCCGTGGCCGCACCCTGCGTGAATTTGTTCTCGGCGTGCTGCTGGTTCCAACCCTGGTGATCTTTATCTGGTTGGGCATTTTTGGTGGCACGGCCCTGTGGCAGGAACTGCACGCTACGGGCGGCCCCGGTACGGCCGGCCTGATTGATCTGGTCAATGCCTGGAATTTGCCTGCGGCACTCTTCGCCAGCTCCGATGGCATCGCAGGCACAGGCACCCTGGGCTGGATCATCTCGGCGCTGATGGTGTTCCTGCTGATGAGCTGGTTCGTCACCTCATCGGACTCCAGCACCCTGGTGCTGACCACTATACTGTCGTTGGGCAATGACGAGCCGCCAAAACTGTTCCGCATCTTCTGGGGCCTGGTCATTGGCCTGGTCGCCGCCGTACTGCTGCTGGCCGGGGGCTTGAGCGCCCTGCAAACCGCATTGATGGCCGCAGCACTGCCCCTGAGCCTGGTCATTCTGGCCATGACCTTCGGGGTACTGAAATCCCTGTGGCAAGAGTCGGGTGCGGTGCCAGCTCCACGCCCTGTGACCCAGAGCGACTAACAGGCAGTTGAGTCACTGAGTAACTGCAGCCGAGCCGCCGTGATTCAAGATCGTGGCGGCTCCCTGCGTTTATCGACAGGGAATAGCAGGGAGTTCACATGCACCCATCCGCACTCTCTACCCAATCCAGAACCGCCACACAAGGCACCTCTTCAGCCACCGCAAAAACGCCGGTACTTGCAGGCCCTGCCGTGGCAACCACTGTGCCCCCCATTTTGCATCCCGATGCTGACGGCGTTACCACTGTCTCCTTTCTGCTGTTGCCGGAATACGCCATGGTGTCGCTGCTGTCGGCCATAGAGCCACTGCGCATCGCCAACCGCCTGGCAGGTCGTGAGCTGTATCGCTGGCAATGCCTGAGCGAAAATGGCCAGGCCGTAGTCGCCAGCAATCAGATGGCGCTGCAAACGCACCTGGACA
This sequence comes from Marinobacterium profundum, assembly GCF_001528745.1. Classification (GTDB taxonomy): domain Bacteria; phylum Pseudomonadota; class Gammaproteobacteria; order Pseudomonadales; family Balneatricaceae; genus Marinobacterium_A; species Marinobacterium_A profundum. The sequence goes on along the minus strand of NZ_BCNS01000165.1, from coordinate 15,806 downwards.
TGCATAAGGTCGAAACGCCGCGCAATCTGTTCGTCAATGCCAGCTTTCACCCCGAGCGCCATCAGAGCCCTGAAGCTGTCGACTGGCTACGCCGCCTGAATCGGCGCAACAGCCTATTGGGCGCGCTGGATACCGGCTGCTACCTGCTGGCCCGTGCAGGCCTGCTCAAAGGCCACAGGGTCACGCTGCACTGGGAAGCCGTACCGGCATTCCAGGAAACCTACCCCGACATTCTGATCAGCCCGGAACTGTTCGAAATCGGCCGCAACCGCATCACCTGCGCCGGCGGCACAGCCGCCACCGACATGATGCTGCACCTGATTCAGCAACAATCAGGCACAGCACTGGCACTGCAGATTTGTGATCAGTGCATCAAGAACGGCATACGCCCGCCCTCGGATCAACAACGCATAGGCCTGCCGCGTCAGCTCAACATTCATCATCCACGCCTGATCAGGGTACTGGGCCTGATGGAGCAGCACATCGAAACGCCCCTGACGCCGGCGGACCTGGCCCGCAGCGCCTTTATCTCCCTGCGTCAGCTGGAACGTCTGTGCCAGCGCTTTCTAGATGCATCGCCATCGGCCTATTACCTGAGGCTGCGCCTCGAACGCGCCCGGCAGCTGCTGCAGGAAACGGACCTGAGTGTGTGTGAGGTGGGCGGTGCCTGCGGCTTTGCATCCGCATCGCACTTCTGTCGCAGCTACCGGCGTCATTTCGACATGACACCGGGGGAGCAAAGACGTAGTACCAGTACCATGTAGGTTGGGTGCAGGCCCGCAGGGTCGTAACCCAACATCACAACATGTCGGGTTGCGATCCAGGCAAGCTATAGACTGCGTTCAAGCACCCGAATGCGAGACAGCAGTTCGTCACGGTCGACATAGCAGCCCTGCAGATGACGCTGGCCCTGTTGCAGGTCAAATGCGCGGCGCGCATGCAGCACACGTCGGTTATCGAACACCAGCAGGTCGCCGGGCACCAGACGATATTCAAACTGGAAGCGAGGCTCGCGGGTCAGGCGGATAAAGGTACTGTAGGCGCGATAATGCCGCACTACCTGATCGGCCGGCACATCCAGCGGGCCCCGCAGGAAGTTGGCAAAACGTACCTCGATCACAGTCCCCTGACCATCAAGCACCAGCGCAGGCCCGCGGAAACGGTAATCGCTGTTGCGATCCTTGTTGTAAAAATCCATCGGCAGGCGACTGAGAGCAGCGAAGTCGTCGGGATATTCTTCACGCATATGCTCGGCAATGCGAAAGCCATCCACCAGAATCGACTCGCCACCGCTGGCATCATTTTCCAGGCAATGCAGAAACTGCAGGCCAGGCTGCAGCTCCCGTGTCGGCAAATCCGTATGCAGCGGCAGACGCAAAGTGGTGTAGGCCGCTGTATTGGCATCGGGCTTGGAGCGCACATCGAACAGGGTGCCGAAGTTGGTTTCCCGAATAAAAGAAATACGCTCGGCCACCTGCTGCAGAGTGCCGGGTCTTGTATCGGTATTTTGCAGCAGGGAAATGCCACAATCACGCAGCTTTCGCAACCAGCGCAGTAAAACTGCATCATCCTGCATCATGTCGGCGTAATCGTATTTGGGCAGGCAGACTTCGATCGCGGCCTTGTCCCAAATTTCGGGCTGCCACTGCCGCTCTGCCCGGGCCTGCTCGCTGTAGCAATGGGTGCGCAGCCAGCCGGGATGAAAGCGGCTACTGTGTCCGTCACCCAGCCACTGAATGGTCAGATAGTCGTCATCCAGCCGCGCCTCCGAGGGCTGAATAGACAGCGACACATCACAGATCTCGAACAGCTGCTCCCGTGTTAGCGTGGATACGCAGCTCGCGCAGGGACAGTTGTCCCGCAGCCACAGGTAGTGAAACTCACTCTCGCGGCCATCGTCCCAGACCAGACGCAGAGACTCGGGGCCCGTCTCGATGCGAAGCGGCAGATGGGACACGGGGTAACGGCCGTAGCCTGCGGTTTCAAAAGCAGCACTGTTGTCGATCATGTCTCTGTTCCTAACGTCGTTGCAGCTGCCCAGGCGACAGCCTCTGCACGAGTTTAAGGCGAAGCGCCCCGGTCAGGATGGCACTCAATCGACAATCAATGACATCAAAACGACAACCCGCGCAGGCAATACCCGGAAACAGACACTACTTCACGGCGGCAAGCCAACCCGTTACCATCGGGCTTTTCGTCCAGCCTCCCAAGCAAAAGGAGCCGGTCTGTTGAACGCAGAGCTAAAACACTTACTCAGATCCATGCCGGTGGACAGCCTCGCGGATCTCATCGAGTCTATCCATGGCCGGCACGCGGACATCGATCACCGTATCGAAAGCCAGCTGCTGCGCAGCGACCCGACAGCGCTCGCCCGGTCGCTCAAAAAACGTATCCAGTCGATCAAGCGCGGCCGACGTTTTATTCCCTACCGGGAAAGCCACGGTTTCAGCCTGACGCTTGAAGCCATTATCACGGATATAGAACCTCTGCTTGAGCAGGCCCCCAGGGCCGCCTTCGAGCTAGCAGACCTGTTCTGCGCCACGCACCCGAACAGCTATGACCGGGCCGACGATTCCAGCGGTTCGATTGGCGATGCCTACCACGAGGCGGTCCAGCTTTGGCTGCGTGCCGCGACCCTATGGCGCCGGACAAACAGCTGCAAAACCGACTGGCCACAGGAAATCTATGCCCGCTTTCAGGCCAACGACTACGCCATCTGGGACAACCTGATACCGAACTCAGCGACATTACTATCCAAAGAGGAGCTCACGCAGTTGGCCTGGCGCTTCGAGGGAGACATCAAAGGTGCCGCCGGTAAAGATGACAACAATGATCCTTACAACCATGCAGAGTTCCAGGCGACCCTGGGACTGACCGCGGTCGCCGAGGCACTCGGCGATGTTCGCCTGTATGAACGCGCAACGCTGCTGCACTCGCCGCAGCCAAACGAGCAGCAAAAGCGCAGTATTATCGAGTTCTGCCTGTCGATTGACGACGGTCAGAGCGCGCTGAAATGGCTGCAGGAGCCCTGGAGCGCCCATTTCGCATCCGACCATGGACGCCTGCTCGACAAAACCCTGTCGCTGCTCGGCCAGACCGACGAGCTGATCAGCCTGAGGCGCAGCGCCTATGACGCCGACCCCGACTTCGACAGGCTGCAGGCCCTGCTGGACGTACTGCCCGAACACGAAAAAGACGCCGTGCGCGACGGCGCTATCGACAGGGCGCTGGCAGCCGGCAGCCTCTACAGCGCCATTGCGACCCTGATCGCGCTGGATGCACAGGATCTGGCGGCCAGGACGGCACTGGAGCGGGCCGACAGCCTGGATTCTGTGGGCTACAACACCCTGGCGCGCTGGGCGCAGACCTTCAGCCACAACGGCCACGCCCTGGCGGCTGCGATCTGCTACCGCACCCTGCTGGAAGACATACTCGACAGCGGCCGCAGCAATGCCTATGGCCACGCGGCCCGCTACTACAAAAACCTCGCCCAGCTTGATACCGACATTGCGAACTACCATCCTTTTTCTGACCGGGCGGGTTTCGAGACGGCGCTGCGCGAAAGACACGGCCGCAAGTCGTCGTTCTGGCGGCAGGCCGAATAGGCACAGAGAATTTGGCTTGCGGCCTCGTTGATCACACCGTCAAACACGGCCCTTAATCCGCGTCTAACAGCGAGGGCCCCTGCCTGGAACAGTTCCCGTTTTCAGACGCGTTAGATGCAGCTCTATACTGTGAGCCTGGACCCGACACTAGAGTGCTTATGATTATGAAACCCCTTTACTCGATACTCGTCGGCGGCGCCATGGTACTCAGCGGCGCTGCAGTCAGCGGCGCCAATCTCTGGGAAGGCGTCAAGGCACCGTCCTCGCAGCCTTCCGCGAGCATTGGCCAGTACACCAATGGCTGCCTCAGCGGCGCCGAGCAAATGCCGACTCGCGGCGAGGGTTTCCAGCTTATGCGCACCGAGCGTGACCGCCATTACGGCAATCCGGCCTTGATCGGTTTCCTGAAGGACTTTTCCACCCGGGTGGCGCAGCAGGGTCTTGGTCAGCTGCAGATAGGCGATATGTCCATGGCCCGTGGCGGCCCCTTCAGCTACGGCCACCGCAGTCATCAGCTGGGGCTGGATGCGGATATCTGGTACTCGCAGGACGCACGCACGTCGCAGCGCCCCCTGACCGCGTGGGAGCGCAACAATATCTCCGCCGTCCCCCTCGCCGACGCAAAGGCGCACCGCCTGATCGAAGCGAACTGGGATCAGAGAACCCCACGCATACTGCGCCTGGCCTCCGAAGACCCCAGGGTCGAACGAATCTTTGTTCACCCCACCATCAAGCGCGAGCTGTGCGCTAGTGCTGGCAGCGATAACGCCTGGCTGCGCAAGATACGCCCATGGTGGGGACACAACTATCATTTCCACGTGCGCCTGGCCTGCCCCGCCGGCGACAAGAACTGCGTGCCCCAGCAGCCAGTGCTCAACGCACCCTGTGGCGAAGATCTGGACTGGTGGTTCAGCGACGAGTTCTACGCCCAGCTGCGCGGTACGGCGCCACCAAAGCCAAAAGTAACCCCCAAACCCACGCCTCCGCCCATGCCTCAGCAGTGCACCCAGGTACTGCGCGCTCCCTGAATACAGGACAACAGCTTTTGTAACCGAGGCGTAACACCAGGAGAACTACTCGATGTTCTGAATCTGCTCTCGCATCTGCTCGATCAGCACCTTGAGTTCGACGGCGCACTGGGTTGTGTCGGCAACGATGGATTTCGATGACAGGGTGTTGGCTTCACGGTTGAGTTCCTGCATCAGGAAGTCGAGGCGACGCCCCACCGGCTCCTTCTGTTGCAGTACGCGGCGCACTTCCTGCACATGGGTATCGAGGCGGTCGAGCTCTTCGTCTACATCGGCTTTCTGTGCCAGCAGGGCGATCTCCTGCTCGATACGCGTTTCGTCCAGCTCAGCCCGCAACTCGGTGAGGCGGTTGCGCAGATTGTTGCGCTGCCCCTGGAGTATCTCGGGCAGACGCCCCCGCACCTGGATTACCACCAGCTCGATACTGTCCAGGCGCTGTGCGATCAGTAACGCCAGCTCCGCGCCCTCACGACCGCGCCCCTGGGCAAGATCATCCAGTGCTGTATTGAACAGTTTTAATGCCTCCTTTTTGACGGCATCCATATCCAGCTCGCTTTCCAGCAGCACCCCGGGCCAGCGCAGCACTTCCAGTGGATTGATTGGCTGGCGATCGCTGATCATCTGACCCAACTCTTCAGCCGCCGCCACCAGCTGGGCGGCATACTCGCGGTCAACGCTTAGCGTCTGCTGCTGGGTTTCCGGCACAAAACGCAGCGTGCATTCAACCTTGCCACGACTCAGCGATATGCGCAGTTTTTCGCGCAGACTGCCTTCAAGCTCGCGCAGACTGTCCGGCAAGCGCAGGTGGGGTTCTAGGTAGCGGTGGTTTACCGAGCGAATTTCCCATATCAGGCTGCCCCAGTCGCCCTGGGTCTCCTGGCGGGTGAAGGCCGTCATACTGCGTGTCATGTCGTCCGATCTCGATTAGAATTGGCTGTTCGGATAACCATTCTAACAGCCTGGCCTGCGTCACTACACCGCCGGGCTCTCTCCAAAGATGAAGGTAACAGATCACAATGAGCTCGAGCATCTCCGACCAGCTGCAGGACCTGGGACTTAAAAAGCTTCGCCCGAGCGGACGCCAGCCGGATCAGATGCGTGATATCAAAATTACGCGCAATTTCACCAAACACGCTGAAGGTTCGGTGCTGATTGAGTTCGGCGATACCAAGGTACTGTGCACTGCCACCGTTGAGCGTGGTGTTCCGCGTTTCCTGCGCGGCAGTGGCCAGGGCTGGGTAACGGCCGAATACGGCATGCTGCCTCGCTCCACCAATACCCGTACCGACCGTGAAGCCGCCCGCGGCAAGCAGGGCGGGCGCACCGTCGAGATACAGCGCCTTATCGGCCGCTCACTGCGCGCTGCACTGAACCTCAAGAAGCTCGGCGAGAACACCATCACCATCGACTGCGACGTGCTGCAGGCCGACGGCGGCACCCGCACGGCATCCATCACCGGCGCCTTTGTCGCACTGCAGGATGCCATCAATGTGCTGAAGAAAGACAAGAACGGCGCCATGAAAGGTGACCCTATTGCGCATATGCTGGCAGCGGTATCCGTCGGCATCTATGAAGGCGTACCGGTACTGGATCTGGATTACGCCGAAGACTCCAAGGCCCACACCGACATGAACGTGGTCATGACCGGTAGCGGCGGCTTTGTTGAGGTTCAGGGTACTGCGGAAGGCGCGACCTACTCTCAGGACGAACTGAACGCCATGCTGGATCTTGCGCGCAAGGGTATCGGTGAGCTGGTTGAGGCACAGAAGGCCGCACTGGCAGGCTAAACCCTGCGGTTGCCATACAAGCTGCAAGAAAAAAGGGAGCCTGAACAGGCTCCCTTTTTTATGTCGCACACCTTCTTAGGGTCGCGAATGGCATAGCGTTAGCCGATGTTGTAATCAACGATGACAGGCGCATGCTGCGAGAACTGCTCGTCACGGTAAATGCGTGCCGCCTTGACGTTGTTGCGCAGGTTCGCGGTGGTGATCTGGTAATCCAGCCGCGCACCTTCGTTCAGATTCCAGGCACGGTTGTAATCAGGCCACCAGCTGTACTGGCGCTCCGCCTTGTTGGCGCGACGGAATGCATCGACAAACCCCATTTCATCCAGCACTTCTTCCATCCACACACGCTCCTGCGGCAGAAAGCCGGAAACGCTCTGGTTGGCGTACCAGTTGCTCAGATCAACCGGCTTGTGGGCAATATGGAAGGTACCAGCGAAGATGAAGTCACGGCGCTTGCGCAATGTCTTTTTCAAATGCCCCATGAAGAGTTCCATGTACTCTTCCTTGCGGATCTGATCTTCCGGGCTTTTCAGACCGGGAGGAATCGACATGGACGCCACGCTGACCTTGTCGAAATCCGCCTGAATAAAGCGGCCGTGGGAGTCGCACAGCTCGAATCCCAGGCCTGTCATGATCGCCTTGGGCAGCTCGCGGGTATAGATCGCCACACCACTATAGCCATCCTCGAACGCATCGAAGAAGAACGCATGGTAACCCTTTGGATGGTAGCGATCGGCATCGAGCTGGTATTCTTTCGCGCGCAGATTTTGCAGGCACACCACATCGGCGTCCTGGCGAATCATCCAATCGAAAAAACCTCTATCAGTAGCCTGTTCAATACCCTGAGTATTGAAGGTGATGACACGCATGTCTGTTGATCCTGTAAATCGCGCGAAATAGCGAATGTCTTAACACAAAGTACGAATTGTATAGCTTAGCGACCGAAATTGAAATTTCTGCAGGCCTTAATCGCCATAGAGCGCAGCCAAAGGCGCTGATATCATAGGCGCCGACCAGTTTTTAGTGCGGAGAGCCCCATGCAGGACTACCAGAGAGCCTTTATCGAATTTGCCATCGAGCGCGGCGTATTGCGTTTTGGCGAGTTTACACTCAAATCCGGCCGAACCAGCCCCTACTTCTTCAATGCCGGCCTGTTTAACAGTGGCGATGCTCTGGCCCGGCTGGGCAAATACTATGCCGCGGCAATCGAAAACGCCGGCATCCCCTTCGATGTTCTGTTTGGACCGGCCTACAAGGGAATCCCGCTCGCCACTACCGCAGCGGTGTCCCTGGCCACAGATTTCCAGCGTGACGTACCCTACGTATTCAACCGCAAGGAAGCCAAGGCACACGGCGAAGGCGGCAACCTTGTCGGCGCCGAGCTCAAGGGCCGGATCCTCATCATTGATGATGTCATCACCGCCGGCACCGCCATCCGTGAAGTGATGCAGATCATTCAACAGGCCGGTGCCACACCAGCAGGCGTGGTCATTGCACTGAACCGCATGGAACGTGGCCAGGGTGAACTCTCCGCCATTCAGGAAGTGGAGCGCGATTACGGCATGCCAGTGGCCAGTATCGTCACCCTGAACGATGTGATCGCCTACCTGCAGGAAAAAGGCGGTATGGAGTCACAGATCGACGCCATACTGAACTACCGCAAAGATTACGGCATCGAGGGTTAGGATTGCGCTGCATAACCCCTCATAAGGCTTCAGCGAACTTGCAAAGGGAACCACCCTGAGCGGCGTTCGCTTCATTGTCTGAGGGGTTTTGCAGAGCAACAGAACGCATCCCCAAACGCCAACAGCCCCTAAGCCCCTGATTTAACAAATATTCGCCTTATGGATTGACAGTAATCGAACATGCGTGTTTAATTGTTCGCCGTTGTGCCCGGATAGCTCAGTCGGTAGAGCAGAGGATTGAAAATCCTCGTGTCGGTGGTTCGATTCCGCCTCCGGGCACCACCTTACTCAGAAGCCTCGCTAGTGATAGTGAGGCTTTTTTGTGTCTGGAAAACCCTGCTAAGTCATTGTCACGGCGCCTAGAGTTAAAAATACTCCCGGCAATGCGCCCGCCTCCGGGCACCACGCTACCTGTATACGTCAGGAAGCCTCGCTAGTGATAGTGAGGCTTTTTTGTGTCTGAACGTTTGGCAGAGGCTCCATCGAACCAGGGTTCGATTATTAGCCACGTCCCTGTGGCTAACCCTTCGGGTAATCGTCGCTGCGCTCCGATATATCAAATTGCACCCAGCAATTTGATCCGCCTCCGGGCACCACACTACCAACCCAACGTAAAAAGCCTCGCTAGTAACAGTGAGGCTTTTTTGTATCTGGACGTTTGGCAGAGGCTCCATCGAACCGGGGTTCGACCTGCGGGCCATCGCTACATCCATGTAACGCGCCCTTCGAGTACCTCTCACTCATCCGCTAAGTGGCGAATCTTCGTTACCTGATCGTAACCGACACCCCAATTATCAGTACTCACCTCGTCGATCACAACAAAGGTGGTTTTCGGATTTTTATTAAGCACATCCACTAACAATTGAGTGGTGCCTTTAATGAGCGCCTGCTTTTGTTCATTAGAGACATTTTCATCGGTTATTTTAATATTAACGTAGGGCATAGTTTTTCTTCTCTTTTAGAGGAGATCTGAGGCTAGGCTGACTTTTTCGTTACGCTTATTATTGTTTGTTTCAAAATACTCAACCGAATTAGAACCGCTAACCAAAGTGGTTTCATTAAAAATGAATGCTGGTATTCCGGGTTGCTTTAATTTCTGCACACGCTGATTTTTAAGCAGTAACTGTTGATTTATTTCATTCGATATCAGCATCTGTTCTCCTTCTGATCGATCCAGACCCAGTTGCTCAACGAGATCCAGTAGTACTTGCGTATTGCTGATATCCAATCCCTGTTTGAAATAGGCATCAATTATCAGTTCATTCAGTGCCTGTTGTCTGTTAAATCCTTCGCACCATGCATCAAGAGGTGCGCCTTGTTACTGTTGCAATAGCGGCTTCGCTTAGAGAAATCGATACAAACACCGGCTTGTTTAGCCACCGCTAATAAACTTGTGCGATAGTCATTCAGCTTCGATTGACCCCATTGGTTACGCCGTCCAAGATGATCATCAATATCCTCACCCTTTGGTCCAATGTCGGGATTAAGCTCATAGGGCAAAAAATTGATAGAGGCCTCAATGCTCAGATTACGAAGCGCTTGCTGCAGGTTTGCATATCCTATTAGGCACCAAGAACACACCGGATTGTGGAGCATTTCTATCCTTAGCGTTTTCATGGAAAATCTTCCTGTAAATCAGAGTACATTTTGTTGACGACTAACCAACGCCCGTTTTCTTTCAGAAGACTCAGGAAGTCGACATAGAAGTGATCAAATAGTGGACATTCTAGTTTCACTATGGCCTGGTCTTTTATGATTTCAATGGAGATGAGTTTGAAATCATAAGGCCGCCCTTGCTGATCAGGTACAGGTCGACTGGCGACAGCGTCAAGCCACTGATCAAGACTACGTCGCAAGCCAGGCGCTTTAAGAAACGCATCCGTATGAAAAATGGCTCTTAACTTCGATACCTCGCCATAGTGCAATCCATCAAAATAGTCGCGTACAAGGGTCATCACTGAATCAAATTCTTTCGAGCCGAAATCACCGGTATATGCCGTATTTTCCATGCATGTTCCCTTCTCTCGCAATTCGCTTTGAGCGACTATTCTAAGAATCCGCAGGCAATAGCTCTAAGCAGCTGATTGGCGCTGTTCGGCAGTAAGAGCACGTTGAAAGCTGGCCATTGCCTGTACCGCATTCACCATTTTCCTGGTGTTATGCCCCAACGGGATCTCGACGGGAAAGCTTGCTCCCCAGCGGGAATATACTGTCAGCATAATATCAGCGGCCGAAGGCCGATCACCGCCCAGAAAATTTTGCGTGGCCAGTTGCTGCTCCACGACCTGCCATAGACTAGTAATAGACTGGGCCGCCGCCTCGAAGGATGATTGTTTGACTTTCTCATCGGCAATGTACTGAGCGATAAAAAATAAACGACCATAGGCCGGATGCATGGTGGCATTGGAAAACATAATGTCTTGAATTGCTTGCTCACGAGCCGCGCCAGTGGAAGGCAGCATGGTATTCTGATGTTTATTGAGCAGGTATAACATCACAGCAGCTCCTTCCAGTAGTGTTTTTCCGTCATCGACAAGTACCGGGACCATACCAGTAGGATTAATGGCGTTAAAGTCACTCACCTGCTGCTTGCTAATTATTTCAACAGTTTGATTCAGTTGGTGAATAACCACTTGAGTGGCCAGGGAGCATGCGCCGGGAACATAATAAAGTGTGTACATTGTATTGCCCTCGTTTTTGATTGAATCTGTGATTAAATCGTTGGTATACGTACCACTTGAAGCGATGACTAAAGACGACATGACAAAGTTTAGGGCTTTTATTTGTGCACATATATAACTAGAATGAAAACCACCTGTTCTCTATATGGAAACAATTTTTTTGTTTTTCTTGGATGAAATATCTTTATGGATAAACTACGAGCCCTTCAACTATTTGTACGTCTGGCTGATTTGGGAAGTTTTACCCGAGTGGCAGAGCAGACAAATTCGTCCAAGTCTATGATTAGCAAGGAAATTAGCCGCCTTGAAGATGCGCTGGGCGCTCGCTTACTGCATCGTTCAACACGCAATCTACAGTTGACTCATGTGGGTATGGGGTATTTGCAACGGGCACGGGAAATACTAGAAAAGCTTGATGAAGCAGATAATTTTGTGCAGAACCTTCAACAGCATCCCCGTGGTAAATTGAAGATCAATGCACCAATGGCACTAGGCCTCGTTGATTTATCAACATTATTTTCCGACTTTATGCAGTCTTATCCAGACATTGAGCTAGACATTCACCTGGGAGATGAAAATATTGACCTGGTGGAGCAAGGTTTTGATTTGGGGTTTCGGGCATCCAGTCGTCCAATCGATTCAAATTACGTCGGGCGCCCTCTGACGCGCTTCAAGTACAGAGTCTGTGTTGGGCCGGAGTATTTAAACAACCACCCCGCTATTAACTTGCCGCGGGACCTGAAAGAACATAACTGCTTTGTATACAGTTATTTCCAAGGGAAAAATATTTGGCCCATTGAAGACGGTGTCGCCATTCAAGGAACATTGCGGGTTAACAGTACTATTTTCATGATGGAGGCGATTAAGCGAAACCAAGGCGTAGGATTTATTCCGGACTTTGTGTGCCGTGAGGCGTTTGAAAAGGGAGAGGTTGTTGAAGTATTGAGGGAGTCTAAAAAACCCAACCTAACGTTGTACGCCCTGTACCCTGCGCGACAGTTTGTACCCTCAACAATTGTCCAGTGTATAGAGTTCCTTGAGCAGTGGTTTTCCAACAATCAGTGACTAAAAAATAGTGCTGGATCTCCTCCCCACCTCCACCTTTATCAGAGGCTCCATCGAAGCAGAGTTGGGTTATTAGCCACATCCCGTATCTAACCCTTCGGGTAAGCGTCGCTGCACTTGGTATTTAGAATACACCCCCGCATCCTGGCAGCACTCTACCTGCAAACGCACAAACCCGACCCAAGCCCCGCTCATGCCCTATACCGCCAGTTCTATCAGGCCGCATCCGGCAACTGAGGGACACTACCCACTGCAACCGCAGTACCTTTACCTGTGTGCCTGATAAACAGACCCAGCGCGACCAGCAGCAAGGCCGTCAACGTCAGGATGTCGTACACCAGATTGAGTGAACCTGTGGCTTCACGCAGATAGCCCGCCAGCAGATTACCGATAGCACCACCGAGGCCGAACGTGACCATGCATACGCCATTGATCTGCATGGTTGCGGTAGAACCGTAATGCTGGCTCACCCAGCCGGCCACCACGCCCCACATCGGGAAATACATCAACCCGTAACCGAACCCCGCCAGCAACGCCCAGCGCGCCGGATCAAACATGAATGCCAGCAGGCCAATGGCAAAGCCGCTGAATATCACCGTAAAGGCAGTGCCGTGCCCCTTGCGATCAGCAAGCTTGCCAATAAGAAGGCCCGCGATCATTCCGGTAATCCCAACCACTGTCCAGGTGTAGCCACCCAGCGCCGCAGGAAGCCCCAGCTCATCCAGATAGACATTCAGCCAGGCAGAGAACGGCATTGCGCTAAAGCCCACCAGAAAGCAGATGAGGCAGGCAAACAGGGCTGTACGCTCGCCAAGGATAACCCCCAGCAGCTTCATGGCAGGAATCGCAGCAGAATCTGCACTCACATCTGCAGTAACCACAGTGGGCTGGAACCCTCTCAGCAGTCTCCAGCTCAGCATCAGCGCCACCACGCCAATAACACCTGCGATAATCCAGCTGCTCTCCCAGCCAAACAAGGGCACGACGAGCAATATCAACAGACCATTCGCGCCATAGCCCCAGGCGGTTCCGCTGGATGCACAGGACATACTGGTCGAACAACTTGCCTTGCTGGCATAGCGGCTGATAATTTCCACGATCGTGCCCCAGCTGATCGACGCGCTGGCCGCGAGAATTATCAGCGCCAGCGTGATGTGTAGCGGATCACGCAACTGGGACATCAGAAATAGCAGCGTCGTTGTGAGGCTGGTGGTCACCAGTGCCAGACGCACTGTACCGACACGGTGCCCAATAAGCCCCAGCAACAGCGCGCCGGCCAGATAAGACAGCTGCGTCAAAGCGCCAATGGCGGCCAGCTGCCAGTTGGAGATACTGATCGATTCCCGCATCAGAGGCAGCAGCGCCGCAAACAGGAAAACGCCAAAACCGTGACTTACGACCTGATTCAGGCCAAATATCGCTGCCATGCGCATGCTTAAAATTTCCTCAGAACCGAAAAGCTCCGTCAATAGCGGAGCCGACAAGTTGCCACATTAGTTCCTTGCCTTTGTTCGGTAAATCGATAAATATTGATCACCTCGTTCAACATTATTGATAACTGAAAAATGCCTGAATTGCCGATCGGCCTGCTCCGCACCTTTGTCATTACCGCGCAGACACTCAACCTCACCGCCGCCGCCAGCCAACTGCATCGTGCGCCCTCCACTATCAGCATGCAGCTGAACCGTCTGGAGTCCCTGGTTGACACTCAGCTACTGGTTCGCGGGCAGCACGGCGTACGCCTAACGCCCGCCGGCGAGCAGCTAATTAGCCATGCACATCAATTGCTTAACCTGCATGACCGTATTCTGGGCTCGTTCCACAACGTCGATATTGCCGGCAAGGTTCGCCTGGGTACCCACGATCAATATGCAACACGCACCCTGACCCCGATTCTCGAAGCCTTTGTTCTGTCGTACCCGCAAGCGCAACTGGAGGTGACCTGTGATCACAGGCCCCAATACCTCGCATCCCTGGTGAACGAAGGCAAACTGGATCTCGCCCTGGTTGAGATGCCGGCACAATCCGAGGGCGGCCTGCGTCTGCAACCGGACGAACTGGTCTGGATCCGCTCCGAGCGACACGACGTCCATAAACGCGACCCGCTGCCACTGGCGGTCTTTGTCGAGGGTTGCTTTCACCGGGACTCCGCCAGTCTCGCCCTGCAACAAACCGACAAGGCGTATCGCATCGCCTTTATCAGCCAGAGCCGCGCCGGAGTACTTGCTGCGGTACGGGCAGGTATAGGGATCGGTGTAATTCCGCGCTCAACACTGGAGCCCGGCATGGTCATTGTAGAGTCAGGCCTCCCTCCGCTGCCGAAGACCGACACAACCCTCTTCGTCGCAGAGGACACTAACGAGGCTACGCAGCGTCTCGCGCAAACTATCAGAGAGAGCCCACAGTTCTCGTCACCTGGTCAGATCCCTTTGTCTGAAACACACGCTGCCCAAACCGTAAAATTGAACACCCTGTAGATGCCCGGATGGGCCTGTGAATAACACCTTGTGCATAAATTGACGCTCGATTCAGGGGATAACTGCTCACAGAAAGCCTGCACAAGCCTGTGAATAACCTGATAACAACTATCAGTGAACTACCGCTAAGCGCCGTACTATGGTGGATCAGAGATTCTGATCAGCAATTGTACCCGATGTAACAACAAGCCGGGATCAACCCTGGCCAATGTTATCCACAAAAACCTTATACACAGAATACACACATTCAACACATAGAGTCGGGGCCTAAAAAATAACACCTGACCCAGCTAGCACACCGGTGCATACAGGATCAGCAACAACTATTCACAGACCAGGAGCGGACTTTAGGACTTTTTCCTATAGAGCTTTCCCGGTAAAAGTCCATACTAGCTACATGAGGATTCAGAAGGATCTGAAGGTTGCACGGAAGCAGCCAGCTCGGCAAGGATGCCATGAGCACCTCACTTTTACACCCCCGAGCCATGGATGGTTCGGGGGCGTTTTTTTATGTGCTGCAGAAAATTCTGTTTGACCTTTCTTACCCCCTCCAAGACTAGTCCCCCCTGGTTGTACCAGCTCCGCTAGCGTCTAAGCTGCGATGCCCCATCAACTCGAGCCTCACAATCACAAACGCCACCGCGCGTGTACACGCCTCAAAACAGTACTGACTGACCTATCCAGGTACAGCCCAGCGGAGCAGTAGCCAGCCAAGTCTCATCCATAGGGATCATTGAGAAGTTGCTCTAACCAGGGCAGGCAGCGATCAGCCTGCGCCAGGGGCCAGTTCACACGCCCGAGCGCGGGATCTCGATGCGAATGCTGTCGGTAAGGCTAGAAGCGGCTTGCGGGTCTGGCTGAGATGGTAACGCCAACGAGATAAAAGCAGACTATGTCTCGGCAGATGGCTGCCGGGCTGCGCGGATCCATTTATGAACGAGGTTAGCGTTGAGCCCGTAGTCCAGTCCGATAGGCGACCGAGGCATGCGGTTTTTGGCAGAGAGCGATAATGCGGACTTTGAACTCGGCCGAGTACCGGCGACACTTATTCGGGGCTTCATAGGTGCCCACTTGAAAATAGGTGGACACTATCAGATAACTACCATATCCGGCTCAAGATGGGTTCCCCGGACGTTTACGCTTTACATTTTCAAATGCCACATACAAAAACGCCCCAACCAGAGGCTGAGGCGTTTTCGTTGAATAAATGCTTGGCGCCTCGCAGGCGAGCCGTCCCGCAGGCCCATTTACTCATTAAATAGAAGCTGCGGTCGCGCCACCGGGGCAAAGCGCGCTTTGCCTTTATCCGGTGTCGCCCTACTATCACATCTGTCCCTTATCCCCATCTGACGCTGCCGACCCCCCCCCACCAGTCACACTCGATTCACTACGTATCCATTAAAAACAACAAACAACACCCTCTCGTGAAGGCTACCAATACACACAAAACAACACCTACACACAGTATACACCTGACG
>NZ_BCNS01000164.1 GCF_001528745.1 Marinobacterium profundum | reverse complement strand
TTCTCCCGTGTTTGTCGCCGTGTCGTCCCCCCTCGGTCTGAGTTTGCCTCCGGTGGGTGGTTTTTGACTTGCTACGGCGACCTCCTGTATCTACACGTAAGGAGGCGTCGGCAGCGTCAGATGTGTATATGAGAGAGGTTCGGCAGAGAACTGTGTGAGATCAGGTGTCGTGGTCATGCTCGGCAGTGTGCCAGAGCTGGCGCGACCTGGCGATTGGCATAACGGCCAATTGCGTCACGCCAGACACTCCGTTCTAGCGGGGCCTTTCTACAGAACGCTGATCACGCCGGCAGCGCCCATGCGCTGCCACGGCAGCCCCTGCACCAGCGCCTGGAGTTGTTCGGGGTTCAGCTCCAGCCGCTCGTCGCGCCAGGTCTCGGGCCACTTGAACTTGCCCTGATGCAGACGACGCGCTGCCAGCCAGACGCCTAACCCATCGTGCACCAGCACCTTCATGCGATTGGCGCGACGGTTGGCAAAGAGATAAGCGCAGTGCGGCTTCGCCGCACCGAACACCGCCACGACCCGTGCCAGGGCGGTATCGGGACCGGCCCGCATATCCAGCGGCTCGGTGGCGAGCCAGATCTCATCAATGCGGATCATCGCAGCAGCTCCTGTAACCAGAGCAGACAACGATCGGCCTGTGCCACGGGCACGTTCACGACCACGTTGCCGGCCGGACGCGGGATCTCGATGCGAATGCTGTTGGTAAGGCCAGTAGCGGTCTGCTGGTCTGGCTGAGCCGGTAACGCCAGCGATACAAAAGCAGGCGATGTCGCGGCTGGTTGCTGCCGGGCTGCGCGGATCCATTTATGAACCAGGTTCGCGTTAAGTCCATGATCCAGTGCAATCCGGGCGACAGAGGCGTTTGGCTCTTGGCAGATAGCGATTATGCTGGCTTTGAACGCGGTAGTATAACGACGACGCTTATTCGGGGCTTCTGTCACGCTTATTGAAGTCATCATAGGTGTCCACTTGAAAATAGGTGGACACTATCGGATGGCTACTATAACGGGCTCAAGATGGGTTCCCCGGACGCTTACGCTCCAGGGGCGTCAGAGATCCGGCCTCACGCTCGATGTTGTACAGCTGCTTGATGTACTCAACCGCCTGACCGGCGATCTGGCTCTTGCCGGTCACGTGCAGCTCGACGAACTTGCGCCGCGCATGGGCCATGCAGCCGATCTCGGTAATACCTTGCTTGAAGCTCGCTTTGTAGCCGCCGTAGTCATCGCAGATCAGGTTGCCCTGCCAGTCACCGAGGAAGTCGCGGGCATGCTGGCCAGATCGACCCGGTGTGAAGGCGTAGATCACTGCGTTCAGCTCGGAGTACGGTGTGGTGGCATAGGCCCAGATGTAGGCCTGGTGGGTCTTCTTCTTGCCCGGCGCGAGCATGGGCACCGGCGTTTCGTCCGCATGCAGCACGGACTCTGTCAGGATTAACGCGCGCAGCGCGTCGACCAGCGGTTGCAGTTGCACGCCGCAGCGGCCGATCCACTCGGCCAGCGTCGAGCGCGGGATTGGTACGCCGGCACGGCCGAAGGTCTGCTCCTGCCGGTACAGAGGTATATGATCGAGGTGCTTGGCGACGATCACCTGGGCCATCAGCGCGGCCGTCGGGATGCCCTTGTCGATGACGTATGCCGGCATTGGTGCCTGGGTCAGCGTCTCGCAGGCATCACAGACCCATTTACCGCGGATATGGCGCTCGACTGTGAACACACCGGGCGTATAGTCGAGCTTCTCGCTGATGTCCTCACCAATGCGTTTGAGCTGACAACCACAGGCACAGGACGTCGCGTCCGGCTCATGGCGGATCTCGGTACGGGGCAGTTGCGGCGGTAAGGGGGCTCGTTTGGGTTGGCGTTTGACGGCAGGCGTCAGCGTGGTTTTCAGCTGTTCGAGTTCCGCTTCGATTGCCGCGATGTCGGCATCGACGACTTCGTCCAGCAAGCTGATCTGCAATACGTTGAGATGTTCGCTGCGCTGGCCGTACTTATGACGCTTGAGTAACGCCAGCTCATGGGTCAGCTGCTGATTGCGCAGCTCGCTGCGCTGTATCACCTGGTCC
>NZ_BCNS01000163.1 GCF_001528745.1 Marinobacterium profundum | reverse complement strand
TGCACATCCAGGGTATAGATCAGCACAATGCTGGATTTCTTGCGGGCATCATAGCCACGACGGTGCACCTCAAAGCTCTGCAGCTGATCCGCGCTGATTTCCAGCGTAGTCAGAATAGCGCTTGTGAGGGCTGCGTCGTCGTGATCCAGCGGCAGCTTGATATTGGTCAGGCGAATCATGTGCATTTCCCGAACGGCAGAAAAGCCGCGCTATCGAATCCACCGGCGCCCAGCCCCCGCTGCAAGGCAAGGCGCTGTGATCGTATCGGTGTAGCGGCGGCTTCGGAGTTACCTGGTTATAGTAAAGGCGGCATTTTACTGCATTGCAGGCCCTGATGTCGCCCGCTGCACTGCCCGGCGCGCACCCATGCAGAGGCATGGGTGCGGTGGCTAAGTACCAACCTAGCGGTGGGTGATTTTATATCCGCCGTCTTGTGATACTTGCGTGCTAGAGTGTACTTGGACTTCACCGCAGGCGCTGGCCTGATCTATTGCCGAATAGCGGCCCCGCATACTTTCAGAGGTTAGTACCCATTGGCAGGGTGTCGAAAGGTGTTACCTTTCAGCACCCCGACAGCAGCCAGGATATGCATAACGCATTGTCCTGATATCAATCGATCGCCGGAGCACACAACATGACCAAAGAAAGAAGCACGACCAAGGAATCGAAAAAGAAACCCGCCATGTCCCCCAAGGAAAAAAAGGCAGCCAAGCAGTCGAAAAAAGATTCCAAGAATGTTTTTGGCTCCTGATCCGACAACTGCAATTAAACTGAACGCCTGACCCTCTGCGCTAACCCGACTGAATAAAGAGGCCGCATC
>NZ_BCNS01000162.1 GCF_001528745.1 Marinobacterium profundum | reverse complement strand
CCGCAAGCGCGGCCCCCAGGTTGGTCTGGGTCGCCGCCCACTGCTGTGACAGCGCCTCGAGGGTACGGACTTCCAGGGCGGCCCGGTAGGCTTCGACGGCCTCGGCCAGCAACCGCCCCCTATCCTTGTCCTCGGCGCGGATACCCTGATGCCGGAGCGCGAGCCCCAGGTTGTGCTGGGTCATCGCCCAGTCCTGCGGATACTCCTCGCAGGTATAGACCCTCAGGGCGGCACGATAGGCCTCGACGGCCTCGGCCAGCAGCCGCTGCCCATCCTCGCCCCCGGCGCGGATGCCCTGGTCCGTAAGCGCGGCCCCCAGGTTGTGCTGGGTCGCCGCCCACTGCTGTGGCAGCGCCTCGAGGGTACGGACTTCCAGGGCGGCCCGGTAGGCCTCGACGGCCTCGGCCAGCAGCCGCTGCCCGTCCTCGCCCCCGGCGCGGATGCCCTGATCCGCAAGCGCGGCCCCCAGGTTGTTCTGGGTTATTGCCCACTGCTGCGGCAGCGCCTCGAGGGTATGGATAGCCAGGGAGGCCCGGTAGGCCTCGACGGCCTCGGCCAGCAGCCGCTGCCCGTCCTCGCCCCCGGCGCGGGTACTCTGACTCGCAAGGGCGGCCCCCAGGTTGTTCTGGGTCGCCGCCCAGTCCTGCGGCAGCGCCTCGAGGGTACGGACTTCCAGGGCGGCCCGGTAGGCTTCGACGGCCTCGGCCAGCAGCCGCCCCCTGTCCTTGTCCTCGGCGCGGATACCCTGATGCCGGAGCGCGAGCCCCAGGTTGTTCTGGGTCATCGCCCAGTCCTGCGGACACTCCTCGCAGGTATAGACCGTCAGGGCGGCACGATAGGCCTCGACGGCCTCGGCCAGCAGCCGCTGCCCATCCTCACCCTCGGCGCGGATGCCCTGATCCTCAAGTACGGCGCCCAAGTTGTTCTGGGTCGCCGCCCAGTCCTGCGGCAGCGCCTCGAGGGTACGGACTTCCAGGGCGGCCCGGTAGGCTTCGACGGCCTCGGCCAGCAGCCGCTGCCCGTCCTCGCCCCCGGCGCGGATGCCCTGGTCCGTAAGCACGGCCCCCAGGTTGTTCTGGGTCATCGCCCACTGTTGCGGCATCGCCTTGAGGGTATGGACCGTCAGGGCGGCCAGGAAGGCCTCAACGGCCTCGGCCAGCAGCCGCTGCCCGTCCTCGCCCCCGGCGCGGATGCCCTGCCCCGTAAGCGCGACCCCTAGGTCATTCTGGGCCGTCGACCAGTTCCGACAGTAGAGGGGATCGGTATAGACTTTGAGATTACGCTTCGCCAGGTCAACCGCGTAGGCGAGCCCACTACCTTGAAAATCGCCGCTACTGACGTACCGGCAGCCATGGTGGTACAGCCGCAAGTAATACTCACGTCTCTGGCCCGCGCCCTCAATCGCATCGAAAGGCTCGAAGAAGGCAGCGGCTGCCGCGAAATGGCCATGAGCGACTTCAACATCCCCCTTTAGCAGCGCTGCGTCGCCGCGTGTTGCCCGGATTTCAGCCTGCTTGCGAATTTGGATGAGCGTATGCTCGGTCTGCTGCATCGATTCAGCGTTTGCCAGGATGTCATCCGCTGCATCAAAATCGCCGGTATCCAGCGCCGCTTCCGCAGCGGACAGTTGATCAGCAATCCGTGTTTCCGTCGCTTTGAGTGCGTCCATTCGGGATTTGAGGGCATCGTATTCCCGCGCTTTCTCCTGAAGGAACTCTCGCAAAGCCGCCCGGCCGGCATCCGGGTTATCGTGCCCGAACCGCATGGCCAGGTTCTCCAGAATTCCGTCAGCGAGGCCGAGCTCCTCGCGAAAGCCGGGCGCCAGATCGGCCACGGCCGGATGACGGCAGGCATCGATCTCCTCTTGCGAAATCGCTAGCGCGTCACGGTAATCGGCGATCGTACTCGCCTGTGGTTCGTGGCGCCCCCGTTCAATGTCGGACACGCGGGACGCTTTGGTCTCATCTTCGTAGACTTTGAAAGCGACTTCCATCTGTGTGAAGCCTCGATCCTCCCGGATTTGGCGAACCAGTTTGCCAAAGCGAACCTGAAACGAGTTCGGGTCTGGTTCCCGTAGTTTCCCTGAGTTACGCGTACGCGCCACAGGCTCCCCCTATGCGATTCTGCCCCTGTCGACACCTAGAAAGCCGTCCGGACGGCACACTCTCAACCACGTGAGGATGTGCCAATGAACATACCGTCCAGAGTAGTCTATGCCGCGCTCGCTGTGATCTATACCGCCTCGCTCTTCGGGGTGAGCAAGCCGATTGTAGTAGCCGTCACTGCCGTAGCCTACGCGGCGCTGGCACTCAGCAAGAAGCATTAGAAAGAAGGGAATCGTAAACGGGTCACCGGCAAGACCGGTGACCCGAGCTCGTTTTACCATAACCACGATTATCGACAGGTTAGGAGGATGCGCTGCGGACGTCCCTGTCAGCAGCGGCTGGATTACCAGCTGTGGTCGAGTAGTTTGAAGATCAAGCGCACCATGATCGTAGGCAGAGCCTCGACCATCAAACGCTGGAATCGTCTCAGCAAGCGCATCTTGGGATGCATAACTGATACCTCCGTACGGTGAGTTAATCCCACCCGTTGCGGACTTGCTCGAAAGCAGTTAGCTTGCTTATACTCTCCACTCGCAAGAATAGTCAGTTAAGCAGCCTATCCGAACGGAACTTAGCGGACTTCCAAGGCCTTCTGGGGGTACGAGCCCAGGAGGCCTTTTCACATCCCTGCTGAATCGCTCCAGCGTATGAACACAGCCCCTCCTCTAAATGTTACGAGCCAAAATAGAGTAAGTAGAAACTGTATTGATGGCACTAAATATAATTACAAACGGTTTTTTTTCAACACTTGATTTAGCCCTGCGTTCTGTGTAATCGGAACGGCGCAAAGCCCCAAATGCCGGTACTTCGGGAGCTGCACGCAAATTGTGGAGCGGGTAAATTTTCAAAAAAAAACCGCTTTACAAAACGCCTGTTAAATACAGTGCACACTTTGTTATAAAAAGACTCTAACGCGCACCTCCAATGCATGAATTTCTATCAAAATCGAATAGCAGTGTTCGCACGTACACCAACACATTGTGGTTTGAATTTACCCTAGCAATTCCGTCATCGTCGGCGGTTCGGCCCTATACGGTTACGGAGCTGAACGGATTCTAAGAAGGTCTTCCAGTTGGTGCTGGAGGGCCTTTTTTATTTCCCTACATCAGTAAGTAGCACCAAAAAATCTTGCGCCGCCGGCATGTAAACTTACTACAAGCAAGGGCTAAGAATGCCCGGTCTGCGGGGCTTTCAGCGCCCTTGTGCCAACCTTTCGTGAGCCATTTGCTTACATGAAACGTACTGGATTCTTCATCTCCGACGCCCCAAACCCTGACAAAACATCACATTCGCCCTGGGCGTCTCGATTTAACAACACTCCGATTATGGTCAGTTCAGGCGCTCGCGATCCAGGACATCAGGGAAAGGGATAAGCGTGATATTGTGCACGTCGCCGACCTTGCCCAGCTCATACCATTCAACGTATTCGGTCGCGCCGAAATAGGTGTGGCGGGCAAACAAACGCCCGCGCTCCTCCTTCAGCACTTCATCGAGCGACGAACCCAGAACGGTGTGTTCAATTAACGGCAGATCTCGGTTTTGAAAGCTCAGTATGGAGTAGTCGGAAAATCGATAAGTCATTGAAAATATGCCTACGTTGGTTTTGACTACCATATTATAACATACTTGTCAATTGGTAATTTTAACTTTTATCATTATCTGGATTGGCTCTGGAAACAACAAAGCCGCCTAATTTGGCGGCTTTGTTGTTGCTCTCTCCGCTTTCACCATACGCGGCTTAGATATGTCACGCGGCATCACTCATTGGAACGATTGAGAGTTCATCCCAGGTGACGACCGGCGTTTTCTTGCCGTGCGCCTCTTCGAACTCCACTATGTGGAACTCGACCATTCGCTTGAGCGTCCTGGACACATTGCTCTGCTCGCGCTTCATAAGCTTTGCCAGGTCCGAAATCGTTGCCGGGTGCTGTTTCCGGATCGTCTCGATCATCGAGAGATTGTCAGCGTTCAGCAAGCGACCAACGGACTCCATAGAGTTCACCCAAACCTTGGGGTCGGTGTCTTTCGGCTTGATTCTGCCGGCAGCAATATCGATGGTGCGCTGGCGTATGAAAGCTTTGGACGCCACTCCGATTACCAGCTTCTTCATCACTTGTTCCTCTTACTATCCAGCTCAACTGCCTCATCCACGTAGGCCCAGAAGTCAGTTAAGAGCTTTTCGGCGGTTTCGTACTCGTAGGGAATGATCACCGCCACATCTTTGAACTTATGCTTATGGTCAAACTTCGTCAGGGTCCGGTGCCGAGCGAAGCCAACCTTGTCCTCCTGAACAGGGTGAGCGTTATCAAACCCCAACAGGCGCGTTCCCCACTTGTCGTGGAGTGTCAGTGAGTACTTAATGCCATGCGGCCGGCCATCAGTGGGCTCGACGCGCTTCACATCGAACTCCACGTGGTACTCAAGGGCATCATCGACCTCCATGATTTCACCATCGAGGTCCAACAAATTATCAATCCCGTGGTCAAGCTCCGCCTTCTGTTCCAAGTATATCACCTGATGATATTGTTGCATAACCCCGATTATGGCCAGGCAGGGCCGACCGGGCACGACGGCTTCACAATCCAAGGCTCACCAACCCTCTTTAGGAAAACAAGCCATGCCGGCTAAGGCCTGGAAGGCAAAACCGTCCACAAATGGAGCCGGTGACGCGGTGAGAATCGCTTGTGACCTATCACGCCTCAGACGGCGGAGTCATGCTATCGCGGATTTTCAGAACCGTCGTGGTCGAGCACTGAGCATGCCGGGCAGCCGCCCTAATTCCTAACCCCGCATCCAGAAGTTCGCGTACCCGGCAGTGTAGATCCTTATCGACCGGCCGCCCCCGGTAGAGCCCATCTGCCTTCGCCTTCGCGATCCCCTGCGCCTGGCGCTCACGGCGCTGCTCATAGTCCTTACGGGCGATAGCGGCCATCATTTCAATCATCATGCCGTTGACGGCCGCCAGCATTCGTGAGGTGAACTCGTCCCCGGCCGTGTCTTGCATCCCCTGGTGACTGGTTGGGAGGTCCAGGGCCACTAGGCGCAGCCCTTTGGCATCGATCGCTGCTTTCAACGCCCGCCATTCCGTTTCAGGCAGGCGCGTCAGGCGATCGATACTCTCCAGCAGCATCACGTCGCCCGGGCGGGCATCGGCGAGCAGGCGCAGCAACTCAGGACGGTCGGGATGTGCGCCGCTGGCATTTTCGATGTAGGCGGAAGCAATCACACGATCATGCTCGCCGGCGAAGCGCTCGAGCTGCTGGCGAGCACGCTGAGCATCTTGGTCATCTGTCGATGCTCGTAGATAGGAACGCACGAACATAGGACACCTGTATCAGTTTGGGCGCTCTTATTATGCCGTATCATTTTGACCGTGCCACTAAATACAAAAAGCAAGCACAATGACGTATCATTAAATGTATACCCTAAACTAACAGGATAGTTGCGGTCCCAGCGGTCGTAACAGAAGGCGACTGCACGAAAAGTCAGAAGCCGATACCACTATGAGTGCGGCTTGGTGGAAGATGCTATTGTCCGCTAACATGGTCGGAGCAGAGATCCACTGAACGGCTTTTGCCATAAGTTCTCTATTACTTTAAAATGCAAGAATTAAAGAGGTCCAAATAGTATGATCGAAAATAGCCACCAATCGGAATCAAATCACTTAGACGACAGAGAAATAACTGAAAAACTAATCAAAAATATAGATTATTACTGGGATTCTCAAAACTACATTGGATCAAGATTACAGAAGTACTATAACAGCATATGGAAAACAAAACCCGAACTAGCCAAGCTTTATAAATCTGTTGTTGACTGCTCTACCGGTTGGTCATTATCAGAACAAAAAAATAAGACTAAGCCAAGAAATTTCAACAATCCTAGAAGTCAGTATGGAAGGCTAGCTGTTTTATTTAAAGAGAACTGGTCATATATTAAGCCGAAGCTATACGAGGTCGGTTTACGTCGTTTTGTTGAGTTAAAGTCAGGAATACCAAACTATCCTATACAACAACCAAAAGAACCAGGAAAAGAAAGCCACTATGAGGCGAATGAACTCACCCCGGAAAAACTATGGCGTGAGTTGGAAAAATTGGTAAGTGCGAAAAGTGCAGCATCCGCCACCGAGGCGGCAATTAGAGCAATCGATGCCTACAATCAAAAACCAACCTCATCCTTCGGTACTATTTTATCAAGGCTTTATCGCACCTATCAGGAAACATTTTCTTCACCTGTATATAAATGCTTTTCAGACTTGGTTAAGGACTCAACAGACTGGAGTCTTACCGAAAACAAAATAACCTTTAGAGGAACAAATAAAAACTGGAAAACAATACGCAGAACATTAAGTAAAAGTCTTCATGGTCTTCCTGACTATAAAAGCACAGAAAATACTAGCATTACCACCCCAGCAGCACCGAAGATTATACGACACACAGAAAAAATAGAATATCATCTAGAAAAAATTGATCGAATTCTTAACGATCGATTCAAAGGAGATTTTATAAATAATGTAACAATAAATGACCTCAATAGATTCCAGTCAATCATGAGGGATATGATAGAAAAAATAGACGAGGTTAAAAACTGCAAATTAGATTAAAAATAGTAGCTATTCAAATCAATATTTTTCAAAAAGTACTTGACATGGTTTTACCCAAATTTCTGAAAATCCGGCTACCCCGGCGCACCGCCACAAATGCAAGCTCAGAGCCCCTGTCATCCTGTCTGAGCCGCCTTGCGACGCCGCACATCCCCAAGGTGGCAACGGTAAAGTTGCTAAGAACTACGATCAAGAGGAAAAATTCGGCCTGAAAAAGTCGTGCAATAATAGGCCATCATGCGCAACGGAACCCAAGTTTATGAAGATCAGCAACATGGATGTCGACGCCATTTTGGCGAATGTCAGGCAGTAGCTCCAGGATGACAAGTCGGTCTCGCCATCGCTTCTGCAAGCGGCCATTGAGATGATTATCATACGGATGCTGATCGGCCTGCTGGTGATGGCGGCTGGGCGCTTAGTCGATCAACAGACAGCCCACCGGGAACGGCGCTGCAAGGTCAATTTCACCCGCGCTGAAAACACCAGATCGTCAGGCTCTTCACGGTGGCCGATGTGGGCGGCTTGCTCGAACGGCTGATTCGGCTGATGAAGCAGAGTATCGAGGCGATACGCCCGGGCCGCAGCTACGTCAGAAAACCAGACCGAGGTCTGAAGTATGCTGTCGTTTTCAGAAGGCGACTGCACGAAATGTCAGGGGAAGGCGATAGCACTACTTGGCGTGAACGCAGAATTCGAAAAGTATAGTGTGTTAAGCCGACCCACAACACCCCGCTGGCTTTCCTGAACTGGGGGGAAAGGAGTTGGCCGAACCGAACGACCTTGATTACCAGCTTCACCATCAATGCCAGCGTAGGACGTAACGACGGAGGAATTTTTGTGAATGGGGCAGAGCGTTCCTTCTCACGAGAGCATACTCAACAGCTGGCGCCACAAAATTAGTAGGCGATAGATACTTATTCGTTAGTAATTCAACCCATCAAAACCCCGACAATTTCATTCAAATAGTTACCGATTTTTTCAAATAAAGTTTTTTAGCTAGTCTGTGCATTCTGTGCACGCCATATTGATGAAATGCTTTACTGCATTCATCATATATATATTTAAAAAAACCATATTCTGTTAGAATATCTTCTTCAAGAAATCCATATGGATCGCGCATTATCTCATCCGAAATCTTCATCCTCTCACTTTTCGTAAAGCTTAAGCTATTAACATAATTCTTGAAGTCCTCACCAAAAGCTTCTTTATCATCCTCAAATACTTGGCGTACACCACGCCAATCAATATTCATATGTAAATGCTCCGCTGTGATTCCAGCCACCATTACCTTTGAGGCATTTAAAGAGTGTCCATAATTTGGTTTAGGTTTTATTTTTCCGCACCAAGTGTTTCTTATAAAAATAGTGGCAGTAAATCTCTCATTGGGCTTCCATTGATTTAACATTATCAAGTGTCCTATCTCATGAAAAGCAACCCTATATTTTATGTCAACCATCCTAATTGAAGGGTGATAGTGCAAAATACTCATTGCAAATCTCCAATTTAATAATTAAGTTTATTTGCTGGATTAATGTTTAAATATCTCCGCTTGATGCGACTGTAAAATACACAAAATAAAACCCAAGCATACCTATATCATTGACCAATCATTATTTTATGCTATTTATCCTTGAGTTCGTCAAACCAGTTTTTCTGACTCTCAGGTAACAGAATTGGAACTCCAAACTGAATACGACTAACCCTTATGTCCTTTGTTACTGATTCGCCTTCTATATTTCCGCCAATGCCAGCAACTTTTATACCACCTTTTCCAGTACTTTTATCACTAGACTCAACTGTTACTGCGACATCAAAGTCGATGATTGTGGACTTCAATTGGGCGCTGCTAGAAACGCGGGCATTTACAGGATATTTGTGCCCTCCATCACCGCTTGGGACTATAAAAGCTCCTACGCTATCAACCTGTTGGGCTTCCCGAATACCAGAAACAACTTTCACTAATACAGAAGTAATGAACTCATCTAAATCCATATTAATCTCCAATTTAAATAATGCTCAATACCAAAAAAGTATTTTTTGGTGCAATCAAATTTATCATTCAGCCTCTTCAAATAGTAGTGCTCTGGTAGTAGAGCCGAAATATACAATCAGTCCCCACCTGCTGTCGGCATCAGCCAGGCGCCTCAGGTCGGCCGCCAGTTCGATTCTCATTTGGGAACTGAACCCGCGTCCGTATTGAGACATCCCGGTTAGATCATAGATACCAATTTGGTATCTACCAAAGACCGCAAGTGGTCCTCAAGCAGTCTGGGAATGTGTCCTCCCGAGATGAGCACGCCAGCCTCCATGTTCTTTTCCATCGCGTGCCCAGTGAGGTTCGCGCTGGTGATGAAACACATCCTGCCGTCGGCTACGGCGACTTTGGCGTGGACGCGCCCGTCGTCGAACGGATCGGCCTTGTCACGCCAGGCGTAGAGTCTCGCGGTGGGAACCAGCGTTCTCATCTTGCCTATCGCATCGAAGGTAATGCTGCCGCCGTGGTCCTGGGACAACTCGAGCAGCATGGAGATGGCCACCCCACGCTCACTCGCCGCATTCAGCGCCTTTACGATAGTCGAGACGTCATAGGCCACGAAGCTGGTGATGAACAGGGTTTGCACAGCGGCGTTGATGACTTGAAGTAGCGCCTGCTCCGTTCGGCGAGCCGAGACGAACGGCGTCGTCGGCCCGGTCCACACGAGCTCGGTGGATTGCTGGTTCGCGGCCTTGGTGAAGACATGACCAGCAGCAAGCAGCATCGATGCCAGTTCCTCGGCGCTGACAGTGGTCGTTCGCCAAGCATCGGCGAGCTGAACCACGACCCCAGCCGCTGCAGGCGTGCCGACCACGCCCGACAGCGCGCTGGCTGCTTTGCTGCTATCGGTCCGGCGAATCCGGGTGGCTATGGCCTGAACCTTCTCGGGAGAGACCAGACAGACCACGGCTGCGACGGCGTCCAAGAGCTTCTCCATGTCACAAGCCCTTGAAGAAAGCCGCATCGACACGTTCTAAAGTCGGCACCAGCAGTGACCGATCCAAGTAACGATTGCCGCGTTCGCAGGAGGTCTCGGCCACTAGGCTACAAGCGTGGCAGGCCGCAGAATGAAGGGAGCGATCTTTCTCGGGATCGTGCTCGGAGCATAGCGGGTCCGATGAGCAAATCTTGGAGCGGTTCAAGGCTTGTTCTAGCAGGCGCCCGAGGTTCTCCGGCTTGCCGAGATCGACGAGGCCGCCCAGCGTCCCGTCAGAGTCGGCGGCCGCCGTGTAGATGAGGATGCCGGCCTGCGGACTCTCGCCTGAGGTGTCGGCATAGATTCGCTCGCGGATACTCGCGGCGTTGTAGCCGCACTCCAGCGCCAGCTCACGAATCAGCAAGTGCGAGAGCGTGTGGAGCATGGCGTACCGAATGCCGGGGTAGCCTTCGTCAGGATCGAGATGACGTGAGTTGCGCCATCCCCTGTGGCCACCCCGGAGCATCTGGTCGGCCTGCTTGACGGCAGGCAGGGATTCCCAAGCCACCAGTGCCTGTTCGTCGAACTGGATGAAGATGCCTTCGCCATGGACTTGGTTCGCGGGAACCCAATCCGGTTTGCTTCGCGAGAGGTTGGCCATCTGCGGCCGCTCGTTCGGGTCACCCGTTTCTTCGGGCGCCTCCACCCGAGTGAAGCCCAGCAAGGCATTGACCTCGCGCAGGCGCTCCAGAAGCAGCACTCTGCTGATGTGCTTCGCGAAGCCCGGCGGCGTACCGACCTTCTTGCTCATGAAGTGCGGGTAGTCCGTGGGTGGATTGGCCTCTGTCAGCACGTCCCACTCAGGACCCTTGATGTCAGCCTCCCCCACGACCTCCTGTTCGCCACCGGTGCGGTGCGCTTCAATGCCCGACCAGATGGACGAAGCGGGGTATTTATCGATCCCTGGCAGCGCCCCGGTCTTCTTCAGTGTCTTCACCGCCACCGCCACTTCGGCTTCGGATTCCAGCTCTTCGAAGAACTCCCAGCCATCCTTGATCAGCTGACTGAGCGGGTCCTTCGCCTGCGGAATCGCGAGCGCCGAGAGCGTGATCGGAAACCAGCTATTAGTGGCGCCCAATAGAACCGCACGCGCTTCTTCGTCACATTCATTGTCGAAGTGATCGAGGTGCGGATGGCGCCCTCGGCAAGCCGGCAGGTTCTCTTTTCCGGCCTTGCCGAAGGCGTGAGCCATGCTCCTCGATGCTCCGCACGCATCACACTTGGCCCACAGGTTTTCCGTCTGCAGCGAGGCGCCGCTTTCGAAGAAGCGCAGCGTGCCCTTGCATGAGCTGTTGCCGCCGTGGACGAAGTAGTGCCAAGGAAAGTCATCGAGGTGACCATCACGGCAGGCCAACAGGAAACGAGCCGGTACGGCGTCGGCGTCCTTGGCGGGTTGGTCGCCCTTCGAGCCTCGGCAGCCCTTGTGGACGAACCGGGTTCGCTCGGGCCTGAAGCGGTTCTCCTTGATCTCGAACAGTCCGGCATCGAAGGGGGATAGCAGGCCGCATTTCACGCAGCGCATCCAGCGCGGGAATGGCCGGACGGGAACGCCGATGTTGGCCTCTGCCGACCAGACATCGACGAGTTCACTCTTCTGGAATGGCGGCATCCGCAGGTTCTCGACCTGTGCCCCGAGCACCTTCCGCACGGCAGTCAGCAGCCGGGCTTCCTGGATCGGTTGGCAACGGTCCTTTTCCCAACGGTCGATGCCGAGCGTCACCACGGACAGGCTAGGCAGATCGATCAACGCCCCTGGCCCGTAGGTCCAGAGCAACTGGCTGGGTCTTACTTCTCCGACTGGAGTCTTATTGCTCGTCGCCATGTTCAATCCTCATCCTTCGTCGCGGGACGAGGCTTCCAATCGTGGTCGTCCATGATGTGGCTGGTATTCATGATCAAGCGCACGCCGGGCTCCACCTCACGCATCGACATGGGCACGGTCCAGTTGTCCCAGGCCTGGATACCCGGCGACCTGATCAATGCAACGGTCTTGTCCTTCTCGGGGCCACGCTTCTCGTAGGCCAAGATGCGGCCGCCTTTGCCCACTTCCTTGGCCCACTCGTCTGCGCGTTCCTTGAGTTCCTGTTCTGCCAGACTCTTGGTGCTGGAGAGCTCGCTGACGTTCCAGGCCCGCTTGACCAGCACGTCAATGGCCTCTGTGATCTCGTTCTGGTCTGACTTGTCCAACTTGCCCGCCCCCTCATTCGGACTGAATGCATCGTTCTCCAGACGCATCAGGCTCAGCAGCGAGCCGGTCAGGCCGCGATCCATTGCGCGCGGCGAGAAAGGCGTCACCGATTGCGCTTCGACGTGCTTGTAGAAGGTGGCGTGGTAGTGCTCGAAGGTTTCGTAGTGTGAGAGGTCGCGCGGTCGCGCCCACGTGAGCACGGTGCAGACCAAGCCGGGGAAGGAACGACCGACCCGGCTGGTAGCCTGGATGTACTCCGCCGTGCCCTTGGGTTGGCCGTTGACGGCCATCAGCCCCAGCCGATTGACGTCGACCCCCACCGACAGCATGTTGGTCGCCAACACCACGTCGATCGCGCGGGTGTCGCCCTCTTGCCATTTGGTCACATATTTGCCGGCTGTAGCGTCGAATTCGGCCTTGAACTTGACCTCGAGATTGTCGAGGTACTTCGGGATGTCCTGACTGGACACCCGAGAGGTCAGCTCGCGAATGTTGCTGACGCTGCGCTGTGCCAATGCGGGTCGCTCGACCATGCTCATCTGCACCCGGTAGGAACGCGTCTGTACGTCGTCCTCGGCCAAGCGCTTCATCCCACCCAGCTCACGTAGCGAGTTGAAGTAGCCGACCATGGTCATATAGGGGTCTGCAGGCTCGCCGAAACGGTCGAAGAGCGCCTGTGCAGCGGTCAGGAAAGCCGTGTAGACGCGGATCAACATCGCAGGTCGCGAACTGCCGGGAGAGCAGACCCCCAGGTAACGCCGTCCCGGTTTGTCCTCGATCGGTCGCTGGACTGAGAAGTAGTTGTCCTCCACGTCCAGCCCATGCGGCGGGAACACCGACACGCGCCGCATGAAGACGTTGTTCACCTGCTCTCGGGCTTTGCGCACCGTAGCCGTCGACGCGATGATCTTCGGCTTGACCGTATGTTCGCCGAGCGTCCAGCCGCACAGCTCATCCACAGCCGTCTCGTACAAGCCGACCATGGTTCCGAGCGGCCCGCTGATCAGGTGGAACTCGTCCTGGATGATCAGGTCCGGCGGACGAATCGGGCTGATGCTCTTGACCTTGGTGGCGCCGAGTCCCTTGCCGGCCCGGTGATTGCCATTGCAGTCTGACCCCTGCCACAGCAGGCCGTGCCGCTCGCATTCCTGGCCCACCCGACCGAACAGCGTGCGCACCTGGCCCCGCCACGCCATCATGGCGAACTTGTCTACCGTGGCGATCATCATCGTCGGGGGGCGGTGGTAGATCTCCTCGTCCACGACCAGCACGGGAATGCCCGCATGCGGAAGCTTGCTGGACTTGCCCTTCGAGAAGTCGCAGCGGCCCTTCTTATCGCCGCAGTAGACGAAGGTGCGTCCACGCGCCTTGTCGACCTCGACGTCGCGCCCGGGGGCGACTTCCGAACCACACCAGGGGCAACTGGTCAGTTGCGCGGGAGACGCCGCCCCGGCGTTGTACTTGTCGGGGTTGCGGATGTCCTCGATGGCCCGATGACTATCCTCGGTCGAGCCAGGCGTCACCTTGTTGCCCACCCACAGGCCGATGGTGAAGGGCTCGGTACCGAGCGACTCGTCGCCCTTGGCCAGCGCCTTGCGTCGCAGCACCTCCATCGCGCAGATCAACGCCGTGGCGCGCTGAAACTGTTGCAGTGTCAGCAGGCGCAGGGTGTAGCGCATGATCACGACCAGCCCACGCGAGCCGTCATAGCCGCCCAGGTCTCCCTGCATGCGCCGAATGGCCATGGTGAAGGCGGCTACTCCCAGGTAGGCCTCGGTCTTGCCGCCGCCGGTGGGGAACCACAAAAGGTCGGCATAGGCGTCGACCGGTTGCACGCGATCCGGATGCGCCGGATCGGCTAGTGAAGGGATCGACAGCAGCAGGAACGCCAACTGGAACGGGCGCCAGCTGCGGTTCTTCAGCACGTCGAACTGGTCGACGGTGACGTCCTTGCCCCGCCGGATTTCGAGGGCGTATTGGCTACGCACACGCTGCGTGGCCATCGCCTGATTGGCGAACCGGAAGGCCGCCAGGGCCTTTTCGTCGCTCTTCAGCGTATCGATACCCTGCTGCAGACGAATGTGGATCTCCTGACAGCGGTCCATCGCCTGTTGCGACTGCGCGTCGTAGCCAAGCACGTCGCCGCCGACCCGAGCGCGCTGCTCATTGATCCACGTGGCGTAATCCTTGGTCAAGAGGTTCAGGGCATCGACCAGCGGATCGATGTCCAGGGTCGCGAGGCGCTGCATGTCGAGCAGGCCACTACTCACCATTTCCTTCATCGTCGGTCGGTCGGCGGGGTCCAGCCCCGGTGTCTCAGTGACCTGCACCTCGTACTGCGGCATGACGGTGGTGCGCACCTCCATGGCCAGTGTCAGATCATCCGCCGTTTCGGCATGAACGGCGACGCCATGCCCCACTGCAAACTCCACTCGATTGCGATAGATCATCTCCAGCGACTCACGCTCCGGGTCCATGCCGTCCGCATCCAGTACGGGCCGCCGACGGAAGATGGCGCGCTTGGACACTTCCGCTTCTGAGCGAACGATCAGTTCCGGCTGGAACACCCAGGCCGTATCGCGGTTGGTTGCGGGTTCCTCCTGCGCGTTGACCAGGAACAGCGTCACCAAGCGATCACCATTCGCATTCTTGGCGCGCACGGAGCCTTGCACTCGAACTTCGGGATAGATCTTGTCTGGCGCCTGATGCGGGATCACACCTTCGGTGAGCGGCAGCACCAGCTTGCCGCCACAGGGTATGCGCTGCCAGACCTTGGCTTTTGTCTGCTCCTCGGCACCGGTCTCCTTGTTCTTGCGGGTGCGGAAGATCTCATGCTCGTTACTGCGCTCATAGCGACCCCAGCGCACCTCGATTTCAATCCGTTCGGCGTTGCCATCCACACAAAAGGTCATGCCCAAGCTGCTCGGCACCAGCGATTGATTGCTGGCCGCGTCGATCTCATCGGCGGCGTCGGATTCAGGCTCGACACGACCCGTCGCCGTCCCGAACTCCGCACCGGGTTCATGCTGACCGGGCACCTTCGGATCGGTTGGCTCCTCGGCATCGTCGTTCGCCAGTGGCCCTTCGAGCCCCTCAATGCCGCCCTGTGCCGCCTCGCGGGGAGCGAGCTTGCCGACTAGATAGCGATCACGAACGCCCATGTCGACGATGCGTTCATGGGGGCCGCCAGCCGGGCCGAGCAGATCGTCCATCACCGCCAGTTGCAGCAGTTCGCGGATGCAGGCGAGTTCCTGCTGATACTGCGGTGAGCTGACGTCGGAACCGACCGTCGGCACTTCGGCGATGGTCTTGTGCAGCGCCTTGGGCAGGGCTTCGACGAAATCAGTCCACTGGACGCGACCGATGCTTCCCGAAGACGGCGGCGTGAGCGAAGTGGTGCCGATCAAGACGGGCTCAGCGACCGACAGCACCCGGTCGAAATAGAGCGTGGTGGTTTTGAGATTGGAACGAACTCGCAGCACACGCCCGACACGGGTGATGCCGCCAGCGGGGTTCAGGACGAAGACCCAGTCGTCCTCCTCAATGGCCTGATAGAGAGAACGCTCACCCTTCAAAACCAGGATGTAGGGTTCGAGCCTGTGGTCGGTTCCGAGGTCACGATCTATAGCGATCCAGGCGTTGGAGTTCGTGTTTTGTGCCATGTCAGCTTCCTCAGGCGCTTCGGATAGGAACTAGCGTCCCAAGGTACGCTTTGTTGTCTGCTCTTGTGTTCTTTTTGTATCCCAGAGCGTCACAAACAGCTTCGATCTTCTGGCAGAACACATCAGCATTTAAAGGAATCATCCAAAGCTCGCCTTTAGTTGGCTCCTCCCGGTTGGTGCTTTGCCACTGCATCTCATCGTTCAGAGGATGCTCGGGCCTGAACGGATGAACATTGAAAATCTTATGGTCGACCTGGGTGATCCAGGACGCCCCAACCTCCGTGATGGCCCCCCATGACACCTTCGTGTTCTCGCTCGTCACGAAGAGGACGAATATTTTCTGAGACGAATAGCTCTCTACAAAAAACTCTCTCAGATAGCTGTAAACTCCTCTTCCTTCGGGCACGCGGCAGATTTCATCATCGCAATTGGTATACAAAATGTCCTCGGCTGGAACATTGTTGTACAGAAGCATCTGATAGATGATGTCGGCGAACGGCTTATCGGGATAAGTCTGACTGATGAGTAACTTTTTCTTCTGAGAGTCGATGAGCGACTTCAGCCCCAAGTCTGGGCTGTTGTCGTTGATCGACTTTTTGATGGCCCCCTCGATCGCTTCGCGCGACAAGCCGGAACCAAGATCCAGCAGGTTATTGGCCGCTTCTTCGCTCGCTTTCTTTCGGAAGGTATCGACGTTGCGCCGGAGCCTCTCCTCATTGTCCTTTTGCTCATCTTGCTTTTGCTGCTTCTTTTTTGCTTTTCCTATGTCAGTGAAAATCTCTCGCTTTCTGAGAATCTCTGCCAGGAGCTCCTTCCTCACATAGTCCAGGACTGCGACATACCGCGGGTCGTCAGATTTGTATCCTTGACGGTTGCTCAATGCCATGTCGGGTAATTCGGTCAGCTCAAATAGATCGACATTCAACTGACCTACAACATAAACTTCATTCAACTTATTCTGACCAACAACTGGCAGAATATTGAATTCCCCCATCTTTTTGTTTGCGAAAATCGAAATAAAGTTGTCAGGGAAGTCCGATATTTCAGCCTTGCGGCCTCGTGTCGTTTTGTATGTCCCGATCCAGCCCGTAACTTTGAGAGTGTATTCGTGCTCAACCCCTTCACTGTCCTGCATGACCAGGGGGATGGTTTTCTCTTCCCTTGCCGCAACCAAGTCTGCCCGTTTTTGTGGATAGATATCAAGAACAAGGTCGATCAGGGAAGAATACTCATCCCCAAGCGTTATCAACGTTCCTAGCTCCGCCATAACATTTCTATCAAAGTCTTCAATAATCTCAATCTCAGCCCCTCGGATCACATGGATACGAAAATCAGCATTGATCAATGGAAAAATCTTCAGAAGGTTTCGTTTTACAGCAGAAAGTGTTTTATGCAGCCGGTATTGGGGGTTTCGCATCACAATAGCAGAGCCATAATTTTCGATGAAATCAAAAGTAATTTCTGAATCTGCAATAGCTCTGAGCTTGCTTCCTTCATCCGGGTGGCGAGAAAGAACAAATCCTGACTTCTCGCCATCTGCCACGGTCAAGATATCGACATTCTCGGAGACCGACAGCGCCGCCAGCTTTCCAACGCCCTTGCGACCCATCTTGCGGCGTGCACCAGATTTGGAGAACGAGTCGGCTTCCTTAGTTCGTGAAACGCCGGCTACATTCAGGTAGTTGGCGATATCACCCTTCTCATAGGACATGCCGTGCCCATCATCTTCAACCCGGATATCATCCTTGTTGGCAATGATGTAGACGTTCTTTGCGTCCGCGTCGTACGCATTGGCAATCAGTTCCGCCAACACGTAGTAAATATTCGTGTAGAGATTTGGGCCGAGCAGCTCCAAGATGCGCGGATCGACATTCAGTTGATACTCCTTCATTCTTTCGCCCCTTCGGTCACCGCACGATAGCGCGCTCCACGCCGTTCGCCTTGTCGCTCCACATACCCGTTTGATACCAGATCGTTGATCGCGGAATTCCACTTTCCATCCGGAATGCCCGTGGCGACGAGAACATCCGCCTTAGCATGCCAGCCGGAGTTAGCCTTCAGGTATTCGACAATGGCGCGTGCGGGGCCTGCCTCGTACTGAAGACGCGGTTCGGCAGCCCTGAGGTCGTTACCCTCGTTGACCAGGCTGGCGCCAAATTCGAATGAGGGCTGTGATGAGGTTGTGTCACCTGTGCGTTTGCTGCGTGGGGCGCGGGTTGTCGATCTTCTGGTCTTGGCCCCGTGCAGGCCTAGGGCGACTTCTTCCTCGTAACGCTCTCTGTTCAACTCTGACAGCCGCCGCAGCACTTCAACGCGTGCAGACTCTGATATGGTAAATCGTACGCGGTCATGCTCGGGTAGATACGGCACTTCGTGGAAACCGTGGCCAAGGTCAAGGTTGTCCCAACCGTAGGCTGAGGCAACAATACAATCAATCTCACGATGAAGCTCACGCAGGTCTTTTATGTCCTGATCGTTGCAGCCAGGATTGTGAAATCGATTGTATAAGTCAGTCAGGCCGAAACGGTTATGTTCAAATATTTGACGACGGACAGAGGCGAGACCGGATATACCAGGAATAGTTACTACGGGTAGGGTTTCAATACAGTCCGATGGTGTAACTCTGAGCCCTTGCCCGATGGTAGACGCTTGCGTGTGAACCCATACTTGAACGATAGAAGAATTAAGAAATTCTTCAGAAAGTCTCTCGTTGATCGGGAAACAGGCCAAGGCGTCAGAAAAGACACAGTTATTAGGAATCCCTAGCGGAACGAAATATTTTGTATGTCTTGTAATGGCCATCACCCTCTGTAATGGCTCAACGCTCGGGCCCCACCCTTTTGGGTGCTGCTCAAAATGGTGACCGCGACCAATTGCATGATAGAGCGCAGGACGTTTGTCAGCGTATTGCCACCAACGCTCGGGCAAAGGTCGACGCAGCACAAATTCTCCTTGCTCATTTCGGCGCTGACGTTCTGGCCTAACTCGGTCTTCTATCCAACGCCATGGCAGCTTGTACGCTTGCGCACGCTCCTCTGACCAGTCCCAAAAATTGATCACATAACGGCTAGGGAGCTGATCCGGGTCGGTATTCAAGTCATCCCCGTTGAGATAAGGAAAAATTACCTCCTCGTTCTGAGGATCATCTTGAAGCATCCTGTAGGCAGCATCCTTGTCAAGAATAAAGCCGGAGCCGAGAACGTATGATCCGATGAAAGCCAGTCCAGAATTAGCTTTGAGCTGCTTGGGACTCCATTCTTCGCGTTCCGAAAGGAATGCAGAAACAAAAGGAACCGGGCGACCATTCAGGACACGACTGCCACTCCATGCACCCTTGAAAATATGCACACGGCTGGTGACAACTGCGGCCTTTCCGGGCCAGGGTTCGTCCGGATAAGAAGCA
Source organism: Marinobacterium profundum (assembly GCF_001528745.1). GTDB lineage: Bacteria > Pseudomonadota > Gammaproteobacteria > Pseudomonadales > Balneatricaceae > Marinobacterium_A > Marinobacterium_A profundum. The sequence goes on along the minus strand of NZ_BCNS01000162.1, from coordinate 65,348 downwards.
TGGATTACCGCACCCGCCTCGACCATGGGCTCCAGCCCCACCTGCCGCGTGTCGCCTTCCGCAATGGTGTTCACCGCGAGCAGCCCAAAGCCACCACCGTCTCGTAGCAGAGCCCAAGCTCGCAGAAAAAAATAAGCTACTAGATCCGCCGAACCGCGCCGTCCCTCGGCGATGCGCGTTACCAGCCAATCGCGGAAGGCAATGCCCGCGACTCCAGTAATACGTTTTCCTCCTAGAAAGGGTGGGTTGCCGACGATGCCATCGAACCCGCCGCGTTCGTGCACGAACACCTCCGGAAACTCTAGCGGCCAGTGGAAAGGCCGCCGTGCGGTCTTGTCGTTGGGCAGATCGGTCGAGAGCGTGGCGACCGATTTGCGGCGCATTGAGGCGAGCGCCTCCTGATCGCCGTCAATGGCCTGTTCGGCTTGAACTGTCAGTGACACCAGTGCGCTTTCCACTGCCGTGCCATTACCCCCCGATGCGAAGACTTCTCCAATGAATGTATCGGCAATACGCTCCGACACTTCAAGCTTGTCACGCGCATCGGCATCCAAACGCGCCATCGCCTCGACGTCGTGAATGTCACGAATCGGCATCTCTCGCAGCCTTTGCCGCAATTCGATTGCCTCATGTACCGCTCGCTCAATGTTCTGCCCGAACAGGCGTTGCTGACCTTTCCCGGTCGGCGTCATCGAAAGTTCGGTTAGCTGATCCAGACGATGGATGCCGAGCAGACTGTCACCGCAGTGCAGGTTGTGGTCGAGGAAGCCGAACGGACGTCCCTTGGCCAACGTCACCAACCAGATGGAGAGCTTGGCGAGTTCAACCGCCAGTGGGTTCAGGTCCACCCCGTACAGGCAGCGCTCGGCTATGAGGCGGCGGGCGATCACGAGGCGGGTTTCGGTATCACGGGGCAGCGGCTCCTTGGTGTCCGGCGCATCCTGCACTTCGCCATCCACACGGACCGATTTTCCGGCAGCTTCAGCCTTCGACCAAGCCTCGACGAGGCGATCAGCCAGCCAACGACAGGCTTGCACCAGGAAGGCGCCTGAGCCCATCGCCGGGTCGCAGATCTTGAGGTCGAGCAGTTCGGCGGGCGATTTCAGCACCCACTGTTCACGCGGGGTGCCCTCTGCTGGTCCCTCGTAAGCGATCGGCGTCAGTGTCTCGGTGACGATAGCCTCCGTGAGCGATTTCGGGGTGTAGTGGGCGCCAGTCTCGCGCCGATCGGAGCCGGTGGTGACGATGAAGGCCCCGGCAGGATAGACCAGCGGATAGCCCCAAGGGTCGGTGCGCACCAGGTGTGCAAAAGGCTTGATACGGTTACGAAGCTTTGTGTCGCCATGACAGGCGGCCAACAAGCGATCGGCAAGCGTGTCATCAACGGGCTTGGCCAGATTGTTTCGGACACGGCTGGCGGAACTGCCGGAACGCTCCTGCAGCAATTTTGCCAGGCGTTCCACGCCGTCGAGCCGGGCGGACTCCAGCTCGGCCAACTTGACCCAGGGCGACTTGGCACTCTTGGTGCCGTCGAGTTCCAGTGTGACTTCGGCGGTACGCTTGACGGTGCGTTCCAACAGACCTTCATAGACGTAGCCTATCTGTTCGACATCTAGTGCGCGGTAGGACAGTGTCCGCCCTTGAAATTGCTGGATGGCCTCGAGCAACAGCAGCACGGTGCGGTTGTCGATCGGCAGCGGCTTGGCGGTGTCGCTGCGCCAGTCGGAGCCCTTGGCGCGGCCCTCGAGGAATGGGAAACGATCCGGGTCGAACAGTGAGCCACCCAACGCGGGCAGGCGCAGGTTCTCGTGCTCGATACCACCGAACACGGCGCGGAAGATCGCCAACAGACGTGACCAGGCATCCCAGCGGCGTTCAAGGATCTCCTCGGATTCCTTGCGCAACTGCATGCGGAGCGTCGAGAGCGCGTAGTTGGCCTCGTAGCGCTCGTCGCCCAACAGCAGCAAGCCACGTTCTTCGGCGGAGAGCAGGAAGACAAGGCGCATCATCACCGTCAGCGCCGCTTCGTAGAGTTCCGACTCCTTCACATCTCGCAGCAAATCGCGGTCGCGGTCCTGGTCGGCCTTGTCCAGTGCTTGGATCAACACCTCGACGGCACGCCGCACTTGCTCACCGAGGGCGTCGGTGACCTCATCCTGATACTTCAAGGATCGATCGAACAGCGCAGGCAGTTGCTCGGCTTCATCGACGAAGTAGCGACGAATGCCCAGCAGGTGTACGAACGCCTGCAGGGTGACGGGCTCCTGGCTCCAGATGCGGGCGTACCAGCTAGCGAAGGTGGTGACGGCACCCACCGGAGCATCGACCAGCATCCAACGCTCGCCATTGGTCACCAGCCCGAGGCGGCAGCCGGTGGCACGGCACAATTGGACCATGCGATCGACCGGGGTGGCGGCCCACCCGTCCATCTTCAGGGTGGCGTCGAGGTCGACGTCCTGCCCGTAGGTGTGAATGAGCATCAGGGGGGTGTTGTCCCGTTGCTCATCAATGACGGCGAAGTCCGGCGACAGCGTCACGGCATGCTCTGGCAGGCGGATATTCAGGTTGGCGGCGCACCAATCGGCGCGCTTCAGAACGCCGCCTTTGCCATCCTCGTCGAGTTCCAATCCACGGGACAGCACCTCATCGATCCAGGCGGCGTGCAGCTCGTCGAACTGCGGGTCATCCGTCTCCAGCGCCTCGCGCCATTCCTCATAGGCCTGACGCAGGCGTTTGCGCTTGATGCCGTCGAGCTCTTCCAAACCTTGGGGAAATGCCTCCTTGAGGACGGGAACGGCAAGAAACGGGCCGGATATCTCGATCAGCGCCAGCCAGTCGTGGTGCAGGTGTTGATTGCTCATACCAAACCTCCGGCGGACTCGGGGACCAGGAAGACGACGGCGACCGGGAAGGTGCGGTCATCAAGTTTGGCGTAGCGGGTTTCGATGGCCTGGACCTCTTGGATACGCTCGGCCGGGATGCGAGCGAGGCGCGCCTCTAGCGCGGCGGTATCGCGCCTGATCTGGGTGCGCTCGTCCTCGGTAAAGAGCGACATCTGCTCGGGCTGCTGATCTTTATTCAGCTCGCTCTGGATTGCCTTCTCGAGTTCGTCGAGCACGGCGCCGATGTCGTCGATCTCTTGTTGCTGGCGGGTTTGCAGGGTGTTGGCCAGGAACTTGAGTCGATCCTTCGAGCGGGCTTCGACCGCTTGCAGGATGGCGGGTTGAGCGCGATCGAAGCGAACCCGGAGGGCATCGAACAGCGAATCGTTCGCAGTGGCTGGCTGCGCCTCGTCCAGCCACTGCTGGACACGAGTGACCCCCTCTTCGCGCCGGAACGACAGATCGCGCAGATAGCCGCCCGAGACGGTCAGTTCCTCGTGGAGTCGATGGTGGTTGCCGCCGGTGATGACCAGCCGTGAGATGACGACCACAGCCGGACCTTCGATGCTGCCATCCGGCACCGTGCGCACGGTGATGCGATGCAGTTTCTTCACGTCGTCCTGCGCCCAGACCTCGGCACGCAATAAGCGCAGGCACATCTGCACCAGTCGATGGTTTAGGTGGACCAGCACGACATCGTCTCGTCCCTTCGCCACGGCGTGGTCGAAGGTGATGGGGCGTATCTGTTGTGTATGGGGGTGACGCAAACCCTCCAGGCAGCGCGCCCACGAACCGGACAGTGCAGGCATCCTGAATACCCTGCCCTGGAGCGCGTCTGCGAGGGCGACGGGTTCCAGAGGGGGGCGGCCCGCCAGCGCCAGGCCGGTCTTCACCGCCATCTGGACGTGATCGGGCGTGAGGTGGAAATCCTGCTGGGTGGCCAAGAGACGTTCGTGGAGCTTGGTCACGCGTTCTTTCAGTTCGCGTTCGGCACGCACAAAGCGCCTGGCCTTGGTGATCTTGGCCTCTGCCAGGCGGGTATCCAAATCCTTCAGTGAGCCTTCGATCAGTCCCGACATCTGGGGCGCGATCACCGGATTGACACTGCCCATGTCTGCGCGCATCGACTCTAGCTTGCGTAGCGCACGCAGGATGTCTTCGCCGTGGCCGCCGACCGAAGCATGGCCTTTGTCACCACCGTCGACGGGGTGCCAGATCAGCACCTCTTTCTCTCGTTGCCCGTGACGGTCGATACGACCGTTGCGCTGCTCCATCACGTTGGGGTTGTAGGGGATCTCCAGATGGATGAGGCAGTTACAGTGGTTCTGCAGGTCGATACCTTCGGAGGCCGCGTCCGTGGCGAGCAGGATGCGGACGGGCGAATCCTTCGGGGATGCCTGGAAGGCGGCCTTGATGGGCTCACGCTCATCCTGAGTGAGTCCGCCATGGAGAAGGCCCAGGCGTTCGCCGCCGAAGCCGTGGCTGGCGAGGATCTCGTGCATCCACTGGTGTGTGGTGCGGTATTCGGTGAACAGGATCACTCGGCGATCGTTCCACTGGCCACCCGGTTTGAGGTTGGCTGAAAGCCAGTCGATGATGGCCTTGGCCTTGGAATCGGTCTGGTTTTTGGCACGCTGCGCCCACTGCCTCAGCTCAGCCAGCATCCGTTGCTGTTCCAGGGTCAGTGGCTGGGCTCGGCGCGAGGCCTCCTCGACGGCCTCCGATTGGGCGTTCTCGACCTCTTGGTCGTTGGCGTAGTCCTCGTCCACTTTCAGGATGGCCTTGCGCAGGATGCGCTCGGCCATGGCGTCCTGCACCTTGGGCTTGGCACCATTCGACAGCGAGGCGATGTGCTTCTCGAGAGTGGAAGCGAACGCGGCGGGCGACGAGAACAGGCGTTTCTTGAGCAGTTGATTGACGAACGACGTGCCAAATGTGCTGCCCGTCTTCTCCGCGTCTTTCTCGCGACTGGCACAGTAATCGTTCAGCTTCTGATGGATCTCGCGTTCATCATCCGTGTAGGGAACCGCCAGCGCCTGTAGCTTGCGCTGGGCATATAGCGGCTTGCCGTCGACGTCGACGAGATCGCTCTTCAGGCGACGGATCATCACCTGGCTCAACTGCTTCTCGTCGGGGAGGATGTTCCGGGCGAAGCGCTGGTCGTCCAGCAACTCCAGCAGCGAGGTGAACGACTCGGTGTAGCCGTTGTGCGGCGTTGCGGTCAGGAACAGGCGATGCTGGAAATGCGGGCTGATCGCACGGATGAACCTCGTGCGCTGACTCTCGAGCGCGTAATGCGCGCCGGCGGCGGGGGCGATGTTGTGCGCTTCGTCCACGACCAGGAGATCGAACTTGCGCGGGTGGCCGGCATGGGGCGGAAGGACATCGCGCATGGCGCGCAATCCCTCGCCACTCTTGACCCAGTCCATTGAGGCGATGAGGCGTGGGTGGGAGGTCCACGGGTTGGCGTGGATGCCGCGCTCACGCCGCAATTGCTTGATATAAGCGGTATCGACCACGCGGAATTCGAGGCCGAACTTCTCCAGCATCTCGATACGCCACTTTTCCTGGAGCGAGGCGGGACAGACGATCAAGACGGTGCGGGCGCGGTGCCGGAGCAGCATCTCCTGGATGACCAGCCCAGCCTCGATGGTCTTACCCAAGCCGACGTCGTCGGCGATGAGCAGGTTGACGCGGGCCATGTCGATGGCGCGTACCAAAGGGTCGAGCTGGAAGTCCTCGATGCTGACGCCGCTACGGAAAGGCGCCTGCAGAAATCCCCTGTCGGCATTGGTGGCGGCGCCCCAACGGACTGCATCGAGAAAGGCTTCGAGCGTGTCCGAGTCGTCCTGCCCTGTGATGGACGGCAAACCTGCGCGCTCGATTATTTGGGCACCGGGTTCGATTTCCCAGATGACCTCCAGCTCCTCACCGAGGCCGTCCTCGTCGATGGATGAAAGCGTCACGCAGTTCTGCGACGCCGAAGCGGACTCCAGCTTCGAGGAGGCCACGTCCGCCACGACCCACTGGCGCCGGCGAACCTCGACCAGCTGGCCTGGCTCAGGACGAGCGCGGTAGGTCTGGTGTTTCTGATCGTTCGAGCTTTCCATGCGGCCTGCCATCTTCCTGTTCAGTTCTTCTCGTGTGTGCCAGGCGAAGCGTAGCGCTTCGACCTGGCCATGGCGACCATCCGCGCGACGGTTTCAGCAGCCTCGGCCGGTGACTCGTGCTCCCAGAATCGCAGTACCGTCCATCCCATGCTGCGAAGCCGCTCGTTCGTGTCCACGTCCCTGAGGCGGTTCGCCTCTATCTTCTGCCGCCAGAACTCGGCGTTCTGCTTCGGCCACGATGCATGCTCGGGGCAACCGTGCCAGAAGCACCCGTCGACGAAGATCGCGATCCTCAGCCCGGGAAATGCCACATCTGCCACGCGGCGAGGTTTCTTCAGAATCTCGTAGTCGACCCGGTAACGCAGGCCTCTTCGGTACAGCTCTCGCCGCAGTGCGATCTCGGCATCGGTTCCCTTCTGCCGAACCTTCGCCATGCGGCGACTGGTCTCGGGGGACGAGGGCTGAATGCGCGACATCGGGAGGCCCTCATCAGTTCGTCATCGGGCCGCAACCGATGCGATATGCGAGTTGATGCTGCGCGCGATGGCACGACCGAGATCGACGGGAACCGCGTTGCCGATGAGCCGACCGAGAACCTTGAAGCTAGCCTCTCCATCCTTCGGCACGAATGCATAGTCGCGCGGGAAGCTTTGCAAGATCGCGGCCTCTCTCAAGGAGATGGCTCGATCCTGCTCTGGATGTCCGAAGCGACCATTACCAAATCCATAGCACTGTGTTGTCATGGTCGGGGCTGGTTTGTCCCACTCCATGCGGCCGTAGACACCCGGATAGGTACGTCCGCTCTCGGCGCGGTGGCAGTCGGCGACCAGATCGTCCGGCCAGTCGCGCCAGGTGCCGCCGGGTTTCGAGACCTTGATCCGCTGGAGATTCTTCTCTGACAGCCTCGAAGTTACGTGCAACTTGTCCCTAGGGGCTGACTCGCCGGCACCCAGTGGACGCAAACGACCGATGGCTTGGCGAACCGTCGTCGGTTTTTCGTGGGTCGGCTCGATCATCTTGATATCGCCATGCTTGGATGCCAGCAGAACCATGCGCCGTCGCGTCTGAGGGACGCCGTAACGGGAGCTATCGACGACATCGAACCAAACGTTGTAGCCGAGCCGTTTTAGTGTATCGACGAAATCATGAAACACCTCGTGCTTCGCGACGGTGGGTACGTTCTCCATCGTGATGACATCGGGTCTGGCGCCTTTGGCGAGACGCGCAAATTCATATAGCAGACCCCACTTGCCATCCTTGCCATCCAGCTCGTAGCGCTGCGCGTAAGTCGAGAAGGGTTGGCACGGAGCGCAACCCGCGAGAATCGTCAGGTCGGCGTCGCCGAACAGCGCTTTCAGTTCAGCCGTGGTGACCTTGCTGATGTCACGTTCGACAAATCGGGCCTGGTTATTGGCTTCATAGGGAAAGCGGCAGGCCGGGTCCAGATCAATACCGGCGACCACGGGCAGCCCTTCCAGGGCGAAGCCATGCGTCAGGCCGCCCGCGCCGCAGAACAAATCCACACAAGACATCGTTGTCACATCAAATCTCCTCATTTCGTTTCGACCTTCGGATGAGGCGATCGAAACCAGCCGCAGGCAAGTCATTCATTCCTTGCCTCGACTCTCGTTCTCTGCGGCGCCACCAGACCGCACCCATTCATCGACTTCCTCGGTCTTGAATTTCCAAAGCCGGCCGATTCGATGAGCAGGCATGTTCCGTTTGCTGATCCACGCATAAACGGTGTCCTTGCTCACGCCGAGGTACTCGGCGATCTCCTCGACCGACAACCAGCGATCTGACATGACGTCGATTTCCACCAAGATGTCGGAATGTAGGTAATTTGCGGATAATCGCACGAATCTGCGTTCCAATAAATCTGATTCAATGGGATTAGACCGAGTTAGTATGGATTTGTGTGGATTCAGCTGGGACGAGACGAGCGCTACGCTGCCTTGTTGGTCCTGGACGTCACGGATCGGTCAATCAAGCGGGGACAGATAGGGGTGACAGCAGAGTTCGGATCGGATCATTCCCCCCAGGCACCGGCAAACAGCGGGCGGCTGTCACCATCGCGACGCCGCACCCATGCCGAAGCCCCTTCCCTGTCGCCTGCTTACACTTGATCCCGTCCCGATCCATGACCCGCTTTATCAGGCAGTAGGCTGTCGGGCGACTCATCGACCACAAGCGGACATGGGCCGATCGACGTAACGCGTAGCTCAGCCGCGGCGAAGCCGTCGGCTGCAGCGCCTCGTTAAACTCTTGTGTTTGTTACCCCAGGGACATGGGTGGCCGGGCTCTCTCCATTGGATGCCCCCGTTCTTCACGATATTTATGTCGCAGCCCGCTACAATCGAAGCGAGTTAAACGGGATTCCTCGGAATACATACCTGCTCCTCTTCCCGGATGCGACGCGCTGGTAGTACACCGGCATGCCTTTGCGCCGCGACACCGCGGACTCAGCATTGCGCATAACAACACCAATTTGTCCCGCATCATTGAACGTTCTAGGCGCGCCCCCAAGCGATGCCAAGTCTAAGCTGCGCCACTCCCGCCCATCGTAGATGTAGGCATCGATATAGGGCGTCCCATTCGCACCTGGATGCAGGCGCACATCACCGGGCGACGCAGCAAGTGGTTTACCATGATAGACGGTGCCCGAAAGCGTCAGTTGCGGCGGTGCCATATTGCTCACCTATTTCTCCTTGAGATTCAATCGGTCTCAGTCAAATCTGAGAGAACGTTCCTAGCCGCTACCGGAAGTGCTCCACAAGCAGCCTAACAGGCTGTTGAACTAAACCGCTTCGCGGTAGCCCCAGGCCTCGGACGCTCCCATCACCGACAGCATCAGGTTGGCCATGGGCGAGTCCTCGCCGGTAAACACCAGGTTTTCCTTCAGAAACTCAATGCGAATGCCGCGTTGCATCAGCTTCTGCACCAGGCGACACAGGTCATCGAGGTTGCGGGCCAGGCGGTCCATGCTGTGCACGACCACGGTGTCACCCTCGCGCACGAAGCCGAGCATGGCATCCAGTTGCGGGCGTTGAGTGCTCTTGCCGGAGGCCTTGTCGGTGAACACCTTGTTTACCTGAGCGCGCTGAAGCTGCCGTTCCGGATGCTGGCCGAAGCTGCTCACCCGGACATAGCCGATGCGTTTGATGCCTCCAAGGCTCAATCTGTCAGGATGACATCTATGATGTCGTTTTCAGAAGACGACTGCACGGAATATCAAAAGCTGATAGCACTACTCGGACGTGCACTGCGACCTGGCACCAATGCGGCGTCAACCAACTTGGCGGCTGTACCCGACCTCACTTTCGTGCACAGGAGTACTGAGCATAGTGGAGATTCGCGCAGGCAACTCCTGATAGTAGGCTGTCAGAAGCCGTGTGCACACCGGGCGTTCCGCCCAGTCGGTTGGTGCAGTCGTCTTCTGAAAATGACACGTTTGCCTGACGTCAAGTTAGGGTATACATCAATCTGACTGTCATTTCAGAAGGTGACTGCACGGAATATCAAAAGCTGATAGCACTACTCGAACGTGCACTGCAACCTGGCACCAATGCGGCGTCACCAACTTGGCGGCTGTTCCTGATCTCGCTTTCGTGCATAGGAGTACTGAGCATCATGGAGATTCGCGCAGGCGACTCCTGATATTAGGCTGTCAGAAGCCGAGTGCACACCGGGCGTTACGCCCATTCAACTGGTGCAGTCGTCTTCTGAAAATGACATCAATACCACACCTAAATGAGCCTAGTGATTATGCGCCAGTTAAATGAGCCTAGAGGAGCTGCATCTGTTTCTTTGGCTTGAAGTTCATGTGGAGCATGTCATACCTGCGTCCCTTCCTGGTCAGCTCGTAAGTCACTTCCATATCTGTTTTTTGGTTGAGTTCCGCGATAGCGTTCACGATGCAGTTTTTAACAAAGTCATTGTTACGCTTGTATTTTTCTGTCGCGTCGAAAATGACCTTTAGGTCATCAATTGACTTTTTAACCCATCCTGTCCCTAGTCGAACGTCACGATACTGAGCTATCAATTCATACATGCGAGTGGCGTAGAAGCTGCTTAGTTCAGCCACCATCCGCAAGTCATAACTGGTGTATCGTTCAAACAAATCACCGAGAAAATTGCTCACCTTTGAAGTAAAGGAGATTTCAACGCGAGCATCGTCCAGGTTGTCGGCTGCGTAGTATCTGGCCATTTCCGTGAAATTCCACTGTTCGTAGTATTCTTCAGTTGGATATACGCGGAGGATAGCCCTTTGCAGCTCATGGGCCGCTGATTCGAGTTCGTCATACGGGCGGCGTCCAGATCTGTATAGTTCGGACCATTGGCGAGCGGTAATGTTGGCGGTTAGTTGCTCCCCTTTTTTCACGCATCGGTTTGGGTCCTGTTGTGCGAACGCCAGCACGAGGAGGCGTTTGGCGTTTGTTGTCATCGAATAGGCACTGTTTACTAGGGCGTTATCAATAGAAACAATGTTTGTATCTATGATGGCTGGATCACCAGGAAAGTTAAAATGTAGAACTCGACCCATACTGCCCTCCCGTGGCGTTGTATGCTTGCTAATTACGAGGCTTTTATTTTTTACTCGTAAAGTGGGCTGTGCGTCAAGCGCTGGAGCGGGCTGACCACAGCGGAGCGGAGTCGGAATCCCTCGTAATAGATACTCCTCCCCCTGCCTTGTCGGAATCCCTCGTAATGGGCTTCAGGGTAGCCACGGGCCGCAGAACCAGGCGGAATCTCTCGTAATGGAGTCGGATTTGCTCGTACCAAATCGGAATCCCTCGTAGCGGAGTCGGAATCCCTCGTTTTTCACAGAGCCCCGAGTGGCTGAAAGCCAGGAATGGCAAGGGATACAGGCCACCCTATACTTCCCTATAATATCTTTAAAACATCATTAAAAGACTTTTAAAATATCGCGCAAGCGCTCTCCTACCCTTCGTTCGCTTCGCTCTCTCCGCCCCGCCGCTTCGCGTCGGCCTAAGACGGGCCTAAAGGCCCGTAAAAAATGCGTCGACAAGTCGACACTCTCTCTATATGCCTGCTATCCCTCTGCCAACAGCTCACCCTGAACCACCTTGGAAATCGCGGCCTTTTGGTTCAATAGGGCGCGGATCAGCGCTTGTGCGAACACAAGGAACCACGGACGCGAACCAGCAACCTTAGTTCGTCAATATTTGTGGTAGCTGGTCCCGCTGCCCTAACAGCTTGGGGCTCCCTTCGGGAGGTTCGCGCAGATACCACAACACATGATCAAAACCCGCTCCGTGCGCTTAACAGCCGCTTACGCGGCTCGGTCACGCTGTCGGAATTCCTCGTAATAACTACCAACTTTGGTCCTTGTCGGAATTCCTCGTAATAAATTCTCGAATAGTTCCCATCGATACACCAGTCGGAATCCCTCGTAATAAGGTTTGATATAATACCTCTACTGTATTATATTAGCCATGTCTGCAGCGGGCACCACCACTTAGTCCGTTGCGCTTCACCCTTCGACATGAGGACTTAAACATGACCGACAACGCCGAACAGATCGAATCCACCGTAACCGCTCGCCTGGTGCCGATGGCTGACCGCCTAAAGGCCCTGCCCCGTAATTTCGCGAGCTTGATGGGCCACGTTGAAACTATGGTGTATGCCTACCTGGAGGAGCTGGTCCAGAACTACAAAGGGGCTTACTGGGAGTTTTACAACCTGTCCAACGGTGGCTTTTACATGGCCCCCAGGGGCGAGGGGGAATTGCGCCTGGTAGTGGCTGGCAACTACTTCGAGGGCTCGATGAGCAAAGACGCGGCCGGTATCGTGGCTTGCCTGTTCGCTTATGGCTACCTGGCCAACTCCACCGGATCGGAGGCCATGACAGACCATTACCACGCGCTGAGGGAATACGCCCTGGACCACCCCGAGGCGGGCCAGATCCTGGCGGCCATCGACTAAGCCAACCCAGCGACCCCGGTAAATGCTGGGGTTTTTCTTATCTTGCATAATAATAATAATAATAAGAATATTATTATTATTAAATAGACAGCCAGACCAGGAGGCGACACCATGGCCCAGGGAATCCCGACAGAGACATACGACCGCATCGTGCAGGTGGCGACCGAGCTTTACGAGCAGAACAGCCGCGAGAAGATGCCGACCGTTGACGAGGTGCGCCGCGCTGCAAAGGCGGACATGAACACGACCAGCGCCGTTATGCGCGAATGGCGGAAGATGCAGACCAGCCAGGCCGCGCCCGTTGCTGTCCCTGCTGCTGTCCAGGAGGCTTTCCAGGCTGCGTTGGCGACCGCGTGGACTGAGGCACAGGGGTTGGCCAATGAAGCACTGACCGCCGCACAAAAAGGCTGGGATGAGGAGCGGACCGAGGCCGATCAGCTACGCGGCGAAATGGCGGACGCTTTCGAGTCCCAAGGGCTTGAGCTGGAGGAGCTGACTCAGCATCTCGTCACCGAGCAACAGGAGCACCAGGAAAGCCAGCAGAAGGTCCAGGAGTCGGCCGAACAAATCGCCGCACTGGGGAGCGAGATCCAGGAGCTTAAAACGGCACTGGCAACCGTCGAGCGTCAGGCGGCAGACCGGGCCGAACGAGTGGAGGAGCTGAAAGCGGAGCTGGCAGAGACTCGGGCCGAAGCCAAGGAGCAGAGGAGAGACGCCGAGCAGGAGCGTAAGGCTTTGGAGCGGCAGTACCAGGAGCAGACCCGCGTCCAGGATGAGCGCCACCGCCTGGAGCTGGAAAAGGCCGAAGCGGCCGCCGCCGACCTTCGCCAGCGTCTCGATGCCGTATCCGGCGAATTTGCCCAGGTCAGAGCTAAGGCTGAAGCGCAGGAGCAGCAGCACCAGGAGCAGCGCAAGCAGGCCGCCCTGGAGATTCAGAGGACCGCCGACAGGCTCACAGCAGCCCAGGGAGAGCGCGACCAGGTACGCCAGGAGATGGCAGACTCCCGCGAGCGAAACGCAACCATAACTGGGGAGCTTGGGGCTGTCCGGGAGCAGTTGGCAGAGCTGAAGCAGCAGGTTAAAAACGACACCAAGAAGAAATAAGCCAAGAACGCACAAGCCACAATATATGGTGGTTCACCAGCTGGTGAACGACACAATATGTTGTGGTTTTCTGCCTCAGATCGAATTAGAAAATGCTTGATATAATACCGTTACTGTATTATATTAATCATATCCGCAGCGGGCACCACCACTTAGCCCGGCGCGGGCTCAACCCTTCGACCATGAGGACAGGACAGGACTATGCCTTGCATTAATTGTGATAATGGAATTTGCCGGAACGCTTGCGATCCGAACCAGGAACAAGTGAAACAGGACGTGTTGGACGTACTAACCAGGAAGTTTTCGGAGCCGGATCAGTTGTTCACCCATTTTGGTGTTATGACTTTGGCGCCGCCTGATGAGGTTGCAGAGTGGCACTGTGCCCTACATGATCTAAAGGCCGATGGGTTGGTGGAATTTGTTAAGTGTGGAACGCTGTCTAAAAAATATAAGTTTTCGCTTGATCGATGATGAAATAAGCCCGGCGTTTGCCGGGTTTTTTCGTGCGCACGAAATCATTTTATATTATTTTGATAATCAATATGGTATATTTTGAGCTGATCACTAGGAATTCAAGGGGATAGTGAATTATGGGTATGCAGAAGATCACGGTATCGAACCAGAAGGGCGGCGTTGGAAAGTCAACTATCGCGGTCCACCTGGCAATGTCGATCCGGGAACAGGGAAACAGCGTTTTGTTTGTGGATCTCGACCCGCAGGCGAACGCAACTAAAACCCTGGAGCGCATCGGAGAGGCGTCCCCTGTTGCGGCCAGCCAGCTTTTCAATGGGGAGGTGGTCGGCATCGAGGCAGCCGAAGGGATCACCCTGATTCATGCCGATGGCGCGATGGCTGATATTGAACGGGCCGATCCGGCTGTTTTGTCGACCTTTCGCCGCAACCTGGAGAGCCTGGGAGAGTCCTTCGATTATTGCATCATCGATACCCCGCCCACCCTAGGCTTGCGAATGACGGCCGCCCTTTTGGTTGCCGATCACGTTCTGGCACCTATCGAGCTGGAAGAATACAGCATCGACGGTATTACCAAGATGCTGCAAACCATCTTTGGCGTGAAAGAGAAGTGGAACCCGGACCTTAATTTCCTGGGGATGCTTCCGAACCGCTTTAATCCCCGGTCCCTGGCTCAAAAAGAGACGCTGACCAACCTAGTTAAAAATTACTCGCACCTGCTGATTAAGGCGAAAATCGGCATCCGTTCCTCGATACCGGAGGCGCTGGCCGAGGGGATTCCGGTCTGGGAGCTCAAGAAGACCGCCGCCCGTGAAGCGGGCCGCGAGTTCAAGGAAGCGTTCGCCATCGTTTACGAGAAAATGGGAGGGCTCAAGTAATGGCAAAGGGAGCTGATCTGTCCGGCCTGGACAATTTCAATTTGTCGTCATTCCTGCATACCGGCAGCAAGAAGGACTCGCCCCCGCAAGACAGTGGGGACCAGGCGGGTGCGATTGCTTACGCGCCCCTGGATAACTTCCACGAAGACCCGGAGAACGCCCGTAAGGAGTTCAATCAAGGTAAGCTCCAGGAGCTGGCCGATTCAATGCAGCAGGTCAACCCGACCACGGGGAAGCCTCGGGGCATCATGGAGCCGTTGAGCGTGAAGCACCACCTGGAGCAACCGGGGCACTTCATCATCAATGGAGGGAACCGCCGTTATCGCGCCGCTGCCCTGGCCGGTTTGGAGCAAGTCCCGTATATCATCAAGGACGAGCTGGACGACTTCGATAAGTTCGTATTGAACGACCAGCGCGAGAACCTGAGCCCCCTTGAAATCGCGTTGTTCATCAAGTCGCGGCTGGAGGATGGTCACAAGGCTGGGGAGATAGCTAAGGCGCTGGGCCGCCCCCCGTCCTACGTTTCCGACCACAAAATTTTCTTTGATATGGCGCCCAGTATCCGGGATCTGTACGACAGCGAGCTTTGCCGGTCAATGCAGGCGCTGGCACTGCTGCACCGTGGCTATAAGAAGCACGGCGAGGAGATAGATGCGTTTTGTCAGGAAACCAGTGCAAACAAGCAGGAGCTAACCACGTCACAGGTTCGGGCTGTCCTGGACAGCCTCAAAGAGCCAGCCAAACCGAAGCCGCAAGAGCCGAAACCGGCCGCCCCTGCCGGTAACGACCAGGAGCCGCAGGGCGGCATCGGCAACCAGGACGAGGAACGCCCCGCCCCTCCTAATCGTGACGAGGAGCAGCAGCCCTTGACCCTGGACGGCGAACCGTTGAGCGGTGGCCACCTGGACGAGCTGGAGGAACAGGCCGACCAGTACCTGGAGGACGACACGAAAGCCGACAAGATCAAGAAAGCAATCATCCAGGTTAAGTATGACGAGCGGGAAGCGCGTCTGCTGACCGACCGCCGTGCAGCCTATGGTCTGGCATGGATCAAGCACGACGATGACGGCCACGAAGTCGAAGTGGATCTGAACCAGGTTCAGTTGGTGGCGATCATTGAAGCCTAATGCAGCATGGACGGCTGCCCGCCCTCACCTGGGGGCCGTCCCCTCCCCTGGTGGTAAATCATGGTCGATTTTCTCTATGACATTCCTTTACCGGTGCTGGGCACCGGCTTAACCATCCTGGCGTTACTCACCCGATTTTCCTGGCCAATCCTTCGGCTATTGGGGTGGCAGAAGCCAGCCCATCGACGCCGAGGGCATCAAGCACGGTAGAACCTCCTCAATCTGGCCGAGATCCCCGAACCTGGACACAAACTTGCTTACCTTCGGCGTATTGACCCGTTCACGTTCGAGGAAATGATTTTGGAGACGTTCCAGCAATGCGGATACAAGGTGAAGCGCAACAGTCGCTATACAGGTGATGGCGGTATCGATGGGCGCGTATGGCTGGACGGGAAACTGTTCCTGATCCAGGCGAAGCGGTACGCAGGACATATCAGCGCGGCCCACGTTCAAGAGTTTTGCAACCTGGTGGATTCCAAGGGCTGCAAGGGCTTTTTCATCCACACGGGAAAAACAGGTGGCTCCAGCCGCCTTTTAGCTAATAGCCAGAGCAACGTTTGGATAATCAGCGGTGGCAAGCTGCTGGATCTACTCGACCCCGACCGGCGTGTTTAACCAGAGCCACCGAACCGGCGCAAACTAAGCGGAGCGAAGCGAAGACAGTTTGTGTTGGGGCGGTGGCCACCAAACCCCGAAGGGGTGCGGTAGCGTCCAGGAAGGCATTGCCCGCCTTGGCGGGCCGCCAAGCCCGAAGGGCTCGGCAGGCTTTCAGTAGGCTTCCAGGGCCACGTCACAATCCCCGCAAATAAGGTTCAGCGAAGGTTTTCCCCAGGCGCTGGCCCCGCAGTCTGGACACGTGAATTTTGCCCTGGTCTGTTTTTTATCCTGTTCCAGTAGCAGCTCGCCGCCCTCCCCGATCTGGACGCCCCAGGCGGCCAGCTCCTCGCTGACCTCTACCATTGTGCCTTCGGCCATGGCCATCTGGATGCGTTCGCGGGCCGGGAATCTGTCAGCCCAGGAAATGCGGAAATTTCGGGTCAGCAGATCCGCGCAAGCGGATTCAAAGGGGCCGCCCTCGATGATGTAATCCGCCATCTTATCGCCAGTTCTGGCCCCGCCTGGCTTGCCTGTGGAAGAAGGCATAAGCCCTATACCTTCCATTTTTCCCGCCCACTGCCTGTTGTGGTATCCGCGCCGCCCAGGCTTCCCAAAATGATGCTGCCATAGGTGCGCCATTTCGTGAACCAGGGTCTGCATGATTTCTTCCGGGGGGCAGACTGCGAAGTAAGCTGGATTCATGGCGATTTCGTCGGTGGTGGCGCCGTCACGACTCACGAACCGTTCAGCGGAAAAATAGCCGTAGGTCTGTTTTTCGCGCTGGAGGGTGATCAGACAGAACGGCAGTTCAACATCGAATAGAGCATTGTTGAAATGCTCGAAGGCGCTCTGTAGTTCCTCATAGGTGGTTTCGGTCGGCTTCATTATTCGTCCCTGTTCCTGGTTGTCCTGGTTCCAGTATATCCACGTAATTGGATTGTACAATCCAATTTTTGGAGAGTCGGGCGCCGCGAGCCCGGAGGGCGAAGCGGAGCGGTCGAGCCGTCCAACCCCCGACTGGCGAAACCAGCGGGCAGGCAAGCACCGCAGGGGCGCGGCAGCTCTGACGATCTGGCCGGTTTTCGTGCGTACGAAAAGAATAGGGGGGTTAATGACTAGGGCAGGATTCGCAAAGTGCTGGCACTTCGTACCAGATTGCATTAGACTGCCCCCCATACCTCCCATATTCGGCCGTAGAGCAAGGAGCGACTATGAACGACGCCAGTATGGAAACAGCGGTGATTGAAGGCGACGCTTTCAATCAATATAAGCTCTCTTGGGTGGCCTGTTTTCGGCCGCTACTTGTTGCCGGGTTTCTCTCGGCAGTGGTGTACCTGTTTAGCTTGAGCGCCATTCATTGGGTTTTTTTGGCTGGCGGTTCCGCGCTTGTCTTTATCCACCTGGTGTATCAGCTTCTGTTCCTTCGGAGCGTGCTTCTATTTATGAACGAGGAAGGGGTTTGGGTGTATAGCGGCGTCTTTCCCTGGGACAAGGGGGCCGGTGGTGTCCGGTGGCGTGATGTAGACGACGCCAGTTATGTTCCCGGCTTCCTGGGCTGGGTGTTAAAGGCTTATACCATTCGGATAGGGCACCGCTTCACCCGTGGCAGCGAAATTATTCTGCGGGCGGTGAAGAACGGCAACCAGGCAGTGGAACAGATCAACGGCCTGCACAGTGAATACTTACGGAGTAACGAGGGAGTTCAGTAAGCCTATGGCACAAGCCAAGACCACGCTATCAGGGGACGAGAAGGCCGCTTGGACTAACTTCTGCAAGGCCACCGACAAAAGCGAAGCTGTAATGCTGCGTCACATGATCCTGAAAGTGGTCACGGGAACCGTGCCGGATGAGTTTTCCAGTCGAGGGGAACCCAAGACGGGAAAGTTCACAGTACGCCTAACAGAGCCTGAGCGGGTCAGCCTCCTGGATATCGCCAGAAAAGAGGGCTACAGCAACCCTACCAGTTGGACTACCGCTGTTGTTCGTTCAGCGTTGCACCATGAGCCGGTCTTAACTGATGCTGAGGTGGCCGCTTTGAGGGAGTCAAATCGCGAGCTTTCAGCTATAGGCCGAAACCTTAACCAGGTAGCCAGGGCGTTGAATATCGAGTTTAGGGATAGCGACAAGCTAAAGCTGGAAGGTATCGAGAAGCTGGCCGAACGGATCGAGCAGCACAAGGATCTGGTGGCCGACTTGCTTACCCGTAACATGAGCCGGTGGGGTGATGATGGGTAGCTTGGCAGGCGATACGATTGCCGATCTGTTAGACGGTGACGTAAAGCACAAATCCAACAAGGACCGGAATCGGCAGAGAGCCAAGAGGATTGCCAATCACTCCCCGGAAGTGATGGTGAAAATCAGCGGCAACACCAAGGGGGCGGATCATGTTAAAGCGCACCTGGACTATATCAGCCGTAACGGGAAAATTGAGATCGAGGACGAGCGGGGCGAAGTCCTGAAAGGGAAAACAGCCGTTCGGTCGATGGCCAAAGACTGGTCCCAGGACCATGGTAAGCGGCGGAAGAACACCCGAGAGACAACTAACATCGTGCTTTCCATGCCGGAAGGCACCGATCCTAACGACGTTAAGAATGCGGCGCGGGCTTTTGCGAAAGGCCAGTTTAGTAAGAATCACCAGTATGTCATGGCGTTGCATACCGATACCGACAGCCCACACGTTCACTTGACGGTCAAAAACCTGGGGTTTGATGGCCGCCGTCTTCATATTAAAAAAGGCGATCCGCAGAAGTGGCGAGAGCGTTTTGCTGCTGAGCTGGAACGGCGAGGCGTTGAGGCAGAAGCGACCCCGCGAGCCACGCGAGGCGTTATCAAAAAAGGCATTAGCCAGGCAATCAAGCACATGCGTGACAAGGGTATGACTCCGGCAGTAGACCAGGCCAAGATCCGCGAGATTGTTCAGGGCTTTGCTGACGAGAGGGCAGGGAAGGAGCCAGAGCCGCGCCCCTGGGAGGATCGAATCAAGGAACGTCAGACCCATGTCCGTAAAGCCTGGCTGACAGCAGCCAAGGATCTGCACCAGAGCGACAGCGCCGAGGATCGGGAGCTGGGTAAGGAAATAGCTACTTTCGTCAAGGGTATGCCACCCATGAAGACCGAGCGCCACGAACTCCAGGAGAAGGTTGCCGAGCAGCTACAGCATCGAAACGGAGGCAATCGCGGGGGTGGAATGGAATCGGGCCAGGAGCAGGGGGACGAGCGTTAGGCTTCGGCCTTGCTTCGTCGTTAATAATAGCTAATATATATATGTGATAGCTAAAGAAAAGAGGGCATTATGGCCGCTAGTTATGATCTGGACGACTACCTGGAAGACGTGAAGCGGGCACAGTCTAGGTACACCGCAGCAATCAGGGAGCAGTGCGAGAACCAGGGCGCCCCGGTCCCGTTGGATGACCAGGGGATCTACCAGGCAAAGGCAAAGGCGATGGGGTGCAAAAATCAGGTACTAAGTGCAGCAGGGAAACGCCTTCGTGCCGGTGTTGCGCTTCGCCTACTTGATCAGCTCCAGGGCGAGTTCGATTTGACCGCGACCCTTGCCGTTCGTATCACCGAAAAGCTGTTAGGCAGAGCCATCGACCGAAAACTATTGTTAAGCCGATACGGAACCGAACAGCGAACAGCCGCCGATAAGTCGGCAGACTTCCGCCGTATGGCTGAGATCGTCAACACTCAGGCATTTGTCGAGTCAGTGGCGGAGTTGGAAGCAAAGCTGGAGGTGGCGCGGGAGATCCGGGACCAGGTTAAGCGGGAGCAGAACCAAAAAGGGGAAGCCTACGAAATGCTATCCCGATCCGCAAAGGCATACGGCGGGGTTTGATGCTGATTTATACTTAATATATATATTAGCCATTTGAAACGCAGGGCACCCCACGCGAAAGCAAAAAAGCGGCCTTTTTAAGACCGCTCGGGGTTATGGTTATGATTGCCACGTCCTGGCCTTGTCCCTGAGTTCGGTCAGTGCTGCGCGTCGCGGTCCTTTCTCAAGATCCTTTAACAGCCGCTCGCATTCGCGCTCTATGGCTTTTAGGTCTAGCCGCTGTATGGACAACCCAAGGGCTTCAAACCCTTCCAGGTTGGAGAGGAGGCGACCGGTTTCCCAGTTCAAATTCGGTTCAAGCATATTTCCTTCCTTCTGTTCGTGTGCACGAAAAGGCGCCCAGTCACCAGACGCCTTTCATGTTCACCGTTCCATGTCAGAGTCGTTATTTACGGCTACCGATTCCCGAATACGAATATCGGCGGCCTGTTCTGTTTCCTTGTTCAACCGATCCTGGACGCGCTCCAGGAATCGGTCGCGGTCGGCTTCGCTGGCGAAGTTCTGAGCGTACTTCTCAGCCAGTTTTAAGGGTAAGGTGCTGTCCTTGCCTATCTGCTGACCTGTTTCAGCCGCCTGCGGCCTCTGAGGGGCTTTCTCGCCTTCGCTGGAGGGTTGGGCGCCCTTGGCTGTCTCATGCTCCTGGAACGCTTCACGCAGGTGTCTAGGCTGGCTTTCGGAGTCGTTGGAAGTGAACTTAGAAAGGCGCCGGCCGTGGATCGATGTTTCCATCTTGCTATCGGCGTACAGGTTCGTTTGGATACCAGTGTCGGCTCCTTTCTTGTCCTGGTAGTCGATAACAAACTCGCTGGCAAAATCGTCGCGGTCCTTGTTCAGATCGATGCGGGCTGTATAGCCATTGCTGGCCGCTTCCGCCTGCATCATCTTCCAGCTTTCCATTGGGGAGTAACCTTCAATGGCGTCCCGGTCGAGCTTATGCAGTCTCTCAGCAGCAGCAGGCGAAACCATTGCCTGGTTGTCCTGCTTCTGGTTACGGTCCCGCTCGAAACCCATAACCATGT
Organism: Marinobacterium profundum; assembly: GCF_001528745.1. Classification (GTDB taxonomy): domain Bacteria; phylum Pseudomonadota; class Gammaproteobacteria; order Pseudomonadales; family Balneatricaceae; genus Marinobacterium_A; species Marinobacterium_A profundum. The sequence continues at coordinate 44,379 of NZ_BCNS01000162.1, read as the reverse complement.
CGTGGATCTTCTCTGCATCGCGGGCGGCCCTCAAAATTTCCTTGGGGTCATCCTTGAGGACTTTAATCCAGCTTTTGACATAGGAAGCGTGTTGGCCAGGATCGTGGCCGATCTCCAGTTCTTCACCCACGGATAGCGACGCGACCTCACTACGCAGTTCTTCAATTGCGTACCCTTCACTTCCGAAAGGGTGTGATAGGTCACGATCCAGGCGGGAAGGGTGTCCGGTCCAGTGTCCCAGCTCATGCAGTGCCGTTGCATAGTAGCGATCGGCACTTTCAAACTGACCTTTTTCCGGCAGGTGGATCGAGTCGCGGACAGGGCTGTAAAACGCTCGGTCGCCCTGGTCGTGGTTGATATTGGCACCGGAGGCTGCCAGGATGGCTTCGGCCCGCTCGTGACGTTCCCACTCAGGTATTGTTTGTTTGGCTTCGAGCGGCGGCAGTCCCTGGATCTGCTCGGCGTTGAACACCACCGCACTAAACACCTTCGGCTTATCCAGCTCGACGTTGATCATTACCTTTTTGCCCTCGGCATCGAGGACGGGTTTACCATTCTCCTTTTTGGGTACGCGGTCGCGGAATTTCCAGTATTGGACCATCGTCCCTTTTTCGCCCTTCATAACCTGGGCGTTCACACTCTTGGCCTGTTTGTAGGTCATCCAGCGCGGATCAGAGCGGCCTTGCATCGACAGCCAAAGAGCGTTGGCACCTTTGTACCTGGTTCCGCTGACTGGGTTGTGGGGCATTCGTTGAGTGCCCGCCTCCCATGGCTTTTGCCATGGTGCCGTGCCTTCTTCCAACTGCTTGATCAGCCGTTCGCTGATCATTTCGTAATAGGGCTTTTTATCGTCCTTGCTCCCAGCCATGGGTTAGTCCTCCTGTTCCTCGGTCGCCTGCAGGGCGTCTTCCTCGCTCATGGCGTCTTCTTCAAACGCACCGAGGTCGGCGGCTTCTTCTTTGCTGACCTCGACAACCACGCCAGGCTTGTTCAGGTCCATGATGTTTTCGCTTGGCTTATCGCTCACTCTCTTTCTCCTTTTCGATCACTTTTTCTTCGCGCAGCTTCACTTCCGGGGCCTGTTCGCCACGGGATACGTTGCTGGAAAGTTGGGTGCGTACCTTGTCCATAAAACGGTCGCGGTCGGCTGCATTGCTGAATTGTTGTTGGCTAAACTTCTCGGCCACCTTGATAGCGGCAACTTCGTTAACCAGGTCGGGATGCTCCCGCACCAGTTCTTTAGCATCGCGCTCCCTGTCCTGGAGTGCTTCGGCTTTCACGTCCCATTTGTTGCGGTGGGAGTTGATCTGTTCCGTACCTACTACTTTGCCCTTGTCGTCCTTCACTGGCCGGTTGACTGTCACCGGCTGACGGCCCAGGTTCTCTAGTTCGACCTTATCGCCTTCCTTCACCTCGCGTTCGGCCATTGCACGTTCGAGATCCACGCCCCAGGTGGTGCTTTTCTCGCCGTCCGAGTTTTCCAGGGTGACGTAATAGCTGTCCCGGTTCTCCGGGTTGTCTTCATAGGGCGCTTTCCCATGCTCTACCACGGTCCCGGCCAATCGGTTGACCTTCTCGGCGGCCTTGTCGTTCGCCTGGCTTGTTTCCTCGGTTTGTGCGGCCCCCTGCTGGGCTTTCTCGCCCTGGCTGGCTGCTTCCCTTGGTTTGGGTGCTTCGGCCTGCTGACGTGGGCGGCTAGGCTGTCCCTGGTTGCTTCGGGGCTGGTCTGCCTGCTCTCGGGCCTCGATCTCGTTAGACTGCCGTTCCTCGGTCAGTTTCTTGAGGCGGGCCAGGTCTTCTTCCTTCGGCTTGTATCCCTGGACGGCCAAGCCTCGGGCTGATGCTTCCAGCCAGGCGTCCCGGCGAAAGTCGGCGGTTCCCTTTACCTGGATCTCGGTCCAGCCCCTAGCCTCTGCAATATCAACCATGGAACCGGCCACTTTGGCATTGCTCAGTTTGGTTTGAAGGCGGGCGCCTTTGTCTACGAACGCCAGAGAGTCGGGGCGATTGCCAAAATAATATTTGCCGTCGATCTCAACATAGTTCTTGGCCACACGTTCCGGCACCACCGGTTTGAAGCTGGTCTGCTCGACAAACGGGTCGGCCTGCTGTCCAGCCTGTCCAGTTGGAGCCTGGTTGTTCAGTTGCTCGAACTGTTCACGGCGGGCGGTTTCCAGGGATTCTTCCTTGTCATCCTTCGTTTCCAGGATCTCGGTCACGGACTGGCGGCGGTTGCTTGTAAGCCAGGCGCGGGCGTCAACGTCTGCTGATGTTTCCTGCTTTTGCTCGATGTGCGGTTCAATGGTGTTTTCCACTTCGGCTTCGGTCTGGTGTTCCGCCTGATGGCTGGCACTGTCCTGGATCTGCTCGGCTTGCTCTGTAGAGGGGCGCTCCTGGTCGGCAATCGCTTCGACGTGCTGCGCTTCGGCGGCGTTTACAGGCTCCTCGATGGCCGGGGCCTGTTTGGTGTCAATCTGGCTTTCCTGCTGCTGTCCGAGCCCCTGGTTTACATACTGCTCGAAATTCTCGGTAATCACCGGCTCGTTGGTGTTTTCGTTCTTCCCTTCACTCATGCTTTCCACCTTTTCGGACTGCGCCACAATCTGCTCGACTTGCTCCCGGACAGACTCAAGCCCGCGAGACTGATGCAGGTCGTTGAAGTCGGTTAGTCCGGCTTGCTGTTCCTGTTCGTTGAACTCAGGTACACGGAAAACGCCGTTGGTCAGCTCCGCCGCTTCCTCGGCTTTTTCCCGGCCTTTGTTCACTTCCTTGCCGTTCACTATCTTGTCCCGGTCATCATCCCCCAGGATGAAATGGGGGCTGTCCGGGTACTTCTCTTTCAGTTTTTCCGCGACTCGCGGCAGGTTCCCGGCGTCAACTGTCATTACAACGGGACGGCCGGTTGCTTCGGCTATGCTGGCCGATGTTGAGTAGCCTTCGGCATACAATACGGGTTCACCGTTTTGTATGTCACGGTCGCCAACCACGAAATAATTACCCGACTTCTGGCCGTTTTTCTTGAGCGATTTAAAGCCGGTTGCATCGATCCGCTGGAGGGTCCGAATTTCGTCATTCTCGTTACGGAGCGGCAGCACCAAGCGGCCGCGTTTGTCCATTTTTGCACCAGGGAAGGCTTTAACCCCTTTTCTCTCCAGGTAGCCTTGATTATCGGTAGCGTCCGGCATGAGTTCATAGGCTTGCCCCACGCGGCGGGCGTTGTGATCGTAGGATCGTTCCTGTTTTGCCTGGCGTTCCATTTTCCGCTGGAGTGCAAGGGCGCGGAGATGCGTTTGCGCTTCCTGGTCCAGCTTCTGGCCGGTCGCTTTCCACTTTACCGGCTCGGAGTGCGTCCGGTGGTCCTGATACCATCCAGCCGGGACACCATCCAAGTATCCGACATAAACGCCGGTTTTCTGGCCGCTCTTGTCGTCTTGTGTCTTCACTCGATGGCGGCGGCCGTCCATTTCGGGCAAGCCGTCAATGATAAAGCCGGCACCCTCAAGAGTGCGGGTGAACTCAATTTGAGGATCGTTCTCGGCGGTCGTGGAATTGGCCTTGGTCTGGTCCGGTAGCCATTGCGAAACCTTGGAGAGATCGGCGCCTGGCTTGGCGTACCACAGCTTGTTGTCACCGTCGAAGGTAATAGCGTTCGAGCCGTCAGGCAGCTTTCCGGCCGCCTTGACCGCGTTGTCTTTGTCATCGAACGGAATAACCAGGTAAGTGCTTCTATCCGTGATCTGTTTCTGGGCCATGGTGCCGCCTCCTTACGCTGCCATTGCATCGAAAAAGTCGTTAACCAGGGCGTCCATGGCATCGTCATCAATGTCACCCTTGGGAACGTCGATTTTGGAAAAGTCGCAACTGAAGTTGTCCAGGTCCAGTTCGTCGATTTTCTCAATATCTGCTGCTGTTACTGGCCGCTCAACTACTGCTCGGGCGGCTTCGTCTACGCTATTGGGCCTGAAGTCTATTTCGCCCATCTGGCGGCTATCCGGGTCTACCAGTGGCACTACCGGGCTTGGCCACTTCACGCCATCGCGACCGTTTCCGCGCTCGATGAATAGCTTGTCCTTATACCAGGTGATTTTATCGCACCGGATCGGCGGGCAGTTCTCCAGAATCAGGATCTCCGCGTTCTTGCCTATCTGCTTAACCTCCTGGGGTAGCAGCAGCGCACGGCCGTGATCGCTCGCGTTTTCCGACCGGCTGGACTTGCCGGTGAGCTGCCGGGATTTTGACTTGTTCTTGACCGTAGTAGTGCCCAGCGTTTCGGAAATTTCCTTGGCAACCTTGATGTTTTTCGGCGCGAAGATGACCTGCAACGCATGGTTTTCCACGAAGGTTTCAGCAGCGTCCGCGCCGTACACCTCGCGGAGCTGCGCGGGCGATTGGATGATAGGTAGCATTCGCAGGCCGTAACCGGCAATGTAGCTGATACCTTTGGACAGAATTCCAACCTTACCCATGGCGGTGAATTCGTCCGGCAGCATCAACACCTGGTGTTTCAGTTCGGGATTTTGCTCGGGCAATTCCCTGGTGTTCAGATCGATAACCTGCTGGAAAAACAGGTTGATCAGCGGCGCCAGGCGCTCCAGGTCGTCCGGGGTGATACCGACATAAACTGACATGCGCTTTTTGCGAATATCGCGCAAATCGAAGTCGTTGCCCGCCGTGGCGGCATCGATCACAGGGTTATAGAACAACTCCAAAGAGGCAGTGAAGCCCTTGCGCACAGAGCCCCGCGTTTTGTCTGGGGTGTCCAGGTACTCTTTTAATGCCAGGTAGCATTCGCCAGACAAGGGGTTGTCGCTTTCCTGTCGTTCTTCGAGGATTTCGGCCAGGCGTTCGTCGCCCATAGTGAGCTGACGCAGGGCCTCGCCCATGGTCACGGGCAGTTCTTCGGTTTCGATGAGATACAGAACCAGGCCAAGCCACAACGAACGCGCCGAACTCTGCCAGATAGGTGCCTCATTCTCGATTTTCGGGAACAGCATCTGGCCGATCTTCTGAATATCATTGATACGGAACGCCGGATCGTCGCTGATGTAGTGGAGCGGGTTCCAACGGTGCGTCCGGTAGTCTCGGGGCGCCAGGTTCAAGAGGAAGCATTCTTGGCCATGCTTCGAGCGAAAGCCCGAAGTTATGTCCCAGTTCTCTTGTTTGATGTCCAGGACAACAACCGAGCCTTGCCAAGACAGCAGGTTAGGAACAACCACGCTGACGCCCTTCCCGCTCCGGGTCGGGGCCGACATAAGGACGTGTTGAGCGCCACCGAATACCAGGTAGTGCTTGAACAGGCCCATGAATGATGTTTTCTGGCCGACGATGATCCCGTCATCGGAGTACAGCCCCGCTTCGGCTATGTCTTTCGACGTGGCCCATTTTGCATCACCGAACAGCTTGCGTTTGGCCGGTGCGAAAATAGCTAGGATCGGCAGGCAGAAGATGGCCAGGGAACCAGCGGCGGCGACCATCAACCAGGATCTGGTCGCTTTGTCGTCGCCATAGAAATACCAATATTGGTAGAGCGTCATAGGGGTGGAGCTGCCGCCGTCGAGGCTCGCGAGCTCTAGGTAGAAATAACCACCCAGCCAGGCCCAGCCGACAATGGCGGCAATGAGAAAGGCAAACAGGAGGGATATTTTAAGCCATTTGGCGTCGCTTAAATTCAGGGTCATAGTAAATCTCCGTTACCACGCGCTTACCCCGCACGTTTTTGATTTGCACGATAATGTCCACGCACATAAACAACAGTTGCTTAATGTCTTCGCGGGTCATTGTCGCGCCGCTGCTCGATTCCTTGAGAAACAGCACAAGCTGTTCAATAGCCAACCTGGCACTGTTAGCGTGCATTGTCGTAATACTTCCAGGGTGGCCGCTGTTGACGTTGCGGAGGTAATAAAAGGCTTCGTCGCCCCTTATCAGCTCCGCAACGAAAATGCGGTCTGGTTTCATTCGCAGACTGCTTTCCAAAAGCTGTTGTTGAGTAATAGAAGAAACGCCCTGGCCACCCGCTGAATAAAACAGGCTTGTCGTGTTGTGGTGGGTTTTGTAAAGGCCCAGCTCGTCCACGTTCTCAATACTCAACAGGCGCTCATCATCCGGGACCATCTTCAAGAGCGACCGAAAAAACGTCGTTTTACCGGAGCCGGTAGAGCCCGAAACAATGATGTTCTTTCGGCTGGCCACGGCCAGCTCCAGGAACTCTTTGTACTTCCTGGCCTGTTTCAACTCCAGGAGGGTGCTTTCCTCGCTGCTCAGGTCGTTGGTGAAGTCTTCGCATTCATCGAAAAACCCCTGCTCCTGGTAATCCGAAAGCGTAAAGTCGATGGTTGACGGCTTGCGGATCGTGAAGCTGATTCGTCCGTTCAGTGTGGCCGGAGGGACCGCAATCTGGATACGCTCCCCATCGGGGAGCGTTGCAGAAAGAAGCGGTTTCCTTTCATCCAGGCTTTGGCCAGAGTAGGTCGCGGTCAACTTCGCCAGGCGTTCACAACAATCCAGGTCCAGTTCTGGCACTTCATAGTACGTCCAGCCCTTCCGGCTCTCGGTAATCACTTCGCCGGGCCTGTTCACCACAATTTCGGTGTTTTCGGGGTCGTCCAGAAACGGCCGGAGTACTCGAAGGTACTCCAGCAGTGACACCCCCCGCCGATTATTCTGCTCTGAGGTCATACACCCCCCTGAAATCAAGGTCACGGGCCACAAATACGTTGATATGCTCGCCCTGGTGTTTAATCAGTGTCGGCGGAATGTTGATGGAATTTTCCAGCGCGATACCGGCAGAGTTTTTGGCTGCTTCGGTTGTGCTGCCAAACTGGATCTGGTTGTTGCCGCCATCGCTCGGGGCGGACTCATTTGCAACCCAGGTGCCCACGTCATCGATCAGACTAAGCATGATTGCCCCGCCGAACCGTTCCCAAAAATGGGTATCGATAAATCCAGAGTGGCCAGAACGTCCCAGGGCATCGGTGCCCGGAGAATCCAGGTTAACCACTACGCCGGTGGGTGTTTCGACTCGGATCCAAAGCACAAAGATCCGCGCCTGTCCGCGCTGTAATCCGCTTTGATACTGGCCGACGATTCGAGAACCTCGCTCCAGCAGCAGCACCTTGCCGCTAGTGCTGTACACGTCGCGGGTCATTCGGCAACTGGTCATGCCTGGCACGTCCGAGCTGATTGCAGTTTCCAGGGCACAATCCAGGAACTTGCCTTTCGTGATAAACATATTCCGGTCAGCAATGAGGCTTGCGCGTGCACCGTCTACCTGAGTTGGTTCTAGCTTGGCGCCTAAACCGTCTGCTCGTTCGGCTTCACCGCCGCCCATCATGGAACCGCCCGATCCCCTGGTTTGCTCCCTGGCCATTTGCAGGGCTCTCTCCTCGGCGGTCATTGCCTGACGATCATCGCCCGACCGGGACACGCTACCGAAGGCCAGCAACTGGGAGCCCACCTTGCGTTCTTCAGGTGTCGGCGGTGCATCCTTGTCGCGCTGGGTGGTGGTTGGGTATCGAGGAGCCGGAGGCGGCGCTACCTCGGCCGTGCGGATAATGTCCGGCTGTTCGGGCTTCTTAGGCGCTTCCGGTGGAGGCGGAGGCGCAGGAAGTGCCGGAGCTGGTCCTAGGCGGTTGCCGATCTCATCGTTAGAGGTGGCTGCCCTTGCCTGGTCTTCTTCAGCGGAGCTAAAACCGCCATTGACGGCCACCAAGGCCAGTACAACGAATATGGCTCCTATTCCCACGATGATTTTCTGCCCGATCCCGCCTTTACCAGGGCCGCGCTGGTTGATCGAAGGCATACCCCGGTCGATGTCTTCTTGGTCCAAGTCGTCTCTGTTATCAGCCATCATTAACTCCCTTTAATCACTCGCTCAACGCCGTGGATAGTGGTGCCGCTTTTGTTCGTCACGCCTTCCGGGTCATACGACTTATTGAAAATACAGGCCACAGAATTGCCCTTGCGCATAACAAGCTGGGCCGCCACTTTGTGAACCACAATCGTGTCCGGGTTTTCCGGGTCAATATGGGTATTCACCAGGCTTTCGGAACCGTCCTGGTTCACTACGTAAATGGCGGGCATTTCGCTGTTGTTGGTGAACGTGAGGAACGTAAACCGGCCATCGTCAAAGGCTTTTCTCGGCGTGACTTCTTCCGATCCTTTCGACCAATAATTCCAGTTTGCAGGCACCGGATTATCAGACTGGTTTAGCCGCGCTTGCATTTCCCGTGCTTCCGCTTCGGCTTTTGCTCGGGCTGCAATCTCCTCGGGATAGCGGAAATTAACCTGGAACAGCATGTCGTTAGAGTGCGCGCCGTTCTGCGACCAGTGTGCAGACAGCTCGAAGTTGTACACTCGGCGCGACGTGATAACCGTCATATTAGTAGCGGGTTTTTTGCCCTTGGGCTTGATGAATATGTGGTTTCCTACCGGGGCAATTTCCCAGGCATCTGGGTCACCCATGGCAATTTGCTGCACCGCTTCGGACGGGCTGAATTGAATATGGGTAGAAAAGCCATAATGGCCTACCAACTGGACGACCTCGGCGCCTTTATAGTCGATAAACCGAACGCGTTTATCCAGCGGTCCACCGTGCGGGATCTCCAGGGCGTAGACGTTCCCACCGGCAACAAGGCAAGCAGCCAGCGCGATACAGGAAAGTGTTTTCATGCGTACCATGTCAGCCTCCGATGCTTTCCTGGTCGTTGCGGTAGTTGACTACCTGGAAGCCGAGCGGGTTAAGCTGTCGGTCTTCCACGCTCATGCGCGTGTTCAGGTAAGTAAACGTCACAGTGGCGGCCCAGTGAGTCAAAGGGCTGCGCTCCCCTGCCCGCTTCACCTGCTTGGTGTAACGAACCAGGGCTGTAGTGCGAGGCTCACCGTTCACTGTTTCGCTGTTGATGATGCTGATAGCCTTGATGCGGGTTTCTACCTCGGTGTTTTGGCCATAAACGACAACCGGAGCTTGGGGGTTCTGCTTCGGGTCGGTGTACGAGGCATAGGCTTGTTGGACGGTCGCACCGGACAGGAGGCCAACCAGGTTCCGGCTGTACTCGCGTGTTCCCCACTGGTATGACTCGCGGTTCCGGATATATTGTCCCAGCCAGTATTTATCCAGCGCCTCTTGCGCGCTTTCTTCTACCTCCCCGGCTGTTTCGGCCAACGTCGAAACCACGTCAACCACGCCGGTATTGTTGTCTACCCGGATAACGAAAGGCTCTACTGTTTTGAGCGGGGCCAGGCTGGCCAGGCCGACAGCTTCAAGAACGGCAACGATCAGCAAGGCTCCCGCCATCGTCCAGGCGCGTTTTTCCGAACGCTTAATGAGGGCCGTCTTGTCGGCGTCCCAGTCGCGGGCTTCCTCAAAATACTGCTTTTCCAAAGCCGCATGGCTCGGGGTTGTTTCTTGCTTGGCTGTCATTTGTCATTGCCTCCTTGACCGGCGAAGTTGTACCCCTGACTGGCGTCCTTTTCAGGTGCACGTATCGCGTTTGCTTGCTCCTGGGTGATCATTTCCGGGTTGATCGGTTGCAAGCCCTGGCCGTTGTCCTCGCAATGAGGTGGCGGCGGTACGGAAGCACAGGCGCCAAGGGAAAGAGCGATTGCAAAAATAGGTAGGGATTTCAGTTTCACCTTGAACTCTCCTTGATCATTATAGGTATTTTTGATAATCAAAATATAACATTTTGATTATCAAAAAACAAAGAGATGATGTGAGCTTTAGCCCGCGTCATCGAAATTTTTAGGGGGAAATTGGCCGCGTCGGGGGACGCGGCGGAGTCCGTTCCCGCTGTTCCTTATGTGCCGGTGATCGTATTTCCTGCGCCAAACCGCTTCTGATAAGCGGCATAAGCGGCCCTGCCTCCACGCACGGGAGCGCCTGCGGCATGTCTGGCCGTGTTGTAGTCGCGCTGTACTCCTTTGACCTGGCGGCGGATTGTGGACGGACGCATGGCGTTCATGGTCCTGCTGATTGCTCCCTGCGTCGCCAGAGCGACACCGCCACCCAAAGCGGCAGCGATTGGGGGAACCTGTTTCAGTACTAGGACACAAAGCCCCAAAACAATACAAAGCATTGCTGCATCGCCAAGGGTTGCTAAGGCGCTCGGGTTTGCTGCCGCGTTGTCGATAAAGGTGTTACAAATATCGATCAGCATTTTTCCGATAGCGGAAGCCAGTATGAGGACAAACGCCTGGTTCATCACCATGGCCAGCCAGCTTTCAAAAAAGCGCTGGGTTGCATTAAACAGCAGCAGAGCAATCGAGATCGGGCCTATTGCCAGAAGTGCCGCAGTAAGCACCTTTGACGACAGGACCAGGAACGCCATTATCAGCGTAACGGCACCACCAAAAAGAAGGACGATAAGGGCAATGAAATACTGGCCAAAGTCGCCATTCATTATCCCGCCTTTCTTCCAGGCTTCCGCCGATATGTTGAAAATTTTTGTGAAAAGAGTATCCAGGGACGCCGATGCAGACGCAGTAGGGGCGCCGGTAATAATTCCCGAAATGGTTTCAGGGCCACCAGATAGGAGGTTTGTCACCAGGCCAGCGTAGGTACCTACAGTTAGGCCCAGTGTCAAAATAAAACCCACACGGATAATCCTGAATAACCCCTCGGTCATCAATTCGCCGGATCTCCCCGTCATCGTCATGTATCCCCAAATTGCAATCCAAATGATCAACAGGCTGGAGAATATCGGGGTGACAAGAGCAATAATGTCCCCCGATGTATTCACGACGTAGTTATCAAGAGCGAGGTCTATCATGTCGAAAGTTCGCTCGAAGATCGTAGACGCCATTTTTAGGCCCTCACTTCAGGGAGCCGACACTTAACGCTGATTCGGCCGCGATAGCATTTTTACAGTCTGGTGTATCCCCCAGTTCCCCAGGGTTTTGACTGCATTTTTCCATCATCGCCTGCCTTTCGGCGTTGTGGGCTTTATACCAATCCACGCTTTTGGCCGCCGGGGTCGCTTCATCAAAGCAGCCCGTCAGCAATGCTGACAGGCTGATAGCTATGGCGGCTTTTCGTGCGCACGAAAATCTCATAGTCATTAGTTCAAGCTCCCCACCGATTCGATAGCCATTTGCTGGACGCGCTGGTTCTGCATCGCCTGGTTGGCCTCGGCCTGAGAACGAAGCATGGCCAGCTTGGCTTGCTCGTTTTGCAGGAATACTTCCTCGGCGCTGATGCGGGCTTGGAGGTCCAGAATGTCTTTCTGGTCCGGGCTGGAATTCACCTTGGCTACAAGTCCGGTCAGGTCAGCAAAACGCTCCTGGGACTGTTCCAGGGACTTTTGAGACTGAGCCAACCAGGTAGCGGAATTCTGGTTGCCGCTGTTGTAAAGAGCTGCAACGTCACCAGTCAGGCCGTGTTCGGCGGCGCTCTTGATACCCGCGTTTGCCAGAACGCCGTCTGGATCGACGTTGACGGCAATGTCATACGCCGTATCAACAACACTGGCGAGGCCACGCGAACCGCTCATACCATCCAGGGTTTTGTTGGCGGTTTCGAGCTGCTCTTGCAGCTCCTGGATCTGACTCAGCATGTGCTGTACCTGCAACAGTTGCTGGGTCAGGTTGGACACGTCAATGACAGGAATCCCGCCAGCCATGGCAGACTGAGAAGCCCCAATGGCAGTTGCAAGAAGTGCCGCGATAGCTGTTTTTCTCATGATGCAAATCTCCGTTGCTCGTGGAAGATGGGCAGCCAGACGGCCGGATCGTCGCCGTGCTGCTCGATGATTTTTGTTACCAGGTTTACGTTTTCGGTGGTCCCGGAAATAACGGCCAGCTCGTCATCAAAGCCGCGCAAGTTAAGCTCTGCCACAATACTGTTTTGGCCTTTCTTCACCAGGAAGCGGCGAGAGCCGGGAGCCATTTCCTCTTTGACCAACTGGAATTCCCGCTCGGACAGGTGGAGCCCGTCCACATATTCTTCGCGCCTGGCCTTCGGGTTGGGCATAAGGATATAAGTCGCGCACTGCCCAATCAGGGCATGAGAGATAGGCGAATTCAGGATGCTTTTTGGTGACTGAGTACCGTAAATCATTATCCCGTTCTGCTTCCTCATCACGAACTGCTTGTTTTCTGCGAAGTCCTGGAAATACTCATCCATGAGCAGTTTCCAGAACTCATCCATGAACATCTGGAACGGGCGGCCGTCGATCAGGTGTTCAATACGGTGAAAGAGATACATGACAATCGGCGTTCGCACTTCCGGGTTGTCCAGGAAGTCGGTCACGTCAAAGCCGAACATGGTGCCATTATCAAAATCCAGGGTGTCTTCCTGGTTGTCCAGAACCCACGCCAGTGAACCACCTTCGCACCATTTGGCCAGGCGAGCATGGGGGCCGTTCGGCTCTACAGGGTCCAGGAAGTCCATGCAGCGACCAATCCGGCGCTTGTCCTTCGGCAGGCCCATAACACCGCGCACGGCCTTATCAATCTCCTTTTCCTCCTGGTTGTTGAATTCACCACCGCAGACCTTTTTAACCAGGTCGCTAAGGAAAAGCAGGTTGGCTTCGGTCGGTTCCATCTGGAACGGATTGAAGCCGGTGGTGACGCCGTTCTTGAGTGGAAGATAACCGCCGCCGCTGGCTCGAACGTAAATCTCCAGCCCTCGGTCCTTATCGAAAATCACCTGGGTTGGATTGAACTTCTTGCTCTGCGACATCAAAAAGCCCTGCACCACGGTTTTACCGGAGCCGGACGGCCCGATAATCAGCGTGTTACCAAGTGCCTTCTGTTCTTCTTTGTCGTCCATTTCCTGGACGGCTTCCATCCCCTTTTCGCGCATCAATTCGGCCTTTTTCTTGGCCTTGGCGTTATCCAGGGGTTCATGGAAATTGAAGTAAAACGGGGCGCCAGAACTGGTTTTAAACATCGTCACAGCAGGCCCCCACTGGTTCCCGCTACGCTCTCCAGTCGGGTAGTTGTGGAAACTGGAGAAGCCCGCAAAATTGCGTGATGAGATCGGCGCGGGGCGGGGGCGATACTTGGCATTGCCAGGCAGTTGCGCCCAATACGCGGCAGCCAGTGCCCAGTCTTCGCGGGCAACAACCATGGAACAGTCGGCCAGCTCGGTGCTTGCGGCTGACAAGTTGGCCCGCAGGCTGCGCGGCTCGTTACCGAAAACCGTCAGTGACAGGTGGTGTTCGCCATAGACAATACGGCTAGAAGCCAAATCGTCCAGGCCGTCATCGATGGCCTGAATCTGGGACACGGCCAGATCGCCGGTTGTCTCCAGGCGCTTTTTCTGACGACTCAGCAACTCTATGGCTACGGGCTTCGACAGAAAATTGAAACTCTGCGTGATTACCAGCGGGAACGGGGCCGACAGCAAGGCATTCAACAATCCCGGTTCGGTTCCTTCTGGGTATTCCGATATACCCAAGATGGCGCCCATCTTGGAATCCACAACGCCGCGCAACTCGAAAGCGTCAGCCCCGAAGAAAGGCCTAACTCGGGCCATGCAGTCGGCCAGCGGCTTGCGAGGAAGTGCGCGAGGCATCCAGTCACCGTTTACCAGGAAGTCCAGGAACTCCAGGATTTCAGAGTGGAGCCGGTTGTGGCGCATGTACGTGCTCAAAATGCGGGGGTGGTAGCGGCTAAGGGAGCTGACGGCATTTGATACGATCTCGTCCAGCTTTTCGATAGCTTCCGCCTGCTGGTAATTCAGAACCTCCTTGTTCTTTTCCAAGCTGGAGAAGAAGCCAAGGGCCTTGTTCGCAGATGGGCGATAGATAATGGTCAGGTACAGTTCGTTGACCATCATCTTGTCCCGAGTGATAAAGGCTGAATACTTGTCGTTCAGTCCTTTATCGAAGTCGCCGGAGAACTCCCCACGGGGATAAACAGTACTTTCCCGGCGAACGGTATTGGTCCACAGCGCCACCTGGGGCGATGAGATATTGCGGAGCAGCAGGTTAAGCTGTTCCTTCCAGATTTCCACGTCTTCCGGGTCCGCCGATTCGTGCGCGATACCTTCGAGCTTGATCACCTGCAGCAGGTCCCCGCCCTGCGTCTTAACGGTGTTTTCGTTGATTTGGGCCTGGTATGGAATGAACTCGGCCACCGAGTTTTCGCGGTGCCAAGGTACTTCCTGAACCTTGCGTTTTTCAGCGGTCATTTGGGCAACCTCCTTGAAGCGCGGGTGTTTACCATCGGGCTTGCAGTTGAGGCCCCCCAAAAACGCCTACCAAGGGATTTTCCTTTGGTAAACAGCCCCAGGAGCAAAAACCGAAAAGTCCGTGGGTCGCGCATGCATGCCAAATACATCAATCCATGAATGGGAAAATAAAGAAGAAGGGTGAACGGGTTTTTGGTCCCGATCATTATGATCCCGACCAGTGCGCCACCGAGTATTATGCCGTCCAGAGTCACGCCCCACTTCATAGCGGGGCGCGTGACGGCAACAACTAACGGATCTTTACTTGCTGCCATGACAGCCTCCTACTATTAGGAAACTGCCGCGATAATCAGATCCACGATGCTTGCACCGCCGAAGACCAGCACGATACCTGCGACGAACTTGCCGCAGGCTTCGCCGGTGATGCGTCCCATCCAGGCCAGGTAGCCAAGGAAGACGATACCGATAATGGCGACGCTTCGGGCAATGCCGTTAGTGAGGAGGTCCAGAACCCAGTCCACACCGTCCTCGATGGGGTTAGCCATGGCGACTTCGGGCAGGAGGGTAATACAGGCCAACAACCAAATGTTGGCCATGATTTTGCGAAGGGTGTTAGGTTTTTGGGTTCCTTCTACTGCGTCTGCGTTGCTGATTTCCATCTTCATTTTGACTCCTTAGTTCCAACTGTATAGCAGGCACTTTTCCATATTTGGTGTTTATGTGGCGTACCAGCCGATCCAGGCTGGCCCACGTCCGGGGGGTTTTTCGTTGCGTTTCTAAAAGTTGGCGTCCCTCCTTCCATGTCAGGGTCACGTAGATTCGGAATTTGTCATCTTCATCCTGGACGAGTGCCATGTTCTTTACGGCCTTGCTCTCCAGGTTGTCTACCAGCTCTGTTTCGCTGATTGCGTCGGTGGTCATATCAATGTGCCCGCTTTTGTTGGACGATGCGGCACATTTTAACGATCTTCGACGCGTTGTCGTTGTTTTCCTCATTGATTCCCCATCCCTGTTTCAAAGTATAGCTTTTTGATAATCAAAATGCACAACTTTGATATTCAAGGTTTATAACTTTGGCTTTCCGCCAACGCTATCAAACTTGGCATCACAGGACGGGAATCCGCTACAGCCCCAGAAGTCGTACCCTTTCTTTTTGCCAACGGCTGCTTTCTTACGCCGGATCAGCTCCTTTCCGCACTTCGGGCAAGGGGTTTCGGCAACCTCTCGCGGCTGATGTTTACCAGGCTTGCCCCCGGCGTCGGGTAGTGTCGTACTGCAATCCGGGTGGCCACTACACCCCCAAAAAAAGCCTTTGCTTCCCTTCCGGCGAAACATTGCCTTACCGCAGTCCGGGCAAGGGTGTTGCGGCGCTGCATCGACTTTCATGTGGCCCAGCTCTTGTTCCAGGCTCTCATGGACCACGCTCACCACTTCGCGGTAAGAGGATCGGCCTTCGGCCACCAGATCCAGACGGGCTTCCATGTCACGGGTAAAGGCGTACTCAATGAAGCTAAACCGGCTGTTCACCAGGGCATCGATCACCAGGGCGCCGGTTTCAGTCGGCACCAGGTACTTTCCGGCCTTGTCGTTCTCGACGTAGCCCCTGGACATAATGTTTTCCATGATCGCCGCATAGGTGGAGGGGCGACCGATCCCCAGGCGCTCCAGCTCCTTGATCAGCTCGGCTTCCGTAAAACGGGACGGGGCTCGGGTCTTTTTCGACAGAACCTTACCTGTTTCGGCGTCCAGGCTTTGACCGGCTTCCAGGTGCGGTACTGGGTTGTTGGCGTCGTCCTTGTCTTTCTGTTTGTCGTCGTCGCTTTCGGTGTCGTCGTCGTAGAGTGCTCGCCACCCTTCATAGACAAGGGCGCGGCCTTTGCCGGTGAAGTCCACTGGCTTGCCGTCCAGGGTATCGACGGCGCGAAGGCGAACGGTGCGCACCGCATAGCGAGCGGCAGCAAGTTGGCAGCCAAGGGCGCGTTGCCAAATCAGTTTGTATAGGGCTTTTTGCTCCGGGGTTTCCCCTGCCTCCTCAATCTCGAAATGGGTTGGCCGGATGGCTTCGTGCGCCTCTTGGGCGTCCCCTTTCGCTTTCCAGGTGCGGGGCTGTTCCACCATCGGAAGCCCTTTGGCCTGGCATACCTGGTAAATCTCAATCAGCGCATCATCGGACAGGTTCGGGTTGTCCGTTCGCATGTACGTTATATGGCCCTGTTCATAGAGCTTTTGCGCGGCTTCCATAGTCGCCTTAGGTTTCATCCGCAGCTTGTTGGATGCCGCCTGTTGAAGGGTTGACGTAATGAACGGCGCGGGCGGTGCCTTGCTTTCGGTCTTTTCTTCGCACTCCAGGACGTGAAGCTGGCGAACCGCTGCAACACGTGTAGCCAGGGAGCTATCGAGCAGATACTTTTGCCCTTCCGGGAGAAATGGGCCTGTTTCCCAATCAGCCGTCCAGGAGCCAAAGCCTAGCTGGGCGCCAAAGTGGTTGGTCGGCTTGAACGCCTGAATTGCGCGCTCCCGCTCCAGGACGATACGAACGGCCGGTGATTGAACACGACCGGCAGAAAGGCCACGCCGTCCGGCCATGTCGCCCAGCTTAGGAGACACCATATAGCCCACCAATCGATCCAGGACGCGGCGGCCTTCCTGGGCTGCGACCTTTTTAACATCGATGCCAGAGGGGGTCGCTATGGCTGCTTTGATGGCTTTCGGCGTGATCTCAGCAAAGCGGATACGTTGCGGGTTTTCGAGCCTCAGAGCCTGTTTAAGGTGCCAGGCAATGGCCTCCCCTTCCCTATCCAAGTCGGTAGCCAGATAAACGGCGTTGGCGCGATCCACGGCCTTGCGAAGTCTGGCCAATACGTCCTTGCCTCGCTCGGTCGGTACATACTTGGGTTTGAAGTCCGGCGCTTCCACGCCCATTTCGCGTTCCGGCAGGTCACGCACATGGCCAACACTGGCTTGAACGTCCCAGCCTTGCCCCAGGATCTCGCGGATCTTCTTAATCTTCCCTGGTGACTCAACAATAACTAGGTTCATTATTCCTCCTTGCCGCCAATAATGACGGTGTTCCCGGCGCCGCCCGTGGTGAATACGTCCCAGGCTTGCGCTTGTTTCAGCTCCTTGTCCCGTGCTTGACCGTAGGCGTCCCAGGCTTGCGGTTCGGGTATGCGCTCGGCCTTCACTCGCACAGGCACGGCGCTTCCAGCGCCCCGGGCATTGTTGATCGAGGCGTAAAAGGTGTGGTCCTGGATCACTGCTGACGGAGTGGAACCGCCAAAGTGGGTTAGGCCCTTGGAGACGGTCCCGGCCGCTTCGCGGTCTCTTACCACATCGGGGTTTTGGAAGAACAGAGCGCCGTTGGTTAAGTCTGGCAGTCTGCCATCTAGCGCCAAATTGATGATGGTATCGACGCGGGTCCGCTGGGTCGGTGACAAAGCCGGAAGCTGACGCCAACCACCGGCACGGTGGACGGGCTCGAACTGACGCGGAGCGTTAACGACAGCCGTCACGCTGTGGCCCCACTGGTCGCTAATCAGTCGGTTTATGATTGTGTAGGTAACACCAGCTAGACCACTGTCCCCTTGATTAGCAGCCTCTGCAAACGCGACACGGGCAATGGCGTCCCTGTCTTCATTGGATAGTTCCACAGACTGCAAGCTGGCCTGGTATTCAGACGCAGCGGCTTGACAGTCCGATGAGCTAACGGGCTGCTCTGTTTGGGTTGCGGCTCCTGATAGGGCCGCACAGGTGGCGAGAATGGCGAACAATTCCATGTCGGCTTCCCTTACCAGTAATAGGTATCACCGGCCAAGACGCCATCCACGAAAACATCGACAAAGCGATAAGTACGAGTGCAGCCCTCGGGATACCACCCGTTATCATCGTTCTGGCAACGGGTGCCTTTCACGTAGTGCGAGGGGGCCGTTTCCCACTGAGAGCAGTTATCGGAGTCTCCCCACCAATGCTGCTTAGTGCAGACCTGGCGGGCAGGAATGTACGCCGCAACGCTGTAGTTGTAGGACATTTCGCTGTGCCCTTCTTCCTTGACGGCGCAGGAGCCAAAGGACGGCAGCGGGCTTTTTCTGTCCTTGATTCGGTCCATCATGGCCGAATGCGCAGCGCCGCAACCGGAAGGAAAACCACCAGGCAAACAGATCCAGATAGCGCACTCATCTTGTGAAGCGGCAAGGGCTGTTGAGGGGACGGCAAGACCGCCGATAGACGCCAGTGTAACGGCGGAAGCGGCAAACATCTGTTTGAATTCCATGTTCAATATCCTTATTGATTCAGTTCGTATCAGACAGGCACAGATTATACCTTGATATGCCTAATATTGAAAATCAAAACACACAATTATGATTAATTCAGTCAAGGCAAATTCCTGTTTAAATCCATACTTTGGTCTAACGCAACGAGAAAACTTATGTAAAACATTGGAGTGCTGATTTTTCTGAAAAATCCGTATTTTATGCGCCTTTAATGGCGCTCTTTGAATGATGGGGCGATTTCAAGGTGGCGCTACCAGGAGGCATTGACGGCAGGTTATTTTTTCGTGTGCACGAAATTTGTTGATTTAATACTGTGGCGGTATTATATTGACTCTACCCGCAGCGGACACCACCACTTAGTCCGGTGCGGGTTTTGTCCCTTCGACTAAGAGGATTACACCATGAAAAGTTTGTTTTATTTCAATGACGTATCGCAGTTGACCGACTTTGAAACATTCGAGGTTCAGCCGGTTTCCGACTGCCATTCCCGGACCATGGCCGAGGGTGAGGCGCCCAAGTTTTGGTGTGTTATTGGAACCTTGAGGGAAGAAAAATCGGAAGGCATCCAGGGGCGCCAGTTCCCCGTCGCGGATCTCCAATCGGAGTCTTACGCGGAGCTGTTCGCTTGTCTTTGCCTGCACTTCATTGGTAAAGCGTAACCACCTGGAGGAATAACCGATGAGCAATCAGACAATGCAGGTATTGGGGGCCTTCCAGAGCGGCCAGTGCGTCAAACTGGGCAGCATGTCAGGGAAGGATTTTGGTAGGCTGATGGGCGAGCTTCGAGCGATCAGAAAACGTAAGGAAGTAGCGTAAAGGGTTGGCCCCGGTCGGCCACCACGCCTTGCCGGGGCCGGCCGTCCCTTCGACTAAGAGGACTACGGCTTTAATTATTATGCCACTGACATAGAGGTGAATCTATTGAAAGCAGAAGAGCAGACAAAACGACGTGTGGGCAAGCCCCCCACGGTCAAGCCGGAAGCTCCTAACCTGGTCAGTACCTGGCGAGCGATCGTTACCCGTTCGGACTCGCTGACCGAGGCCCTGGAGACGTTGAACGCCGCTCTGGATATGAAGCTGACCCACTCCCGGATCACGGAATGGGAACGAGAAGGGAAGGCCCCGAGCGCCCGTGTCGTCAATTACATGCTGGCCACTGTCGTTCCTGCCCTACTCCTGGAGCAAGGAATAAGCGAGGCTAAGGCCCTAGAGCTTGCGGGCAAAGTCCGCGTTCCTGGCGTGTAAGGTGGCGGCATGAGTGAGAGCAAACGAGCGGAACGGGCTCCATGGAATGACTTTCCCCCAGTCATCCGGAACGGCGACCTTAAGGAACTGGAGAAGGGACCGGAGTATCAGGCCGCCAAGGGCGGTGACTGGGGCGGGGCGCTGGCCATGGCCGAACGCCTGGTGCGCCCTGGGACTGTGGACGCCATCCGGTCTATGGTGGGCGACCATCCGGCCAAGATTGTGCCGGTGCTGGCCCGAGAGTCGGCAGGCAATAATAAAATTCCGCTAGCTGCTGCCGAAGTCCTGGGGGACCGCCTGGGGCTGGATGTGGAATATAATATCGTACAGGCAGAGAAAGTAGGACGAACCAATAAAGGGGCGGACCACCGCCTGGCGATGAATCCAACCTTTGACGGTGAAGTGGAGCAGGGCCAGCCTTATGTCCTGGTAGAGGGGTTTGAAGTCCAACGGTACGGAAACGTACGTTAAGAACGAGGGGGCATGAAAGCCCCCGAAAATGGCAATATGGGCAGTTAATCGGTTGGAGGCCACTGCTGCGCTGCATGCAACACACGCAGTATTCGTACCGTAAAAGCGTCCTCCTGGTACACGATAACGTAATTCGCCCAAGCGACCAGCTCTCTAGTTCCTTCGACCCGGCCAGGGCGGCCCATTCTTGGAAAGTCTGGCAGTTTTTCGGCCTTCGCCTCTATATCATCCTTTACGCGCTGTGCTGCATCTGGATTGTCATCAGAGATGTAATCGATAATCCCCAGTAGGTCGGCACGAGCTAATTCCAGCCATTCTAGTTCAGGCACGGCGCTTCCTATCGATCAAAGCTTGTGCCTCATCCATTACCTGCTGATGGGATACGGTTGGTCGAGTGTCGGCCAGTGCTTCTTGAACTTTTGCGCGAAACCAGGCGTCATGGGCTTCCGGATCAGCCGTTAGCCCAACGGGCAACCCTCCCTCTTTGGTTATGCGAGTCAGAAGGATGCGGACGGCATCTGATACCGTCAGGCCGAAGCTGGCGAGCTTTTCCGCCGCATCAGCCTTCAGCTCGTCATCCACACGAACGTGTAGCATTGAAGTGTGAGCCATAATGAATTCTCCGATTGTCATGCATGACCCTATTATGTATCTCAAATGAGATACCGTCAAGCTGTGCCCAAATCACTAAGGCTGGTCAGATTCCAGTATTTTATATACCGTAGAGCGGCCTATTTTGAGTTGCTTGGCGATCTCTGTAGCGCCCATCCCTTGACCACGTAAATCCCATACTTTAGCTCTGTTTACTGTGGGTTTACGGCCAAACTTGATCCCCTTGGCCTTGGCTTCCAGGCGACCCTCGTTGGTGCGCTCCAGTATGCGCTGACGCTCGGCCTGGGCCACGGCTGACAGGATGGTGACCACCATCTTGCCCATCGTTCCCTCGGTACTGATACCATCATCCAGGAACCGAATGGCCACACCCATGTTGTCGAACTCCTTGATGAGCTGGATCATGTCCGCCGTGTCGCGGCCAAGCCGGTCCAGCTTCTTCACCAGGATGACATCGCCTTCCTCCACCTTGAGCCGGAGCATCTGGAGGCCTTCACGGTTCACATGGCTGCCGGACTCCTTGTCGGTAAAAATCCGGTTCGCTCGGACACCTTCAGCCTTGAGCGCCTTCACCTGCACATCCAGTGACTGCTGACTGGTCGAGACGCGGGCATATCCAAAGAGTCTCATGGCGAAATCTGTCTCCTAAATCGATTTATAGACCTTTCGTCTATTAAGTGATGACTAAACGATTTAATAGACAGTTTATGCCGGTCACTTTATGATGTCCACAAAGTTATAAATTAATAGACAGTTAGAACGCTCGCGATTCTTACAGTTATTGGGGTCAGTTATTGGGGTCAGCTCACGAAATGGAAAATACTGTACATCAACATTTCTCCGGCACTTTCTTTACGGCATCCGTCGCACCGCAGCCGGTTTCAGGCACCACAGCGGTCGGCTGCCCCAAGATTACGGTCAACTACGGCCGTTGGATGCCGGCGTGCTCGACTACATCCGGCAGTAGAGTCGCCGAAATAGGCCGACGTCCGGCTCCCTTGGGAGACCAGGTGCCGGCCATCGCCTCAGCGTAGTACCACGAAGAAGACCCCGGGGCCGCGCTGTACCTGCAGCAGCACCTGATCCTGCTCCTGTATCAGTGCCTGCTCGACATCCTCCACCGTCGCCACTTCTATGCGGTTGACGCTGAGCAGGATATCGCCCGGGCGCAGCCCGCTGATCGCGGCCTGGGAATCGCGTGCCATTTCGACGATCTTGACACCGCCTTCCGCATTCGGCGCCAGGTTCACGCCCGTGAGCAGCGGATGCATGCCACTACCGGCCGGACGTTCGGGCTCCCCGACCTTGACCTTGACCGTCACCTCCTTGCCGTCTCGCAGCAGCGACAAAGTCACGGTTTCGCCGATATCGCTAAAGGCGATGCTGTTGCGCAGCTCGCCGGTGGTCGGGGTCGGATCGCCATTGACCGCGGTAATGAGGTCGCCGGCCTGGAGCCCGGCCTTTTCGGCCTCGGAGCCCTTGTGTATATCGGTCACCAGTACGCCGCGCAGACCGTTGTCGAGCTTGAAGGCCTTGCGCAGTGCTGGGTTCATATCCTGGATGGCAACGCCGATCTGACCGCGCTTCACCTCGCCGTGCTCGACGATCTGCTCGACGCTGGCACGCGCCATATTCATCGGAATCGCGAAGCCGATACCGACATTGCCACCGCCTGGGGCAATGATGGCGGTATTAATCCCGACCAACTCGCCGCGCAAATTCACGAGAGCGCCGCCTGAGTTGCCGGGGTTGATCGAGGCATCGGTTTGGATGAAGTCCTCATAGCCCTCGATGCCGAGGCCGGTGCGCCCCAGGGCGCTGACGACGCCGGTGGTGATGGTCTGGCCGAGGCCGAAGGGGTTACCGATCGCAACTACGAAGTCGCCGACCCTCAGGGTGTCGGAGTCCGCCAGTTTCACCTCCTGCAGGTTGTCGGCGTCGATTTTCAGCACCGCGATGTCGACCTCCGGATCGCCCCCCACCAACTCCGCCTCGAAGGTGCGGCCGTCGATCAGGGACACCTGGATCTCGTCGGCTCCCTTGATAACGTGGAAATTAGTGACAATGGTGCCGTCATCGGCATCGAGTATCACGCCGGATCCGGCACTGGCCTGGCGCCGCTCCGATCGCGGTCGCGCCTGTTCGTCCGGAATATTGAAGAAGCGCCGGAAAAAGGGATCACTGAGCAGCGGGTTCTGCTCCGGCTGTCGGGCATAGGTGGCGATATTGACCACCGCCGGATTGACCTGTTCGAGTATCGGCGCCAGCGACGGTAGTTCTCGACCCTTGGGATCGATCATCGGCAGGGCGGCAAGCGCGCCGAAGGACAGCGTGGTCAGCATCAGTAGCGCCAGAAAGCGCGCCTTTCGTCTCATTTTACGTTCTCCTAATCGCCGGCCGAGTCCTTGGTACCCGAAGTGGTGAGACTCGGCCGGATCCTGATACAAGGATTGATAATAAAAAGTCTGACGGGCAAATCGAATCGAAAACCCCATGGGCATCAATAGATTGCGGAAATCAGAAATAGTTCGGCAATGACCTCAGCACTCTATCTCCTATCTCCTCGATCCAGCGCGCCTGCTGCTGCAGCTGGTACATCGAACGATGGGACCTCATCAGCTCATTCCGGCGGCTGCTGGACGAATTCACCGTACTCACCCATGGCTATCCTGATTTAAACGAATGCTGCGATCGTTGGAACCCCACGAGAATGAAGATACCTCGAATGGCAAGACCTGGGCCGTACGAAACGCCAGTGATGCAGCAAAAAAGATCTCCAGCAGGCTGTTGAAAATCCGACTGGCTTCAACAACACTGCCCGCTTTGTAAAAAGCGGCACGGTTCGCTCAAGGTGTCTGGCAATCCACCCGCCGCCGGTAAGCCAGAGCGAGCAGCACCGCGCCGGCCAGTATCATCGGTAGCGACAGCAGCTGCCCCATCGACAGCCAGTCGAAGGCGATGAATCCCAAGTGTTCGTCCGGTTCGCGCACCAGCTCGACCAGCGAACGGAAAACGCCATATAGAAGCAGGAAGAGCCCCGATACCGCCATGCGCGGCCTGAGGTGCGACGAGAACCACCAGAGCACGACGAACAGCACCACACCTTCGAGGGCGAACTCGTAGAGCTGCGACGGATGCCGCGGCACCCCATCGCCGGCCCGCGGAAAGATCACCCCCCAGGGCTGCTCAGTCACCCGGCCCCAGAGCTCGCCGCCGATGAAGTTGCCCAGACGGCCCGCGCCGAGGCCGATGGGGATCAGCGGGGCGACAAAGTCGGCCATTTCGAAGAACCGCTTACGGTGGTGACGCCCGAACAGCCAGAGAACCAGCAGCACGCCGGCCAGGCCACCATGGAAGGACATGCCGCCCTCCCAGACTTGGAACAGCCAGAGCGGGTTATCGAGAAAATAATCGAAATTATAGAAGAGCACATAGCCGGCACGGCCACCGACCACCACTCCCACTGCGCCCCAGAACACCAGGTCGGATATCTGCTGGACAGTCCAACCCGAGCCAGGCAGGCGGGCACGGAGGGTACCGAGTCCCCAGGCCGCGGCAAAACCCACCAAGTACATCAGGCCGTACCAGTGAATCTGAATAACGCCAAGGTTCAGGGCCACCGGATTTATATCATGCACCCACATCAGGGACTCCTCGTTCACAACAGGTTACCCAGCGAGAGTCGCAACTCCACCGGTGCCAGAAAGGCCGTCGCCCGCCCTCGACCACGTTGGCGCAGGCGCCCATCCGCGCGATTGACGGCTGAGGGCGCCACTTAGCACCTCGGTCTATTTGTGAGTCAGCAACGCAAGGGCGACGGACGGTCGTGAGGCCGGTGCCCAACAGGGGGACGATCTGCGCCAGAAAAAGGTGCCGGTAACGCCGGTCATTCAGCGGGGGGCGACATACCTGTATCATTCCTTTGGCAGACATTACGGGACATCGTAGTCTCCAATTGCAACGCCGGCCTGCAGCCTTTTCCATGTGCGAATCGATCAAGCGCTCCACTCACTGGGTCTATTGCTGATACTGTTCGAAGAGCGGGCGGAACTTGTCCTGCCACACCTGTTCATTGACGATGCCGGCGTGGCGCAGCCGGATAATGCCCTCCTTGTCGATCAGAAAGGTCTCCGGTGCGCCGTAGACCCCGAGGTCCAGACCCAGCCGGCCGTCGCCGTCGAACAGCGTCAGTTGGTACGGGTTACCCAAGTCCGTTAGCCATTTCAGCGCCGCGTCGCGCTGATCCTTGTAATCCAGGCCGATGATCGGAACCCGCCGCTTCTCGGCCAGCTCCATCAGAAAGGGGTGCTCGTCGCGGCAAGCCGGACACCAGGTGGCCCAGACATTGAGCAAACTGACCTGTCCTTTCAGGCTATCCTGCGTCAGCATCTGGTCCGGCTGTTGCAACGACGGCAATTCGAATGCGGGCAGCGGGTGCCCGACCAGCGCCGAAGGCAACTCCTGCGGATTCAACGAAAGCCCGCGCCAAAGAAAAAAACCCAAGCCGAACGCTACCAGTAACGGCACGAACAACAGCACTTTCCTCATCCCCATGTAACAGCCTCCATTGATCCGTATGTGTACCCCTTCATCCGATCGCCCCCATGGCTGGGAATAGCTCCAGCATCCAGATGGCGAACAGCGTCAGCTTGCCCGTGATCATGGCGAGGCCCATCAGGATCATGATCAGCCCGGCGATCAGGTGCAGGTAGCGGCTGAAGCGTCCCAGCGCGCGCAGGCGCCGCTTGAAGGTCTCCATGAACAGCGAGACCAACAGGAACGGAATCGCCAGCCCGAGGGCATAGACCGACAGCAGGGCCACGGCCATCCGGGGATCGGCGCTGAGCGAACTCATGGCCAGGATCGCCGCCAGGATCGGGCCGATACAGGGCGTCCAGCCCAGGGCGAAGGAGATGCCCAGCAGGAAGGCCGTGGTCGGATTGCCGGACGGCAGCGACAGCTGCAGCCGAAACTCTCGTTGCAACCAGCCGATCCTGAGCAGGCCGGTCATGAAGATGCCGAACAGTATCACCAGGCTGCCGCCGATGAGAGTCGCCTCGTAGCGGTAGGCCAGCAACAGATTGCCCAGCAGGGTGGCCCCGGCCCCCAGGGAGATGAAGATGATCGAAAAGCCCAGCACAAAGAACAGGCTCAGGACGAGGTGCGGCCAGCGCTGCTGTTCCGGCACCGAACCGCCCTGGCCGGCGACGAACGACAGATACCCCGGCACCAGCGGCAGGGTACAGGGCGACAGAAAGGAGATCAGCCCGCCGGCGAAGGCGCCCAGCAGACCGAGATTGGCAGGATCAAGCACGGCAGGCCTCCAATAGCGTGTACAGCGCCCAGTTCCGGCCCGAGGCCGGCTGGCGGGCACGACAAGCAAACGCACTCACAATAGTATCCTTGCCGTCATTGGGCTTGCCGCGCCCGCTCGATCAGCGTCTCGAAGGTGCGTCGGTCCGCCGCACCGCCCAGCACTTCCGACCCGATGACAAAGCCCGGGGTACCGGTGATATTGAGTGCGCGGGCCAACTCGAGTACCTTGGTCTCGGTCAGGCGCGTGTCCGAGGTCATCAATGCATGGTGCAGCTCGAGGTATTTCCCTTGCTCACGCGCGGCCAGTGCGGCCCGGGCGGCGAAGTCCGACGCTGGCCCGAGGATCGGGAACTCCTTGTAGACGAAGCGCAGTTTCGAATCGGCCTCTGCGAGTGCGGCCATCACCGGCGCCACCTTCTTGCAGTAGGGACAGTTGTAATCGAAAAACTCGACGAGGGTCACGTCACCCTCGGGATTGCCGCCCACCGGGGCGTCCGGGTCTTCGAAGATTTCCGCCCGACGCTCGGCAATGGTCGCCTTGATCTGGCCCTGCTTCTGCGCTTGCTGCTGTGCCTGCCACAGACCAAAGGCTTCGACCACCACTTCAGGATGGCTCAGGATATAGTCCCGCACCCGCTGCTCGAATGTCTCCTCGAGCGGGGCCGATGCAGCGGGCGCGGTCGAGGTCGAGGTCGTGGCATGGCTATCGGCCAAGGCAAGGCCCGCCACCAGGGAAATGACAATCGCCACCATAGTGGCTATCAGTGGCTGCACGATGCGTGAATTTTCCGATTTCATTCGGTACTCCTAGGTACAGTCCCAGCCAGCGGCGCAACAAATGCTCGGGCCGGGAGTGGTCTTGAGACGAAACGCTGTCTTACTCGACGGCGAAAACTCTCGGCATGCCTTCGGATATCTCGTATATCGTGAAGGGTTCGGTCTTGGTACCGCCCATTCCCGGCGAGCCGGCCGGCATACCCGGCATTGAAATACCCTTAATATCGGGGCGCTCAGCCAGCAGGCGCTTGATTGAAGCGGCTGAGACATGTCCCTCGACTACATAATCACCGATCAGAATGGTATGGCACCCCTCCAGCTTTTTCGGTACGCCCAGTTGACGTCTGAGAGACTGAAGATCGTTCGTCGGTATGACCTCGAGTTCGAAGCCCTTCTCACTCAGATAGTCGGCATGCCCCTGACAGCAGCCGCACTGCGGGTTCTTGTACAGCTTGCCTTTGATGGGCTC
Source organism: Marinobacterium profundum (assembly GCF_001528745.1). Classification (GTDB taxonomy): domain Bacteria; phylum Pseudomonadota; class Gammaproteobacteria; order Pseudomonadales; family Balneatricaceae; genus Marinobacterium_A; species Marinobacterium_A profundum. The sequence goes on along the minus strand of NZ_BCNS01000162.1, from coordinate 17,087 downwards.
ATCGGCCCAGCTAAGCCCTGGCAGTATCAGGCCAAACAGCAGTGCCAGAACATTCAGTCGTTTCATGATGTATTTCTCGTCTCGATTGCGGTTAAAAGTGATTTCAATCGACTCTAAATCGGGTCGCGGCACTACCGCCCTCCAGCTGGAAGTCCGGCGTACTTGGATGTATCGAGGCATGCCCCGCTGGCATTCCTATATCACCCAATTTGGCGGCAAGTTCAGGCAGCGGATAGCACCCCGCATATCGGGTGTCTGGGGAAAGCCAAGAGATAGCCCAGTCTGCCTGTCACCGACAAGCGCGAATATCAGTCGGGTAGCAAGTCTGTTCGGTCCACGTCGGATTCACCGGGTAACAACGGCAGCTCGCAATATCTTGCTGGCCTCAACCTCTGGCCAGCAAACCTTCAAGCTTGACGTGGGCCGCGTGGAGGTCGGGGTTCAGGGCTCGGGAACCGGCCCTTGTGAAGGGGGTGTTGCAGTACAGTTTGCACAGTGGCAGCAGGCCAGGGGGTCAGTTCGCCACCCCCTATCGCCCCAGGTGGAATATGCACACAGAACAAGTCCATATCGACACAGTCCCCGTCCAGCACGGTAAGCGTGCTGCACCCGGTGCAGGTCTTGGCCATCTCCATCGCAGTATCCGGCGCCCTGGACGCAGCACCATCGATGCCGGCCCCCTGGGTCTGCCAGACAAGACTGATAAGCAGGGCGCACAATGCCAAGCAGGCATATAGTCGACGATACAGGATGGCGGTATTCATGGGCGGATTAAAGCATGGGGCCTGGAGACCTTCAAGCTCGCTCCCGCTGAACTTGGGCTTTCGTATGACGATAGTGGTACCAGCGCGCTAGAAATAATCATCGGCAACTCAAGCCGATGACAACGGACTAAGCGTGCAATGCGTGAAAAACGGGAGCAGCATAAGGTCTGGCTCTATCTCATTGCCATCCTGACCGGAATGGCGATCGGCTGGGCCGCACCAGAGCGGACCGCTCATTGGGAGATATTACTCTGGCCCGTTCTGGGCCTGCTCCTCTACACCACCTCTACCTCGGTGCCTTTGATACATCCGACGGACGCTTTTCGCGACCGCCGCTTTTTGATCGCGCTATTGCTGGGGGCGCCTGACCGGCACCGCTCAGAAGTTCTCTGCACACATGGCGGTCAACCCAATAAACCGGTGCTGTCACCTTCTGAAACTGGATACACAGACCTGTATGGGGCCAGTTCACGAAACGAATCGAACAAAAAATCGTACGTTAGGCCTCATCATCCCTGCTCGGCTCAATGATACGCGGCAAGTAGTGCAATCCGGCCCGCCCAGTCCAGCGCGGCCAGCTTCACGCCGTCCAATACTCGAGGTCAAACCAGGGCGACAGCGTACATCCTCAGAACGATTTCATTCGTAAAACCATCTTTGAAACTAAGCATTGCGATTAGACGCAATTGCAGTACTGCCGGAGGTTGTTGGGTCCTTGTCCGGGCCACTTGAAGACAAGTACAGGTCAAACTGCTCGCGGTTCTGTACGCTGTGTCTGGGGTCGGGGTTACGCCTTGTGCCTAAGATCGCGATCCCCATTCCTCCTTGGCGGTGCCTTAGGCGCTCTCGGTTAAACCATAATGCCACCACCGCTCTTCTTTGCAACAGAGACGTGGTTGGCTTAGATAGTAGGCCCGTGATCGTCATTGGAGCAGCACCGTGACCGGTGCTGCTCCAATGCCGTCAAGACAACGGTCAACCTTCGGATGACGGCGAATCGGCCACTTCCCTGTCATTCAGATCTAATACGGCCACTACTGCCGGGCAAGACAACAGTCAGCCCTGCACGAGCTGAACGATATCGGCGACGATCGCGTCGGGGCTGTCGTCATTGCGAATCAGCAACTGCGCTCGGCCAGCAGCATCGAAACCGTATACGGCGCTGCCATGCGTGACCACATAGTTGCCTTTGGCATCCGGCTCGCCGTAGCCGTAGGTGGTGCGGTAGCGGCTGGTGAGAGTATCGAGCTGTTCCCGGCTGCCGGTCAGCCCAACGAAGCGGTCGCCAAAAAAGTCGGTGTAACGGCGCAGCGATTCGAGGTCGTCCCGCTGCGGATCCACGCTGACGAACAGTACCCGGACCTTGCCCACCATGCCCTCGGGCAAACGGTCCAAGACCTGCCTCATCTGGGCGAGGGTAACGGGACAGACATCGGGACAGCTGGTATAGCCGAAAAACAGTAAGTTGACGGTATTATTGGCATATTGCGCTTCGGTGACCGTTTTGCCGTTCTCGTCGGTGAGGGTGAATTGCAGTTCCGGCATCAGACCGCCAATGTAGCGGGTTTGCCAATCGGTTTGATCGCTGCAACCGGCCATCAGCAGTACCAGCGCCCAAGCCAGAACAAAAGCTTTCATCGTCTTACTCCTGCCAAAGCGGCTTGATACTGAACTGGGCGGTCGCCACTTCGCCACTTTCGAAGCGAAGCTGCACCGGGACCTGGTCGCCCATTTGCAACGGCCGCTGCGGCCCCATGAGCATCAAGTGGTAGCCCCCGGGCGCGAATTCCACCTGTCCTGGCGAAGGTATGCTCAAGGACGCCACCGGCTTCATGGTCACGGCGTCCCCCTGGTCGATGGTCCTGTGCATACTCACGTCTTCGAAGGCTGTGCTCGACACCGACACGACGGTCTGTTCGCGGCCGCTGCGGTTGTCCAGCACGAAAAAGCCCCCCATCGGGCGATCGCCCGGCAGAAAGCCGATCCAGGCATCCCGAATGGCCACTCCATGGCCCGCCTGGGTCAAGGTCGCCAACAGCACCAGTGCGCCTGCAGTGACTGTTCTGATCATAATGTCTCGCCCTCCCTAACCATGGATTTGAGTGAATACAAGCCGGGTGATTCTCATCGACATCAGCCTCAGGCGATATCGGCTGACGGGTTCGGCGCCTCGCTCCGGGTCTGTTCAGCTCGCAACAGCATTCTAAGCACCAGCAGTACCCCCAGAACACTCATCATGGCGGCCGGAATCCAGGTCAGGATCCCACCCAGTTGCTGATCAACTTCAGGCGATATTGGCCAGGCCCGCCCGCAAATCGCATAGATTTCGAACAACTCCTGTCTCGACAGCGCAATATAGGCCCCCAGTACCACCTGCGGTACCGTGATCAGCACCATAATCAGGATGCGCAGACCATAGCCGATGCGCACCGACGCATGCTGGACGCTCGGATTCAACATCAGCCACCAGAACAAGATGCCGTCGATCAACATGCTGGCATTCATCAGGTGGTAGAGCTTTAGATTCAGCATGGCATCGAAGTGCACTTCGGGAATCAACCAGAAGAAAATCAAACCAACAAAGAGGGTCGGTGCAACGGCGGGATGCTGCAATGCCCGGTAGAGCCCCCGAACCAGCCGGTTGCGAACCAGCGGCCGCAACAGCCGTTCGCGAATGCCGACCGGCAAGCCAAGCGCGAGTACCGACCAGGGGGCGGACAACGCGATCAGAAAGGCACCGATGTGATGCAAGACCAGATGCTGCAGCCGATGCATGAAGAACATGTACTGGGCGTAATAATCGAAGCGGGTATGCAACACGAGGTAGCACAGCGCAACGCCTGCGAAAAATGCCAGATGACGACCGAAACCGACCTGCAGCTGCCGCTCTGCCGCCGCGCGGGCGCCCCTGAAGTAGACGGTCAGTACCACGACGGCTGTGCCGGCGATGACGGGCGAAAATTGGTACGGTAACAGCAAGTACAACCAGTCGACCGCCTGCATCAGCCCTCCATGCACTTTACAAGTGGACTGGGACTGTTCCCGGCCCGTCTGCCTGTACCCACTTTAGTCTCAACGGCCGGCTATCGCGAATCAGGTTCAGAGCCGGTTTCGCTTGTAGCGTACGAACCGCCGGAAAAGTGGCCCTCTCCACTCCTATGCATGAGCGTAAGTTGACAGAAGACTGTCGGCGGCCGGTGCCGGCCGTGAATCAGCGTATCTTCAACCGGGTCACCGAACCGTTACGACCAAGCGCGACTGAAGAATGGCATGTACAGACCGGCGTACATCATCTGCCGTGACCTCGTTGATACGCTCTGGCCAGGCCTGCAGGTCCTCGTGCGTACGCCCTGATGTCAGGGCCGTTCCGATCCGCTCAGCCCAGGCGTCACGGTCCCGTTGCAACTGTGCTGTTTGCGCCAGCAACATGCTTTTGGCGTGATCCAACTCTGTTTCGAGGGGTCCCTTTAAGCGAATACTATTCAGCTCCAGATCGATGGTTGCCAGCGCTTGCTCCACCTTCTCTCGCGATGACGCTGTCACCTCAATTGTAAAGGGGGCCAAGCCCACACTGTCAGGCTCATATGTCACTGTAATATCTCGGGCAATCCCCAGTTCACGGACAACCCTTCGATACAGGCGACCTTCCAGATCGCCGCCCAGCAGTGCCGCCAATACTTGAAGCGCGTACGTATGCTCGGCCGCCCCCGTGACGTAGCTCGGGGCGAGGTATTCACGTATGCCGACCGTCTGGCCCCAATTCTGATGCAGGCGGGTAACCGGTAGACGCGGTTGCGGCAGGCTCGCAGTCGCCGCTCGTCGATCAGCAAGAGGGCGGGCCGGAATGCCGACGTAATGCTCTTGTATGACGGGCCGAAGCGTCTGTGTCCGCACCGGTCCAGCGATAATCAAAACAGCATTGTTTGGCGTATACCATTGTCGGTGGTACGCCTTAGCATCTTCCGCTGTAATGCTGGCGAGCTCCTGGGTTTTCCCCAGCACGGACTGGCTATACGGATGGCCTCTATACAGCGCGGAGTGAAGCTGCCGGTGCTGATCGCCTTCGCCTTCAAACCGCTCGTCAGCGCGTTCTTGCCGAATCGCCTTACGTTCGAAGATCATCGCCTTTGCCGTAATGCTCAGTTCACGCATGCGCTTGGCCTCAACGCTCATGGCTAATGGCAAGGCTTCCAGCGGCACTTCCTGATAGTAAACGGTCTGGTCGTAGGCGGTGTAAGCCTCCAACTGAACCGCCTGTCGCTCCAGCGCATGAAAGTCCGAATACCGGTCGTTCATTTCCATGCTGCCAAACGTCAAGTGCTCGACGAAATGGGCGAGGCCCGATTTACCCGGCGGGTCATCGGCCGCACCGGTCCTGTACCAGACCATGTGAAGGACGCTTTCAGTGTCGAAACGGGGGATGACCACAACTCGGAGTCCATTTTTCAGTACAAAAGTGTCCGCAACGCCCAAGAGCTGCTCAGGAGATTTCAGCTCCTCCGACCGTTCAATAGCCGGATCCGACTTGGCCGTTGACAGTGCGCTGGCCGAGAGCGCGATTAACAGGGCCAACACTTTCGCCCCTTTCGCACGAGGCTGCGAGCTCTTCATCCTGTGTTGGCAGGCGCCCTTTGAACGTCTGGAAGTCATTATCTTCACCACCGGCCTCTCCTCTTCACCCGACCTAGGCTACGTTCGCTCAAGCGAGCCTCGAAAATCCCCGCCTGTGCCCAGGCGTCAGCTTGTGTCGATCATGTCACCTGACTGCACTTTTAGATGATCGTTCAGACATTGCGAATGATCACTCAGCACCTCGATCACGCGGCAATCGCCGATGCGTCCGCTCTGGCACTGCGCCACCATGCGCTGCAACTCCTGCCGTAGCGATTGCAGTTGCTCGATCCTGCGCTCGACCGCCATCAGCTGGGCGCGGGCGATCGTATCGGCGGCTTCACACGACTGATCCGGATCGTCGGCCATGCTGAGCAGATCGCGGATGGCATCGAGCGAAAACCCCAGCGCGCGAGCGTGATGGATAAAGGTCAGTCGCTCAACCATGGGCGCGGGGTACAACCGCTGATTACCTACGCTGCGTGCCGGCGCCGGCAGCAGGCCGATCTTCTCGTAGTAACGGACGGTCGGTACCTTGACGCCCGTTTGCCGGGCGAGTTGTCCGATTGAAAGCATAAAAAGCCCTTGAACCTATAGTCGCTATAGATATTAGGATGAACCGAAAGGCTGTGACAAGGGCGCGTCGGAATGACCGCCGCCTACATGCTGGGAGGGCACATCGAATGAATGACACCAAGACGATCTCAACCACGGAACTCTGCTGGATCGTCAGCGGTATGGACTGTGCCGGCTGTGCGGCCAAGATTCGCAATGCTCTGGAACGCATGCCAGGGGTCGGCGAGGTCAGGGTATCGATCATCTCGGAAACGTTGAACCTGCAGCTGGAGGAATCACGCACCTCGCGCGATAAGGTCGAAGCCTCGGTCAGGAAACTGGGGTACGACCTGACCCCAGCCGCGGCCGATCGGGCCCAACCGGATGCGGCGAGCCAGGAGCACGCTTGCTGCTCGGCGGATGCCCAGCCGACGTCGGGATCAGCAAGCGCTTCCGCTGCGCACAAGCACGGACACGCCTCCGCCGAGGGCAAGCAGCGCTGGTACCGGACAGCGAAGGGGCGCTTCGTACTGGGTACCGGCCTGCTGCTGGCGCTGGCCTGGACAACAAAGCTGGCCGTTTCCGATGCCATCGCCTTCTGGGCTTTTGCGCTGGCCACGGTGATCGGTGTCGCGCCGATCGCCCGACGCGCCGTCGCCGCCCTGCGTGCCGGCATGCCCTTCACCATCGAGATGTTAATGACCGTCGCTGCCACCGGAGCGTTGTTGATTGGCGCGGCGGAAGAGGCCTCGCTGGTCGTGTTCCTCTTTGCCGTCGGTGAAGCGCTGGAAGGTCTTGCAGCCAACCGCGCACGCGCCGGTATCCGGGCGCTGACGGCACTGGTGCCGAAAACCGCTCGTCTGGAAAGCGACGGTGGCATCGTCAAGGTGAATGCCGACAGCCTGAAGGTAGGCCAGGTGGTGCTGGTACGACCGGGTGATCGCATCCCCGCCGACGGCGAGATCATCGAAGGCACCTCGGGCATCGACGAAAGCCCGGTCACCGGCGAGTCGGTACCGGTGACCAAGGAAACCGGGGACGCGGTTTTCGCCGCCTCGATCAATACCGAGGGCGCACTGCGAATACGCGTCACCCGGGCGGCCGCCGACAACACCATTGCCCGGATTATCCGCCTGGTCGAGGAAGCGGAAGCCAGCCGGGCGCCAACCGAACGGTTTATCGACCGTTTCAGTCGCTACTACATGCCGGCGATCGTTGGCGTAGCGGTTCTGGTCGCGCTCGTGCCACCGCTCCTCTATGGCCAGCCCTGGGACACTTGGACCTACCGCGCCCTGGCCCTGCTGCTGATCGGTTGCCCCTGTGCGCTGGTGATCTCGGTACCGGCCTCCATTGCCTCGGCGCTGTACGCCGGTACCCGGCGCGGACTGCTGATGAAGGGGGGCGCCGTCATCGAAGCGGCCGCGAAAACCCGCTGGGTTGCCTTCGACAAGACCGGAACCCTGACGCAGGGCCGCCCCGCGGTCACCGATGTCGTCGCCCTCGCCGCCGGGGACGCGGAGGTGCTGCGCCTGGCCGCGGGTGTCGAGGTGGGCTCCAGCCATCCGCTGGCTGAGGCGCTGCTCGCGCATGTCGAAACAGAGGGCATCCCGGTCCCGGCCGCGACCGGCGCCCGGGCGCTGGCGGGCCTTGGCATGGAGGCCGAGATTGAGGGCGAACGGGTCGGCGTGGGCTCGCCCCGATTCGCGACCCAGCAGGGCGCCATGAATACAGCGGCCGAGTCCGCGATCGCCGCGCTGGAGAATGCCGGCAAAACGGTGGTGGTCGTCTTCCGCCAAGGTGCGCCGCTCGGGCTCATCGCCCTGCGGGACGAGCCTCGACCGGACGCCGCCGCCGCGATCACCGAGCTCAAGTCAATCGGTGTTCAACCGCTGATGCTGACCGGTGACAATCCGCGCACCGCCGCGGCCATCGCGGACCAGTTGGGACTGGAATACCGCGCCAGCCTGATGCCGGACGACAAGGTCGCGGCGGTGCGGGAACTGGCGGCCCAGGGGCCCATCATGATGGTGGGCGACGGCATCAACGATGCCCCCGCCCTGGCGGCGGCGCATGTCGGCATCGCCATGGGCTCGGGTACCGACGTGGCGCTGGAGACGGCGGACGGTGCGCTGCTGCGCAATGACGTCGGCGATGTGGCCATCAAGATCCGGCTGGCCCGCACCACCATGACCAATATCCGTCAGAACGTGACGCTGGCCCTCGGCCTCAAGGCCGTTTTTCTGATCACAACGGTACTCGGGTTCACCGGCCTTTGGATCGCTGTGCTCGCCGATACAGGGGCGACCGTCCTAGTCACGTTAAATGCGCTTCGGCTGCTGCGCTTCAACCCGACAGAGCTGCCGCCATCGATGCCGAGAAAGTCGCGCACGAAAGATGCGGCCCAGCGCCTGGCGTCCCATGAGATGCGGTGAATGAAACTATTGGGAAGTCCGGCTGTCTCCCTTCGTTCGAAGAGATTTCAAGAGACGACGACGGCCGTCTTCTCCGTGAAGCACCGTGGGTACACAATGAGCGAGGAACAGGACGATGGCTATGCTTTGCCCGGTATGTAAAGTCGAACTGGTCATGACGGAACGTCAGCACATCGAGATAGACTACTGCCCCCAGTGCCGGGGCGTCTGGCTCGACCGGGGCGAACTTGACAAGATCATCGAACGAAGCACGACGCAGGAGTCGGTGCGCAGTGCTGGAAAAGCCCATCACGGCCATCGCCGCAAGTCATGGTTCGAGGAATTGTTCGACTAAGCAAGGAAAATAGCGTCTAGTGATTGCCCACATCATCTTTCCAGCAGGCATTGCCTTTATCGTCGATCAGTTGACGAAGTGGCTCATCCTCGAGCATGTGATGCAACCCCCGCGGCTGATAGAGGTCCTGCCGTTCTTTAACCTAACGCTTGGCTTCAATACGGGTGTCAGCTTCGGGCTCTTCAGTGAGACCCTGGCAGCACAGCCTCAGGTCCTGATTGTAGCTAACCTGCTGATCGTCATCGGACTGCTTGCCTGGGCTCAGCGAACCCCTGTCTTGACCGAACGTCTCGGCATCGCCGTTATTGCCGGTGGCGCGCTGGGCAACATCGTCGATCGTTGGCGACAGGGCGCCGTAACCGACTTCCTCGATTTTCATTGGGCCGGCTGGCACTGGCCTGCATTCAATGGCGCCGACGTTTTCATCTTTGTGGGGTTCGTGCTGATGTTCCTAAGCTGTATTCGAAAAACAAGTTGCCAGGTGCGGGAGGGTCAAGTCTGATGATCGCTTACAGGCTACCCTTCTTGCGCGATACCTGGAATGTGCTCTTCACCGCCTGGCTAGTGGCGCTTGTCGCGACATTCGGCGCGCTCTTCATCGGCGAGGTCATGGGGCAGGCGCCCTGCCAACTGTGCTGGTATCAGCGCATTGCCATGTTCCCATTGGTGCCGATACTGGGCATTGCCTGCCAGAGGGATGACTCCTCGGTGCACCGCTACGCCCTGCCGCTGGCCGGCATTGGCGGCCTCATCGCACTCTGGCACAACCTGCTGTTTTTCGAGGTCATCCCCGAAACCATTCAGCCCTGCGGGCAGGGCCCCTCCTGCAGCAGCGCGGATATGACCGTTCTGGGCGGACTGCCCTTGCCCGTTTTGTCGGTTGTGGCGTTCGCAGTCATCTTTTTCCTGTTATTCAACATTAGACACAAGACACCTTTATGAAAAGACGCACCCTTGTCGCCGGTACCGCGGCGCTTGCAGTCGCCGCTTTCGCTGGCGGCACCTATATCCTGAACAACCAACAGCAGTCAAAATTGGCGACGGCAGCCGCCGCTGGCGACTTGCTCGTACGTCCGCACTCTCCGACACTGGGGCCAGCGGGGGCGCCTGTGACCATTGTCGAGTTCTTCGACCCCTCCTGCGAGGCCTGTCGTGCCTTTTACCCTTTGGTCAAGCAGATCATGTGGCGCTTCCCCGGTCAGGTCCGCGTGGTGCTGCGCTATGCCGCTTTGCATAAAGGCTCGGATGAAGCGGTCAAGATCATTGAGGCGGCGCGCCTGCAGAATGTATTCGAGCCAGTCCTGGAAGCGTTACTGGATGCCCAGCCTACCTGGGCCAAGCATGAAGGACCGGACCTGGCCAAGGCATGGGACGCAGCCGCCAGCGCCGGTCTCGATATCGAAAAAGCCAAAGGCGATCTGAACAGCCCCGCTATTCTGGACGCCCTCAATCAGGACACCGCGGATCTGCAGGCGCTCGGCATCAGCAAGACCCCGACCTTCTTTGTCAATGGCCAGCCCCTTGTCGACTTCGGCCCCCAGGGGCTGCTCGAGCTGGTCCAGAACGAGATCGAAAAGTCCTGATGGCCGTACAAGCGGCCATTCATCCGTCATTGGCCTTCGGCTAGGTGCATCCAAGCATCACCTCATTCACCCGGTACTTGGGTACCGGGTGGCTCAATCGAAAGAATCAAGTTTCAGACGACATGGCAACAACATGGTGAAAATCAGGACGAAACCCTGCGCAATGCGTCTGCTACCACTGCTGTTTGCAGCCTCATTGGCAACAAAAGGGGTACAGGCCTCTCAACCGGCAGCGCCAGGGGACTTAGCCTCGAAAGCCCACGTGTCTCTGGCGACCAGCAGCCTCACCGTTCGCGCCGGCGATACCCTCGACCGTCTACTCGATCAGGCGGGACTGTCCCCGGCGCTCCGACAAGAGGCCATACTCGCCATCACCACGCAGTATGACGTGACGAGACTGCGCCCCGGGCAAACACTGACGTTTTATTGGCGCCCCCTCCCCAGCCGGCACCTCGAGCGCATCGAGATGAGGGTCGAGGAGGGTGCGACAATCGAGATTGACTTCAGCGATACCGTTACCGCGCGCCGGCTGGTACCGGAACTGGAAACTTATGACAGAACGGCTGGCGGGCACATTGTCGGATCGCTCTACGACACCCTGGTGAAGCTGGAGGCTCCGCAACGTTTTGCTGTCGACCTGCCGGAAATGTTTGGCAGTCTCGTCGATTTTGACAGGGAGCTGCGTGGCGGTGAGTCGATCGCACTGCTGTGGCGCGAACAGCAGAATACAGACGGCGTGCGCGTGGGTGATCAGGTGTTGCGATATGTCCAACTCGAGCTGTCCGACCGGGTACTGGAGATCATGCTCGATGCCGACGAAGCGACTGCGGCGCTCATTTATCAGGACGGCAAACCGGTTCGGCGCCTGACCAAACCCGTGACCGGCGCACGGCTGTCATCGGTGTTCGGCAAGCGCTGGCATCCGGTGTTCGGCAATATGCGCATGCACACGGGGGTCGACTACGCGGCACCGCGCGGCACGCCCGTTAGGGCCACAGCTTCTGGACGCATTGCCTTTAAGGGGCGGCTACGCGGCTACGGGCGTGTCATCGACGTCGACCACGGCAATGGCACCGTCACGCGTTATGCTCACTTGTCGCAGTTTGCCACCGATCTTGCCACCGGACGCCAGGTTGTCACGGGCGCTGTTATCGGCGAGGTGGGTGCCAGCGGTACGGCGACAGGCCCCAACCTCCACTACGAAGTCCGCCTCGAGGGTCGACCGGTCGACCCGCTAAGCGCCCGTCCCAAAGCCGTCGCCTTCCAGGACCGGGAACCGACCAGCGATGACCGTGACAAGCTGCAGGATTATCGCTTTCTGTTCCCGACGCTGCTCGCCGAAAACGAGACCGGATGACCGACTCGACAATACAGCGCCCAGCAAGCGTGCGATAAACACCTGCACACGTTTGGACTCATCAATCTCGTCAAAGGGGGACTGACATGAATAATGCAGCCGAACATCCCACCTACAACTACCGGGTGGTCCGCCAGTTCGCCATCATGACGGTGGTATGGGGCACCGTCGGCATGGCCGTTGGTGTGCTGATCGCCGCCCAGCTGGTCTGGCCGGCACTGAACTTCGATACGCCTTGGTTGACCTACGGGCGCATCCGTCCGTTGCACACCAATGCGGTCATCTTCGCCTTCGGCGGATGTGCCCTGTTCGCGACGTCCTATTACATCGTGCAACGTATCTGTCAGGTACGGCTGTTCTCCGACACCCTGTCGGCCTTCACCTTCTGGGGCAGGCGGTCATCGTCACGCTGCCGATGGGCCTGACCACCTCCAAGGAATATGCCGAACTCGAGTGGCCGATCGATATCCTGCTCGCGCTGGTCTGGGTCAGTTACGGTATCGTCTTCCTCGGCACCGTGAAGATCCGCAAGACCTACCACATCTATGTGGGCAACTGGTTTTCCATGGTCTTCATCATCACCGTCGGCGTGCTGCACATCGTCAACAGCCTGGCGATTCCGGTCTCGGCGTTCAAGTCCTACTCCGTCTATCTGGGCTACTTCGTTCGCTGGCTGGGCGGCGCCGATGCCACCAAGAAGAGCAAGATGGTCGTGTCTTACACCGACGAGCAGATCGATATGGCTGCCGACGAGATGAACGGCAAATACGAGATTGATGCGCTGGTCGCCTACCTCCAGTCGCTCGGAAAACCCATTCCCAATACACCAACAAGCGGTAATCAACCATGAACTACGAAGTGTACGGTCCCTATCTGCCTGTCATCATGCTCATCACCTTTATCGCTTTGTTCATTTGGGTGCTGCTTCCAGGGCACAAAAAAAAGTTTGAGGATGCAGCCAAACTTCCCTTTGCCGACGAAGAGAAAAATCATTGACTGTAGAGCTACCGCTGCCGTTGCAACGGTACCTGACTGAAGACCGGGGCACTGCTTCAACGAGTCGTCCCTGATACCGGCCCAAAAGAGTTTCCTGCATTGGTTAAGCCCCGGAATCGATACTCCGGGGCCACCACCAGGTGCCGCCGTTCCGACGCCCTCCGAGATCGCGCTGCCTTCGGGCATGAGTGTCTGCACGAAGGGGAGAACACAGAATTCGGATCGGATAGGCTATGGCTGGTAACAGTCACATCCGATCCGTTTCGTGAGCTGACCCCTTATTGGTTGGGGGGGGATACATGCCCGTCGATTTTTTAACCTCGGAACAGAAAGCCAGCTATGGGCAATTTTCTGGCGAACCGAATGAAGTGCAGCTGGCCCGCTACTTTCATCTGGATGAAGCCGACCTTGCTTTCATCCTTCAAAGGCGTGGTGATCAGAACCGTTTCGGTGTCGCCTTACAGTTGGGCAGCGTTCGATTCCTGGGAACCTTCCTCGCCGATCTATCACGAGTGCCGGCCAATGCCCAATGGTTTGTCGCGCGACAGCTTGGCATCACCGATATATCAATCCTGTCCACCTATGCACAGCGTGAGACCACGCGGCGGGAGCACACGGCCCAGATCCGTACCCAGTATCAGTACCGGGAGTTCACGTGGCCGTGGTCCTTCCGGCTGAACCGCTTGCTCTACACACGCAGTTGGATCAGCAACGAACGGCCCAGCCTGCTTTTCGATCTGGCCACCGGTTGGCTGATACAACATAAGATCCTGCTACCTGGAGCCACAACACTGACGCGCTTGATTTCCGAAGTGCGCGAGCGGGCTACCAGTCGCTTGTGGCAACGGCTGTCGGCGTTGCCGACATCGGAGCAGACCGCAAAGCTTGAGACGTTGCTTCAGGTTCCGGAGGGAACACGAACTTCCCACTTTGACCGCTGCCGCAAGGGGCCAGTGACGATCAGTGGTCCCGCCTTCAATGAGGCGGTTGGCCGTTATCAGGAGTTGAAGGCCTTCGGCATGCATGAGCTGGATTTTACCGGCATCCCGCCCGTGCGCTTTAAAAACATCGCCCGTCACGCTGGAATGATTTCTATGCACAAGATAGCTCGCATGCCGGAGAGAAAGCGCACGGCCATCCTGGCGGCCTTCGCCAGAGCATATGAGACCATCGCCCTCGATGAAGCCCTGGACGTGCTGGATTTACTGATTACCTATATTGCAAGTGAGGCCAAAAAGCTGGGCCAGAAAAAGCGGTTACGGACACTGAAGGATCTGGATAAATCCGCGCTGGCCCTGGCGGAGGTTTGTGCCCTGATCCTCAACGAAAGTACGCAGGATGAACTGCTGAGGTCGGCCATCTTTGCCAGAATACCGCGTGAAAAACTGGCGGCATCCATTGCCACCGTCCATGAACTGGCTCGCCCCTACGACGATAACTTTCAAGATGAAATGGTGGAGCAGTATGGCAGGGTCAGACGCTTCTTGCCGAAATTACTGTGTGATATCGAGTTCAAAGCAGCTCCGGCGGGCAAGGCGACCCTGGACGCTCATCAATATCTGGCCGGTCTGCTGGAATCGCGCAAGCAGCTACTGGAAGAGGCGCCACTGGACATTGTTTCCAATCCCTGGAAACGCCTGGTGTTTGACAAAGAGGGACGAGTCACCAAGCGAGGCTACACACTGTGCTTTCTTGATAAACTGCAAGACAGCCTGCGCCGCCGCGATGTCTATGTAGAGAACAGCGATCGCTGGGGTGACCCAAGGGCCAAGCTGTTGCAGGGCCAGGAATGGCAGGCCAACCGTATTCAGGTCTGCCGGTCACTCGGTCATCCACTGAACCCCCAAGAAGCGATTGATGCTCTGGTGCGGCAACTGGATGCCAGCTACAGCCGGGTGGCCGCCAACTTCGATGACAACAAGGCCGTTGAATTGGATCTGTCCGGCAAGCGGCCCACATTGACCATCACGAACTTTGATAAGCTGGATGAACCGCCCAGCCTGACGCAGCTCTCTCAGCAGGTCGAAGCCTTGCTGCCCAGCGTGGATCTCACGGAGCTGTTGCTTGAAATAGACGCTCATACCAGCTTCGCCGACGAATTTACCCATGTCAGCGAATCCAATGCCCGTGCCGAGGACCTGACTGTCAGCATCTGCGCGGTGTTATTGGCGGAGGCCTGCAACATCGGTTTGGAACCGCTGATCAAGCACCAGGTGCCCGCATTAACCCGACACCGCTTGAACTGGGTCAAGCAAAATTACCTGCGGGCTGAAACTCTAGTGAAGGCCAACGTCAAATTGGTCGACTACCAATCCACTCTATCCCTGGCCGGGAAGTGGGGCGGCGGCGAGGTGGCTTCCGCCGACGGTATGCGGTTTGTCACACCCGTCCGCACCATCAATGCTGGGCCGAACCGGAAGTACTTTGGTCCCAGCCGCGGCATTACCTGGTACAACTTTGTCTCGGACCAGTTCTCCGGCTTTCATGGCATTGTCGTCCCTGGAACACTGCGTGATTCCATCTTTGTGCTGGAGGGTCTGCTGGAGCAGCAAACCGGCCTCAACCCGGTGGAGATCATGACCGATACCGCCGGAGCCAGCGACATGGTGTTTGGCTTGTTCTGGCTGCTGGGGTACCAGTTTTCACCGCGCCTGGCTGACGCCGGTGAATCTGTATTCTGGCGCGTGGACAAGGCCGCCAACTATGGCGCATTAGATGAGCTGGCCCGCAGTTGCGTCAGTACCCACAAGATCGAACAGCACTGGGATGACATGATGCGCATTGCCGGTTCGCTCAAACTGGGTACCGTGCAGGCCTCCGAGCTGATCCGCTCGCTACTGAAAAGTGATCGGCCTTCCAGCCTGGCACAAGCCATCATTGAAGCGGGCCGAATCAATAAGACCCTTTACCTGCTGAACTACGTGGATGATGAAGACTACCGCCGTCGGATTCTGACCCAGTTGAATCGCGGGGAAAGCCGTCACGCAGTCGCACGGGCCATCTGCCACGGCCAGCGTGGTGAAATCCGGAAACGGTACCGGGAGGGTCAGGAAGATCAACTTGGCACGTTGGGCTTGGTGACCAACGCTCTGGTGCTGTGGAACACGATTTACATGCAGGCCGCCCTGGATCACCTGAGACGACAGGGCAAGGACGCGAAAGAAGAGGACGAGGCCAGATTGTCGCCACTCAGCCATAAACACGTGAATATGCTGGGCCACTACTCATTCACCCTGGCAGAACAGGTGCTGAATGGGCAGCTCAGACCGTTGAAGCAGCTATCGGACCTGGACGAATGGCCTTAGCGTACGTTTTCGTTCCGCTGGACTTCAAACCCCGTAGACGACACTCTAACCATGGGCGGGACCATTGCCAGCTTGCGCGGTTACATCGAGAACAGAGGCGGCCAAGTGTTATGTGCTGCTGTTATGACAGCTCACCCCGGCGCCCTGGACATGGCGATAAAATCTAAAATGCTGGCTGACATTGAGCGCAAGCACGGCCAGGCGATGAACGACTATTGGAGGAATGAATTTGGCTACCCAATCGAACAGCTCACCCAAGGCGAAGCTGGACACCTCAGAGCAGCACCAACGGTTGACGCAATCCGAGATCGAATCACTGCGGCAAGAGAGTCGGCAGGCTGGACAGTGGATGAAAGAACAGCTGGCGAAGCGGCGGCAGAAAGCCCAGGCGTGAAACGCGGTCCTCACCAGGAGAAGGCCGAAGCCTTCAAGCAGTTTTCGAGCAAGGATCTATTGGAGCAGTACCCCAACGATAAGGCCATCGAGGAGGCGGCGGCCGTCCAAGCTGTTGCCGGTAAATTTGCCCTGGAGCAGATCCCCGATCCTGACAGTCGCGCCCGCTTCCTGGAGAACGTCCGCGACCGAATAGCCGACAACCTGGAGCATGGCCGCGAGAACACCGCTCCACGCATTTTAGAGAGTCGGGACCAGGACAACGACCTGGAACGCTGATTACTCCCCTTTCGATGCCTCCGCAGCCTTGTGTGCCGCCCATACTCTTTTCACAGTCGATTTACTGCACCCCGCAAGGTGCGCCGTATCGGCTACCGATTCACCCCGGATGTCGTTTTCAGAAGACAGCTGCACGGAATATCAGTAGCCGATAGCACTACTTGGGTTAGATATAACGAGTAGGCAGGGTTAGAACGCTGACCTGGCCCCCACCCACCCACCCACCCACCCACCCACCCTGCCTGGGCTGGGCTGGGCTGGGCGGCGGGATTTAACGTAACAGGGATTATGGCCTAGGCAAAAACCTTGTTCCGGACGGAGTACCGCCCGCCGTCGCCGGCAGCATTTCAAGCGGACTGAGCGATCAGTTGATCAAGCCTCTGTAGCCGTTCTTCAAAATACTCACCGCACTTAGCGCCTCCAGCCTCTTTGTAAAACTCATACGCTGATTCAGTAGCCGCCTTGGCTTCCTTAAGAC
>NZ_BCNS01000161.1 GCF_001528745.1 Marinobacterium profundum | reverse complement strand
GGGAAGGAAGCGAGTGCAAAAAGGAGGGGGTCGTCGGCGGCGTAAGATGGGTATAAGAGAAAGGTTAAAGAGCGTTTGGACTCGAGGATCGTTACCGCTGATCCCGTGTCTCAAGTGAGGCGCATATTCTAGCGTCTCGGTGTTTTAAGTCAACTCTTATTTTCAACATTTTCGACCGAAGCCGAGGAGAAAAACGAGTGACTCACAAGCCGATACTGCCGGCCAATTTATCAAGCTAAACACTTGAAAATCAACCACTTACTTCCGACTTGCTCGCTCTGGTCGGTGGCTGTTAAAGCCGCTTTCCCTAAGCGAGGTGCGCATTCTACATTGCCCCCGATCAGAGTCAACAGCCCTTTTACAATTAACTGTAATAAAACCCAAAAAGGCTGATTTTGGGCCAAAAGCCCATCCTCGCAGCGCAATATGGATCACCAGGCATACAGTGGTTAACCACCAGCATCCACACCTCCCTTCACACCGCCCGCAAAACCGCCGCACGTCACGCCCAGAACCAAGAACCAAGAACCGATAATCACAGATTCAAAGCCTCCATATAGCAAAAGGCGCCTGATTCAGGCGCCTTTTCCTAGAGCTCATCAAATCGCACATGGCGCGACTTGCTGCTTCATTTAGCCAAGAACAAACAGGTGGTGTTTTTTCTTGCCCAGCTTCACCAGGAAGT
The DNA here is from genome assembly GCF_001528745.1 of Marinobacterium profundum. Lineage (GTDB taxonomy): Bacteria > Pseudomonadota > Gammaproteobacteria > Pseudomonadales > Balneatricaceae > Marinobacterium_A > Marinobacterium_A profundum. Next base: position 18,668 of record NZ_BCNS01000161.1, on the reverse strand, counting down.
ACTTCCCGAACAGAGCGCGCTCAGCATTGAAAACCCCTGGCGCATTCAGGTTGTCATCCATACCGAACTCTTCACCATTAACAATGACCGCCTTGCGCTGCAGCGCATCCTTTACCTGCTTGCCGGATGCCGCCAGACCTGCGTCAGCAAAGAGAGTCGTCAGCGGCGTGTCAGCCAGCCCATCGGGCTTGAGAACCGAGGACGGCAAGCCATCGAGACTCAACTGGGCATAATCACTCTCATCAAGGTTAGACAGGTCACCGGAGAACAGCGCCTCGGTAATGCGCTGAGCGGCGATAAAGCCTTCCTCACCGTGCACCAGCGTGCTGACTTCGCGCGCCAGCACTGACTGCCCCATGGGCTTGCCTTCTCGATTGGCATCCTCTTGTTCAAGCGCGTCTATATCGGCCACCGACATAAAGGTAAAGAACTTGAGGAAACGGTAGACGTCAGCATCCGGCGTCTGTAGCCAGAACTGGTAAAAGGCATAGGGTGATGTCTTGTTGGCATCCAGCCAGACAGCACCGCCTTCGGTCTTGCCGAACTTGGTACCGTCTGCCTTGGTGATCAGTGGCAACGTCAGACCGTGAACATGGGTGCCATTGACGCGACGCGTCAGGTCTATGCCACCGGTAATGTTGCCCCACTGATCGGAGCCGCCAATCTGCAGACTGCAGCCGTAGGCCTTGTTCAGGTGTTGATAGTCATAGGATTGCAGAATCTGGTAGCTGAACTCGGTGAAGGACATACCCGAGCCTTCGCGCTCAATGCGCTGGCGCACCGATTCCTTGGCAATCATCTTGTTAACGGTGAAGTGCTTGCCAATGTCGCGCAGAAAACTGAGCACATCAATATTGGCAGTCCAGTCGTAATTGTTTGCCAGAATGGCGCCGCCTTCGGTGTCGTCGAAGTGAATAAAGCGGCTGATCTGTGATTTGAGGCAGTTGCTCCACTTTTCCACTACATCGGATGTATTAAGGGAGCGCTCCTGATCCTTGAAGCTAGGGTCACCAATCATGCCAGTTGCACCACCGACCAGCGCAATCGGGCGATGCCCGTAGTCCTGAAAACGTTTGAGCATCAGCAGCGGCACCAGGTGCCCCAAGTGCAAACTGTCTGCGGTGGGATCAAAGCCACAATAAAGCGTGACACTGTTCTCATTCAGATGCTGATCAAGTTCATCTTCGCTTGTGGTCTGCGCGATCAAGCCGCGCGCCTTGAGATCCTGTAACAGCGTCATTTCGCTCATTGCTTTCGAATACCCTGGATTCCGCCATCTTTAGGGCCGGTATTCTACCCGCCCGTCTGCATGCAAACAAACTGGCACGAACCACTATCAAGGTTTTGTTGTCACAGTCGAGATTCTATTTTGGCAATCCATCAAAGTTTGCGGTTAAATAGACCAGCGCTGGATTTTCTGTATATGGGTAGCATTGTGTTGAACATCATTAAAGTTATAGGTAATCGTCTCCCTACCGTGCATTTGGTCGCGGTTTCTGTTTGCGCCGTCATTATAGGTTTCACCCTGATGCTGGTTCCGTCCGAGGAGGTTTCGGCCACCCGGGGCGACCCCTCCCTGACCAGGAGCAGTCAGCAGGAAACCCTGAAACTTGATCTCAATCTCGAAAAGGATGCTACGGGGCCTGTAGCGCCAAACGCCGCACCCGCCGTTCGTATAAAGGAAACAAAAGAACGTCTGAGCGCCGACACAGACAGCTCTGTCGATGATTCTGACGCAATTGACACTGCCCCGGCACTTGCCAGCCAAGCAGCAGCCCCCGAACAGCCCGTCATGGCCGCCCCGAAAGCCGACAACTGGGTCAACTACAAGGTGACTAGCGGCGACAATCTCAGCACTCTGTTCAAGCGCGCCGGCCTCTCAGCCCGTGACGTTTTTACTGTTAGCGCAGCGACCAAAGACAGCGAAGCCCTGTCGCGCCTGTACCCCGGTGAATCCCTGTCCTTTCTGATCCAGAATGGCGAACTTAAGAAACTCAAGCACCTGATCAATCCGCTGAAGCAGGTTCTGCTCGAACAGGATGGCGACAGCTACAGCATAGATATTGTCGAACAGAAGCCCGAAATCGAACATCGCTTTGCCCAGGGAACCATCCAGAACTCACTTTTCCTCGACGGCGAAAAAGCCGGCCTGCCCAGCAATACCATTATGGAAATGGCCGCACTACTCGGCTGGGATGTGGATTTCGCGCTTGATATCCGCAAGGGCGACAGCTTTCGCGTGATTTATGAAGAAAAGCGATTCGAAGGCAAGGTCATAGGTGTCGGTGATATTGTCGCAGCCGAGTTCACCAACCAGGGTGATACTTTCACATCGCTGCGCTACACAGATTCAAAAGGTAACACCAGTTACTACACACCAAAGGGCGAGAGCATGCGCAAAGCCTTCCTGCGCACCCCTGTCGATTTTGCCCGCATCAGCTCAAATTTCAACCTGAGCCGCCGCCACCCCGTACTGAACAAGATCCGCGCCCACAAAGGCGTTGATTATGCTGCAAGCACCGGCACACCGATCAAGGCCGCCGGTGATGGCAAAATCATCTACCGGGGCGTGAAGGGCGGTTATGGCAACGTCATCATTCTGCAGCACGGCAACAACATCAGCACCCTTTACGCCCATATGTCCCGCTTCAAGAAAGGCCTGTCGGTCGGCAGCCGTATCAAGCAGGGTCAGCTGATTGGCTATGTCGGCATGTCCGGCATGGTCACAGGCCCACACCTGCACTATGAATTCCAGGTTAACGGTGTTCACAAGAACCCGGTTACGGTCAAACTGCCCCATGCTGACCCTGTTCCCAAAACCGAACGTGCGTCCTTCCAGGCGACCTCTCAGGCATTGATGGCGCAACTTGAGACTTACTCCAAAACCCAAGTCGCCAGCGCCGAGTAAGCGCCATGCGCCCGCTCTATATCGGACTCATGTCAGGCACCAGCCTGGATAGCGTTGATGCCGTCGCCTTTGAGTTCGACGCCTCCGGCTGCGCCATGCTGGCCAGCCATACCGAACCCTTTCCGCTACCTCTGCGCCAGCAAACCCTGGCACTGATGCATCCAGGCCCTGACGAGATCGAACGCCTCGGCCGACTCGATCTTGAACTGGCTGAGCTGTTCGCCACGGCCGCCAATAACCTGATTGATCAGCATCAGCTCGACAGACAGCGCATCCGCGCCATCGGCAGCCACGGTCAAACAGTGCGTCATCGCCCAGAGGCCGGCTTTACGCTGCAGATTGGCGATCCGAACCTGATCGCCGAGCGCACAGGGCTTTGCGTTGTCGCGGACTTCAGGCGTCGGGACATGGCCGCAGGTGGTCAGGGCGCCCCGCTTGTACCCGCATTCCACGATGCCCTGTTTCGCGTAGCCGGCACCCATCGGGTGATAGTGAATATCGGCGGCATGGCGAACATTACCCTGTTGCCCGGCAACAGCGAGCAACCGGCCATCGGCTACGACACAGGCCCGGGTAATGTCTTGCTCGATTACTGGATTCATCGGCATCAGGCGCTCAGCTACGATCGCGATGGCGCCTGGGCGGCCACCGGCACTGTTGTGCCTGAACTGCTACAAGGGTTGCTGCAACTGCCCTTCTTCAGCGCGCCTGCTCCCAAGAGTACCGGACGTGAGCAGTTCAATCCCGACTGGCTGACGCAGCGCCTGGTGGAAACCGGCTTTGACAGCCTGGCGCCAGAGGATATTCAGGCCACGCTGCTTGAACTCACCGCGGTCACTATCAGCAATGAAATCAAGCAAGTAGCGGCCACTGGCTGTGAAGTTTTTCTCTGTGGCGGCGGCAGTCATAACAGTCTGCTGGCGAAACGCCTGCAAGCACTACTCAAACCTTATACCCTGGCCACCACCGCATCGCTCGGGCTGGATCCTGACTGGGTGGAGGCCTGCGCCTTTGCCTGGCTGGCCGGCTGCCGGCTTGAAAGCCTCGCGGGCAACATGCCCGGCGTAACGGGCGCCCGGGGTGAACGTATTCTCGGCGGGATCTACCCCCCCTGAGTCCTCGCCTCCTGAATTCTCCCTTGAGTACCTACAGCCATTGGGACCAAACCGAGCAGATATATAGCGCCCAGCACAAGGCACGGGCTCGTCGATACTGAAGCTGGCGGCGATTGGATTTAAGCAGAGTATAGCGGGAAAGAAACGGACAGCGAGCGCTGTCCGTTTTGCTGATCAGATCGAGAAAGACGATCCACAGCCACAGGTCGTAGCGGCATTGGGGTTGTTAATAACGAACTGGGAGCCCTGCAGGCTGACCTTGTAGTCTACCTCGGCGCCCGCCAGATACTGGTAGCTCATGGCGTCGACCACCATCATTACACCGTCGTTATCCACTGCGGTATCGTCTTCCGCGACCGCTTCGTCAAAGGTGAAACCATAGGAAAAGCCAGAACAACCTCCTCCAGTGATGTAAACCCGGAGCTTGAGGTTGGTGTTTTCTTCCTCCTCCATCAGGCTTCTCACCTTCGCAGCCGCCGCGTCTGTGAAGACCATCGGGGATATCTGCTCAAAGGACTCAGTCATACCTACTCCAACTATACGTCAATCAGGCCACTATTCTTTCTTACCCAACTAAAGTAGTCAAGTATTATGGCATCAGGCCAACCTGGTTCAGACCCGCGCGCTCATCCAGCCCAAACATGATATTCATGTTCTGCACTGCCTGCCCGGCCGCCCCCTTGACCAGATTATCGATCACCGAGAGCACGACTACCGTATCGTCATCCTGCGGGCGGAAAACACTGATACGACAGACGTTGGCGCCTTTTACGCTGCGGGTTTCCGGATGACTGCCTGCCGGCATCACATCGACAAAGGGCTCATCCGCATAGCGGGATTCAAACAGCGCCTGGAGGCCATCATTCGGATCCTTCAGCACCGAGTACAAGGTGGCATGGATGCCGCGAATCATCGGTGTCAGGTGCGGTACGAAGGTCAACCCCACCGGGCGTCCAGCCGCAACGCTCAGGCCCTGCTTGATCTCAGGCAGGTGGCGATGACCGGCAACGCCATAAGCCTTCATGCTCTCGCTGGTTTCGCACAGGAGCGCACCCACACTGGCACCGCGGCCGGCACCGCTGACGCCGGATTTACAGTCGGCCACCAGCCGGCGCGTATCTACCAGGCCGTTTTCGATCAGCGGTAAAAAGCCCAGCTGCGCTGCAGTCGGATAGCAGCCCGGGCAGGCAATCATCTGTGCCGTGCGAATCTGCGCGCGGTTCACTTCGGGCAGACCATACACAGCCTGCTCCACCAGCGCCGCCGCCGTGTGTTCCATGCCGTACCAGCGCGACCACAGATCGATATCCTTGATACGGAAGTCCGCGCCCAGATCGATAACGCGCACGCCACGCTCTACCAGTTCAGGCGCCATGCGCATTGCCACGCCGTGGGGCGTTGCGAAGAACACAACGTCACAGCTCGCCAGGCGCTCAACATCTGGCACAGTAAAGGCGAGGTCATAATGTCCCCGCAGGTTCGGGAACATGTCCGCCACCTTGATGCCATCTTCGGAGCGGGAGGTGATCACATCGACTTTCACATCGGGATGATTCGCCAGAATCCGCAACAGCTCTACACCGGTATAGCCAGTGCCGCCTACGATACCTACCTTAATCACATCCACCTCTCTTGAGAGTCGAAAACTGTTACCCTTAATCATACAAAGCACACAGCCTAAAAACTATCGGAACACGGCCCATTGATACGCAAGGACCTCTTATCGCTGGAGCATTTCCGCGATCGACTGGCTCATATCGACTCGTTGCCACAAATGCTGCTGCTCGGCGTCCTCTCCGGACTCTTCGCCGGGCTCATCATTATGGCATTTCGCCTGTTAGTCGAATTTCCACTCGGTATTTATCTACCTGGAAATAATCCGGAAAACTTCGAGGAACTGCCAGCCTGGTTGCATTTTCTGTTGCCTGTCTCCGGCAGCCTGGTACTTATACTGCTGTTCTGGCGCCTGGCAGCGGCCCATCGCAAGGTGGGCGTCGTGCATGTACTGGAGCGACTGGGCTACCATCAGGGGCAATTGCCGGCACCCAATCTGCTGGTCCAGTTTACCAGCGCTACAGTGGCGCTGCTCAGCGGCCACTCGGTAGGCCGTGAAGGGCCCGCCATTCACCTGGGTGCTGGTGGCGCCAGCCTGATTGGGCAGTGGTTGCGACTACCCAACAACTCCATGCGCCTGCTCATCGGCTGTGGCACCGCTGCTGGCATATCTGCTGCCTTCAATACACCACTGGCTGGCGTGGTGTTCGCCATGGAAGTCGTGCTGCTGGAATATACCGTGCTGGGTTTCACCCCTATCATGGTGGCCGCCGTCACTGCGGACCTGGTGATTCGCGCCAGTATTGGCTCGACACTGCTGTTCAGCGTTCCCCAGTTCAGCATTGATGATCTGAGTGAAATTCCTCTGGTCATGCTGTTGGGCCTTATGATTGGTCTGCTGGCCGGTGGTTTCAACCGCATCATGCTGTATACGGCAAGCTTTAGTGCCATTGCCCTGCATTGGCGGCTGTTGCTGGCTGGCGTCCTGACCGGCAGTGTCGCTCTGCTGTACCCGCAGGTCATGGGCGTGGGCTATGACACTGTCAGTGATACTCTGTTGGGCCAGCAGCCACTGCACTGGCTGGCGGGCCTGCTGCTAGCCAAATGGTTGCTGACGCCTGTCATACTGGGCTTGGGCATCCCCGGTGGACTCATAGGGCCCACTGTTTTTATCGGCGCTCTGGCTGGCGCACTAATCGGCTCGCTCGCCCAGCTGTTCAACGACCAGATGCTGTCCCAGGTCGGTCTCTACGCCATGATCGGCATGGGCGCCATGATGGGGGCCGTGCTCAATGCCCCCCTTGCCGCCCTGATTGCATTACTGGAGCTGACCGGCAATCCCCACATCATTCTGCCCGCCATGCTCGCCATCGTCATCAGCAACCTCACGGTGCGGCATTTGTTCAAACTACCCTCCATTTTCCAGTCACTACTGCGTGCCCAGGGACTGGACCAAACTCAGTCACCGCTGGCCCAGGCGCTGTCGCGTGTCGCCGTCGGCAGTTTGATGCAACGGGACTTTTTACAGGCCGGCATTCGAGAACCCAGGGCCCGCGCAGCTTTTCTGTCGGAGCAAAGCTCGGACTGGATACTGATCGGTGACCCTGCGCTGCGTGCGCTACTGGCGCGCTCGGAATTGCTGCTCTGGCTGCAGCAGGCCGACAACGACGCTGACATAGATCTGCTGGAGCTGCCCGCGCATCGCCGCGACCCAGTGCAGATCAGCTTTCGCGCCACGCTCAAGGAAGCCGCCGATTGCATGCAGCAGCGCCAAACCGATATTCTCTGCGTCAGCAGCAACCGCGGCGACATTATTGGCGTTCTGACCCGAGCCCAGATAGAAGCCTACTATCTGCACCATCAGATGCTCTGAGTTCGCCTGTCCACTATTCGCCGATACAACAACACACCACGGAAACACCATGACCGCCTACCCACTCCACGGCCTCTATGCCATTACCGACAGTACTCTGATGCCCGAAGACAGCACCCTGCTCAACCAGGTTCGGGCGGCACTGGAGGGCGGCGCCAGCATAGTGCAGTACCGCGACAAGAGTGATGACAGCGCAAAACGCCTGCGCCAGGCTAGTCTGCTGCGCGAACTCTGTGACGAATTTGAACGCCCGCTGCTAATCAACGATGACCTGGCGCTGGCGCTGGCCTGCAAGGCCCATGGCGTGCATTTGGGCCAATCCGACGGCTCGCTCGCTGATGCCCGTGCGCAGCTCGGGCCCGATGCCATTATCGGCGTGACCTGTCACGACTCACTGACGCTGGCACGTGAAGCAAGTACACAAGGAGCCGACTACGTGGCCTTCGGCGCTTTTTTCGCCTCCAGCACCAAGCCCAACGCCCGCCCAGCACCCTTGTCGCTGCTGCCACAAGCAGCCCGGGAGCTAGGCCTGCCCGTGGTGGCGATTGGCGGCATTAGTATGGATAATGCCCGCCAGGTAATTGAAGCCGGCGCCTGCATGGTGGCCGTTATTCACGCGCTGTTTGCCGCAGCCGACATTCGGCGTCAGGCACAGCTGTTCAGCCAACAGTTCTGATTGAGCATTTTAGAGTAAGGGAGTTTTGCGTATGTCCCGTTCCGAGGCCCTGTTCCAGGCCGCCCAGCTGCATATACCCGGCGGCGTAAACTCACCGGTTCGCGCGTTCAAGGGCGTCGGCGGCACCCCGCTGTTCTTCAAACACGCCTCCGGCGCCTATCTGTTCGACGAAGATGACCAGCGCTACGTTGACTACGTGGGCTCCTGGGGACCGATGATTCTGGGCCACCGGGCCCCGGCCGTGATTGATGCCATCCGCGCCGCGCTGGATCACGGCACCGGCTTTGGTGCTCCTACGGCGATTGAAATCGACATGGCCGACAAGGTCTGCGCGCTGATGCCCTCCATCGAGATGGTACGCATGGTCAGCTCCGGCACCGAAGCGACCATGAGCGCAATTCGCCTGGCCCGCGGTTATACCGGGCGGGACAAGATCGTCAAATTTGAGGGCTGCTACCACGGCCACTCTGATTCCCTGCTGGTCAAGGCCGGCTCCGGCGCCCTGACGCTCGGTGAGCCCAACTCCCCTGGCGTACCCGCCGCCCTGGCCGAACACACCATTACGCTGAACTACAACGACATCGACGGCGTGCGCGCAGCCTTCGCGGCTGTTGGTGACCAGGTCGCCTGCATCATCGTCGAACCGGTTGCCGGTAACATGAACTGCATTGCGCCGCTGCCGGGCTTCCTTGAAGGCCTGCGCGAGGTCTGCGACCAGTACGCCAGCGTGCTGATCTTCGATGAAGTCATGACCGGTTTTCGTGTCGCACTCGGCGGTGCCCAGGCACATTTCGGTGTCAAGCCCGACCTCACCACTCTTGGCAAGGTCATCGGTGGCGGGCTGCCGGTTGGCGCCTTCGGTGGCAAGCGCGAAATCATGCACCATATCGCGCCCCTGGGGCCGGTCTATCAGGCGGGCACCCTGTCGGGCAATCCGCTGGCAATGGCCGCTGGTCTTGCGATGCTGGATGCCATCTCGGTACCGGGTTTCCATGAGCAGCTCAGCGCCAAGACCGAGCTGCTCACCGAAGGCCTGGAGGCTGTTGCCCTGGGGCATCGCCTTCCCTTCACCACTAGCCGTGTAGGGGGCATGTTCGGCCTGTTCTTTACCGAGCAGGAAGAAGTCACCAGCTTTGCCCAGACCATGCAGTGCGATGCCGCCAAGTTTGGCCGCTTCTTCCACGGCATGCTGGCCGAAGGCGTGTACCTGGCGCCCTCTGCGTTTGAAGCCGGCTTTATGTCTGCCGCGCACACGCAGCAGGATATTGAATTCACGCTGGCCGCCGCCGACCGTGTCTTTGCCAGCCTCTGAGATGAGTAGCCTGTTCGCCAACCTGGCGCTGCTGCTCGGCGGGGGCGCTGTTGCCGCCCTGCTGTATCGCCAGGCGCAGCCATTGCCCCAGCGCAGTCTGCATTACATGTTCGCACTCGCAGCCCTGTCGCTGGCGCTGGCGGCGCTGGGGCGGCTTGTTCTGACCCCTTCAGGTTCAGAACAGCAGACCCTGCAGCTGATGCTGGATAACCTGGCGTACTACGCCGGGCTACCCATGATCGCCAGCGTCGCCATTGCCCACGGCTGGAACAGGCAGTGGTCACGCGCCGCCTGGGGACGCTGGATGCTCGGTCTGTTTGCGCTATTCGAGCTGGTTCGTCGCTCGGATATCGGAGTGCTTTACAGTCAGGGCCTGGCGCTACTCACCTGCCTGGCCCTGCTGGCGGGCGTTCTCAAGGGCTTTCGGGGGCCCACTAGGCTGTACGCCCTCGCGGGTACGCTTTTGCTCGCCTTCGGACTTCTGGCCTTCGGACCGGCCCCCCTTATGGCGGGCTTGCAGCAGGATGCGCTCTATCGCTTCGCGCTGGCAGGCTGCATCATCCTGTGCGGTTACAGCTTCAGTCGTACGCCTCAGACAAGGACCTGAGGCCGCAACGGTATCTCGCCTCCTTGTTTTACCGGCGTCTCGCCTTCTCGACAAGAAACGCAGCCCGGCTGCTGACCGGCCTCGCATCCGCTCGGTGCAACTCTTTCCCCAGAATTCCCTCCCCAGACTCGGCTAAACTGCCAGCAGTTCAAAGCCAATACCCAAAAAGACAAAAATAAAAGCCAAAGGAATCGCGCACTATGCATACGCCAGAGAGAGCAACCATTGCCGCAGTGATGTCCAGCGACCTGCTCAAGGTATCCGAGCATTGGTCACTACACAGCCTGATCGAATTTTTCAACACTCACCACATCAGCGGCGCGCCTGTCACTGACAGTCAGGGCAACCTCAAGGGCGTGGTCAGCCTTACGGACATTCTGCGTTTTGATAACAGTGCGCAGCACTCCATCGAGGAAAATCCCCTGACGCAGTATTATTACAGCGGATTGGAAGGTATGACACCCGAACAGCTGGGACTGGAAGGTGGAGACCAGCATGGACAGCATCTGGTGTGTGAAATAATGACACCCCATATAATCGCGCTGGATCAGCACGCATCACTTGATGAGGCAATAGATCTGATGTGCAGCAATCGCATTCACCGGGTGTTTGTCACCCGGGATGGAGAACTGGCGGGGGTGGTCTCAACGCTGGATATTCTGAATCACCTGCGCCGCTAAAATCCTGCGGCACAGGTAACAGAACGGGTAATGATCGACAGGGAATGATGGACTCTTAGTAACGCCGCGCCTGCTCCAGTGCATCCCGCGCGCCGCTCAGGTTCCCGGTGTCCTTGCGCACAGAGGCGATCAGCAACCAGAGCTTACGCAGTGATTCTGGCTGCCCACCAGCCAAAGCGACACCGCGAAGGGCCAGCTGCTCGGCCTCGCTGTATTTCTGCATCTGGCGCTGGATGTCCGCCAGCTGGTAATACACCTGTGGATCACGCGGCGCTATGCGCTGAGCACGCTCCAGGCTCGTCTGGGCGGCGGCCAGCGAGCCTGCGCCCTGTTGCTGGCGTGCGCTGTCGAGCAATGCAACGACTGCCGGGTTGGCCGACACAGGCGCTTCACTGCTAGCCTGAAAACTGCTCTGGCCGCTGCCGTATTGAGTATTGCCCTGGCCACCACCCTGATAGTTGTCCTGCAACTGGCCCTGTAGCTGACCCTGCTGAGAATTCGAATAGTCCGAGGCACGGTCATTGCTGCCCGACGGATACAGCGGCTGCACCGAGAAACCGCTATCGCTGCCAAGACGCTGCTGGCGTATAACCGGCTCATCGTACAAGGGCGTCACTCGCACACCTGTATCCTGCTCCACCGGCGCCGCCTGGGGGGCACGGCTCAGCGGCGCCGAGCGATCCTCAACCGGCGGCAGGTAGATACCAGGGCCGGCACAACCTGCCAGTAGCAGGGTAGCGGCGAGCGACAGTAGTCTGTAATGGTACATAGTCATTTCCTATCTAAACCAGTTTCTGAACCACTCGAGAGATTCTCCGACCGGATCATTAAAGCCACAGCTTACCGCCTGCTGCGGCGCAGTGCCGTAAAGAAACGGCAACTGACGCGATCCTTCGCAACGCTGATCCGAGCGCAGCCCTGTCGCCTCATCTATCCAGACATACTCAATACCATCCGGCTTGCGCGCCAGATAAGGCTGCGGCTGCTCCCGACGCATAAAATCCGTCCACACCTGGAGCGCACCGCTGGAGCCCGTCAGGGGTAACGGTGAGTTGTCATCCCGCCCCAGCCAGACGACCGCCAAGCGATTGCCGGTAAAGCCAGCAAACCAGCTGTCACGCTGATCATTGGATGTACCCGTCTTGCCAGCCACGTTCAAATTAGCCGGCAGATGCTGATACACCGAGCGTGCCGTGCCCTCTCGGGCCACTTCCTGCATGGCGTACTGAATAAGATGGATCAGCTCGACCGGCACTGTCTGACGCACCTGAAACGGATAGCGAGACAACTCCTGCCCCTGCGCATCCGTCACCATGCGTATCGCTCGCAGCGGTGTCTGAAAGCCGTTGGCGGCAATAGTTTGATACATGCCCGCCACTTCAAACGGCGACATGCCCTGGCCACCCAGCAGCAGCGACGGATAGGCATTAAGGTCACGTTCAATGCCCAGGCGATGCAACATGTCCACTACCCGTTCGACACCTATATCCATGCCCAGTTTGGCTGTGGCAAGATTATACGACAACGCCAGAGCCCGATGCAGAGGGACCAGTCCGTGGGACTTCTTGTCGAAGTTATTTGGCTCCCACAGATCACCATTGGGCAGTTTGACCCGCAGCGCATTGTCTTCCAGCGTACTGGCCAGGGTATAGCCCTGCTCCAGCGCCGCCAGATAGACCGCTGGCTTCACCAGCGAGCCGATGGGGCGTACCGCATCCAGTGCACGATTAAAGCCCTGGAAACGGGTATCGCGGCCGCCCACCAGCGCCAGCGCATCGCCGGTCTGCGGATCGGTCACCACCATGCTGCCTTCCAGACCATCCAGCTTCTTGCCGTAGCGTTTTTCCAGTTTGGTCATGGTATCCACCAGCGCCTCTTCGGCGCGGCCCTGCACCACCGGATCCATGCTGGTGAACACCCGCAGCCCTTCGGAGCTCAGGTCTTCGTCGCGGTAGTCTTCGCGCAACTGGCGTTTTACCAGGTCCAGATAGGCCGGGTAAGCGCCCTTGTGCAGGTTCTTTTCCTTGACCACATCCAAACCTTCGGCCAGCGCCTGGGTCAGCTGCTCTGCACTGATGACATTGCGCTCGGCCAGGATACTGAGCACCAGGTCGCGACGTTCCTTCGCCCGTACAGGATTACGTCGCGGATCATAGAAGGATGGCCCTTTCACCAGGCCCGCCAGCAGAGCCACCTGATGCAGCTGCAGTTCCTGCAGCGGGCGACCAAAATAATACTGGCTCGCCAGCCCGAAACCGTGCACCGCACGGGAGCCAGACTGCCCCAGATAGACCTCGTTGAGGTAGGCTTCGAGAATTTCGTCCTTGCCGTAATGCAGCTCCAGCAACACCGCCATGGGTATTTCGGTGAACTTGCGCAGCAGCGTGCGATCCGCCGTGAGGTAGAAGTTCTTGATAAGCTGCTGGGTCAGGGTACTGCCACCCTGAACGAAGCGACCGGCCTGGAAATTGACCCACATGGCCCGGGCAATACCCTTGAACGAGATGCCGTGATGATCGTAGAAGCTGCGATCCTCGATCCCGATCAGTGCTTCGGCCAGATAGGGCGGCGCATCCTGCAGCCGGATCAGGTCGCGATCTTCATTACTGTTGGGATAAATGCCGCCCACCAGCAAGGGTTCGAGCCGTGCCAGCGGCAAAGTGCGACCTTCCTCATCCTGTATGCGACTCAAACTATCGCCACTGAATTCCAGCAACAACGGCCGTGAGGGCTCGTAACCATCAGGGAAGGTAAAGCCGCGGGTATGCACTCTTGCACGGGAACTGGCCCACTCGGCCAGGCCTGGCGCACTGGCGCTGCGCACAAAGCGATAGCCCAGGCTATTCAGTTCCGCCTTGAGATCGTTCATCGCCAGAGGCTGTCCGGGATACAATTCCAGCGGACGAGCGTATACCTTGGCTGGTAATGCCCAGCGTTTACCTTCAAACTTGCTGCGCACCTGCATGTCCAGGTAGGCCATGCCAATGGCAACAAAGACACTCATCACGAGTGTCAGTTTGAAAAGGAACTTGAACAGGGAAGGCCAAAAACGTCCCCGTGAACGCTTGCGAACAGGCTTGCGCCTGGCGTCAGAACGGGAAGGTTTTGCAGCGGAGGCTCTCTTTTTTGTCATCGGCTCAGTATAATTCCTTACCTAATTGCGCGATACCGGGATTCTATGTTTCCTGAATTTATTCAATCACTTTGTGACCCTGCGGCCTATCCGCACCCGACAAAGGATATTCGCGTCATAGAGACGCACATCTCCTGGCTCCTGCTCACCGGCGACTACGCCTACAAGGTGAAGAAGCCGGTCGACTTTGGTTTTCTCGATTTCACCAGCCTGCAGAAACGACAGCATTTCTGCGAGGAAGAGCTGCGCCTGAATAGGCGCCAGGCACCGGACCTCTATCTGGAAGTCGTCGCCATCACAGGTACGCCGCAGCAGCCCTGCATCAACGGCGAAGATGAAGCCTTCGAGTACGCCGTGCGCATGCACCAGTTCAATACCGAGCTGCGGCTCGATCTGCTGCTGCAGAAAAAGCGCTTCGAACCCGACTGGATCGATGCCCTGGCCACCCAGATCGCCCACTTCCATTCGGCGGTCCCCATGGTTGCCTCCGACAGCCCCTGGGGCGAGCCGGAGAACATCTGGGAACTGGTGTCGGACAACTTCCTGCACCTGCGCGATGTACTGGAAGACCCCGACGACTGGTCTGCGGTGCAGAAACTGTCGCAGCAAACATCACAGCAATTCCGCGAGCTGACCGACGTCCTGCGTCGGCGCAAAGCCGAAGGCCATGTCTGCGAATGCCACGGCGACCTGCATCTGGCCAACATTACACTGCACAACAACGAACTGCGGCTGTTCGACTGCATCGAGTTCAATCTGCAGTTCCGCTGGATCGACACCATTTGCGACCTGGCCTTCCTGCTGATGGATCTGGAAGCCAATGGCCAGTTCCGCTGGGCTCACCGTCTGCTGAACCGCTACCTTGAGCTCACCGGCGACTACAAGAGTCTCAAGCTGCTCAACTTCTACAAGGCCTACCGCGCCATGGTTCGGGCCAAGGTCGCGATGCTGGGCGAACATCCGGATATCGAAACCTTCCGCCGCTACCTAAAGCTGGCACAGCACTACGCCCGCACACCCAAGCCGGCTCTGCTGCTAATGCACGGTCTGTCCGGCAGCGGCAAGAGCTATATCAGTGGCCAGCTGGTGGAGCGCATTGACGCCATCCGCATTCGCTCCGATATCGAGCGCAAGCGCCTGTACCGTGAACTCAGCCTCAAGGGCGGCAAGCTTGACCTCTACGGCCAGGAAATGAACGTTCGCACCTACCACCAGCTATTCGACACCACCCGCGAAATGCTGCGCGCCGGCTATTCGGTGGTGGTGGATGCCACTTTCATCCGCCAGCGACCACGCATCAGTTATGCCGAACTGGCCACATCGCTGGATATACCCTTCCGTATTATCAGCTGTCATTGTGAACAGAAGCTGATCGAAGCCCGTCTCAAGCGAAGAAAAGCCAAAGGAGTGGATGCCTCCGATGCCGATGTGAGCGTCATGCACCAGCAAAAAAAGATGCAGCACCCGCTGCAGGACGACGAACTGGAACGTACCGTGGCCGTCTATACCGACGATGATGAAGCCCTGTTTCTGCTCACTGACCGATTAAAGCAGGACGGTGTCATCGGCGAATGACGAACTAAAACGCGGCACACCCGCTACCAGAGCGACTTCGACACGGACGTCGAACAACCGACTCAGACTGGACGCCGTCATGGTCTCCAGCATGCCCCCCTGCACCAGTACCCGGCCGTTTTTCAGCAGTAGCACCCGATCGGCATAACGCGCCGCCAGCGCCAGATCATGCAAAATCACCAGCACCGCCGCCCCGGCATCCGCCAGCCTACGCAACTGACGCAGGCACAGATGCTGATGCCTCAAATCCATTGCGCTGACCGGCTCATCCAGCAACAGCACCGCCGTTGCTTCACTGCACTGCGCCAGTACGCGCGCCATCTGTACACGCTGCTGCTCCCCCCCGGACAGACTCAGGTAGTTCCGCGATGCCAGCGCCTGCAATTCGAGTCGCTGCAGCCCGCGAAGGCAATGTGCCCGCTCTTCGGCCCGTCCCAGCCCCAGTGGATAAGCGCCCAGCAACACCACCTCCTCGACGCTAAAAGCGAAATCCAGTGGCTGATCCTGGGTCATGACCGCAAGCCTGCGGGCACGCTCGAGTGAATCCATCGCAAGCAACGGCTGCCCATTCAGTCGCACGCTGCCCCCATCCGGCCGCTCCAGCCCTGCCAGCATATGCAGCAGGGTGGACTTACCCGCCCCATTGGGCCCCAGCACCACGGTCAGGGAGCCCGGCGTCAGGCTGAGATCGACCGACTCCAGCAGAAAGCGGCCATTGCGCTGTACGGTCAAGGTATCCGCCTGCAGACTCATGCGCGCATCCGTTGCCGGTACAGAATCATCAACAGGAAGAAAGGCCCGCCAATCAGTGCCGTAACTATGCCAATGGGCAGCTCCGCCGGGCTGACGAGCAGCCGCGCCATGATATCGGCGAGTGTCAGCAGAAGCGCGCCAAGCAGTGCCGACAGCGGTAGCAAGGCGCGGTTGTCCGGTCCGCACAGCAGTCGCACCAGATGCGGTACCACCAAACCAATAAAGCCGATCAGGCCGCCGAGGGACACCACAGTACCGACGCCCAGAGCCACCAGCAGTACCAGCCGGCGACGCAGGCGGGATGTAACGACGCCCAGCAATCGGGCCTGCGACTCCCCCAGCAATAGCAGATTCAACTTTTGCCCCTCGCGCAGCAACAGCAGCAACACGGGCACGCCGACGGCCAGCAGCAAGAGCGCGCTGCTCCAGTCAGTGCTGTGCAAGTTCCCCAGCAACCAGAAGGTCACCTGACGCAAAGAGAGTTCGTCACTGAAATACTTCATTACGCCAATGGCAGCCGCCGCAATGCTGTTCAGGGCAATCCCCGCCAGCAGCATGGTGGTCACCGATACGCCCCGTGGCGTGCGTGCTATGCGCAGTACCAGTGCCGTCACCAGCAGGCCGCCGGCGAATGCCGCCAAAGGCACCAGCACAGGTCCAAAGGGCCCCAGCAGCCAGGCACCGCCGAAGACCAGCACCGCCACCGCCGCCAGCGCAGCACCGGCACTGATGCCGATCAAACCGGGGTCAGCCAGAGAATTGCGAAACAATGCCTGAATGGATGCGCCTGTAATGGCCAGAATAGCCCCCGCCGCCAGTGACATCACCAGCCGCGGTAGCCGCAGTTCAACCAGAATCAGCCAGTCCCGCGAGCCCGGCTGCAACAGCGCATCAGACGACAGCGAGACAGGCCCCACCCAGAGAGAGGTCAGTACCACGGGCAGCAACAGCAGCCATAACAGCAACCCCAGCCGGTGCGCGGACATGCTTACGCTCGATATCATTGAGTCAAGGTCACTGGTCCAGCCGAAATTGAACCGGGATTCTCACATAAGAGGTCACCGCGACGCCATTGATTCGTGCCGGCAGCAGGTGCCAGCCCGAGCCTGCCGCCAGTGCAGCCCTGTCCAGCAGCGGATAACCGGACGATTGCAGCACCTGTGCCGCCGTTACACGCCCCTGGGTATCAAGGTCCAGCCGCAGCAACACTTCACCTTCCTGATCGCGACGCCGCGCCAGCGGCGGATACTCCGGCGGTTGGGGCGGGCTGCGCCAGGCGGCCTGTAGCTGCTCGACCGGTCCATCGGTTTTAAGCGCGCTTGTCTGCCCTGACGACATCGAAGCAGCAGAGGCCGCGCTGTCGGCATCAGCCACCAGCGAGTCTGCTATAGGCGCAGGCACCGGATCGGGAAAGGGGTCTGGTGCGGGTGGCTGTGGCTGTGGCTGTGGCTGTGGCTGTGGCTGTGGCTGTGGCTGTGGCTGTGGCTGTGGCTGTGGCTGTGGCTGTGGCTGTGCAGTATTGTTGGCGGGGGTTTCAGTGCTGGCAAGTCGTTCGAGAAGCCTTTTTGACTCCCTTGCAGGCGCTGGCTTTGCCGCGGGCTTCGGCGGCACAGATTCAGGCACGGGAGCCGCAACGGTGTCCGGTGCAGCCGGCACCGCCGCGACAGATATTTGCGGGGCTGGCGCCGCCATCTGTATCTGGATATGTGACGCGCCAACAGGGCGGCCCGCGGTAGCGACCGCCGTGGTACCGTCCCCCGACGCCAGCCAGGAGGCGGCCAAAAGAAGGTGTACAGCACCCGATAGCAGCAGCATCAGCAACAAGGGGCGCAGAGTCTTGCGGGTTGTCGGGCCTTGCACGCAGGTTCCGGCTCTCTTAGCATTCGTGGATGCGCATTATAGAGGCCGACCGCCCCACTGTGGGTGAAGAGGCCTCAAGTCTGCGATACCCCCGCTCACTTTGGATTCAATATGACTGTCCTTTGCAACACCAGCGAAATTCCGGCCCAGAGCGCCCGCGGCTTTAGCCTGGACGGCCGCGCATTGGTCGCCGTTCACCATAACGATCGATTCTTCGTCTACGAGAACCGCTGCCCCCACCGAGGTGTTGAGCTCGAATGGCAGCCCGACCAGTTTTTCGACTTTGAAGGCAACTATATCCAGTGCTCCACCCACGGTGCCCTGTTCAAGATCGACACCGGTGAGTGCATTGCTGGCCCCTGCAACGGCAAGGCACTCACCCAGGTGGCATTCAGTCAGATAGACGGTCAGATCGTGCTGCTCTAGCAGCCTGTCGGACTTACCACTGACCTACTGCGGAAAAGCCGATTTTGGGCATTATTCGCGCTCTTTTTTGTTAAATAGAACCACTATTCGTCTCAAAAAAGCTCAAAAACTGCCTCAAAACGGACTTTCCCTCGCTACGATCGGCCAAGTCCGACAGGCTGCTAGCAGCCTGTCGGACAATACTCAACCTACTGCG
>NZ_BCNS01000160.1 GCF_001528745.1 Marinobacterium profundum | reverse complement strand
TCGGACAGCCTCCTAGAGCACGATTTCGAGCTGGCGAGTCAGTACCAGCTCCCGGGGCGTCGGCGTGGCGCCATAAGCTAACAGCTCCACACCGGCATCACGCGCCTCACGCAATAGCCGCCCATAGGCCGGATCGATCGCATCGGCAGGCCTTACCCGCTCAATGCCGCCGTGGGGTACACAGAACAGCAGCACCGCCCGTACACCCTGGCGCTCCAGCAGCATCAGCTCGCGCAGGTGCTTTTGTCCGCGCAGCGTCACCGCATCAGGAAAACTGCCCCAGCCACCCGATTCGAGCAGGGTCACGTTCTTGACCTCAATCCAGGCATCGGCAGCGGCGCCCTCGCTGAGCACCAGATCAATGCGGCTGCGCTCCTCGCCATAGGGCACCTCCTGTCGAATGCTGCGATAGCCAGCCAACTCTCTAATCCGTCCCTGCTCGACGGCTTCGCGCACCAGCGCATTGGCGCGTCCGGTATTGATCGACGCCAAATGACGCCCTTCCACCTCCACCAGCTCCCAGCCAAGCGGATATTTGCGCTTCGGATTACCGGAATCAAGCAACCAGACCCGGCTGCCAGGCTCGGCACAATTGCGCATGGAACCAGTGTTGGGGCAGTGCACCGTGACGCAGCGTCCATCCGGCAGCTCCACATCGGCCAGAAAGCGCTTGTAGCGGCGCAGCAAGCGCCCTTCTATCAAGTCGCTCAGCTGCATCAGCGAGCCAACCGTCGGCGCAGACGTTCCAGCCCCAGTTCGATACGCTCGAGGCTGGTGGTATAGGAAAAACGGATAAAGTCATTGGCCCGGTGCTGGCCGAAATCCAGCCCCGGCGTCACCGCCAGATACTCGGACTCGAGCAGGTCCCAGCAGAATTCGAAGGCATTGTCAGTCAGGTGGCTGACATCGGCGTACACGTAAAAAGCCCCTTCGGGCGCTACCGGCACGCCCAGCCCCAGCTCGCGCAAACCACAGACAAGACGATCACGTCGGGCGCCAAACTCCTGCCGGCGAGCTTCCAGAATAGCCAGGGTTTCGGGCTTGAAAGCCGCCAGTGCCGCATGCTGCGATACCGTTGAGGGAGAGATGTAGAGGTTTTGCGCCAGCTTCTCCAGCTCCGGCACCGCCTGTTCAGGCGCAACTATCCAGCCGAGTCGCCAGCCGGTCATGCCGAAGTATTTTGAGAAGCTGTTAATCACGAAGGCATCTGGCTCCACCTGCAACACTGTCGGTGCGTCGAAACCGTAGGTCAAACCATGGTACAGCTCATCCACCACAAGGTGACCACCCTGCAGTCGCACCGCCTCGGCCAGTGCCGCCAGCTCGGAAGCTTTCAGCACCGAGCCCGTCGGATTGGCCGGCGACGCCAGTAACACACCGGCGGTCTCGTTGTGCCAGTGTTCTAAAACCTGCGCCGGCCTAAGCTGGAAGTTGCAATCGGCATTCACCGGTATCAGCTGAGCGCGGGCCTCGATCAGACGCAGAAACTGCCGGTTACAGGGGTAACCCGGGTCACTCATCATGAATGTCTGGCCGGGGTTGGCCAGCAGTGCAAACACCATCAGCAGGGCACCTGAGGCGCCTGCGGTAACAATGATCCGCTGCGGCGCTATATCCAGGCCGTAGCGCTGCTGATAAAAGCCGGCGATCGCCTCGCGCAGCTCGGGAATACCCGTTGCCGGTGTGTACTGGGTCTGTCCCTGCTCGATTGCCACTCGGGCAGCCTGAGCTATAGGTGCGGCGGTTGGAAAGTCGGGTTCCCCTACCTCCATATGCACCACATCATGCCCCAGGGTTTCCAGTTCGCGGGCACGTTTGAGCAAATCCATCACCTTGAAGGATTCGATATCACCAACCCGGTCACTCCAGCGCACTGTCATCGGCGTTTGCTCCTCGGCCTAAAAGCGCGGGATTATACCGCCCCGAGCGCCCTGTGGCGCTAGCGCGACTGCACTGGCGAATTTGGTTATAAAGGCTAGCCTATTTAAAAGGGTTCTGGTAACTTCGTCGCCTTCCAGTGCCGGCGCTTGCACGGCTTTAGGCAGAAGGGATAACCGAACCGGACTTTAAACAGTTCGGAGGACTCGGAGACGCGAGGCAAGACTATGCCAACTAATGATTCTCAGTTTACGCACTTTAAACCCTACGATCTTGGTACGGGTGAAGAGTATATGTGCGATGCTCATTGCGAGCATTTCCGACAGATATTGAATGCCTGGAAGCGGCAGCTGATGGAGGAAGTCGACAGCACTATCCATCATCTGCAAGAAGAAGCATCCAACTTTGCCGATCCAAGCGACCGCGCCAGCCAGGAAGAGGAATTCAGCCTCGAACTGCGTACCCGCGACCGCGAGCGCAAGCTGATCCGCAAGATTGACGAAGCAGTCGAACGCATTGACGATGATGATTACGGTTTCTGCGATACCTGCGGTATTGAAATCGGTATCCGTCGCCTTGAGGCACGTCCTACCGCAACGCTTTGCATCGACTGCAAAACGCTGGCAGAAATCAAGGAAAAGCAGCTCGGCGGCTGACTCTTTCTGAACCGGCCGCTACGGCGGCCGGACTCGGCGTAGGACCCTGACCCTTGCGCTATATCGGACGCTTCGCTCCCTCCCCAACCGGCCCGCTCCATTTCGGCTCACTGCTGGCAGCCCTTGCCAGTTATGCGGATGCCCGCGCCCACCAGGGCCTCTGGCTCGTTCGCATTGAAGACCTCGATCCACCCCGTGAACAGCAGGGTGCCAGCGCCCTTATTCTATCGACCCTGGAAGCCTTCGGTTTCGACTGGGACGGCGAAGTCATCTACCAGAGCCAGCGCAGTTCGTTCTATCGCGATGCGGTAGACCAGCTGCAACAGCAACACCAGGCCTATCGCTGCAGTTGCTCCCGCAAGCAGGTTTCCAATCGTACCGGCGGCATTCGATATGATGGCCACTGCCATGCCCTGCATCCGCCACACGCCCAGGCCTGCGCCATCCGCGCGCACTGCGCCGCCGGCAGTATCGAGCTGCACGACGCCATTCAGGGCCCGGCGGTTTACCACCTCGCACGGGACCACGGTGATTTCGTGATCCAGCGCCGCGACGGTCTCTTTGCCTACCAGCTTGCGGTGGTGGTAGATGACGCGGCTCAGCAAATCAGCCACGTGGTGCGCGGCAGCGATCTGCTCGATGAAACACCCTGCCAGATACAGCTGCAGCGCTATCTCGGATATACCCGGCCGGACTATGCCCATATCCCGGTGGCAACATCCAGTTCTGGCCAGAAGCTGAGCAAGCAAAACCAGGCGCCACCGCTGGATGCCGGCAACCCTGTTCCCGCGCTGATCGCCGCGCTCGAGTTTCTTGGCCAGCAGCCCGATGCCGCGCTGCGCGATGCCAGCGCATCCGAACTGTTGCACTGGGCCGTCGAACACTGGAGTATGGCGTCCATTCCCAAAACCCGCGGGCTCCCCTGGTCCGGAGATTAAGGAGCACCATGTATCTGCACCGTACCGCGCTCCTGATGATCATCGGCTTCTACCTGGCCGGCCCTTTGCTGCTTGACTGGTGGTTGCAGCCCGATGCCCGCTGGTATCGACCCTTCCTTATCTGGCTGATTCTCATTGCCCTGAGCTGGCTAATCGACATGCGCCGGGGGCACCAGGATGTTTAGTATTCACGGCCTGTTCATCGCCGGCGTCAGCTACCTGCTGGTACTGTTTGGCGCCGCCTACCTGACCGAACGCGGCAAACTGCCGCGACGGCTGGTACGCCACCCGCTGGTACATGCGCTTTCACTGGGTATCTATACCAGCGTCTGGACCTTCTACGGCATCTTCGGCATCGTGCAGGATGCCGGCATCACCTATCTGACCTCTTACCTGGGCGCCACCCTGGCCTTTGTACTGGCACCGGCCATCATGGTGCCGATACTGCGTATCGCCCGCACCCACCAACTCAGCTCGCTGGCCGACCTGTTTTCGTTCCGCTTTCGCAGCGGGCCGGTCGGCACCCTGACATCCGTACTGGTGGTCGCCGCCACCCTGCCGCTGATTGCGATCCAGATACAGGCGGTAGCCGATTCACTCTACCTGCTCAACAATGATGCCCCGCGAGATCTAATTGCCGCCACTTTCTGCGCCGTTATGGCGCTGTTCGCCATCCTGTTCGGCGCCCGTCACGCCTCGTTGCGCAACCGCAACAACGGTCTGGTGGTCGCCATGGCAGTAGAGTCCCTGGTCAAGCTCATTGCCCTGCTGGCCATTGCCGGTTACGCGCTGTTCGCCATTCTCGGCGGGCCCACCGGGCTGGAACAGTGGCTGGCCGACAACCCCGCTGCGCTGCAGCAAATGCAACACATCCCGGAAAACGAGAACTGGCATACCCTGCTGCTGGCCTTCTTCGCCACCACCATTGTGATGCCACACATGTATCACCTGGCCTTTACCGAAAACTCGTCCGCCCTGAGCCTGCAAAAGGCCTCGTGGCTGATGCCCCTGTACCTGTTCCTGATGGCGATCACTGTGCCCATTATCGTCTGGGCCGGCATCAAGCTTGAAGCCGCCAATGCGACGGAATACCTGATCCTCAACATCGGCGTGGTGCTGGATTCCCCGACCCTGACGCTGCTGGCATTTTTGGGCGGCCTGTCGGCGGCCAGCGGGGTTATCATCGTTGCCACGGTCAGCATGGCCTCGATGCTGCAAAACCATCTGCTACTGCCACTGACCCGGGTGCCGGACAATGTGCGCTTCTACAACTGGCTGCTGTGGCTGCGCCGCATTCTCATCCTGGTGCTGATGAGCGCCAGCTACCTGTTTTACACTCAGTTGGCCCAACCCGAAGCCCTGTACCTGCTGGGCCTGATCGCCTTTATCTCCTTTCTGCAGTTCCTGCCCGGCCTGCTGGCCACCCTGTTCTGGGCCGGCATTAACCGCTGGGGTTTTGTCCTCGGGCTCTGTGCCGGCACCGGCAGCTGGTTGATGACCATGCTCCTGCCCATGCTGCTGGACCAGAATATCAGCGTGCTGGACTTCGACCTCAATACCGACGACTGGCATCAGTCCGCCGTCTTCTCCCTGCTGCTCAACTGCGTGGTGCTGGTGGTGGCCTCCCGTCTGTTTCCCACCGGTGACGAAGAACGCAAGGCCGCCGATGCCTGCATGCTGAACGTCATGCAGCAACCCATGGGCATCCGCCTCAATGCCACCCGGGTGGAAGATTTCGAAGCCCTGCTGCGCCCACGCCTGGGGGCCGAGACGGCCAAGCGCGAGTTGCAAAGCGCCATCGCCCAGCTGGGTATCAATTATGAAGTGCTGTCGCCATTGGATTTGCTGCGCCTGCGCTCCCAGCTGGAACAGCACCTGTCCGGCCTGGTTGGCCCGGTGGAAGCTGCCACCATCCTTGAGCCACTGGATCGGCAGGACCCGATCGAGGGTTTCAGGGCTCGCGATGTGCATTTGCTGGAGTCGCAGCTCGAGCAGTATCACCAGCGCCTCGGTGGCCTGGCCGCCGAGCTGGATGAACTTCGACGCTACCACCGCCTCACGCTGCAAAAACTGCCCGTCGGTGTCTGCACCCTGGACAGCGACGGCCGTATCCTGTTCTGGAACGCGGAAATCGAACACTACACCGGGCTGTCCGTCGACGAAGTACTGACCTGGCGCCCCGCCTCGCTCCCGGCGCCCTGGGGAGAGCTTTTCACCCGCTTTACCGAAGGAGACCAGTCACACCTGGAAAGCCAGAAGCTGGTGTTGCATGGACAACCACGCTGGTTCAGCCTGCACAAGGCCCAGCTCAGTGAACAGAAAGCCCATGCCGGTATGGTCATACTGCTGGAGGACGAGTCCGACACCCTGATGCTGGCCGACAAACTGGCGCACAACGAACGTCTCGCCTCCATCGGGCGCTTTGCCGCCGGCGTCGCCCATGAAATCGGCAACCCGGTCACCGGTATCGCCTGTCTGGCGCAGAACCTGAAGTTCGAAACCGAAAGCCCGCTTGTGCTTGAGTCCGGCGAGCAGATCCTGGACCAGACCAAACGCATCAGCCGGATCGTGCAGTCACTGGTGCGCTTTGCCCATACCGGACGTCAGGATCATGTGACCCAGCACGACCCCGTCGACATCTATGCCTGTATCGCCGAAGCCATCCAGCTCGTATCCCTGGACAGCCGCGGCCGGCACCAGCGCTACCAGAACGAGGTTCCGCCTGCACTGCAGGTCGTGGGCGATATCCAGCAATTGCTGCAGGTTTTTGTCAACCTGCTCAATAACGCCTGTGACGCCTCCCCCGAGCAGGGCCTGATCAGCATCAGCGCGGAGCGGGAGGACGAGAAAGTCATCATCCGTATGCTGGATGAAGGCAGCGGTATTCCCGCCGAGCTGCAGGACCGCCTGTTCGAGCCTTTTTTCACCACCAAGGACCCCGGCCAGGGAACCGGACTGGGTTTGCCCTTGGTCTACAATATTATCGAAGAACACTATGGTAATATCGAGATACTCAGCCCTGCCGACAAGAAACAGAATAAAGGCACTCTAGTGGTAATCACCTTACCTGGACTTCCGCCGTCCGAGCTTTGACGCGCGCCATGTCCTGCACGTAGGAACCAAGGTCGAACCGAATGAGCCGTATTCTGATTGTTGAAGATGAAACGATAATCCGTACCGCCCTGCGCCGCCTGCTTGAACGTCACGACTACCAGATCGATGATGCGGGCTCCGTTGACGAAGCCACCAGCCGCTTCGAGCTACAGGATTACAACCTTATTATCAGTGACTTGCGCCTGCCGGGTGCCCCTGGCACCGAGCTGATCCCGCTGGCCAAACAGGTGCCGGTCCTGATCATGACCAGCTACGCCAGCCTGCGCTCCGCCGTAGACGCCATGAAACTGGGGGCCGTCGATTACATCGCCAAGCCCTTTGATCATGACGAAATGCTGCGGACCATCGAGAACGTGCTGAACCGCAAGGTCGCGGCAGCCGACAGCGAGGCACCGGCACCCAGCAAGGGCAGCAAGAGCGAACTGCTGGGCTCCTGCCCCCCCATGCAGGAACTGCTGAGCCGTATCGACAAGGTCGCGCGCACCGATGCCACTGTGCTGGTGCTGGGCGAATCCGGTACCGGCAAGGAGCTGGTCGCCCGCGCCATTCACGAGCAGAGCGACAGAGCCAAGGCACCGCTGATCTCGGTAAACTGCGCCTCCATCCCCGACACCCTGATCGAGTCCGAGCTGTTCGGCCACGAAAAGGGCGCTTTTACCGGCGCCAACAGTGCACGCAGCGGCCTGATCGAAGCAGCCAATGGCGGTACCCTGTTTCTTGACGAAATCGGCGAGCTGCCGCTCGAAGCACAGGCCCGACTGCTGCGCTTCCTGCAGGAAAGTGAAATCCGACGCGTCGGTGCCGTCCACTCGACCCAGGTCAATGTCCGCCTCGTTGCCGCGACCCACCGCAACCTGAAAGAAATGGCCCGCAACGGAGACTTCCGCGAAGACCTTTACTACCGCCTTTACGTGATGGAATTGCGCATGCCGCCGCTGCGTGATCGTGGCAACGATATCGCCATACTGGCCAACCGCTTCCTGCAGCGGGCCTGTACCAAGATGGGCCTGGCAACGGCTCGCTTCAGCGAAGGTACTTTGGAGGCCATGACCCAGTATCACTGGCCTGGCAACGTGCGTGAACTGGAGAATGCCATCGAGCGGGCGCTGATACTGGCAGATGACCTGCTGATCACTACTGAACTGCTCGGCCTCGATCTGGAACCCGTATCCAAGCTGCACCAGTTTGAACGCAGCTATGCTTACTCTTCAGGCGAAACCGTCAAAGCAGGCAACCGGCGTGAGCCCCAGACAGGGCTGTCACTGGACGACTACTTTCAACGCTTCGTACTGGAAAACCAGAACGGCATGAGCGAAACCGACTTGGCCAAGAAGCTTGGCGTCAGTCGAAAATGCCTGTGGGAAAGGCGTCAGAAGCTCGGCATACCGCGCAAAAGTCGCAGCAAGTAACGTACAGGTCGCCCTGCTGTAACAAAGTGTTACCCCGGGGTGTTACCTCCACACCCACAGTTCCCACACCAGACGTTCCCTGAGGTAACAAATACTTGTTACCTCAGGCCACGGGAAGCGACTAAAAAATATTTTATTCAATAAAAACAATGAATTACATAAACTGGCACAAGCCCTGCATTCTATAGAGTCATAGAAAAACAAGAATAAGAAACAACAAGAAGAAAAATATTTACCGGCGAGACCTCCAAAATAAAAATAACTGCGGAGGTTTCGCACGAGTAGCCCGCCTCTAACAAAAATAATAAATGAGGCCTGCGCTGATCACCGAACAATGCCATCCGGATCTCGATCCTTGTACCTGAATAAAAATAACAACAGGTCATGATGTCAATGTCAGGTGGTCAGCCACCCATCTCGTTCCTCTCTAACGCCTCCGAGTAGCCTCTGCTCGCAACGACCAATCCTCAAAGCCTACACGCATTTCGCTATTGCTCTATTCGCCGACGCTTAGTCCAAACTATCAGCTATCAGCTATCAGCTATCAGCTATCAGCTATCAGCTATCAGCTATCAGAATGTTGCCTGCTTTAGCCGCCCCGATCGATGCCTGGCTTGATTGCCGCAAAGTTGCATCCTGCCCCTTCTATTTATAGCTATCCTGAAATTCATAGGGTAACCCCTGTCGCTCAATCGGCCGTCGTCACACGAAAGCGTCTCCCTGCACCTGCAAAAACGACTCCAGACCTTACCGTCACATGACCCAACTGTTACCTTGCTACCCACAAAAGTGCTACCCAATCGTTCCAAAAGGTAACACTTTGACGTTACCTCTCCCACGACAACGACACAGATAAAAACACAAATCGTTAAAAACCATGGTGTTACAGAAACTGGCACAATGGATGCTCTATAAATGGCCAGAACAACAACATTGTTACCTGCCACACCCGATCAACAATAAAAATAAATTCGGTCAGGCTCCCAGGTAACCTACCTCGTATAAAAATAACACCGAGGTCTGTAGCTGACTGCCGTGCGTTGTCACGAAGGTCCCCAAACCCTAGATTCAGAACTGTGTATCCTGAATAAAAATAAGTTACAGGTCGCGTTCTAATCACGGTGGTCAGCTAAACCATCTCTTTTTCCGCCACCCCTCCGATATACCAATCCCGCTTAGCATCACACCAAACTGTCACTCTTATACTGAGCCGACAACAGTGATATGATGCGCCACTTCCACCGCCTGGGCGAACAAAAAACAAACACTTATGGATATGAGCCTGTTCATAGCCGCGGCTATTGCGGTTATCCTTATTGGCGCCACCCTGCTACTGCGTAGAAGATATATGGCACCCAAGCTGGATACTGATGAAAAGTCTGCCTCTGACGGCAGCGCGCTTGAATGCGTCATCACCCGAGATATACATAACATCCCCCGCCAGCATCTCGATGAGAATGCGCTGAAAGTCGTGCATCGCCTCAACGATGACGGCCATGAAGCCTACCTCGTGGGTGGCTGCATACGCGATATACTGCTGGGTCTGCGTCCAAAGGATTTTGATGTTGCCACATCTGCCACGCCGGAACAGGCCGAGGAGCTATTTCGCCGCTCGCGCCTGATCGGTCGTCGCTTCAAGCTGGTTCATGTGCGCTTTGGTCGCGAAGTAATCGAAGTCGCTACCTTCCGTGCCGGACATGACACCGAAGATCGCAACGAAGATGGCCAGGACGGCCGCCAGGCCGCCAGTGGCATGATTCTGCGTGATAACGTCTATGGCACGCTGCGTGAAGATGCGCTGCGACGCGACTTCACCATCAATGCCCTCTATTACTCGGCCCAGGATCACAGCGTCCACGACTTCGCCGGTGGTTACCGTGATATGGGTTACAAGGTCATTCGAATGATCGGTGATCCGGCCTCACGCTACCGCGAAGACCCGGTGCGGATGCTGCGCGCAGTGCGCTTTGCTGCCAAGCTGAACTTCGATATTGAGCCTGCCACTGCCGCCCCCATCCACCAGCTGGCGCCGCTGCTGCGTGATATTCCCGCTGCCCGCATGTTTGATGAAGTACTCAAACTGCTGCAGTCGGGCCACGGTGTTGCCGCTTACAAGCAGATGCAGACCTACGGCCTGTTCGAACAATTGTTCCCGCAGGTTCAGGATGCGATTGAACGCGGCCCTGCTGCCGGCATGCCTGTGGAAGATCTGATTCTCAGGGCGCTGCGCAATACCGATCGTCGGCTGGAGCAGGGCAAAAGCGTCACGCCTGCCTTCCTGTTTGCCGCACTGCTCTGGTATCCAATGCAGCTACGTCTGAACAGTTTAATGAAAGAAGGCCGCATGCCGCCTTTACCAGCACTGCATGAAGCGGCCAATGAAGTTATTGCGGCTCAGATTCGCCATATTGCGATACCGCGTCGTTTTTCCACTCCGCTGCGCGAAATATGGGAGCTGCAGTTGCGACTGCCCAAGCGCCAGGGTGGCCGTGCCGAGCGCCTGATGGAGCACCCGCGCTTCAGAGCAGCCTATGATCTGTTGCTGCTGCGCGAATCCAGCGGTGAAGACCTCGGCGGTCTGAGCCAGTGGTGGACTGATTATCAGGTCGCCAATGGTGATGATCGTGAGGTACTGCAGGAAGACCTGGCCCCCGCCACCCCCAAGCCCCGCAAGCGTCGGCGCAAGCCCCGCAGCCATCCGCGCGATGCCTGAAGTCATGCGCTGCTATATTGGCCTTGGCAGCAATCTGGACAGGCCGCAGCAGCATGTTACCCGTGCGCTGGAGGAACTTGCGACCCTGCCGGACACGCGACTGCAGGCCCACTCAAGCCTGTACCGCTCGGCCCCCATGGGGCCACAGGATCAGCCGGATTACATCAACGCGGTTGCACTGCTTGAAACAACACTGGATGCTCACCGCCTGCTGGATGAACTCCAGTCGCTGGAACAGCAGCACAGGCGTGTGCGGCTGGAGCACTGGGGGCCGCGTACGCTCGATCTTGATCTGCTGCTCTATGGTGATCAGCTGATTCAGAGCGAGCGGTTGTCGGTACCGCACCCGGGTCTGCCCGAACGTAACTTCGTGCTCTGGCCACTAAGCGAAATAGCCCCTGAACTGCAATTGCCAAACGGACGGCCGTTGGCAATGCTGTTAACTGAATGCCCTATAGGCACACTGGAACGGATCTCGTTATAATCCGGAACCGTTGAAGCCAAACGAAAAGCCGAGTTCCCTATGAACAACGTCACTCTGCATACCCTGTCTGCCCTTAAGCAGGATGGAAAGAAGTTCGCGGCTTTGACCGCGTACGATGCCTGTTTCGCGCAGCTGGTTAGTAGCGCCGGTATCGAAGTCATTCTGGTGGGTGACTCCCTGGGCATGGTGCTTCAGGGCCATGACAGCACCCTGCCTGTGACTGTCGACGAGATGGCCTACCACACGCGCTGTGTCGCCAGTGGCAACCAGGGCGCCATGCTCATGAGCGATCTGCCGTTCATGAGCTATGCCACCCCGGAACAGGCCATGCTCAACGCCGGCATTCTGATGCAGGCCGGTGCCCATATTATCAAGATCGAAGGCGGTGCCTGGCTGGCCGAGAGCATAACGCTACTGGCGGATCGCGGTGTACCTGTGTGTGCCCACCTGGGTCTGACACCCCAGGCGGTTAACCGTCTGGGCGGATACCGCGTACAGGGTCGCGATGAAACCAGCGCCAGGCAGATGCTCGACGACGCCATCCTGCTGGAGCAGGCCGGCGCCAGCATGCTGCTGCTTGAATGTGTACCCTCCCTGCTCGCTGGCGAGATCTCCCGTGCCGTCAGCATTCCGGTTATTGGTATAGGCGCAGGCGCGCAGACCGATGCCCAGGTACTGGTTCTGCACGACATGCTGGGCATTACACCCGGCCGCAAGCCGCGCTTTGTGAAAGACTTCATGAGTGATGCCGGCAGCATTGCCAACGCCCTGCAGAGCTATGGTGACCAGGTTCGTGCTGGCACCTTCCCCGCAGACGAGCATGGATTCGCGTGATATGCAGACTATTCATCACATTCAGGCGCTGCGCGAGCAACTGAACGCTGCCCGCCGCGCCGGCAAGAAGATCGGGCTGGTTCCCACCATGGGCAACCTGCACGCCGGTCATATCGAGCTGGTCAATCAGGCACACCTGCACGCCGATATCATCGTTGCCACCATCTTCGTCAATCCGCTGCAGTTTGGACCCAACGAAGACCTGGCCAGCTATCCCCGCACCCTGGAAGCCGATCAGGCCAAGCTGGCCGCTGCAGGCTGCGACTATCTGTTCGCTCCCAGCGAGGCCGAGGTGTACCCCAATGGTCGCGATCATCAGACCATTGTGGAGGTTACAGACCTGTCGGAGATGCATTGCGGCAGCACCAGGCCCGGCCACTTTCGCGGTGTGACCACTGTGGTCAGCAAGCTGTTTGGCATAGTGCAGCCGGATTCCGCCTTCTTTGGCTGCAAGGATTATCAGCAGTTGCTGATTATCCGCCGCATGGTGGCTGACCTCTGCATGCCCATCGACATTCACGGCGTTAACATCGTGCGCGACAACGCAGCCCTGGCCCTGAGTTCACGCAACGGTTATCTCAGCCCGGCCGAACTGGCGGTGGCTCCGACTCTGAACAAGGTGCTGCGAGAAACCGCAGAGGCCATTCAGGCGGGCCAGAGGGACTACGCTCAGCTGGCAGCCCAGGCGCTGCATAAACTGGAAGAGGTCGGTTTCAAAGGCGACTTCATGCGCATTGTGCGCCGCAGCGATCTGCAGCCGGCCAATGCAGGCGATACCCAGCTGGTCATCCTCAGCGCCGCCTATCTGGGCCCCGCGCGTCTGATCGACAATCTCGAACTCGATCTCTGATCCTTTGATGGCTGCCAGCATGCCGGCAGCCATCAACATCCCCCCCCTATCCCCTCCCGGCGGCACAGCACGTGGCTTGCATGCAGGCTGTGCGCTTGACAAACAGAGAACAGCTCGCGCAGACTGGGCTCGTCGCATTACTTAAAAACGAAATATAAAAATGTGACATGGATCTGCAGGTGGCGGTCACGGCAGCAACTCGTCCTTGTCGCCGGGGCTTAGATTATATTTCGCCACTGCAATAATGGGGTCAAATTTCCCCGTTATCATGGTCCGCAGGAGTCTGCCTGATTTAGCCTGAGCAGTATGACCAGCCGGTCTGAAGCAAGCCCGCAGAGCGCTTGCCAACAGCAGTATTCCGGTCCGGTAGCGTTCAGCCATATTCCAGGCAGCCCTCAGCACCACAATGAAAAAGCTACCAACAATTAGAGGCACACCTAATGCGCGACGTCGTAATTGTAGCTGCTGGCCGTACGGCTATTGGCACCTTCAATGGATCCCTGGCTGCCATCTCTGCGGCCGACCTCGGGGCCACCGTCATCAAGTCCCTGCTGGAACAAACTCAAATTAACCCCGCCCTGGTTGACGAAGTCATCCTCGGCCAGGTGCTGGCTGCAGGCTGCGGTCAGAACCCAGCACGCCAGGCTGCCCTCAACGGCGGTCTGCCAAACGAAGTACCGGCCATGACCATCAACAAGGTCTGCGGCTCCGGCCTGAAAGCCCTGCAGCTGGCCACCCAGGCCATTCGCTGCGGCGATGCCGACATCATCATTGCCGGCGGTCAGGAAAACATGAGCGCCTCCCCCCACGTGCTGCCCAACTCCCGTAACGGTGCCCGCATGGGCGACTGGAGCATGGTCGACACTATGGTCAAAGACGGCCTCTGGGACGCCTTCAACAACTACCACATGGGTATCACCACCGAGAACATCGTTGAAAAATACGGTTTCACCCGTGAAGAGCAGGATGCCTTTGCTGCAGCCTCTCAGAATAAGGCTGAAGCCGCTGTGACCTCCGGTCGTTTCAAGGATGAGATCATCCCGGTCAGCATCCCGCAGCGCAAGGGCGACCCGGTTGTCTTTGACACCGACGAGCAGCCGCGTTTTGGTGTGACTGCAGAAGCTCTGGGCAAACTGCGCCCTGCCTTCAAGCGTGACGGTACTGTTACCGCTGGCAACAGCTCCACTATCAACGATGGCGCTGCCGCCGTGATCCTGTGCTCGGCTGAAAAAGCCGCGGAGCTGGGTCTCAAGCCGCTGGCCCGCATCAAGGCCTACGCTTCTGCCGGTGTTGATCCTGCCATCATGGGTACAGGCCCCATCTGTGCTACCACCAAGGCGCTGGAAAAGGCTGGCTGGAGCATCGGTGATCTGGAACTGGTTGAAGCTAACGAAGCTTTCGCTGCCCAGGCGATGTCCGTCAACAAGGACCTTGGCTGGGATACCAGCATCGTTAACGTCAATGGTGGCGCTATCGCCATGGGCCACCCGATCGGTGCCTCCGGTTGCCGCGTGCTGGTCAGCCTGGTGCATGAAATGATCAAGCGTGACGCCAAGAAAGGCCTGGCCACACTGTGCATCGGTGGTGGTATGGGTACTGCACTGGCTATCGAACGCGACTAAACGCCAATCAGCCAGGCGGCCCTCCAGGCGGCCCGACTCTGCGTTAAATACAACAACCGGGGGCATCAGCCCCCGGTTTTTTTATGCACAGGATGTACGACAAAAAACCGCTCCAGCGTTTTCTGCATTCCCGCCATCCGTGGAGGTCCTATGCCGCGAGTACATGCGCACGACTGCAGGGATACAGAAAATAGGGCGGCGCAGGATACCTAAGCCAAGGACCCGCAATGCAAGGCATGCCCCCTCACCGCCTTCCTCTCCGGCCCCACACTTCCTGCGGTGTATTAATTCCAGCAGTCCTGCTCGCAATCAGCAGGACTGCCAGCCCTGATCTATATGTCTAAACTGCACCTAATGGAAAACCACACCCGATCCCGGGGAGTGAACCGCTGTACTGCCAATTATCACAACTTTTCGTAACCATCGGTGCCGCATCGATGTCATAGCCTGTATCGACACCTGATATGGCTGCCGTAACGCTCGAGTCCGACTCAGTCTGGAGGAGACGGTATGAAATTCGCCAAAGTCATGGCTCTACTGCTGGCCCCGCTGCTGGCACTGGCCATCTGGTTCTGGAACCAGTTGCCGAACTGGCTACCCGGCAACGACCGCTACAAGAACATGCCCACAGTGGTTGGCATGGAACCACAGTCTCGCCAGCCCATGCCCAGCTATAGCGGCCCCCACCCGCGGGAATGGCAACGCCCAGCGGATAGCTTCCACTACCCCATCCAGCTGGGTGAAGTAGGCCCGCACACACCGATTTACGCCGGCCCGCTGCAGTATCCCTTCGCCTGCGACGGCGAGGATTCAGGCCTGGGCCAGCCACTGGTGGATAATCAGCAGGGTTTTGGCATCGAGGTGTTTGCGCTCGATGAGCAGGGCAGAAAAACCCGGCAGCGCATCGGTTACAGCAAGGACTGCCTGCATCCCACACGGGTCAACTACTACTACAACCGTGCAGGAACCGACAATTTCTACCCGCTCGAACAGGCCAGCGATGATATCGCGCGCATACGCATCAACGGCCAGGACATCGACTTCGTTGTGCGCAGCGAAGCGGGCACCATCAACCGCTTTATCTACAACATAACGACCCTGCGCGGCCCCAACGATAGCCCAGAGGCGCCGGACATGCAGTACTGGAACCAGCAGCTTATCTATCAGTTCCGCGGTGGTGTGGGCATTGGCTATCGTCAGGGCCGGCTACGGGATACCGACCTGCCGGAGCGGCGTATCGAGCAGCTGCGCGAGGGCTATGCGCTTGCCTATTCCAGCGGCAACCAGACCTCCAACCACTATAATATCTGGCTGGCAGAAGAGACCGCTTCGCGGGTCAAACGCCAGTTCAGCGCCCGCTACGGTACGCCGGAATTTACCCTGGGGATTGGTGGCTCGGGCGGTGCCATCCAGCAATACCTGATTGGTCAGAACGGTACCGGATTGCTGGATGCAGGTATCGCCCTCTATGCCTATCCGGACATGCTCACCCAGACTATCTATGCGTTTGACTGCGAACTGCTTGAATACTACTTCGACCAGACCGCGCGCAAAACCTGGAGCTGGCCGGCGCGGCGCAAGGTCGCAGGCCTGAACAGCCTTGATGGCGTGCACGACAACCGCACCTGGCTGTACGAACTGGCCATGATCATCCGCGGCCGGGCGCCGCACTGGCCACTGGGCGCCAGCGAATGCAGCCTGGCCTGGCGCGGCCTGACGCCCCTGGTCAACAATCCGCGTTTTATTCACTTTGCGCCCCGCTTCAGCCCCGCCGTCAGCAGCCAGGTGCACTGGTCACACTGGGAGGAGCTGCGCCATATCTACGGCACCGATGAAAGTGGCTATGCGCGCCAGACCTGGGACAATGTCGGGGTGCAGTATGGCTTGCAGGCCCTGCGTGAAGGCCAGCTCGGCGCCGATACCTTTGTGCACCTGAACGCCAATATTGGTGGCTGGAAACCCGCGTCACAAATGCAGCAGGAGCGTTTCTGGCATCTGAACGATGATGATGACCTGTTCGCGCTCAGTCCCTGGAGTGACCACAACATGCAGCTGTCACCGGACGCGGGCTTTACACCGGCGCCACGCAGCCAGGGCAATGCTGCCGCCATTCAGGCTGCGGTCCAGGCCGGGCTGGTATTTACCGGCGAGCTGTCCATTCCGGTGATTGACCTGCGCCACTATCTTGAACCTGCCCTGGACATGCACCACAGCAGCGCGGCCTTCAGCACCCGCATGCGGTTGCAGCAACGCGGCTATGCCGACAATCAACTGATATGGATCACCGCCAGACCACATAATCCGGTGCCCCAGGCACTGGACACACTGCTGCAGTGGCTGCGTGAAGGTAAGCGCCCACAAACCGCGCAGGACAGCTGTTTCACGGCCGATGGCAAGCTACTTGCCGCAGGGGATACTGTATGGGATGGCAACTGGAACAACAGGGCACCTGGGGCCTGCATGCAACAGTACCCGATCTATGGCACCCCGCGCTCGGTGGCGGGTGAGGATCTGCGCGGAGATCTGTTCAAGTGCAGCCTCATCAGTGTCGATGAAGCCCTGGAGCGGGGCACCTACGCCCCCATCGATATGCAGCCGCAGCGAGTCCGGCTGCAGCGCATCTTCCCCGACGGAGTCTGCGACTACAGCGTGCCGGGGCTCGGCCAGCGGCTGGAGAATAATTCCCAAACAGATATTGGAGGCTAGGCGATGGCGATAGCACCTTTGCCGACGCCTTCAAACGCCCGCACTTGCACGTCCGAGTCGGGATGCTCCTGCTTGATGGCAACAGCGAGGTGCTGGGCAATCTGCTCAACAGTAGTTTCTGTGTCGATCACATAGCAGTACTGTGCCGGCAGCTTGAGTTCGAATTCCCCCTGGGGGGCGTCGTAGCGATAGTGGTGCATGCCGTCGGCCTCACCGATCAGGTGTGAACGGGTGCCGATATAAATATCGCGCAGGCGCTCACCCCAGATTGCCTCCAGCGCTTCTTCGCGCTGATCGTCCAGATGAATCTCTATCTTCGAGCGGTGACCGTGGGCAATACGCTGGCAGTTGCCATCGTGCTGATGCAGGCCATGACTGTAGTGGTAAAAAGCACCATCGATGCGCTCCGGCACAAAGGCGAGCTCCAGCCCCTGCACCTCATCGGGAAACAGCGCCAGCAGTTGCTCCTTGCACCAGACAGCGAGGGTATGAGGATTGATATCCGGCTCGCCGACCAGGGTAATAGCCTGTTCCGGTGAGCGGCAGTAAAAATGCCGGCCATCGGGATAGAGCCAGTCGATGCGGGTTTCACCATCCTGTCGGGCATGCTGCAAACGCGGCAGACCGGTGGCGACCAGCAACGCATGATCGATATGCTTGTCCATCCAGGCCTTGACGGCTTTCTTGACGATACCAAAATCACAGATCATTCCCTGATCGTTGAGGCGGCCGTCCAGCACCAGCTGTACCAGCCACGACTCACCCAGCAAGCCACGTTGCGGATGAAGGTAGGAAAAATCGACGTTGGTAAGATTATCGACAAACAGTTTCACATGAGTTCCATAAGAGGTCTTTAGCAGGGCGCCATTTTAGCCCAAGCAGCGCCGCATTTCATGTTTTGTACACAATTTCGGGCCGACAAAACCGCCCGAGCCTCAGGTATACTAGCCGCATTTACACCGCACTCAGGGCAGCTATGAGACTGGACAAATATCTATCCCAGGCAACCGGGATTTCACGCAAGGAAATACACCGCATCATGCACCGCGGTGATGTCAGCCTCAATGGCGATGAAACGCTGAATCCCGCGCAGCACATTGAGCCTGGCGTCGATAGCGTCTGTCTGAATGGCGAGCCCGTCGGTGCGCCTGGGCCACGCTATCTGATGCTGTACAAGCCCGCAGGCTATGTCAGCGCCAGCGGCGACCCCAGCCACCCGACCATCAACAGTCTGGTGGATATTCCCCGCAATGACGAACTGCACTGCTGTGGCCGGCTCGATATTGATGCCACCGGGCTGATTCTGCTGACCGACGATGGCAAATGGTCGCACCGCATTACATCGCCACGTCATAAACTCCCCAAACGCTACCGCGTGGAAACCGCCGATCCGATTGATGCCTCTGCGGTACAAGCCTTCCTTGACGGCCTCAAGCTGCACGGCGAACACAAGTTGACCCAACCTGCAGAGCTGGAAATACTCAGCAGCAACGAAGCCCTTGTTTACCTCACCGAAGGCCGCTATCACCAGGTCAAGCGCATGTTCGCAGCCCTCGGTAACAGGGTCACCGCACTGCATCGCGAACAGATTGGTCCCATCAGCCTGGATCCGGCACTCAGCCCCGGTGAATACCGCGAGCTCACGACCACAGAGATCGCCAGTATCAAGCCATGAACGATCCGGCCTTCAACCTGCTGCAGCCCTTCGTACAGGATGCTCCTGCGGACAGCCTCTGGCTCGCCGACGAGAATCTGCTTGGCAGTCAGCTGGCACCGCGCAGCAACATTCGCATGATCGGCAATCGTCTCGATCTGGTGGAAGCCGCCCGCGCCCGCGGCTGGCAGGCCGACTGGTCCGACTTTGATTTGAGCAGCATTGCCGATGACTCCATCGCCCGAGTGCTCTATCGCGTCTCCAAGGAAAAGGCACTGGTGCATCACAACATCAACCAGGCGGTGCGTGTACTCAAACCCGGCGGCCAGCTGATTTTCAGCGGCGACAAGGGTGAGGGCATCAAGGGCTATCTCGACCGTACCCGGGTACTCTTCGCAGGCCAGGGCGAAACCGAGAAGGCCAGCGCCAACTGCTGGCGCGGCCTCTTTACCAAGCCCGAGCAGCCCGGCGCCCCGCTGGATGACAAGGACTACCCGCAGCTACGCCCAGCCTGCAGCGATGAGCACTTCAGTTACTGGAGCAAGCCAGGCGTCTTTGGCTGGGACAAAATAGACCGTGGCAGCGCCTTTCTGATGCAACAGCTCGACGGTTTCCTCGCCGAACTGCCAGAACCGCCCAAACGTATTCTGGATCTGGGCTGTGGCTACGGCTATCTGTCAGTACAGGCATCACGCCTGGGCGTACCTATAGTCGCGACCGACAACAATGCCGCCGCCATTGCTGCATGTCGGAAAAACTTCGCAGCCCAAGGCATCGCCGGCGAGGTTATCCCCGCCAGCTGCGGCGCAGGCATAGAGGGCTCCTTCGAGCTTATTCTGTGCAACCCGCCCTTCCACGCGGGCTTTAGTGTGGAAGATGATCTAACCGAGCGTTTTCTGAGCGCAGCGGCGCGCCTGCTCGGCCGGGGCGGCATCGCTGCCTTTGTGGTCAACCGACAAATTATGCTGGAGCGCCGCGCCGCATCGCGCTTTAGGCGCATCCAGACCTTGGCCGAAAACGGCAGCTTCAAGCTGGTGCTGCTGGCCGAAGCCAAAACAGGAGCCTGATCCATCGTCATGACTTTTGAATATATCCGCCAGAGCCTGTTCTTCTTTCGCCGTCACCTGAACACCATCGCGCGTATTCAGCTGCCCTTTATCATTGGCCTGAATCTGCTCGGTCTGGTGCTCGAAGCCAGCGTCGAAGCGGACAGTAGCCAGATGCACACCGGCACCGGCTTGCTCATGCTGCTTAACCTGACCATGCTGCCGCTGTACTGGGGTGCCACCATTCTGTTCCTGCAATCGGCGGTGGATGACCGGCCCCTGAGCGCCTTCCAGGCCGTAGCCCTGAGCCTCAAATACTGGCATCGATTGCTGATTACTTACCTGCTGAGCGGCTTCGCCGTCACCCTTGGGCTGATGCTGCTGATCGTACCGGGCATCTATGTCGGTGTGCGGCTGGTATTTGCCGACTACATTTGCATGCTGGAAGACAAGAAACCGGTGGCCTCACTGCGTCAAAGCTGGGGCGAGTCTGATGCTTATTTCTGGCTGCTGCTCAAAGGCATGCTAATCATCTTCGGTGGCCTATTCCTGATTGAGGCACCGCTGCTATATCTTGCGGAAACCGCGGGCTTCAGCTCCCCGGCCGTCGAGGCAGTACTCAGTGTCCTCTTCGATCTGATGGGCACCCTGGTCACCATTTACGGCTTTCGCATCTACTCACTGATGCGCAGCGAAAGCAGCCCAGTCGCGACGCCGAACTAGAACATTTTCACGAAACACTTATCTGTCGATCGAGGTTGCTTTGAGTGCTTCCTCACTTCGAGGTGGCCGGATATGGGGCGAGGCAAGGTGAAAATGCTCTCACCGAAACATCAGAGCGGCTCTTGCTTCCCCCCTTATGAAGCCGGCGAGCACTGAGGTCATTCGGCGATCAGGTCCGAAGGGGCGCAACAGGGACTGTTGCGCCTGCGATGAGGTACATGGATGTACCAACTCCTCACCTTGAAAGCCGCAGCCCGCCGAATAACCTCAGAGCGCAGCGGAAAGGCCTCATCGGGGGCTGTTTGTACGTATCAACCACATAGGTTACAAAGAATATAACCCACATAGGTTACACTTTTATCGTTAAATACCGAGCCGATTTTTCCTTCATCGTGCGAATATCAA